>JBCBTD010000025.1:0-55697 GCA_039818825.1 Pseudomonadota bacterium
CTTCTGGAGCCAGTTGCGGCGGCTCCGTTCGCGTGCGGGCCGGCTGCCGATGCCGAACCGCCGGAGCCAGGTACCGACGCTTTCGACGAACATCAGTCCGCCGACGATACCCAGCAGCACGACGTAGAGCACCGACACCAGCAGGTCGATCTGCCCCAGTGCACGGACCAGCCCGAAGATGTACACACCAAGGAGCGAGCCGACCGAGCCGCCGACGATGAGCACCCAACCCATGCGGAAATCGACCGTGTTCCGCCGCATGTGGGCGAGGACACCCGAGACCGAGGAGGCGAGGATCTGCGATGCCTGGGTGCCGACGGCGACGGCGGGCGGAATACCGATGAAGATCAAAAGCGGCGTCATCAGGAACCCGCCGCCGACACCGAAGACGCCGGACAGGAAACCTACCCCGGTGCCGAGACCGAGCACGACGAGCGCGTTCACCGACATCTCGGCGATCGGCAGGTAAAGATCCATGGTCCGGCTTGACCCAGCGCGAGGCGTTGCGACCATCCGCGCGCCTCATCCGCCTGTCAAGCCGAGGGCCCAGCACCTGCCCAGCCGTTCCCATGGCTGAACCGACCCCTCGCCACGCCACGTGGCGAAGCTGGCGCAGCCTGGCGCTGCTGCCGCCGTTGCTGCTCGGCGCGGCCTTCTTCATGTGGCAGCTCCGTTCGGCCGAGGGGCCGAGCGCGCCCGCGGCGGTCGAGCGTGCCGTGCCCGTCCAGGTGGCGATCGCCGAGCAGCGTACCGTGATCCCGCGGGCGATCGGCTTCGGCACCGTCGTCCCTGCCCGCACCTACCACCCCACCGCCGAGGTTCAGGGCACCGTCGTCGAGCGCCACCCGCGGTTGGAGCGCGGTCGCCTGCTGCCGGCCGGCACGGTGGTGATCCGTATCGACGATTCCGACTACCGGTTGGCCAAGCTCGGGGTGGAGGCCGAAATCCGCCGGCTTCAGGCGGAGATCGAGCGGATCGAGGTGCGCCGAACCAACCTGGAGCGGTCGATCGCCCTGGAGCGGCGGGCGCTGACGATCGTCGAGGACGACCGGGCGCGCCAGGAACGCCTGTTCGACCGCGGCAGCGCCAGCCGCGCCAGCCTCGACCAGGCGATCAGCGCCGTCCTCGATCGCCAGGACCGGTTGGAGACCGACGAATCGAGCCTTGCCGAGATCGAACCGGAGCTGGCGGTCCGTGAGGCGGAGCTGGCGGTCTTGGAAGTCGAGCTGCAACGGGCCGAGCTCGATCTCGCCCGCACCGCCATCGCCCTGCCGTTCGACGCGCGGGTCGGCGACGTCGAGGTCGAGATCGGCGAGTTCGTCAGCCGTGGCCAGGTGGTGGCCAGCTTCGACGGCGTCGCCAAAGCCGAGGTCGATGGACAGTTCGCGCTTTCCCAGGTGCGCGGGCTGGTGCCGCCGGACCTCGACCTCGATCCCGGCGCGCTCGACTTGGTGACGCTTCGGGCGTTGCCCCAGAGGTTGGGCCTCACCGCCGAGGTGCGCTTGCGGGAACGTGGCATCGACGCCACCTGGCCGGCGACGTTCGACCGACCGAGCGACCGGATGGATCCGGAAACCCGCAGCTTCGGCCTGATCGTGACGGTCGACGACCCCTATGGTCAGGTCGAGCCCGGCCGGCGGCCGCCGCTCACCAGGAACATGTATGTCGAGGTCATCGTCGAGGGTCAGCCGCAGCAGGGTCAGCTGGTCGTGCCGGCGGCGGCGATCCGCCGGGTCGACGACGGGCCCCGGCTGTTCGTCGTCGACGACGACGATCGCCTGGCCATCCGACCGGTCAGGGTCACCCGGACCGTCGGTGACTTGGCGATCATCGGCAGCGGCATCGCGGCCGGCGATCGGGTGGTGATCGGTGCCCTTTCACCGGCCATCGAAGGGATGCGTCTCGCACCCGAGCTTGCGCCCGGGGTGCCGCTGCCGGGGTTGGTCGAGGCCGGATCTTGATCGCGCTGTTCGCCCGGCATCCGACCGCTGCCAATCTGCTGATGGTGGCGATGATGGCGATCGGCCTGATCAGCCTGCCGAACCTCCAGCGCGCGACCTTTCCGGACTTCGAGACCGACGTCGTGCAGATCACGGTCCCCTATCCCGGTGCCTCGGCCGAAGAGGGGGAAGAGGCGATCTGCCTGCCGATCGAACAGGCGATGGAGGGTTTGAGCGATCTGGGCGAGCTCACCTGTTCGGCGCGCGAAGGTGTCGTCACCGCCTCGGCCGAAATGCGCGAGGGGGGCAACCTCACGCGCTTCGTCGCCGACGTCCGCACCGAGGTCGAGGCGATCGACAACTTTCCCAGTCTCGCCGAACGGCCGGTCACGCGCATCCTCAACATGACCGACCGGGTGGTCTCGTTGGCCGTGACCGGGCCGATGGACGAGCGCGATCTCAAACGCTTCGCCGAAGACCTGAAGACCCGGCTGATGCGGGCAACGTCGGTCAGCGAGGTCGACGTCGACGGCTTCGCCGACCCGGAGATCCGCATTCAGCTCGACGTCCGCAGCCTCCGCCGCTACGGCCTCGACCTGCCGACCGTCGCCGACATGATCGCCCGCCAGAGCCTCGATCTGCCGGCGGGCACCATCGAGACCCAGGGCCAGGACGTGCTGGTGCGCCTGACCGACAAGCGGCGCGATCCGTCGAGCTTCGCCGATCTGGTCATCATCGGCGGCGAGCGTGGCGGCGAAGTGCGGCTCGACGAGATCGCCACGATCGTCGAGCGCTACGACGACGACGCGGTGCGCGTCGAGCTGGACGGCGAGCGCGCAGCACTCCTCGTCATCAAGAAGACCAAGGACCAGGACACCCTGTCGGTGATGGCGGAGGTGCGCCGGTTCGTCGAAGCTGAGGCGGCGGCCGCCCCTCCGGGCGTGCGCTTCGTCTTCACCCGCGACGCCGCTTCGATCGTCGCCGACCGGATGCAGCTGCTGCTCAGCAACGGCGCCATCGGCCTCGTCCTCGTGTTCGCGGTGATGTGGCTGTTCTTCTCGTTCCGCTTCGCGTTCTGGGTGGCGATGGCGCTTCCGGCCTCGTTCCTCGCCTCGTTCGCCGTGCTCGTGCTGATCGGCTACACCATCAACATGCTGACGATGGTCGGCCTGCTGATCGCCATCGGCGTGATCATGGACGACAGCATCGTCATCGCCGAGAACATCGCGACCAAGCTCCAGGACG
The DNA here is from genome assembly GCA_039818825.1 of Pseudomonadota bacterium. Lineage (GTDB taxonomy): Bacteria > Pseudomonadota > Alphaproteobacteria > Geminicoccales > Geminicoccaceae > JBCBTD01. Next base: position 3,186 of record JBCBTD010000025.1, read on the forward strand.
GCCTGGCGCCGTACGACGCGGCGGTGGCAGGCGTCCAGCAGGTGCTGCCCAGCGTCGGTGCGTCGTTCCTCACGTCGATCTGCGTGTTCGTGCCGCTGGCGTTCCTCGACGGGACGATCGGCCGGGTGCTGGTGGCGGTCCCGGTGGTCTTGATCATCACCCTGACGATGAGCCTCTTGGAAGCGTTCCTCGTGTTGCCGCACCACATCGCCGGTGCCGTCCGCGACGAACGGCTGTCCCGCTTTCAGCGTTGGTTCCGCGGCCGGTTCGAGGCGTTTCGCGAGCAGGGGCTCGGTCGGCTGATCGATGCCGCCGTCTCTTGGCGGTACCTCGTGCTCGGCACGGTGCTTGGTGCGGTCCTGGTGACCGCCGGCCTCGTGGTTGGTGGGGCTGTCGCGTTTCGTGCCTTTCCGAGCCTCGAAGGCGACACCATCGAAGCGCGGATCGCCATGCCTCAGGGCACGCCACTGGCCGAGACCCGCGCCGCGGTCGATCGGGTGCTGGCCGGCCTCGATGCGGTCGACGAAGACCTCCGCGAGACCCACCCGGAGGGCCGCTCGCTGGTGCGAGCCGTGTTCGTTCGCACCGACGTCAACGCCGACGTGAGCGAGCGCGGTGGTCACCTTGCCACCGTCACCGTCGACCTCCTGCCGAACAGGGAACGCCACGTCAGCGTGCCCGATCTCCTGGTGTTGTGGCGCGAGGCGACCGGGCCGGTGACGGCCGCGACCGGGCTCAGCTTCAAGGAACCGACCATCGGGCCTGGTGGGCGGGCGCTGGAGCTGCGCCTCTATGGCGACGACCTCGCCGAGCTGAGGGATGCTGCCGATGCGCTGCAGAGCTGGCTCGCGCGCTTCCCCGGCGTCAGCGACCTCCAGCACGATCTGCGCGACGGCAAGCCCGAGATCCGCCTGACCCTGAAGGAAGGGGCGATGGGGCTGGGGCTCGACAGCCGCACGGTCGCCTCCCAGGTCCGCGCTTCGCTCACCGGCAGCGAGGCCGCGGAGCTGCAGGTCGGGCGCGAGACCATCGAGGTCAACGTCCAACTCGACACCGTCGATCTCTCGACCCTCGGCGACCTCGACACGCTACCGATTTCGTTGCCCACCGGCGCGACCGTACCGCTCGGTGCGGTCGCCGATTTCGCCTGGGGGCGGGGAGCGGCGCAGATCCAACGGATCGATGGCGAGCGCGTGGCGACGTTGACCGGTGAGGTCGACCGCCGTCGCGTCAACGTCAACGCGCTGCTCGACACCGCCATCGCCGAGTTCGTGCCCGAGCTGGAGGTGCAGTTTCCAGGGGTGGAGCTGAGCCTCGAAGGCGAACGGGCCGAACAGGCCGAGACCGGCGCTTCGATGCGCCGTGCCTTCACCGTCGGGCTCCTGGCCATGTTCGTGCTGCTGAGCTTCGTCTTCCGCTCTTATGTCGAGCCGTTCATCGTGCTGTTGGCGATCCCGCTGGCGGCCATCGGCGCCGTGCTCGGGCACATGGCGCTCGGGCTCGATCTGTCGATGCCGAGCGTCCTCGGGCTGGCGGCACTGGCCGGCATCGTCGTCAACGATTCGATCCTGCTCGTGAACTTCGTCAAGCTCCGCGCCGCGCAACTCGGTGACGTGATCGAAGCGGCCAAGGCGGCCAGCCGCGACCGGTTTCGCGCCGTCGTGCTGACCTCGGCGACGACCATCGCCGGCATCACGCCGCTTCTGTTCGAGACGAGCCTGCAGGCGCAGGTCCTGATCCCGCTGGTGACGTCGCTCGCCTTCGGTCTGCTGGCGTCGACCGTTCTCGTCCTGATCGTCATGCCCTGCGCCTACGCCGTGCTGCACGACTTCGGGCTCACGAGCTTGGCGCGAGAGCGAATGGCTGGCGAGCGTGTCGCCGCCGCCTCGGACTGAGGGGTCTGCGGCGACACGTTCACACCAGTCGCGCGCCTTGGAGATGCACCCCAAATCGGTTATCGATCATCGTAGCGTATGACCGATCGGTTAGGCTGCGCGATGGGAGGTCGCTCTGATGCACGAGATCCGCTTCGTTCGGAGAGGCGTATTGGCGGTTGCCATGGCCCTGTGTGCGACGCCGGTGCTTGGAGCTTCGGAGCGCTATCGGCGCAAGGGCGCCGGACCCTCACCGGGCAATCTGGTCCGCGCGGTGCAACAGGCCTTGGCGAACCGTGACTTCGACCCCGGGCCGGCGGACGGCGTCCTCGGGCCGCAGACGACGCGCGCGATCACCGACTTCCAGGCCAGTCAGGGCATGGCCACGACGGGAGACATCGACGAACCGCTCCTCTCAGCGCTCGGCTTGAGATAGCGGATCGCCGTCGCCATGGGACCTCCGGTTTCGTCGGCTCTGGTCGCGGAGGCCACGACGTCGTGACCCCAGCGACCACGAAGGCGTGCAAGCTCTGCGCCCGACAGATCCCGTTCGAGGCGAAGAAGTGCAACGACTGCGGCGAATTCCAGTCGGTGTTCACGCGGGTGGTGCGCGGCATCGACCTAAAGGCGCTGTTGGCCTTGTTGCCGCTGTTGACGCTGATCTATGCGTTCTTGGCGGACCGGTTGGAGGTCGCGCGGTCCGATCTGCAGGTCGCGGCGGTCGCGTGCGAGGCGGAAAGCGTGACCCTGTTCGCGTCCAACGCCGGCACCCGGACCGCCCTTCTGCAGCATGTCGGGTTCGCCGCCACGGGGGACGAAGAGAGCGTCTTCGAGCTGCCGACCGATCTGCCACAGCGGGTCTTCGCGGCGGGCGAAGCCCGGCTGATCGAGGTGCATGTGGATGCTGGCCGCAACCCCGCCGGCCTGGCGAGCTTTCAGAGCCGTCAGCGTCCGGACTGCGCCGTCGCGCTCCGTTTCGAAATCCTGAACCACGATCACACGGTCACCGAGGAGGATCAGACGTGCGCCTGCCCGCTCTCCTGATGCTCCTGGCCGCGTTGCCGGCGTCGAGCTGGGCGCAGGAGCGCAGCACCGTTCACCTCTTTCAGTACGGCAGCACCAACGCGCCAGCTTCCGCGACCGCATTCCTGGATTTCCGCGATCTGATGTCTGAGAAGCTGCCGCGGCTCGCGTCGGAGCTGCTGGCCGACGACGACCGTGCCGGTGGGCTGACGAACCTGGACGCCTTGGCACTGCAGCCGGTCCAGGCCGACGGCGGCGACGGCCTGGAGCCGCCGAGCGCGCGCATCCCCAACCTGCAAAGGCGGCGGCAGTATTGGCGCGACACTGGTGCCCTGGCACTCCTCACCGGCCGCGTGAAAGGCAGCGATCCGGCGTCGCTCGTCATCCGCAGCACGTTCTTTCTGGGCGAACTCGGGCAACCGACGCGGCGCGAGACGCTGGACGTGGAGCTGCCGTTCACGGCCGCAGTCTACGACACCACCAACGACAGCCACTCCGTCGTTCTCCTCTACGCGCTGGCCATGGAGGCGTTGGGGATGACGGCCGACGGGACGACCGCTGACTGCAACCGCCAGGCGCATGCCTATTTCCTCCTCAGCCAGGCGAGCCTCCGGGCCGACTCGGTCGCCACGGACGATCGCGACCTCGGTGCTGCCCTCGCCACCATCGTTCAGGACGCGCTCGACGCGGTGAAGGCCGCGTGCCCCGCTTGAGGGCCTTCGCGGGCGCTCTTGCAGCCTTGGTGCTCGCAGCGCCGCTCAGCGCTCAGACCGTGACCAATCCGGACGAGATCACCGTCTACTTTCCACCGCTGGAGGGCGAACGGAACCTCGGCAGCAACGTCGCGATGGTCCTTTCGCTGCAGCTCGCACAGACGGGTCGCCAGAAGCCGTGGCCCGACAACCCTCTCGGGCATGACTTCAACACGTCGGTGATGGCGTGGTCGGACGCGCCGTTGGCCGCACCGTCGCACGACGCCGCGGCGGCTGCTGCGACCGACCTCGATCTGTTGGCGCAGATCGTGGTTTGGGGCGACACGCGCTCCTATGCCGGCGAGGTGATTGCCGAGGTCAACGTCACGTTGCCTCGATACGCGAAGCCATCTGCCTGTCGCGGCGACGTCGACCCTTGCGACTATCGCGCCGCCAATCTGGAGACGTGGACGATCATCGAGGGCGACAGCCGCCTGTCGGTCGGGCCCCCTCGACGACGGTTCGGGCTTTCGGCGATCAGGCTCCGCGCCGACGTGGTCGACGCCTTCGGAGACGTCGAGGGCTTGCCCATCCGCAGCGGGCTCCGGGACGGCGAGGTTCTCGGCCGCACGGGCCTCGACCTCCGCTTCCTCGAGTTCAACCCGCAGCTCCCCGGCGCCCCCACCAAGGTGCAGAGCCGGGGTGTGACCGGATATGTCGAGATGCCGCGCATCACCGAGCGGGCGTCGGAATACGCGGACATGGTCGGCGGCATCCTCCAGGTGTTCCGAGGGGATTGGAGGGCGGCGCGACAGAGCTTCGGTCGGGTGGTCGAGAACCCGGCGACCCGGACGCCACTGCGTCTCGACGCGTTGCTCTACCGAGGCATGGCGGCGTTTCGCGACGGCGAAGACGGCATGGCTGACTTCGAGGCTGCGTTGGCGCTCGCACCCTACGATCGCCGCGCGGTGCAGTTTGCCGTCATGGGACATCTCGCTCGCGGGACGGAGGCGCAGCGAGCTCGTGCCAGCGATCTTCTTGGCCGCCAGCGGCACCTGTTCGAGCCGGACGACGCGTGGTTCACCCAGGCCCGGCGGCTGTCGAGCGGCTGATGGACCGACGACAGGCTGATTCCTCGATCCGACGGTCCGACGAGCGCCGCGGGCCGGAGCAACAGCGACACGAACGCGATCGTGCGCAAGACCGTGCTCGGCTCGCCGTACTCGCGCCAGCGGCGCCACGCTTCGGAACCATGGGCGACGGCGACGTTCGCGAGCGCGGTTCTTCCAGTCCCAGTCACCTGCGGTGGACGTTCCGTGCCAGCGATCGCGCATCCTGAACGACCTCGTTCACCCGCGGCCCCGTCACCACCGCGCTCGCTCTCCAGGCTTCACGACCCGTCCCACCGCAGGATCAACTCGGTCGGTGCGATGCGGCCGCTCGAAACGTTCGCGACCATGTTCTCGATCTTGTCGGCCCCGGTCGCGCCGAGAAGGAGGTGAATCCCTAGAACCGGTGGGCCCTCGGCCTCTACTCGCTGGCGCTGGGCGGCGAAGACCCGGAGCGCGAAATCGGCGCGACCACGGGCAGCCAACTCCACGAAGCCGCTGGAGGTGGCGGCGGCCCGGTAGTCTTCGAGGCTCGCCAGGAACGAGATGTCGAGTCGATCCGCCCACGGCACGGGAACGTCGATGGGATCCGGTCCCGTCTTCATCACGTCGTAAATGGCGAACGTGCCGCCCGGCTTCAGCACGCGTGCGGCCTCGGCCATGAGCCGCGGCTTGTCGCCGATGTTCATGCCGACGTGCACCATCAGCGCCACGTCGAACCGGTCGTCCTCGAACGGCATGTCGAGCGCGCTGCCGGCGCTGAACGTCGTTTGGCCGGCCATGTTCACCATGGCGCTGAGCGCCGCTGCGGTCTCGACGAACGCCGGCGTCACGTCGAGGCCGGTGACCCGGGCTCCGGTCTGGCCAGCGACGAAGCGCGCCGTGCCGCCGAGGCCCGAGCCGACGTCGAGCACGTGCATCTCCGGTGTCAGTCTCAGCGGTGCCACCAGATCGCGGATCGCGAGCACGCCGCCGATGTGGAACTCGTCCACCGGCTGGAGGTCCTCGGCGGTCGCGGCCGCCGAATCGACACCCGATGCACGGAGCGCGTCGGTGATCCGCTCCAAAAGGCCAGCGGTCGTGTAGTGATCGGCAATCGACGCCTCGATGGTCATGGCCCGTCTCCTCCCGATCGATCGGAGTGACGATAGCACCGTCTGCCCGCGGCCGCCCGCCGCCCTTGCATCACCCGCCGGCCTGTGGCCCAAGGAGCCCGTCCATGCCATGGGAGGGTGACTTGCGAAAACTCCGCCAGCTTCTGGCAGCGTTCGCGGTGGTCGCGTTCGCCGCGACCGCCCAGGCGGCCGAGCCTGAGAACACGCTGTATCTCGATCTCGAGGACGGCCGCGTGGTGATCGAGCTGTTGCCGGACGTGGCGCCGCAGCACGTCGCCCGCGTCAAGGAACTGGCACGCGAAGGTTTCTACGACGGCGTCGTGTTCCACCGGGTGATCCCGGGCTTCATGGCACAGAGCGGTGATCCGACCGGCACCGGCACCGGCGGGTCCGACAAGCCCGACCTGCCGGCCGAGTTTTCGGCCGTGCCGTTCGAGCGAGGCACCGTCGGCGCCGCACGCACTCAGGATCCGAACAGCGCCAACAGCCAGTGGTTCATCACCTTCGTCGACACCCCACACCTGAACGGCCAGTACACCGTCTGGGGCCAGGTGGTGGAGGGCATGGAACTCGTCGACGCCATCACGCCGGGCGAGCCGCCGGCCAACCCCGACCGAATCGTGACCATGCGCGTCGCCGCCGACGTCGACGGCTGACCTCCCATACTTCGAAAGGAACGATCGGATGACGACACCCGATCTCGAGAACACGCTCTACTTGGAACTCGACGCGGGTCGGGTGGTCATCGACCTCTTTCCCAAGGTCGCGCCCGAGCACGTCGCGCGCGTCAAGGAGTTGGCGCGCGACGGCTTCTACGACGGGATCGTGTTCCACCGGGTGATCCCCGGCTTCATGGCGCAGACCGGCGATCCGACCGGCACCGGCCGCGGCGGCTCGGACAAGCCCGATCTCAGGTCCGAGTTTTCCAAGCTGCCGTTCGAGCGCGGCACCATCGGTGCTGCGCGCACGCAGAACCCGCACAGCGCCAACAGCCAGTGGTTCATCTGCTTCAAGTCGACGCCGCATCTGAACGGCCAGTACACGATCTGGGGCCAGGTGACGACGGGCATGGACCTCGTGGACGCGATCGCACAAGGCGAGCCGCCGGCGACGCCCGACAAGATCGTCAGCCTCAAGGTCGCGGCCGACGTCGAGGGCTGACCAGGCTGCCCGGCGATGATCACGCTCGACCATTTGACGGTTCGGATCGCCGGTCGGTCGCTTTTGGAGGACGTCGACCTCCAGCTGCCGGAGAACCAGCGCTACGGTCTCGTCGGCCGCAACGGCACCGGCAAGTCGACCCTGCTCAGGCTGTTGGACGGGACGCTCGACGCGGACGGCGGTGAACTCTCACTGCCGGCCCGGCTGATTGTCGGGACCGTCGCCCAGGAGGCGCCGGGCGGTCCCGCGACGCCTCTGGAGACGGTTCTCGCCGCCGACACCGAGCGGGCGGCGCTGTTGTTGGACCGCGACCAGGCCGGCGACCCGATGCGGCTCGCGGACGTCGAGCAACGTCTGTTGGAGATCGGCGCCGATGCGGCGCCGGCGCGGGCGGCCAAGATCCTGAACGGTCTGGGCTTTGCCGAGGCCGACCAGCACCGACCGCTCGCCAGCTTCTCGGGCGGTTGGCGGATGCGTGTGGCGCTGGCTGCGGTGTTGTTCCGCGAGCCCGATCTGTTGCTCCTGGACGAGCCGACCAACCACCTCGATTTGGAGGCGGCGGTATGGCTCACCGACCATCTGCGTCGCTACCCGCGGACGCTGATCCTGGTGAGCCACGACCGCGAGTTGTTGAACGCGGTGCCGGACACGATCCTGCACCTCAGCCAGCGCAGCTTGCGCCTGTACAAGGGCAACTACGACGCTTTCGAGCGCCGACGCAGCGAGCAGGCGGAGCTGGAGGCGAAGCAAGCGGAGAAGGTCGAAGCGAAGAAGGCGCACATGCAGGCGTTCGTCGACCGCTTCCGCTACAAGGCGTCGAAGGCGCGCCAGGCCCAGAGCCGCCTGAAGATGATCGAAAAGCTGGGTGCCGTGGCGTTGCGCGAGCCCGAGCCTGAGGTCGTGTTCAAGCTACCCGAGCCGACCCCACCGCCGCCGCCGATGATCACGCTCGACGACGTCGCCGTCGGCTATGACGGCGTGCCGGTGCTGCGGCGGCTCGACGTGCGGCTCGATCCCGACGACCGGATCGCGCTCCTGGGTGCGAACGGCAACGGCAAATCGACCTTGGCCAAACTGCTGGCCGGTCGCTTGAAGCCGCTGTCCGGCGAGATCGTTCGCGCCCGTGATCTTCGCGTCGGGTTCTTCGCCCAGCATCAGATCGAGGATCTCGATGCGCGCGACAGCGCGCTCGACCATCTGCGGCGGGCGCGTCCGGACGCGAAGGAACAGCAGCTACGCGCCGAGCTGGCACGGTTCGGCCTCGGGCGGGAGAAGTGCGGCACGGCCGCCGGCAAGCTCTCGGGCGGCGAAAAGGCACGACTCGCCTTGTGCCTGCTCTGCGTACCGGCGCCCCACGTGCTGATCCTCGACGAGCCGACCAACCACCTCGACATCGACAGTCGCGAGGCGCTGGTGAGCGCGCTCAACGCGTTTCCTGGTGCGGTGGTGCTGATCAGCCACGACATCCAGCTGCTGGAATTGACCGCCGAACAACTGTGGCTGGTCAAGGACGGGCAGGTCAGGCGGTTCGACGGGGACTTGCAAGACTATCGGCGTGTGCTGCGTGGCGGCGAAGCGCCGGCGGCGCCGGCGCCCAAGCCGACCATCGCACAACGTGTGGACCCGAACCGTCGCCGCCAGCAGTTGGCGCCCCTTCGCCAGCGTTTGAAGGACATCGAGCGCGATCTCGATCGCCTCACGCGCGAGAAAGCCGAGATCGACAGGCGGATGGCCGATCCCACGACCTTCGCCGATCCGGCCGGCGGTGCAGACCTTGCGCGGCGGCTGCAAGCAGTGGAGCGCGCCATTCGTGACGCCGAGCAACACTGGCTCGACGTCGGCGACGCCATCGACGCGATCGTGTGACGTCGACTGGACTCCGCCAAAGGAACGCTTCACAACGTCACGGCAAGCGTGGTAGTTTTGTTGCGTTGCAACATGACGGAGGTGACGAGCCGTGGCATCGTCCTCGAAAACGTTTCCGGTGCCGTTGGGCGATCCCAGCAAATGGCTGAAGCTGGCTCAAGAACAGCAGACCGACAACTTGCAGACAGGCATGGCTTTGGTCGTCTGTCGTGAGCCGGTTGCCCTGATGACCTTGCAGCAGGCCTTCGTGCAGCGGGCGATGAAGCGCTGGGGTATGGCCGGCGTCTCCGACCAGATGGCCGCGTTGGCGCAGGCGACTTCAGCAGCGAAGTCGGCTTCGGCCGCGGCACCGAAGCCCGCGAAGGCGCCGGCCCCGGCGAAGGTCGCTGCCCCGGCCGCGGCGCCGACGCCGCCCAAGGCCCCGCCCGTGAAGGAGGCGAAGCCGGCGGTGAAGCTGGTGCCGACACCGGTTGCCGCCGTGCCGGACGACCTGACGGTGATCAAGGGGATCGGTCCGAAATTCGCGGCGACCTTGGCCGAGCACGGTATCACTACCTATGCCAAGCTCGCCCAACTCTCCGCTCGTGAGATCGAGGACCTGGAAGAGAAGCTCGGGTTCAGCGGCCGCTTCGCCCGCGAGAACTGGGTCGAGCAAGCGAAAGCGCTCGCCACGCACTGACGTCGGGCGACGTCACCACGGTCCGACGTCAGCGGTCGTCGTTGCCGAGGAAGCGCTCCATGCAGTGGAGCGTTTCCTGACTGACGTGGTGCTCGATGCCTTCGGCGTCCTGGCGCGCGGTCTGTTCGTCGACGCCGATCGCCCGCAAGAACGCGACCACCAAGCGATGGCGCCGTTTCGCCATCGAGGCCAGCTCCCGCCCGCTGTCGGTCAGGAAGATCGAGCGGTAAGGCTCGGTCCGGACCAGCCCTTCGCGAACCAATCGCGCCACGGTGTTGTTGACCGTCGCGTTGCTGACACCCAGGCGGTCGGCAAGGTCGACGGCACGCGCTTCGCCCTTCGCGTCGACCAGATCGGCGATCAGTTCGACGTAGTCCTCGGCCACCTCGCTGCGATGGTCGGTGCGAATGCGGTCGAACGAGGCCGCCTGCAGGGCGGGGTCCTGGAGCCGCTGTCGACGTTGTCTGCTCAGGCTCATCGAAAACTCGAAGCTGGTCGCCGGGATGCGCATCGGTGCACGACCCGCTCGTTCTAGCCGGGTCGGCTGCTGCGGTCACCGTTTCGCCGCAACCATGGTTCCGAGACGTCAGCCCGTCAGCGGATAGGCAGCGGTCTGCCGGAAATCGCCGGCCGCGACGAGCTCTTCGAAGATGCAGAGCCGGTCGACCAGGAAGGGCTCGGCCACCAGGTTGGTCGTCCGCTCACGCAGCTCGGCCAACAGCAAGTCGTGCTCGGGGCCGGCGAGGCGGTCGGTCAGCGTCATGTGGAAGCGGAACTCTTCCATGACGTAGGGGTAGCCCCAGCGCTCCAGGTTGGCGCGCTGCGCCTCGCTCAACAAGGACGGGCGGCGGCGCTCGAGCTCCTCGTCGTTGAGCGGCGCCCGGAACGGCTCGAACGAGCGAACGCATGCGGCCTCGAACCGCTCCAACTCCGGCGTCGAGCGGACGGTCGTGAGCGCGATGAAGCCACGCAGGCTGCTCACCTCCAGCTCGATCTCGAACGCCGGCCACGACCCGGCGAACGCCCGCGCCGTCTGGTGGAACAGATCGACGGTCGTGCCTTCGGCCAAGCGGAACGGGGCTTTGAGCGTCGCATGGAAACCGTAGCGGCGGGGCGAGCGCGTGATGTCCTCGAGCCTCGACGGTGCGATCCCGGCGATGCTCGGTTGGGCGAACCGCTCGCCGGTGATCGCGTCGCGACCCAGCCAACTGCGGGCGAACGCGTGGAGCGACGACTCCCCCGGCGGTGCCAGGTAGATCGCTTGGCGGGTGCGCATCATGCGACCCTCGTGCCGGCCGACCAGACCGAACGGACGATCGGCCGTCCCTGGACCAGGTGGACCTCGACCAGATCGGCGCGGAGGCCCGGTTCCAGGCGGCCACGATCGGCGAGGCCGACGGCTGCCGCGGGTGCCGCCGTCACCGCGCCCACGGCGCGCGGGATCGACCAGGCAGTCTCGCCGGCGGCGAGCTGGAACGCGCCCTGGACGAGGCTGGCCGGAATGTAGTCGGAGGCGAACATGTCGAGCAGCCCGGCCTGCGCGAGCGTCACTGCCGCGACGTTGCCCGAGTGCGAGCCCCCGCGGATCAAATTGGGGGAGCCCATCAAGGTCGGCAGGCCGCGATCACGCGCCGCGGTCGCGGCTTCCAGGGTGGTCGGAAACTCGGTCAGGCAGGCGCCGAAGTTGAGTGCCTCGTCGATGTGCTCGATCCGAGCGTCGTCGTGGGTCGCCAGCGGCAGGCCGCGCGCGCGGGCGAGATCGGCGATCGCGCGGGCGTTGGCGGGGCCGAAGCGCTTCGAGCCCTCGATCAACGTGCTCACATGCGCGTCGACCTCGGCGTCCGACATGTTGAGGTTCTTCTGGTAGCGCTGGCGGTAAGCTTCGATGTCGGGCGACTGCCGATCGCCCGGGGCGTGATCCATCACCGAGAACATCGCGGTCAGCGGGCTCGAGGCGTGGTGTTCGGCAAGCGTGGGGATGTCGACGTGGGTGATCTCGCAGCGGAGGTGCAGCCGGTGGTCGACCCGCAGCATCCGATGGTCCGTCGCGTACTCGAGGCCTTCGATCATCGGCGCGATCATCTCGGCGCGGGTGTCCCACCCCGGCGCCGAACCGATGGTCAGGCTGTCGAAGACCGTGGTGATGCCGGCGCTGGCGATCTGGCCATCGTGGGCGATCGCCGCGGCGACTTTGTCCCAGAGCACCCCGCTTCGGGGCTGGAAGTGCCTTTCCAGATTGTCGGTGTGGACGTCGACCAGCCCAGGGATGAGGAGGGCCCCTTCGAGGTCGTGTGCCGCCGGCATGCGTGCGCTGCCGCCGTCGATGGCGGCTATTCGCCCGTCGCGGACCATGAGCGTGCCGGCCACGACCGCGTCGCGCAGCACCAGGCTCGCGTTGGTGAACACGGTCTCCGTGCGGGCGGAGGCCTGGGCCAACTCGACGTTCAAGCCACCCGTCTCCCTTCACGCCAAACGGCCTGCACGGTCGGCACGTCGCCGCTGTGACGAACCCGCACGAGGTCCGCACGGAGGCCGGGTGTCAGCGCGCCACGGTCGTCCAATCCGAGCATGGCGGCAGGCCCGCTCGTGACCGGGGCGATCGCTCGTGGCAGTGACCAACCCAGGCGGTCGTGGATGACGAAGGCCGCGTGAACCATGCTGACCGGAACGTAGTCCGAGGAGAGCCCGTCGAGAAGCCCCGCCGCAGCGAGGGACAGAGCAGAGACGTTGCCGGAGTGGGAACCGCCGAGAATCACGTTCGGCGCGCCCATGACGATCGCCATACTGGCAGCCCGGGCAGCTTCGGCAGCGGCCGTCGTCGTCGGGAATTCCGAGATGCGGCAGCCTTCGTCGTGGGCCTGCGCCACGTGCGCGACGGTGGTGTCGTCGTGGCTGGCGAGGACCACGTCCCGGCCTGCCACGAGATCGAGTACGCCCTGGCGGTGGGCTTCCGCGTAGCGCGCCTGCTCGTCGATCCGCCGTCGGACCAGCGCCTCGAACTCGTCGTCGGTCGCTTCGCTACGGCCGCGGTGAAACGTCCGATAGCGCTCCAGATCATGCCACTGCCGCTGCCCCGGGGTGTGGTCCATCAGCGAGACGACGCGCAGGTCCGGATGGTCGACATGGTCGGCGAAGATGTCGACGACGTCCGGATCGGACACCTCACAGCGCAGATGCACCAAATGCTCGGCCTTCAGCACGCCCGCCGCTCGGCCCTTGTCGAGGGCATCCAGCGACAGCTCCAAGAACTCCAGGCGCTCGCGCTTGCCGCCGTAGAAGCCGACGCAGATGGCATCGCACACCGTGGTGATGCCGGCGGCGGCGATTTGTCCGTCGTGGGCCAGGAGCGCGGCGTCGGCGGGCCAGCGGACCTTGGGCCGCGGCTGCACCTGCCGCTCGAGGTTGTCGGTGTGAACTTCGACGAGGCCTGGGATCAGGTAGTCGCCTTCCAGGTCGAAGCCGCCGGCGGTCGTCGTGCCCGTCACCTCGATGGCGGCGATCCGACCGTCGGTGACGACCAAGCGACCGTGGATCACCGCCTCGGGCGTGACGATGCGGGCGTTGTCGATCGTGACGTCGTTCATGCCGCCACCCGCATCGACTCGACGTCGATGGCCCGGTCGGCGACACGGGCGCGGACGTCCTGGTCGTGGAAGATCCCCAACAGCGCGGCACCCCTCGCCTTGGCCTCGTCGATCATCTCGACGACCGTGGCGCGGTTGGTCGCGTCCAGCGACGCCGTCGGTTCGTCGAGCAGTAGGATCGGATAGGGGTGGGCGAAGCCGCGGGCGATGTTGACGCGCTGCTGCTCGCCACCCGAAAAGGTCGCGGGCGGCAGCGCCCAGTGGCTCTCGGGAATGCGCAAGCGCGCGAGCAACGCGCGGGCGCGATCGCGCGCCGCGTCGCGGTCGACGCCCAGCGCAAAGAGCGGCTCGGCGACCACGTCGACCGCCCCCACCCGCGGCACGCAGCGAAGGAACTGGCTGACGTAGCCGAGGGTCCGGCGGCGCACGGCGAAGACGGTGCGCGCGTCTGCCGAGACGAGATCGACGTCGTGGCCGTCGTGGCGGACGACGACCCGGCCGCCGCCGGCCTTGTAGTTGCCGTAGACCAGGCGCAGCAACGTCGACTTGCCGATGCCGGAGGGCCCGGCCAGCACGACGCACTCGCCGGCCTCGATGGTGAACCCGACGCTCTCGAACACCGGGATGCGGACACCGCTCTGGAGATGGAGGACGAAGCTCTTGGCGATGTCGTGCGCGCTCAGCATGGACGGTTCAAGCCTGGAGGATGGAGGCGACCAACAGTTGACTGTAGGGGTGCTGGGGGTCGTCGAGAACCTGGTCGGTGAGCCCGAGCTCGACGACGCGCCCTCGCTGCATCACCATCATTCGATGCGACAAGAGACGCGCCACGGCAAGGTCGTGAGTGACGATGACGACGGCGAGCGACAGCTCGTTGACCAGCCCACGTAGCAGATCCAACAGCCGCGCCTGCACCGAAACGTCGAGCCCGCCGGTCGGTTCGTCCAGATGCACGAGGCGCGGCTGGGTGACCAGGTTGCGGGCGATCTGCAAGCGCTGCTGCATGCCGCCGGAGAAAGTCTTCGGCAGGTCGTCCAACCGGTCGACAGGGATTTCCACACGCTCCAACCAGGCGGTCGCCTCGGCCCGGATGCGCCCGTAGTGGCGCTGCCCGATCGCCATCAGCCGCTCGCCGACATTGGCGCCGGCGGAGACGTCGAGCCGCAGTCCGTCACGGGGCGATTGGTGGACGAAGCCCCATTCGGTGCGGGCGAGCCACCGCCGCCGGGGCTCGTCCATGGTCACCACGTCCTCCAGACCCTGGTCGAGCGAGCGATAGACGACGCTGCCGGCGTCGGCGCCCAGCCGTCCGGCCAGCAGTCGCAACAGCGTCGACTTGCCGGAGCCGCTCTCACCAACCACGGCCAGCACCTCGCCGGGCCAGACGTCGAGATCGACCCCGTCGACCGCGGCTATCCGGCCGAAGCGCTTTTCGAGCCCACGCGCCTGGAGCAGCGGGCCGTCGGTGGGCGGGATCATGTCCAACCTGCCGCATCTGCCGCCGTGCCGGTATGGCCGTCGGCGCGGCGTCGGGCGCAATGGTCGGTGTCCGAACAGCAAAAGAGGCGGGTGCCGGCGTCGTCGACCACCACCTCGTCGAGATAGCTGTCGGCGGCGCCGCAGAGCCCGCAAACCTCGTCCCAGCTCTGAACCTCGAACGGGTGGTCCTCGAAGTCGAGGCTGACCACCGAGCTGTACGGCGGTATCGCGTAGATCCGCTTCTCCCGGCCAGCACCGAACAGCTGCAGCGCCGGGCAGTCGTGCATCTTCGGGTTGTCGAACTTGGGCGTCGGCGACGGCGCCATCAGATAGCGGCCGCCGACCATCACCGGGTAGTCGTAGCTGGTCGTGATCCGCCCGAGCCGCGCCACGTCCTCGTACAGCATGACGTGCATGGCGCCATAGTCGGCGAGCGCGTGCATCGTCCGGGTCTCGGTCTCGCGGGCTTCGAGGAAGCGCAGCGGTTCCGGGATCGGTACCTGGTAGACCAGGATCTGGCCGTCGCGCAGCGGTTCTTCGGGAATGCGGTGACGGGTCTGGATCACCGTCGCTTCGTTCGCGCGCTCGGTGGTCGCCACCCCGGTCATCCGGCGGAAGAAGCGGCGGATCGACACCGCGTTGGTGGTGTCGTCGGCGCCCTGGTCGATCACCTTCAGCACGTCGGACGGGCCGATGCAGGCGGCCGTCACCTGGATCCCGCCGGTGCCCCAGCCATAAGGCAAAGGCATGTCCCGCGATGCGAACGGCACCTGGTAGCCAGGGATCGCGATGGCCTTGAGGATCGCCCGGCGGATCATGCGTTTGGTCTGCTCGTCCAGATAGGCGAAGTTGTAGCCGCGCTCGGGGCCAGTCTGGCGTGGGGGCGGTTGCAGGGACCGGCCCTCGTGCCGCGCGCGAACCAGGGGATCGGCGATCCACCCCTCGGCGGGGTCGGCATCGTCGGGCACTCCGAGGTCGTCGCGCGACGCGGCCCAAGCCGCCTGTAGCGCGCAGAGTACCGAATCGAGGTCGTCGCCCTGGCGGTCTTCGATCAGCCGCTCACTCGGCACGTCGCCGAGGTCGAGGCGGACGCCGTAGACCTGGGCCACGTCGTCCGAGCAGAGCGCCGCCAGGAGGTGGCGGCGAACCTCGGCGCGGGCGTCGTCGTCGCCACCGGCGCCGTCCGACTTGTAGGACGCCCGGCCGACGAGCCACCGCGCGAGCACGCCCGGGTAGACCTCCACCGCAACCCGGTCGTCGCCGCGGGGGTGAAGCAAGGGCACGTGCACGCCAGATTCGAGCAGCCGCGGCGCGCCTTGCGCGAACATCCGACCGACAGGCGTGTAGTGGAGCGTCTGCGGGCTCTGGCTGCCGGCCAGCCGGTCGGTGGCACGACGGTGCTGCTTGTCGCCCGCGGGACGTGCCGCCTTGTAGGTCTCCAGCGCCCTGGCGAAGCCTTCGGCGCCGAGGTCCCCGGCATGGCGCACGTAGTCGGGCCACACCGTCGGCCAATCCGCCGTCTCCAGAAACCGGCGCGACTGGCCGAACGGGAAATCGAAGCCGGCGACCCAAGGGCCCGGCGTCGCCAGCAGCGCCTCGAACGCCGCGAAGCTGCGCAACCGGTCGACCGTCTCGAGACGCAGCACGTCGCCCGCACGCACCGTGTGGGCCACCGTGATCGGCTTTTTGGCCGACGGCGCGCTGGTGAAGTCGACGCCGAAGATCTTCATTCCGCCGCTTCCCGCTCGGCCGCGGCTGCGGCGGCCCAGTCGGCGCGAAGCCGGCGGATCATGCCGAGCTCGCCCTGGAAATCCACGTAGTGCGGCAACTTCAGATGCTCGACGAAGCCCGTCGCCTGGACGTTGTCGGCGTGCATCAACACGAACTCTTGGTCGCGGCTCGGCGCGTCGACGGCTTCGCCGAGTTCGCTCGCCCGGAGACTTCGATCCACCAGCGCCATCGCCATGGCGCGGCGTTCGGCGTGGCCGAACACCAGGCCATAGCCGCGGGTGAACTGCGGTGGCGCGTTTTCCGAGCCCTTGAACTGGTTGACCATCTGGCACTCGGTCACGTCGATCTCGCCGAGGTCGATGGCGAAGCCGAGTTCCTCGGGCACGAACGCGACGCTGACCTCGCCCATGCGGATCTCGCCGACGAACGGGTGGATCGGGCCGAAGCCGCGCTGGGTCGCATAGGCCATGCCCAAGAGGAACCCTTCGTCGCCCCTTGCAAGGGATTGCAGGCGGACGTCGCGGTCGGCCGGCAGCAGCAGCGGTTCGCGGGTGACGTCACCGACCGGGCCGTCGACGGCGGTCTCCGGCTGGATCAACCCCTCGCGATCGAGGATGTCGGCGACGGGCGGCATGGTGCCGTCGTGGTCGGCCGGCGCCGTGCGCGCCTCGGGCACCGGTTCGCCTTCGGCCAACAGCACGAAGTCGAGCAGCCGGTGAGTGTAGTCGAACGTCGGCCCCAGGACTTGGCCGCCCGGCAGGTCCTTGTAGGTCGCGGACACGCGCCGGGCGACCAGCATCTCGGCCGTGATGACGGGCTCGCTGTAGCCGAAGCGCGGCAAGGTCGTGCGGTAGGCACGCAACAGGAACGCCGCCTCGACGAGGTCGCCGCGCGCCTGCTTGACCGCCAGCGCCGCCAGCTCGCGGTCGTAGCACGAGCCTTCGCCCATCACCCGGTCGCAGGCGAGGCGGAGCTGCTGCTCGATTTGGTCGACGCCGACCTCGGCGACCTCCGGGTCGCCGCGCCGGGCCTCGGCCAGCCAGTCGTGGGCGGCTTCGATCGCCCGTTCGCCACCCTTGACCGCGACGTACATCCGTCAGCCCTCGATCCGGGTGGTACGCGGCAGGCCGACCACCGCGTCGGCAGTGAAACAGAAAGCGTCGACGCCCAACGGGAACGTCGAATGGTTGGTGGCCCACTGGTCGACGAACCCCGATGGCAGGCCATTGACGCCCAATGTCTGTGGCGCGGCCAAGCCCGGCCCCGACAGGCGCCACGGGCCGGCCGGGTCGAAACCGTCGACCTGCACCAGCACGGTCGTCGAGCGATCGGGGAACGCCGCGGTCCCTTGGGCGAAGGCGGTGAGCGGCGGCATCGCGGTCGCGTCGACGACGAGGCCGAAGGCCGCGCGATCGGGCTCGGCGACCGCCGGCGCGCCGGTGTGGAAGCGCAAGTCCTCAGTGGCACGCCCGGCGAGCGCCGGGTCCAGCCAGACCGGGCTCTCGAAGTCCAGCAGCGCGAGAGCTGCGGCGTAGAGCGGGGCGTGCAAGGGCGGCGTCGCCCGCGGTGCCACGTCGTCCAGTCGGTAGGGTCGACCAGGGTGGGCCAAGGCATCCAGCAGCGTGCGGAACGTCGCCTGAGCGCCGAGGGCTGGATCGGCGAAGGTGGCACCGATGGTCATTGGCCGCGCACCATGGTGAAGAACTCGACCCGGGTCGCTGCCGCCTTGGCCGCGATCCGGCGACGCCGCTCGGCTTCGGTGGCCTGGAGCGGAGCGATCACGTCCGTCAGTAGGGCCTCGCGTCGTGTCGGGTCCTGGAGCAGCGCGTCGAACGACGCCGCCAACAACGCGTGGCGCTTCGAGCGGCCGCGAACGTAGCCGTGGCCGATCCGCCCCTCGCCGCCGTCGACGGCACAGCGGGTGACCGTCATCTCCCCTAGGTTGAAGCGATCGCCGGTCCCGCCGGCGCGGCCGCGGACCATCACCAGCCCCGTTTCCGGCGCCCGCAAGGGCGGCGGCGAGGCACCCGTGCCGTGGGCGCGCCACAGTCGCTCGAGCGCTTCGACGGTCGCCCGCGCCAGCACGCCCATCCATGCCGCGCGCTCGGTCGTCCCTTCCAGCTCGTCGAGATGTCTAGACAACATGCCGGAAACGTAGCTTGATTGGTCGTCGAAGGAAAGCAGGAGATGGTGACGGTGCCATGACCGCGCTCGACGAGCCGATCCAGGCCGCCGTGGCAGCGAGCCTGAGCCGCTGGCGACGGGTGCGCGACACCCTGGCGGCCGAACTCGACCACGGTCGTCCCGGCGCCGACGCGAAGCTGCCGAGCGAGGCCGCCTTGGCGACCCGGTTCGGGGTCAACCGCCACACCGTGCGCCGTGCCTTGCAGTGCCTGGCCGACGAAGGCCGCATCCGCGTGGTCCACGGTCTGGGCAGCTTCGCCTGCCCGAGGCCGGTGCGCTACCGGATAGGCGCGCGGACCAGCTTCACCGAGAACCTGGCCGCTGCCGGCCGGGAGGCCAGCCGCGAGATGGGCGAGGTCCGCGAGCGGCCGGCGTCCGCGGACCTCGCGGCACGGCTGCAGATCGCCCGCGGCGCACCGTTGGTCGAGGTCCGCACCTTGGCCCTGGCCGATGGCGAACCGCTGGCGACCAGCACGAACCTGTTCGTCGCCGAGCGTCTCCCGGGCATTGCCGACGCGCTCCGTCGAACGGGCGGCATCTCGGCGGCACTCCGGCTCTGTGGTGCTGCCTTCGTGGTGCGGCTGGCCACCCGCGTGCATGCACGCCTTGCCGGCGACGACGAAGCAGCGGCGTTGGCGATGCCGCGCCGCCAACCGGTCTTGGTCACCCGCGGGCTCGATGGCACGGCCGCTGGCGTGCCGCTACAATGGGGCGTCTCGGTGTTCGCCGCCAGCCGCATCGAGATCGAGTTCGGCATGGACGAGCGGCGCGGCGACGCGTGAGCGGCGACGATCATCCGATTCCTGGGCTCGGCGCCGTGGATTGACGGCGAAGCCGGCCGCGGGCACCGCTTCGGGATGGTCCATCGCGCGGGGAGTCACCATTCATGGCTTCGTCAACGTGGGTGGTCGGCGTCGCCGCCGCGCTCGGCATCGCCGCCGCCACCGCCGAGGCGCAGACGTGGCGGGTCAGCGAGGGGCTCGGCACGAGCCTGTTCGCCTTGGCGCCGCCCTCGGTCGCCGGAAACCGTTACGCACCCTTGGGTATCGTCTGCGAAGAGCCGGGGGTTGCGCCGCGCCTCGATGCCGAGAGCAATCATCTCTACCGGCCGATCGAAGGTCTCGATCTGGTGATCCTGCCTGACGCCTTCCCCAGCCTCCGCTTCAGCCTGCCCTACGATTCGGCATCCGGTCCGCCGCCGGGAGGCATCGAGGCGCAGGTGAGCGTCGACGGGCGGCTGCTCTTTCGTGCCGGCATGGACTACGACGAGATCTGGAGCGAATTGTACGAGCCGATCGCGGCCAACGATCCGCTGGTTGCGGCGCTGAAGCGCGGCAGCCGGGCGACGGTCCGCATCGCCGGTCAGTACGAAGCGACCGTGAGCCTGCGCGGCTCGTCGCGAGTCATCGATACGGTGCTCGCCCGCTGCGGGCTGAGGGACGCGGAGCCGTCTGCCGGCATTGCGGCGGCGCCTGCGGTCAACGCCGCGCCGCCGCCCGCCGCCCAGCCCGGCGTCGCCGGGCCACCTTCCGATCTCGACGCCCGGCTCGCCGCCGACTTCGGACCGGGCATCTACCAGCGCTTCTGGTTTCCGAGCAGCGACGGCACCCGGGCCCTGGCGGTGGTCTATCGGGAGGTCGCCGGGCACGGCAACAGCGCCATCCTCGACATCGGGCTCTACCGGAGCGCGGGTAGCGGCTGGACGCTGGCACGCGTGGTCAGTGGCGTTTACGGCGCCGAGCCGCGCGATGTCCGGTTCGGTTCCGAGCGCGTCGAGATCACCATGACCACGCTTCGACCGGGCGAGCCGCGCTGCTGTCCGACCGGCACGACCCGCTACGCGATCGACTTGGCGACGGGTGCCGGCCGCCCGCTATGAGGCACCTCAGCCGAGCTCGGCTTGGCTCTTGATCACCTTGCCGAGGAGGCCGTAGGCGAGCGCTTCGTCGGTGCCGAGCCAGAAGTCACGCTCCATGTCGCGCTGCACGCGCTCGACCGTCTGGCCGGTCGCATCGGCGAAGATGCGGTAGAACCGGCCCCGCATCTTGACGATCTCGTCGGCTTGAATCTCGATGTCGGCCGCCCTGCCGCCCACACCGCCGCTCGGTTGGTGCAGGAGGAAACGCGTGTTCGGTAGGCAGAACCGCTGCTCCTTCGGTACCGCGACGAAGATCAGGGCACCGGCGCTGGCGACCCAGCCCGTACCGATCGTCCGCACCTCGGGGCTGATGAACTTGATCACGTCGTGGATCATGTCGCCAGATTCGACGTGGCCGCCCGGCGAGCTGATGAACACGTTGATCGGTTCGTCGCCTGCGGCAGCGAGCGCCAGCAGCCGTTCGGCAGTGCCCCGCGCCACGCGGTCGTTGATGGCGCCGGTGATCAAGACGTGGCGCTTCTTGAAAAGCGACTCGTCGACCAGCCGCGACGGACGGGGGGCCAGCGGGCGCGTCTCGTCTTCGTCGTCGTCGCTGCGGACGTAATCCTGCATCTTCGCTTCCCTCGTGGCGCCGTCCGCGGTGGTTGACCAGACAGTGCGGGCAGGTTCAAGGCGGAATCGCCGTGTAGCGCCGCAATGCCGCCGCCGCGGGCACGGTGACGCGGCGCTGGCCGCCGCTGCCGGCAGGACGCGGCTGCGGTGTTCGGCACCGGAGCGGGCCGATCTTTGGCAGCGAACGGCATTCATCATGCCGTCGATCCCGGCTATGACGGCGTTGATCGACACGCTGTCGCGGCTGATCCGCGAACGCTTCATCGGCAAACGCGATCTTTGACCGACCACCTCGTTCACATCGACCGACATCACGGTACCGACGCTGCGAACCCACCCCTGGGCGAAGCGCCGTCGATCCATCCGAGCGCCGTGCTGCGCGACTGCCGGCTCGGTCCCTACACGGCGGTCGGCGCGCGGACGCAGTTGGCCGAGACGACCCTCGCTGCCTACAGCTACATCGTCGAGGACGGCGACGTGATCTACGCCGACATCGGCAAGTTCTGCTCGATCGCGCGGATGGTCCGTCTGAACCCGGGCAACCACCCCACCTGGCGCGCCTCGCAGCACCACTTCATCTACCGCGCCCGCAACTACGGCTTGGGTGACGACGAGGCCGAACTGTTCGCCTGGCGCCGCGCCCATCGCGTGACCATCGGCCATGACGTTTGGATCGGCCACGGTGCGACGGTGATGGCGGGGGTCACGGTCGGCAACGGCGCCGTGGTGGGTGCCGGCGCCGTGGTGACCAAGGACGTCGCCCCCTACATCATCGTCGGCGGCGTACCTGCCAAGCCGCTCCGTGCCCGTTTCCCGGCCGCCATCGGCGACCGACTGACGGCGCTCGGCTGGTGGGATTGGCCGCACGATCGGCTGCGTCAGGCCTTGGGCGACTTCCGCAGCCTGCATGTCGAGGCGTTCTTGGAGCGCTACGGCGGCTGATCATCGGCTCTCGGGCGTGAGCGTCAGCTCCTCCACCCACCGTCGTCAGCCGCGCCGCGACCGCCAGGCCAAGAGCGCTGCGGCGCTGACGAACAGGACCGCCGTGCCCGGTAGTGGCACCACCTGCAACGCCTGGTCGGCGAGCACGGCGTGTCCGGCGGTGGTCGGGTGCAGGCCGTCGAAATAGAGAAACCCGCCGCAATCCGCGAGACCGATGCACGGCTCGGTCACGTTGGCGAAGCCGAAGGCGGGCGCGCCGGCGATCAGCGCAGCGACGTCCAGGGCGAAGACCTCGAGCCCGAGGCGGTCTCGCGTTGCGTCCAGAGCGCTCGCCAGTCGCGCGTTGTGCTGGGACGATGCTGCCGAGAGCAGCGGGCCGAGGACCGGATCACCGACGCTTTGAGGTATCATCCCGAGGTCGGGCACGCCCAGCACCAGGAACGACCTGGCACCTGCAGCGCCGAGCAGCTCGACCGTCTCGACGATGGTTTGGACCGGGTCCGGCGCGCCTGGCTGGAAGGCGTTGCCGAAGAGGTAGTCGTTCGAGCCGCCCCAAACCACGTGGAGGCCCTTGGGGCTGATCTCGCCGCCACTGGCGACGAACGCCGCTGCCTGCTCCTTCACCCCCAGCAGGCCCAGCGCTTCGAGGGGCGCTCGCTCGGCGTCGTCGAGGCCGTCGGTGCCGTTGTGGCCCGTCGTTCGCGCGCCGCCGACGGCGAGGCTGTCGACCCGAGTGGGGTCGAGGCCGAGCCTGCCGATCAGCCGGTCCGTCCAGATGGGGCCGTTCGAGAAACGGCCATCGACATAGGGTGGTGCCGGCGTCCGCGTCGGCAGGCCGAGCGTGCCTAGCACGGCATCCAGGCGTCCTTGGTCGCTGAGGCTGTCGCCGACGATCAACGCCCGGTCGAAGGTACGGGCATCGGCGGCCGCGCAACACAACACCAGGGTGGCGGCGATGGCGAGGATGCGGCTGGTCATGACACGTCCCAGCAGTGGGGTTTTCCTCGTCGACCAAACTACCGGTCTTGCACTGCGCAACCAACACGCGCTTGACGCTCGTCGCCCCGAACTCGGGCGAATCCGCGAAAAAGGGCTTTGACCGGGCCGCTCGCGGCTTCTACTGAGCCGGTCCCCCGCGGCCTCGGGGGCCATTTTGGAGGACAAGGTCCATGCCCTTGAGCACGAAGCTCGTCGCCGAGTTTCTCGGCACGTTTTGGTTGGTCTTCGCCGGCGCCGGTAGCGCGCTGACGGCGGCCGGTTTCCCCGGACTCGGCATCGGGTTTCTCGGCGTCGCGCTGGCCTTCGGTCTCGCCGTGCTCACGATGGCCTACGCCGTCGGCCATATTTCGGGCGGCCACTTCAACCCTGCCGTGACGTTGGGCGCCTGGACAGCCGGTCGGTTCTCGACGGCCGAGGTCGTGCCCTACTGGATCGCCCAGGTTCTCGGCGCGATCGCGGCTGCCGGCGTGCTGTTCGTGATCATGAGTGGCCAGCCTGGCTTCGACGTGTCGGCCGGCTTCGCATCCAACGGCTACGCCGAACACTCCCCAGGAGGCTATTCGCTCGAGGCTTCCTTCATTGCCGAGGCCGTGCTGACCGCGTTCTTCGTGATCGTCATCCTCGGTGCGACCGACCCGCGCGCGCCGGCGGGTTTCGCGCCCTTGGCGATCGGGCTCGCCCTGACGTTGGTCCACCTCGTCTTGATTCCGATCACGAATGCCAGCGTGAACCCGGCGCGGAGCACCGGTGTTGCCCTGTTCCAGGGCAGTTGGGCGATCGAGCAGTTGTGGCTGTTCTGGGTGGCGCCGTTCGTCGGCGCCGTCGTCGGCGGTTTGATCCACCGGCAGATCTTCGCCTTCGGCCGCTGACCCGTCAGCAACGGCCGGCGTAGACGAGCGCCGGCAGCGACGGATCGTCGACGAAGGGGTTTCGGTTGCCCTGGATGTCGGCGATCCGCTCGTGGCGGACCTGCTCGAACGCGTCGGGCGGGTCCTGCTCGTGCCACGCCAAGAGCGTGCACAGCCGGCCCAGCTCGGTGCCGCTCGTGCCGGTACCGTCGACGAGCTGCAGATCGGGCGTCCGACCGTCGCCATTGTAGCGGACGTCCATGTAAAACAGCATCCGCGCCACGTCGCCCTTCACCTGGTCGCGCGGCTCGAACGTCCGGTCGGTAGACCGCGCGGCGCAGCCGTCGAGCGGCCGGCCGCCGGCGGCGAAGTCGCGGCTGCCGCGGCGTTCGTTGCACCAGCCGTCGGTGGCGCGCACGTGGTGCAAGTCGTTGTGCGCCAAGTCGCGTTCGCGGCGAAACCCGCGATTTCGCGGCCACACGTGTTCGCGGTTCCACGAATTCCGCGTCCGGCCATCGGCGTTGAGCGTGCTGCTGAGCTTGTCGTCCTTGGGGTGGGAGCGGCCGCTGTAGAAGAGGATCACGCGCGCCGGATCCTCCGGATCGGCATCGGTCTCTTCGAGTGCGAACCAGAGCTCGCGGTAGCTGAGCGGCGCTTGACCGCGGGCCGCCGTTCGGCCGACCTCGGCGATCAGGGCATTGCCTTCGAGCCCCGCCCAGGGTGTCTCGAAGGCGGCCACGGGCGTCGCTGCGAGCAACGCGCCAACGAGCATTCGTGACGCCCATCCAGCCATGCTGACCCCCCGACGCCGATCGACGGCGTGAGGAGTCTGCCTCGATCCAGGCTCACAGCCAATGGGCCAGCGGAGACCGCAGGCAAATCGTCGGCCGGCCTCCGGTCAGCGCAGCCGTTGGCCACGCCGCAGCGGTGTGGCCCGGCCCGCGCTCTCGGTCAGGTCGTGATCGTTTCCGTGCCGCAGGCACGCGGCGAGGGCACGGCACCGTCGACGGCCACACCGTTGTCGAGCTGGTGGAGGCGCTCGACGTCGGCCGATGGCCAGCCGCGAGCCTCGGCTTCCTCGCGCGCCAGAAACTCTTGGACGGCATGGTAGACGAGGTCAGCCGGCAGCCTCTCGCGCCGCTCGCTCAGGCTGACGAGCCGGGAGGTCAACGAGTCGTCGAGTTCGACGTAGAACGTCCGCTTCATTCTCTCTCTCCCTTGTCCACTAAAAAAAGTCGCAAATGCGAATCGTAATTACAAGGGGGCAGTCGTGCAACACCTGGGTGCGATCGATCGCCGTGACGTGGGCGTAGGCGCGCTTGCTGGCCAAATCGCGGCCCCTGTGGCAAACGGTCGCCATGCGTGTCGTCACCTGGAACGTGAACTCGGTCAGGCTGCGGCTGGACGGCCTCGGCCGTCTTGTCGACGAACTCGCACCCGACGTGCTGTGTCTGCAGGAGATCAAGGCCGAGACGGCCCAGTTTCCGGTCGACGCGGTCAAGGCGCTCGGGTTCGAGCACCTGTTGGTCCACGGTCAGCGCAACTACCACGGCGTCGCGATTCTCTCGCGGGTGCCCCTCGACGGCCACGAAACCCGTGACTGGTGCGGCATCGACCATCGCCGGCACCAGATCACGCGGCTGCCGGGCGGGATCGAGCTGCACAACCTCTACGTGCCGTCGGGCGGTGACGTGCCGGACCGCGACGCCAACCCCAAGTTTGCGCACAAGCTGGACTTCCTGCGGGAGCTGGCGGCCGAATGGCGCCAATCCGGCGCCGCCGACCGACCGATGATCGCCGTCGGCGACTTCAACGTGGCGCCCTTGCCGACCGACGTGTGGAGCCATCGTCAGCTGCTGGGTGTGGTCAGCCACACGCCCGTCGAGGTCGAAGCGCTCTCGACCTTGCAGGCGAGCGCCGGTTGGGTGGACGCGGTGCGGCGGTTCATCCCGCCCGAGGAGAAACTGTTCAGCTGGTGGAGCTACCGCGCACGCGATTGGTCCGCGTCGGACCGCGGCCGCCGCTTGGACCATGTGTGGGTGACGGCGCCGTTGGCGTCGGCTTTGCGTGGCGCCTCCGTCTTGCGCGCCGCCCGTAGCTGGGAGAAGCCCTCGGATCACGTGCCGGTCGCCGTCGACTTCGACGTCTGAGCGTTCCGGCAGCGTCGTGCGGTGACGTTGGCCGGTCGCCCGCTCGGACGCGCGAGGGATGTTGCGACCCAGCGCGTTGGGCGGTGGGATCGGTCAGGCCCGGGTGGCGCGCCTGCCCTCCACGGGATAGGCCGGGTCGGTGTAGCCGTGGGTCGAGCTGTGGCCCGGCGGCACGTGGCCGTCCCAGAACGCTTCGGCGGCTGGGTCGAACGGCACGTCCAGAGCCGCCAGATAGCCTTCCCATTGCGCGAAGGTCCGCGGCCCGGCGATCACCGAGCACACCAGCTCGTTGGCCAACAGCCAGCCTAGCCCGAACGCCGGCCCGGTCGTGCCGCGGGCCTCGCACCAGGCGAGCAACTCGTCGACGATCCGCAGGCTTTCCGGCCGCCATTCGGTCTCCATCAACCGACCGTCGCGAACCGCCGCGCGGCTGTCCGGCGGTAGTGAACCGTTGCCCGCGTACTTGCCCGTGAGCAGGCCGCGCGCCAACGGGCTGTAGGGCACGACACCCAGGCCGTAGTGCCGGCACACGGGCAGCACCTCGACCTCGGCCTGCCGGTTGAGGGCGTTGTAGTACGGCTGACAGCCGAGCGGGCGATCGATCCCGGCGCCATCGCACAGCCGGCAGAGCTCGGCGATCCGCCAGGCGCGGAAGTTGGAAACGCCGAAGGCGCCGATCTTGCCCTGGTGCAGCAGCTGGCGCAGGCCCGCGACCGTCTCCTCCAACGGCGTGTGGCGGTCTTCGCGGTGCAGGTAGTAGAGGTCGACGTGGTCGGTCTTGAGCCGCCGCAGGCTGCCCTCACAGGCTCGGATCAGCCAACGTTTGGAGAGCCCGCGCTGGTTGCGGCCGTCGCCCATGGCGTTGCCGGCTTTGGTTGCCAGCACCCAGTGCGAGCGGGTCGCGTGCAGCGCTTCGCCGACGATCGTCTCCGAGGCGCCGTTCCGGTAGACGTCGGCCGTGTCCAGGAAGTTCACGCCCTGGTCGCGAGCATGGTCGATGATGCGTCGGGCCTCCGCCTCGTCGGTGCGCCCGCCGAACGTCATCGTCCCGAGGCAGAGCGTCGACACCTCGACGCCGCTCCGTCCCAACGGTCGATAGTGCATCTGCCGCCCTCCCAAGCGATCGACCGCCATGGTGGACCGATCGGCCCGGCCGTTCCAGCCGGCAGCCGGTCGATCGGCTCATTCGTCGTCCGTGGTTCGGCCGGCGGTGCGCTGCCAGGCTTCGTGGCTCTGCCGCTCCATGGCGAAGACGTCGCCGGTGCGGCAGTAGAGGTCGGCGAAGAGCCGCCCGACGGGGCGATAGGCCTGCCAGTCGAGGCGCAAGGTCGAGGGCTCGATCAGGCCGCCGCGGGTGTGGATCGCGACGACTTCGCCGATCACCAGCCGCCGGTCCCGGCCGACTTCCAGGCTCTGGTAGTGCCGACATTCGAGATTGGCCGGGGCTTCGGCGATGTGCGGCGGACGGACCAGCCGCGACGCCCTGGTGGTCAGCCCGGCGGCGCCGAGCTCGCTCACCTCGGGCGGAAAATCGACCGCGCAGACGTTCATCGCGGCGGCGATCCCCTCGTCGACCAGGTTGACCACGAACTCGCCCGTCGCTGCGATGTTGTTGGTCGTGTCCTTGAGCGCCCCCGGCGCTTTCCGTTCCAGGCCGAGGACCACCAGGGGCGGGTCTTCACTGAAGACGTTGAAGAAGCTGAACGGCGCAGCGTTGACGAGACCGGCGGCGTCGACGGTCGAGACGAGCGCGATCGGTCGCGGCACCACCAACGCCACCAGAAGCTTGTAGCGCTCCTTGGGCTCGAGGTCGGCCATCTCGAAGCTGGTCAAGCACGGCGCTCCTTCAGGCACTCGCCAACCGTCGCTCCAGTCGGCTCAGCAGCCGGACCAGCGGCCACAGGAGAACGAGATAGAAACCGGCGGCGAGGACGATGGGCGAGGCGTTGTAGGTGATCGAGCGCGCCATGTCGGCGGCGTAGAGCAGCTCCTGGAACGACACGACCGAGGCGATCGAGGTGAGCTTCGCAACTTCGAGGGTGTTGCTCACCAGGTCCGGCAACACGTTGCGGGTGGCTTGGGGCAAGATCACGTGGGTCATGGTCTGCACCGCGGTCAGCCCGGTCGACCGCGCGGCCTCGGCCTGGCCACGGCCGACGCTGTCGATGCCGGCGCGGAAGATCTCGCCGTAATAGGCGGAGCTGTTGAGCAGGAAGGCGACCGCGACGGCGGCCAGCGGCGTGAGCTGGATGCCGGCGAAGGGCAGGCCCGAGTAGACGAACACGAGCAGCACCAGCGGTGGCAGCGCGCGGAAGACGTCGACCCAGGCCATCACGGCCCAACGCACGGCGCGATTGTGCGACCGGCCCAGCAGCGCCAGAGCGAGGCCGCCGACGAGCCCCAACGGGATCGCGATGGCGCACAAGAGCAGTGTCATCTGGAAGCCGCGCCAGACCAGGGGCAGGGCGCGCGCCATGATCTCGACGTTGAAGAAGCTCTGGATCAACAGCTCCACCTCAGGGCCTCCAGGCGAAGCGGGTCTCGATCCAGCGGCCGAGGATCACCACCGGCACGAACAGGATCAGGTAGGCGATGGCGCCGAGCATCAGCGGCGTGGCGCTGCCGGAGAAGGCTTGTGCCGTGGTCGCCTGGTTGAGGATTTCGCCGACGCCGATGACGCTGCCGAGTGCGGTGTTCTTGGTGATGGCGATGGTCCGGTTGGTCAAAGGCGGCACCGTCATCCGCACCGCTTGCGGTAACACCACGCGGGTGAGCGCTTGCACGTGGCCAAGGCCGGTCGAGCGGGCCGCATCCCACTGACCTTTCGACACCGCCGTGATGCCCGCCCAGAAGATCTCCTCGGCGAAGGCCGCCAGCACCAGGCTCAGCACCAGCCAGACCGTGGCGAAGCTGGAAAGCGGCACGCCCAACGCCGGCAGGCCGAAGTACACCAGAAGGATCAGCACCAAGGGCGGCAAGGCCCGCAACAGATCGGCGAAGGCGACGATCGCCCAGCCGACCAAGCGAACGCCGAGCCCGCGGAGCAGCGCCAGCGCCAGGCCGAGCGCGATCCCGGTCACCACCACCAAGAGCGCAAGCACGCAGGTGACGACGAAGCCCTCGGCGATCAGCGGGGCGTAGTTGGCGATGACGTCAGCATCGAAGAAGGTGGCGACGAAGCCGGCCCGTCCTTCCATCAGGACGCCTGGAGCAGATCGGCGACGAAACTCCGCGCCCGCTCGGTCGTGGGGGCGGCGAGCACCTGGTCCGGCGGTCCGGATTCGACGATCCGCCCCTCGTCGAGGAAGACCACCCGATCGGCGGCGCGCTTGGCGAAGCGCAACTCGTGGCTGACCACGACCATGGTCATGCCCAGCTCGCGCATGTCCTGCATCACCTGGAGCACCGAGCCGACCAGCTCCGGATCGAGCGCACTGGTCGGCTCGTCGAACAGCATCACCTTGGGTTCGAGCGCCATCGCGCGGGCGATTGCCACGCGCTGCTGCTG
The DNA here is from genome assembly GCA_039818825.1 of Pseudomonadota bacterium. Classification (GTDB taxonomy): domain Bacteria; phylum Pseudomonadota; class Alphaproteobacteria; order Geminicoccales; family Geminicoccaceae; genus JBCBTD01. The sequence goes on from JBCBTD010000025.1 coordinate 32,621, forward strand.
GCCGCCCGAAAGCTGGCCCGGATGGGCGTCGGCCTTGGCCAACAGGCCCACCCGCTCGAGCGCCGCCCGACCGCGGCCGTCGGCCTCGGCGCGCGGCAGTTTCGAGACCAGCCGCAACGCCAGGGTGACGTTCGCGAGTGCGGTCATGTGCGGATAGAGGTTGAACGACTGGAACACCATGCCGATCCGCCGGCGCATGGCGTTGAGGTCGGTCCGCGGCGAAAGAAGGTCGACGCCATCGACGGTGATGGCGCCGTCGGTCGGCTCCTCCAGGCGATTGCAGCACCGAAGCAAGGTGCTCTTGCCGGACCCCGAGGGGCCGACCAGGAAAACCATCTCGCGTTCGTGGACGTCGAGGTCGATGCCCTTCAGGACCTCGACCTCGCCGAACGACTTGCGCAGGCCGCGGACCTCGAGGACCGCGCGGTCCGCCGTAGACCGTTCGCCGACGTCCGGCTCAGCCGCAGTCGAGGTCATGGGCCGTGGCGTCGTACCCCGGCAGGTCCGGAATGCCGGTGCCGGCGACGACCGTCACCGCCATCGCCCCGTCGGCGGGGGTCACGCCGAACCACTTCTCGCTCAGCGCCGCGATGGTCCCGTCGGCCTTCATGCACTCGATCGCCCGCTCGACCTTGTCGCGGGTGGCGGTGTCGTTCTTGCGGAACGGCATGGCGAACACGCGGCCGGTCGAGTGGAGATAGGAGAGTTCCAGCCCCGGTGTCTGCTTGACGGCCCAGGCGGCGATGGTGTTGCCGGCGACATTGGCATCTGCCCGCCCGGTGAGCACGGCCTGCACCGCGTCGGTGTTGGTGCCGTAGCTCTCGACCGTCCAGCCGATCTGGTCCTGGAGCCCGCGTGCCCACTGGTCGTAGGCCGAGCCCTTGTTCACGGCGATGGTCTTGCCGGCAAAGCCCTCGAGGCTGTCGACCGGCTCGCTGCCGGCCGGCACCACGAACTGATAGTCGGTGTTGAGGTAGCCTTCGGTGAACAGGAGGTTTTCGGCGCGCTCTTCGGTCACCGTGGTCGGGGCGACGATGAAGTCGTAGGTGCCGGCCTGCATCCCGGGCAAGAGGCCCGACCATTGGGTGGCGACGATCTCCATCGAACAGCCCAAGCGTTCGCCCAGGGTGGTCGCCAGATCGACGTTGAAGCCTTCGACGCCGCCATCCAAGGTCGGCATGGCGTGCGGCGCGAACGTACCGTCCAGGCCCACCTTGTACGCGCAGTCTTCGGCCTTCGCCGGGCTCAGCCCGGCCAGGAACGCGGCGCCCGCCGCGACGACAACCCAACGCATGATCCGTCCCCCAACGTGTTTTCGTTCGCCCAGCAGAAGCAGATTTCGGGCCATCGCGCCAGGAGCGGGCCGGCGCTGGCGGTTGATCGGCGCCGACGGCGCCCGACATTCAACGCGCCGGCACGGCGCCGGGACCTGGTGTGAGGCCGCTCTCCATGATGACCATCGATCGTCGCTCGCTCCTGGGTGGCCTGGCTTTGGCTGCCGTTGCGCCGCGACCGGCCGCCGGTGCCGACCAAGCCGCGCTCGCGCCGGCCCGCCTCGCGGAAGCCGCGCGTACCGCTTCCGGGCTGGACCAGCTCCGGGCCCTGGTGGTGGCGCGGTCGGGGACGATCGCCTTCGCCGAAGCGTTCCGCGGACCGGCCTTGGACCGGCCGACCAACGTCAAGTCCGTTTCCAAGACGGTCGTGGCGACCCTCACAGGCATGGCGATCGCCCGGGGCGAGATCGCCGGCGTGACGACGCCCGCTCTCGATTTTCTGAGCGCGCCGCCAGGAGCCGACCCGCGCATCGCCCGGATCACGGTCGAAGATCTCTTGACCATGCGCGCCGGGCTGGAGCGGACGTCGGGCGCCAACTACGGCGGTTGGGTGCAGAGCCGCGACTGGGTGGCCGATGCCTTGGCCCGGCCGTTCGTGGCTGAGCCCGGCGGGCGGTTCTTGTACTCCACGGGTAGCTACCACCTTCTGGGCGCGGTGCTCGCCGAGGCGTCGGACCGCAGTCTGCTCGCGCTCGCACGCGAGCGGTTGGGTGAGCCGTTGGGCATCGACGTGCCGCCTTGGACGCGCGATCCCCAGGGGCGTTACATGGGCGGCAACGACATGGCGCTGTCGCCGTTGGCGCTGTTGCGTTTCGGCGAAATGTGGCGCCAGGGCGGTCTGGTCGACGGTCAACCGGTGCTGGCGCCATCGTGGATCGACGCCTCCTGGACGGTGCGCACCCGTTCGCCGTTTTCGGGCCACGACTACGGCTATGGCTGGTTCCTGGCCCGGGCGCGCGGCCGGCGCGTGGCTTACGCGCGCGGTTATGGCGGGCAGATGATCTACCTGGTGCCGGAGCTGGCCCTCACCGTGGTCATCACCTCCGACCCGAACCGCCCCGGCCGCTCCAGGGGCCATGTGGGCAGCCTCCACAGGCTCCTGACCGAGCTGATCATCCCCGCTGCCGAGGCGGCATAGCCGTCGCGGTGCTGTGATCGCTCCGAGGTTGCACGGCGGACACTGCTCGCACTACCTCAGGTGCGTTGGCGGAGGGCACATGCGCATCGGTCTCTGGTCGATCCTCGCGCTCTTGATCGTGCTTGCGGCACCGCTGCCCGGCGGTGGCGTCGCCTTCGCGACCGCGGGCTTGTTCACCGGTTCCGACCAGCTCGACAAGTGCCCCGGTTGCCCGGATCCGCTACGCAGCGCCGGCTGCGGCTCCACGAGCTGCGGGCCCTCGGCCCTACCCAACCAGGACGTTGCCGCGGCGCGGCAAAGCGTTGGCCACCGGCTGTCGAGGCCAGCAGCGCAGCGCGCAGGCGGCGTGAACGAGCGACCGGACCCGCCGCCACCGAAGCGGGGAGCCCGGACGGCATCCTGACGGACGCCGTCGACCGCTCCCTCGACCTCGGATCTGGAGATCGTCACATGTTTCCTCGGACCTCGCCGCACGAGGCGGCCGTCCAGGCGCAGGCTGCGTTGGCCCTGCGCGTCGGCCTCGGCCTCGTCTTCGTCATCGGCGGTATCGCCAAGCTCGAACGGCTGCTCACGCCGGCGAAAGCCGGCGCGATCGTCGAGCAGTACACGGGCCCGGCGGGCTACATCAACCAGGTGTTCCTCGACTGGCTGTTCGCCGGCCACCTGCCGGCCTTCGTCACGCCTTGGACGTTCCTGACGGCGCTCTCGACCTTCGAGCTGGTTTCTGGACTGATGCTCGTCGTCGGTCTCATGGTCAGGCCGTTGGCATTGATCTGGGCGTTCTTGGTCTGGACCTTCGTCATCTCGTTGCCCGTGGTGACCACACCGGGCGTCGTCGCCGGCGTCACCACCTACGAGTCGCCGGCGCTCTTGGTGCAGGCCCGGGACATCGCCCTCTCGGGTCTCTTCTTCGTGCTCTACAACCTGGGTTCCGGCGCTCGCAGCCTCGATGCCGCGCGCTACGGCCTGCCCCCGGCCCTTGGCCGCGACTGGGACAATCTCGGGCTGGTGCTGCGGCTTTCGCTCGGCATCGTCTTCGTCGTCGGCGGGCTGTTCCACGGCTTCAGCAAGATCGCGACGTTCGACATGCCCGCGCTCTTGCTCGTCGTCGTCGGTCTCGGCTTGTTGGCCGGTATCGGCGTTCGGGCGTTCGCCCTGGCCGCCGGCTTGGCGCTGCTGGTCTTCATGGCCGGCAAGCTCGACGGCGCTAACGGGATCATCGGCTACTTCAACAGCGTCAAGCGCGAGTTCGCGCTGCTGGCGGCGGCCGGTGTTCTCGCGGTCTTGGGTGCGGATCGTGCGTTCACCCTCGACGCGTTGTCCCGTGCCGCCTGGGCCGGCGGCCAACGCTACGTCCGCGGTCGCGCGGCTGCGTGACGAGGCCTGGGGTGCCGTCCGCTCGGGCGGCACCCTCAGCCCCACCCTGGGTGCGCCTGCGTCGGCGGTCGTCACGCCCCAGCCGTGGGCGAGGGTGCATAGACCTGCTTCAGACAGCGCAGCGCGAAGCTGGAGCGCGTGTGGCGGAGGCCCTCGATGCGGAACAGCTTCTCCCGGAGGAAGCGCTCGTAGCCGCTCGAGCCCGCTACTGCCACCTTGAGCATGTAGTCGTACTCGCCACTGACCAGCCACGCCTCGACCACTTCGGGCAGCGCCTCCACGGCACGGCCGAAGGTCTCCAGTGCCTGCTCGTCGTGCTGGCTGAGCATCACCTCGACGAACACGGTGTCCGGCAAGCCGAGGGCGACCGGGTCCAGGACCGTCACGTAGTGTTTGATCACGCCCGCGCGTTCCAGTGCGCGGACGCGATTCCAACAGGGTGTGGCCGACAGGCCGACGCGCTCCGCCAGTTCGGTGTTCTTGAGTCTGGCGTCGAAGCGCAACGCCCGGAGGATCTTCAGATCGATGGCATCCAGTGCACGCAACGGAGTCTCCAGAACGAAAAAAGCGAATGCTGCATCGCAGAAGAATCTTCTTCTGCGAATATCGCGAAACACAGGCCGAAGTTTCGCCATCTTGGTCTTTCGGCCTCCTCTGGCAGAAGCCAATTTCGACCAATGGCGGGTATCCTTTGGTCAACCAACCGGGGGGATGGCATGTTCGACCATGGGGACTTCGACGAGCACGAGCACATCCTATTCGTCTGTCGGGCGGACGTGGGCCTGCGCGCGATCATCGCTCTCCACGACACGCGCCTCGGTCCGGCGTTGGGTGGCTGCCGGATGTGGCCGCACGCGGACACCGACAGCGCCCTTGCCGACGTGCTCCGCCTCGCCCGTGGCATGACTCACAAGAACGCGCTGGCGAGATTGCCGTTCGGCGGCGGCAAATCGCTCATCGTCGGCGACCCGCGGCGCGACAAGAGCGATGCGCTGCTCGACGCTTTCGCTGAGGCCGTGGACTCCTTGGGCGGACGCTACGTCGTTGCCGAGGACGTCGGCATGACCCCCGCCGACATGCAGCGGCTGCGCAAGCGCACGGCGTACGTCTCAGGCGTCGTCGGCGATCCGTCGCCGTACACCGCCCACGGTGTGCTGGTCGGGCTGACCGCGGCGGTGCGCCTGGTCCAGGCGCGCGACGATCTGGCCGGGCTGCGCGTTGCCGTGCAGGGGCTTGGCGCCGTCGGCTGGAAGCTCGCGGCACTGCTCCACGAGCAGGGCGCCGTCCTGGTCGTTGCCGACGTCGACGCCGGCCGGGTCGACGCCGCGCGCAACGCTTTCGGGGCCAGAGCCATGGAGCCCGACGCGATCCTCGGTGCCGAGGTCGACGTGCTGGCACCCTGCGCGCTCGGTGCCGTACTCGACGCGGCGACCATTCCGCAGCTGCGTTGTGCCATCGTCGCCGGCGCCGCGAACAACCAGCTGGCGACCCCCGCCGACGGCGCACGGTTGGCTGCCCGGGGCATCGTCTACGTTCCCGACTACGTGCTCAATGCCGGTGGCGTCATCGCCGTCGCGGCGGAGTACCAAGAGCAGGGCTCCGCCGCCGAGCTCGACCGCCGGGTCGCGGCGATCGGCGAGACCGTCCGTACCATCCTCGACCGTGCCGCGGCCGACGGCCTTTCGCCGGCGACGGTCGCCGAACGTGCCGCCCGAGCCGCGTTGCCGTCTCGCGACGGCGTCCCACGGGCCGCGTGAGCGGATTGGCCCTTGGTACCGCACTGCGATCTTCCGTAGGCCGGGATCGACGAACCGCGCGTCCGCCCAGGGAGGCGAGGCTATGAAGCTCGAATCGGTTTCGCTGCAGGACAAGTACACGGTCGAACGTGGCCGCGTGTATCTGACCGGGACCCAGGCGCTGGTGCGGCTGCCGCTCTTGCAGAAGCAGCTTGATCGCCATGCGGGGCTGAACACGGCCGGCTTCGTCTCCGGCTATCGCGGCTCACCGCTCGGCGGCTACGACAAGGCACTATGGGAGGCGCGCGAGCATCTGGAGGCGCACGACGTCGTCTTCCAGCCAGGTGTCAACGAAGACCTCGCCGCGACCGCGGTCTGGGGCACCCAGCAGATCGGCCTCTTCGGTACCGCTCAGCGCGACGGCGTATTCGGGATCTGGTACGGCAAGGGTCCCGGCGTCGACCGGTCGACCGATGCGCTCAAGCACGCCAACGCCGCCGGTACCGCCCAGCATGGCGGGGTGTTGGCGTTGGTCGGCGACGACCACGCCTGCAAATCATCGACGTTGCCGCATCAGAGTGAACCGGTGCTGATCGCCGCCGGCATACCGGTGCTGAACCCTGCCAACGTCCGCGAGATCATCGACTACGGGCTCTATGGCTGGGCGCTGTCGCGGTTTTCGGGCTTGTGGGTCGGGCTCAAAATCATCGCCGAGACCGCGGACAGCTCGACCTCGGTCGACCTGGGCGACGACACGGTGCCCACGCTGCCGGCGGGCTTCGCCATGCCGCCCGGCGGGCTGAACATCCGCTGGCCCGACGACCCGATGACCCTTCACGAGCCGCGGCTCTACGACTTCAAGCTGCCCGCGGCCCGGGCGTTCCATCGCGCCAGCGGCCTCGACCGAACCGTCGTCGACGCGCCGCGGCCAAGGCTCGGCATCGCCGCTACGGGCAAGGCCTGGCTGGACCTCCGCGAGGCGCTGCTCGATCTCGGGATCGACGATGCTCGGGCGGCGGCCATGGGCCTGCGACTCTACAAGGTCGCGATGCCCTGGCCGCTCGAACCGGAAGGTGCCCGTGCGTTCGCCGCCGGCCTCGAGAGCGTGGTCGTGGTCGAGGAAAAGCGCGGCATCATCGAGGAGCAGTTGCGGAACGTCCTCTACGACCTGCCAGACGGCCAGCGGCCGCGGATCGTCGGCAAGCAAGACGAGCAAGGCAACGTGCTCTTCCCGGTGGTCGGTGAGCTGAGCCCGACGCTGGTGGCGCGGCGGTTGGGTGAGCGCCTCGGAGCCATCGCCGATTCGAGCGCTCTCAGGGAGCGCTTGGCGGCGATCGAGCGGATCGACGACGAGCTGCGCGACTACCAGGCGGCAGCATTGCGCACCCCCTATTTCTGCTCGGGTTGTCCGCACAACACGTCGACCCGCGTGCCCGAAGGCAGCCGTGCGCTGGCTGGCATCGGCTGTCACTACCTCGCCCAGGGGATGGACCGACGGACGGACACCTTCACCCAGATGGGCGGCGAGGGTGCCTCCTGGATCGGACAGGCGCCGTTCGTCGACGACCGCCACGTGTTCGTGAACATCGGCGACGGCACCTACTACCACTCCGGCCTGCTGGCGATCCGCGCGGCTGTCGCCGCACAGGTCAACGCCACCTACAAGATCCTGTTCAACGATGCGGTGGCGATGACCGGCGGTCAGCCGGTCGAGGGGCAGCTGACCGTGCCTGACGTCGTCGCCCAGCTGGTGGCCGAGGGTGTCGCTCCGGTCGTCGTCGTGTCCGAGAATCCAAAGCGCTATGGCCGGAGCGGAGCGCTGCCGCCCGGCACGGAGGTTCTCGACCGCGCCGACCTCGACGTCGTCCAGCGGCGCCTCAGGGAGGTCACAGGCGTCACCGCCATCGTCTACGACCAGACCTGCGCGACCGAGAAGCGCAGGCGGCGGAAGCGCGGCTCGCTGGCCGACCCGAAGACCCGCATCTTCATCAACGACCTGGTGTGCGAGGGCTGCGGCGACTGCTCCGCGCAGTCGAACTGCCTCTCGGTCGAGCCGTTGGAGACCGAGTTCGGCCGCAAGCGGCGCATCAACCAGTCGACCTGCAACAAGGACACGCGCTGCCTCGACGGTTTCTGTCCGAGCTTCGTCACCATCGAGGGGGCAGATCTCCGGAAGCCCGAACGGATCGACCCCGGTGATGCCATCGAGGCGTTGCCCGAGCCACCGGCCGCCGATCTCGGGGAGCCCTTCGGCGTGCTGCTCACCGGCGTCGGCGGCACCGGCGTGGTCACGGTCGCCGAGCTCCTGGGCATGGCGGCGCACCTCGAAGGCAAGGGCGTCGTCGTCGTCAATCAGACCGGGCTCGCGCAGAAGTACGGCGCGGTCACCAGTCACGTTCGGGTCGGGGTGACGCCGGCTGCGGTACTGGCGCCACGGATCGCCGACGGTAAGGCGCGGCTGTTGCTCGGCTGCGATCTCGTGGTCGCCGCTTCGAAGGACGCGCTCGCCAAGCTGGATCGCAAGGCGGGCCATGCCGTCGTCAACGCCGCCCTCACGCCGACGGCGGCGTTCGTCCGCAACCCCGATCAGCCCGAGGCGGGCGACGCACTTCGCCGCGCGATCGAGAGGGTGCTCGGTACGGAGCGGGTGCGGTTCGTCGACGCCAGCCGGCTGGGCGCTGCGCTCCTGGGCGATACCATCGCGGCCAACGCCTTCCTCCTGGGCCACGCGTGCCAGTCGGGCCTGTTGCCCGTCGGTCCCGTCGCGCTCGAGCGGGCGATGGAGCTGAACGGTGTCGCCGTCGCGCTCAATCTGGACGCCTTCCGCTGGGGCCGTCTCGCGGCCCACGATCCGGCGTCGGTCGCCGCTGTCGTCGAGCCTCCACCGCCGCCTTTGGCCGACGACCTGGAGAGCCTCGTGAACCGGCGCGCCGCCTTTCTCGTCGGCTACCAGAACCGCGCTTACGCCGCGCGCTATCGCGACCGTATCGAGCGGTTGCGGCAAGTCGAGGTACGGGTGCTCGGCACCGACGACGTGGCGACGGCGGCGGCACGAGGTCTCTTCAAGCTGATGGCCTACAAGGACGAGTACGAGGTGGCGCGATTGTGGGCGCGGACGCCGTTCCTCGACGACGTGCGCCGTCGCTTCACCGGCGAGGCCAAGGTCGTGTTTCACCTGGCACCACCGGTGGGCGGGCGGCGCCACCCTGAGACCGGCCAGCCGGTCAAAAGTCGATTCGGCCGTTGGATGCTGACCGCGTTTCGCGTGCTCGCGCACATGAAGGCACTGCGCGGCTCCGCTCTGGACCCGTTCGGTTGGACCGACGAGCGCCGCCGCGAGCGGGCGCTGATCGCCGACTACGACGCGACGCTCGGGGAGATCGAGGAGCGACTGTCGCCAGCGACTGCCGGCACCGCGCTGGCCCTAGCTCGGTTGCCCGAGCGCATCCGCGGCTTCGGTCACGTCAAGGCGCGCCACCTGGCGGAGGTCGAGGGCGAGTGGACCAGGCTCTTGGCGACGCTTCGGGACGACGTCAGCCCAGCCCAAGTAGCGGCGCCCAGCGTGGCCGAGGTTCTCGGCTGATCAGCCGGCCGCGCGGTGTCCGGATCGAAACGAACTACGCCGGGCCCGCAACGGGACCGGCGCCGCCGTCATCAACCGGTGGTGGTCGGCTCAGCTACCGGTGCGGGGCGCCGGCACGGGCGTCTGCAGCGGCGCTGCGTCGGCGGTGATGGCGGGCGCCGGCGCGCTGGCGGACACGCCACCGCCGCAGGCGTAGGCGGTGGAGGCGAAGCCGGCGAACGCTAGCGTGGCCAAGGCAAGAGCGGTCATGCGCATGATCGTTCCCCTCAGGTGTACACGACACAACTGTCGCAGCTCGGTGGTTGGATCAAGACCCCATCGCCACTACGCCGTCGCGCGCCGGGCCGCCGCGAGGGTCAAGGCGAGCGCTCGGCCAGGGCCCGCACCAGCCCGGCGATCGCCGAACGAAGCTCGCGGTCGTGGATGTCGCCATAGGCCCGCGCCACGTCGATCGCCGGCCGGTCGTGGCCACCATGAAGGTTGTTTGCTGCGCCGGTTTCCAGGCGCTCGAAGAAGAAGCCCGGGTCGACGGCGAGCACCAGCACCAATTCGTAGAGCTTGGCGGCGCTGATCCGGTTGCTCCCGCGCTCGTACTTCTGCACCTGCTGGTAGGAGAGGCCGATCTGGTCGGCGAGCTGGTCCTGCGTCATCCCGAGTTCCACCCGCCGACGGCGAATCCGCTCACCAATGGCTTTGTCGACGGCAGCGCTGCTGTATGCGTCGGACATCGGGACCCGCTCCGGCGTGCGGACGAGCAGCGCACTGGTCGCCGGTCCGCCCCTTCGCTAATCTCCCGATCATCGACGACGACCTGGGGTGTGCGCAACGGTGCTGATGACACGATCGACCAACGGCCTGTTGGTGGCGATGCTCACCGTCCTCCTGACGCTGGGCCTTGCTGGTTGTGGTGGCAGCGACGAACCGCCTGTCGATGACTATGTCGAGGAGCCGGTCGACGAATTGTACAACCGGGCGATGGATCTGGTCGCCGACCGGGATTTCGTCGGCGCGGCGCAGGCCTTCGAGGAGGTCGAGCGACAACATCCCTACTCGCAGTGGGCGACCCGCTCGATGTTCATGGCAGCGTGGTCGTTCTACGAGGCCAGGCGCTACAACGACGCCATCTACGCGTCTCGCCGGTTCATCGACTGGCATCCGGGCAACGAGAACGTGCCCTACGCGCTCTATCTGATCGCGATGTCCCACTACGAGCAGATCTCGGACGTTGGCCGCGACCAGCAGCAGACGGCCGATGCGAAGCTCGCGTTGACCGAGCTGATCCAGCGCTATCCGGACACACCCTATGCTCGCGATGCCAATCTCAAGCTCGATCTGGTCGAGGACCATCTGGCCGGCAAGGAGATGGAGGTCGGGCGCTACTACCAGAGCCGCAGCCAGTACGTCGGCGCCATCAACCGGTTCGAGATCGTGGTCGAGGACTTTCAGACCACGACCCACGTGCCGGAAGCGCTGCATCGTTTGGTCGAGTGCTATCTGGCGCTCGGACTCCGCGAGGAGGCGATCACCAACGCCGCGGTGCTCGGCTACAACTATCCGGGCAGCGAGTGGTACGAGCGGACCTACGCCCTGGTGACCGACGATCGCCTACCGCCGCTCGAGCTCTGACGCGCCGACCGCCGTCGTGGACGCACCGCGCCGCCGCGCAGGGTGGGATGAATGGAGCGGAGCTTTCGGCACTCCCCGACGGCGCGCTGGCGCCCCGCGGCGGCCATGCTCGTCGCGCTGACCGTGCAGGACGTCGTCATCGTCGACCGCCTCGATCTGGTGTTCGCCGGGCAGCTCGGCGTGCTGACCGGTGAGACCGGTGCCGGCAAGTCGATCCTGCTCGACGCGCTGGGCCTCGCTTGCGGTGGCCGGGCCGATCGCGGGCTGGTCCGGACCGGCGCCGACCAAGCCCGGGTGACAGCGGTGTTTCGTGTCGCCCCGGACCATGAGGCGCGCGCGGTGGCGGCGGCGGCGGGCCTGGAGCTCGACGGCGACGAGTTGGTGCTGCGCCGCGTCCTCCAGGTCGACGGCCGCAGCCGGGCATTCGTCAACGATCAGCCGGTGACGTCGACGCTGCTGCGTGCGTTGGGCGCCATGCTCCTGGAGGTCCACGGCCAGAACGAGCAACTGAGCCTGTTCGATCGCGCGGCGCAGCGCGACCTCCTGGACGCCTATGGCGGCCACGGTGCGCTGCGCGCCGCCTGCCGCGAAACGCACGACGAGCGACGCGCCGCCGAGGCGGCCCGCGACCTCCTGGTCGAGACGGTTGAGCGGGCCCGCCGCGACGAGGAGTATCTCCGCCACCGCCTCGCGGAGCTCGACGACCTGGCCCCCGAGCTTGGTGAAGAGGAACGGCTCGCCGAACTGCGCACGGTACTGCTCGCCCGCGGCCGGCTGACGACCGCACTAGCCGACGCCGGGGCGATGGTGGCTGGCAGCGATGGCGCGCTGGACCGCGTGGCGCGGGCCGAGCGCGGGCTCGAGCGACAGGCCGAGGCCGCGGGCGAGCTGTTCCAGCAGCCGTTGGCAGCGTTGGAACGGGCGCGGATCGAGCTGGACGAGGCCGCCGGCCGACTCGACGACGTGGCGGCGCAGTTGCGGGACGCCGGCGAGGACACCGGCCGGGTGGAGGACCGGTTGTTCGCGCTGCGCGATGCCGCGCGCAAGCATCGGGTCTCCGCCGACGGGCTGGTCGCGCTGCGCGGGGAGACGGCGACCGCGCTCGCCGAGCTGGCGGACGCCACCGGTTCGCTGGCCGCGACCGAAACGAGGCTCGCGGCTGCCGTCGAAGCGCATGGCGAGGCGACCGCAGCGCTCGGCGACGCGCGTCGGCGCGCGGCCGAGCGGTTGGCCGAAGCGGTCATGGTCGAGCTGCCGCCCTTGAAGCTGGAGCGCGTGCGGTTCGTCGTGGAACTCGAGACACTGCCGCCGGAGAACACCGGGCCCGACGGCGGCGATCAGGTCGAATTCCTGGTGGCGACGACGCCTGGTCGTGCCCCTGGCCCGCTCGCCAAGATCGCTTCGGGTGGCGAGCTCGCACGGATCATGCTGGCCCTGAAGGTCGTGCTCGCCCGGCTGGGTGCTGCGGCCACGCTGGTGTTCGACGAGATCGACAGCGGCATCGGCGGGGCCACCGCCGATGCCGTGGGCGAACGGCTGGCCCGGCTCGGGCGGGAGCGCCAGGTGCTGGTCGTGACTCATGCGCCGCAGGTTGCGGCACGCGCGGCCCATCACCTCAAGGTCGAGAAGTCGGTCGACGACGACGTGACGACGCTCACGGTCCGGGCGCTCGAAGGAGCGGCCCGGCGCGAGGAGATCGCCCGCATGCTCGCTGGCGCCACCGTCACCGAGGCAGCGCGCGCGGCCGCGGCCAGCTTGCTGGCTGCCGAAGCGGGAGGCTGAACCATGAGCCCGCGCGCCGCCGAACCGGCCCCGGTGGACGACCTCGACGAAACCGCTGCGGCGGCCGAGCTGGCCGAACTCGCCGCGACCATCGCCCATCACGACCGCCGCTACTACCAAGCCGACGCGCCGGAGATCGACGACGCCGCCTACGACCGCTTGCGCCGGCGCAACACGCAGATCGAGGCACGCTTTCCGGCCCTCGTCCGTCCGGACAGCCCATCCAACCGGGTCGGTGCGCCGCCGGTCGCCAGCTTCGGCAAGGTCCGCCACCGGGTGCCGATGCTGTCGCTCGACAACGCGTTCGATGCCGCCGACGTCGGCGACTTCGTCGCCCAGATCCGACGCTTTTTTCGCCTCGATGATACGGTGCCCCTAGCGTTTGTCGCTGAGCCCAAGATCGACGGGCTCTCCGCGACCTTGCGCTACGAAGCAGGGCTGCTGGTCCAGGGTGCGACCCGCGGCGATGGCAGCGAGGGCGAGGACGTCACTCCCAACCTTCGAACCTTGCGCGACGTGCCGCAGCAATTGGCGGGCGACGCGCCAGCCGTCCTCGAGGTGCGCGGCGAGGTCTACATGGAGCACGCCGATTTCGCTGCACTGAACGAGGCGCGCGCCGCTGCCGGCGAGCCGGCGTTCGCCAATCCAAGGAATTCGGCCGCTGGTAGTCTCCGTCAGCTCGACTCGACGATCACCGCCAGCCGGCGCCTCCGCTTCTTCGCCTATGGCTGGGGCGAAGCCGAGCCGCCGATCACCGGTACCTACAGCGGCTTTCTGGGACGGCTACGCGCGCTCGGCTTTCGCACCAACCCACGGACCACGATCGTCAACACCGTCGATGAGTTGGTAGCTTTTCATGCCGCGCTTGACGCCGAGCGGGCCGGGCTCGGCTACGATATCGACGGGGTCGTCTACAAGCTGGAAAGGATCGATCTGCAGGAGCGTCGAGGCTTCGTCGGCCGGACGCCGCGTTGGGCCATAGCCCACAAGTTCGCCGCCGAGCGCGCCATGACGAGACTGCTCGACATCCAGCTACAGATCGGCCGGACCGGCGCGATGACGCCGGTAGCCGTCCTCGAAAAGGTGACCGTCGGCGGTGTGGTGGTCGGCCGGGCGACGCTTCACAACGAGGATTACATCAACGACAAGGACATCCGCGTCGGCGACACCGTCGTCATCCAACGCGCTGGCGACGTCATCCCGCAGGTGCTGGAGGTCGTGCGCGACCGTCGGCCTGAAGGGACCAGCCTCTTCGTTTGGCCGGACGTTTGTCCGGCCTGCGGCAGCCACGCGGTTCGGCCGGACGGCGAGGCGGTGCGCCGCTGCACCGGCGGTTTGATTTGCCCGGCGCAGCTCGAAGGCCGGTTGGAACATGCGGTCGGCCGTGACGCCCTGGACATCGAGGGCCTAGGCCGGCTGCAGATTCCCCAACTGATCGAGGCCGGCTTGCTGGCTTCGCCCGCCGACCTGTTCCGCCTCACCAAAAACCCCGAGCGCCGAGCGCGGCTGCTCGGGCTAGAGCGATGGGCCGAGAAGAAAGCCGAGAAGCTGGCGGCTGCCATCGATGCGCGGCGGCAGGTGCCGCTCGACCGTTTCCTCTACGCCCTCGGCATCCGCTACATCGGTGAGGTCAACGCCCGGGTGATCGCCCGGCACTATGGCGATCTCGAGGCGTTGCTACGCGCGATGGCGGCGTTGGCTGAGGCTGACGAAGCGGTGACTGCGGAGCTCGCCGACGTCGACGGTGTCGGCCCACGGCTCGTGACCGAGCTTCGCGAGTTCTTCGCCGAAGCGAAGAACGTCGCCGCCGTTCGAGACCTCCTGACCGAGGTCGAGGTCGTGGCCCCTGAACCCGTGGGCGGCGAAGGTGCGGCGCTCTCCGGCAAGACCGTGGTCTTCACCGGTTCGCTGGAGAAGATGAGCCGCGCCGAAGCCAAGGCACTGGCGGAAAAGCTCGGCGCCAAGGTCGCCGGTTCGGTGTCGAAGAACACCGACCTCGTCATCGTCGGCGGTGACGCCGGTTCCAAGGCGAAGAAAGCGGCGGCGTTGGGGGTCGAGACGCTGGACGAGGCCGGTTGGCTGGCACTGGCCGGCGTGGCGCCGACCGGCGAAGGGCCGCCCTCGTCGCCCTGACACCGCGGTCGGCATTGGTGCCGCCTGCCTGCGGCACCCCCACCCCGCTCGGGCGAGCATGGTATCAGGGCCTGACGCACCGCCTTGTTCTGAAGATGCAAGGAACGGCGCGGCGCGGGCTGGTGTTTCGTGGTTGGACGGAGAGCGGACGAAGCGGCTGATCGACGGTACGCTCGAAAGTCGCCATCCAGCGAAGCCGTGACGGCATAGGGAACACTGCACCCCACGATGGCTGGCTCTGCTTCACGGCCCTCACACATGTCGCCCAGCTCCGCTCGGGATGCATGAATGACCGCCCAGGTTCTGGTAGGTACAGTTGCCCGAAGCGGAGGCGCGCTTCGAGCCTTCGGGGGGGCACGTTGCAGACAGGAGCGACCGCATGCTGAGCTACATCAGAGTTGGTTCCAACGACATCCCGCTCTCTGGGCGCTTCTACGCGGCGGTCCTGACCCCGCTCGGTTACAGGAAGGAGGAAGTGCCGAACGGCATCGAATTCACCTTTCCGGACGTGCCCGGCCGGTCCAGCGGCCCCGCCGCGGTATACGTGGGGAAGCCATATGACGGGAAGGACGCGACCGTTGGCAACGGCTCCATGACGGCCTTCCAAGCCGAGACGCATGAGATGGTCCGTAACCTTCACGCTGCTGGTCTTCAGGCGGGCGGCTCCGACGAGGGCGCTCCCGGCTTCCGGGCCGAGTACGGCGATCGCTTCTATGTCGGATATCTCCGCGATCCCCTGGGCAACAAGGTCGCGATCTACTGCGCGAACCCGGCAGAGGGAGCTCGGGGCCGCTGAACTCAGCAAGCTGGGCCTCCACTTCGTTCAGCAGACGATCGATCGAGTCGTCGCCCGGCGCGATGCGCAGCGGCGAAGTCGATGCAGCGTCGAGCGCTGCTCAACGACGTCGGCGATGTGATGGAACAAGATCTACGTTGAGGCGGCGGTCTACCGCGCCTGCTTCAGTGATGAGCACGTCGGCTTTGGGTCAGCTTCTACCAAGCCGCGCCGAGCCGCCTGGACTGCTACAGGCCGATCCTTCCCATGCCGATCGGCCGGGCCTTCGCCTCCTCCTAGCGCAACGCAGCCACCGAGCGCCCTTCAGCCCTCGAGGAGGGGAAGCGGGCTTGGCTGTACGCCCTTCGCTCGTCCGTACTTCGCCAGAACGGAGCCAAACCACCGAGGTTCTGGACGCTAGTGTTGGCGCGTCGGAACCCGCGGCGATGCACGGCAGCTGCGGCGGTGCCAGAGGGGACCGTTTTGGTCTAGGAGCCATCACACCTTGGCCTCCGAACTATGGGGTCCGGCGGACTTCCAGCCTGCCCCCCACAGAAGGTCCGTAGTCGACGTAGCCTGTCGGTCCGCCGCCATAGAGCTTGGACGCGTCATAGTCCACGAGCGGAAGCCCCAGGGCCAACCGCGCCGGGAGGTCCGGGTTGGCAACGAAGGGACGCCCGAAGGCGACCAGATCGGCGAGGCCGAACTCGATGATCGCATCGCCCCGCGCTCTGTCGAAGCGACCGGCGACGATGATCGTGCCGGAGTAGGTCTGTCGCAGGGCGATCCGGAATTCGCCCGGCACACTGGGCTCATCGTCCCAATCCGCCTCGACGACGTGGATGTAGGCGATGCCCAGCCGATCCAGTTCTGCGGCTGCCATGAGGATCGTGTCGACCGCCATGTCGTCGTCCATGCCTCGCTCTGTGATGAACGGCGCGAGACGAATGCCGGTGCGCTCGGCGCCCACTTCGGCGGCGACGGCTTGCGCCACCTCCTGAAGGAATCGGATCCGGTTCTCAGGATCGCCGCCATACTTGTCGGTTCGTGCGTTCGACGTGCCGCGCAAAAACTGGTCGATCAGATAGCCGTTGGCGCCATGGATCTCTACGCCGTCGAAGCCAGCGCTCATGGCACTTGCCGCCGCCCGGCGATAGTCGTCGATGATGTCAGCGATCTCCGCCAGCTCGAGCGCACGGGGTGTCGGACATGCCACCATGCCGCCGGCGCCGGTTTCGGTATCGGCGATCCACACCGATGCCTTCGGCGCGATCGCCGAAGGCGCGACGGGCCGTTCCCCGCCGTGAAAGCTCGCATGGCTCATTCGGCCGACATGCCACAGCTGCAGAAACATGCGCCCGCCCGCTTCGTGGACGGCGTTGGTGACGATGCGCCAGCCGGCGATTTGGACGTCCGAGTGGATCCCCGGCGTGAAGGAGTAACCTTTGCCCTGAGGCGATATCTGCGTGGCTTCGCTGATGATGAGCCCCGCGCTGGCCCGCTGGGCGTAGTATTCAGCCATCAGCTTGTTGGGAACGTCGCCCGGCTGGGTCGTACGACAACGGGTCATCGGCGCCATCACGATCCGGATCGGCAGATGCAGGTCGCCGAGCTGATGGCTTTGGAATAGTTCGTTTTGCATGACTGTCTCCAGGGATTCCTTTGGGCTCGCGCGGTCTGTCGCGCTCATCACCCCAGAGACTGGAGGGTCATTGGCGGCTTTGAGAACACGCCTTGCCCTAAAGGCAGCTTTTAGCCCACCTAAAAGATATGGACCTTCTTTCAGACCTGCGGCTGTTCGCGAGGATCGTGGCGAGCGGTAGCCTGTCCGCCGCCGGGCGGGAGATGGGGCTTTCGCCCGGTGCGGTAAGCCAGCGTCTCAAGGCTCTGGAACGACGCTATGCAGCTCCGCTCTTGAACCGATCAAGCAGAGCTCTGTCGCTGACCGACGAAGGCAAGACACTGCTGCAAGCAGCGCACAGCATCATCGGCGAAGCGGACGCGCTGGAGGCCGCGTTCGCCCGAAAGAACCAGGGCCTTGTCGGCCGCTTGCGCGTTGCCGCGCCGTCGGATTTGGGTCGCCAGTTGGTTGCGCCGCTGCTGTTGGAGTTCGCCGCCGCCAATGCCGGTCTATGTCCGGAGCTGCACCTGGACGACGCCCTCGACGATCCCGTCAGTCAGGATTTCGATGTCACGTTCCGTTACGGCAATCTCGAGGACAGCGCGCTTGTAGGGCGCTCGATAGCCGCCAATCGTCGCGTCGTGGTGGGCGCACCGGCTTACTTTGCGACCCACGGGGTACCACATCGACCAGCCGACCTCCGAGCGCACAAATGCTTAGTTCTTGTCAGAGGGAGGGAGCGTTTGGATCGCTGGGCGTTCATTGTCGATCGAGAGGAAGTCGTGCAGGCGGTCCACGCGACGCTCGCAGTGAATGATGGCGAATTGCTTCGACGCTGGGCGATCGCTGGACACGGCATCGCCCTGAAATCGATGCTCGACGTGAAGGCCGACCTCGCAGCGGGACGGCTGATCAGGGTGCTCGACGACTACACGCCGGCAAGCGTCGGCGCCCAGATCCTCTTCCCGTCGGCGCGGCGCGACACACCGCGCGTCCGCGCTTTCGTCGACGCCGCGATCCGACGCTGCGAGGCGTTCTTCGGAGACTGATCTTCCTCGCTCGGGACTCGGGCATCAGATTCGTCGGCGGTTGGAGGGTGTGCGAAAAGTTGCTGATCGCCGCGTGGGTTGCTCTCGAGCAATGGGCGCAGCCAAACACCACGCGACGTCCAGCAACTCTCCGCCGGAAGCGCCTGCCCTCAACCCGAAGTTGCCGTGCCAGAAACCTGCTCCTTTGGCACGCGTTGCTGGACTGCGCCCCTGGAGCTGGACCATATCAGGCGGCGCATTTTGGCGCGTTCACCTCGAAGAACCGACTTACTAGTCGAGATGGCCGCATGACCGCCAAAGGCCGATTTCGGCCATCCAGCTTGCGTCCGTTCGCCGGGGACCCGTGTCTTCGGAGTGCGACAAAGCGGTGGGGTGGAGAATCGTTCATCTCCATGTCCGCCACGTAGCGACGGCCATCGCTGTGACGATCGCCGCGCGCTGGCGCGTTTCGAACCTAGGCTGGTGCCGCCGCTGCCAACAGCGCGCGGCCGGTGCCGACGTCGGCGGTCGGCCGCTCGTTCTCGAACGGTCGCAGTGCGGCCTCGATGTCGCCTTGGGTGCTGAGACCGGCGGCGTGGCCGGTGAGTTCCAGGCGCAGGCGCCAGACCGCGGCCCGCTGCTGGTCGCACAAGCTGCGCGCCTCCACCAGCAGCCGCTCGGCGGTCGGCCGCTCGCCACTGGCTTCGGCCAGGCGCATGCGCAGGCGAAGGATTTCCGGCAAGGGCCAGCTCTCCTGGGTGCGCGCGACCCGCGCCTCGGCATCGGCCAGCACCACCCGCGCCTCGGCATTGCTGCCCTGGTCCAACAGCGCTTCGGCCAGCACCGTCTGATAGAACGGGACCTCGACCTCGACCGAGTTCTCCTGAAACGTCTCGAGCGCCCGCTGCATCAACGCGATGCCGGGCTCCGGTGGGTCGCCGCGGGCGATCGACTCCCAGCCTTCGTGGAAGCCGACGAGGTCGACCCAGAACGGCGCACCGCGGGCCACCGCGATGCCGGTCAGCTCGCTCAGCATGACATGGCCGGCCGGCGAGCCGCGGCGCATCAGCTCCACGATCAAGAGATTGGCCAGCGTCAGCGAATGGGTGAAGGGGGAGCCCTGGCGCGAGATCGCCACCGCCTCGGCGGCCACCTCGTCGGCCTCGCTGATCCGGCCGAGACAGAACGCGGCGAACGCCCGGTAGACCATCGCCGAGACCGGGTACTGGTAGTGGTTCAACAGGTCCGCCATACGGAAGCCGTCGCGCGGTTCGACCGCGCGGACCATCGTCGTGTGGGCGGCGGTGAAATCGCCCCTGAAGAAGTGCACCTTGCCCATCGCCTGAAAGCCGAGTGCTGCTGCTTCCGGTAGACCACCGAGGCGTTCGACGTCGGCGAAGGCCTGGGCCACGGCCTCGGCGCCGTCGACGTCCGGGCGGTTGAACAGGATGCCGAACTCCAGCCGCAGCACCAGCAAGAGGTCCTCGCTGCGACCCAGCACGCTGGCCAAGTCGCGGGCGCGCTGGCAGGCGTTCAGCGCGTCGTCGCCACCGGTGAACCGGGCCGAGCGCAGCGCCTGGGCGAGGCACATCTGGAGCGGCAGCTCCAGCTCGTCGCGGCTGTCGGTCTCCTCGAGCTGGGCGATGTCGGCAAGGCCGGCGCGAAGATGCTCGGAGGTCTCCTCGTAGGCACCGCGCCCCAGCGCCTGGCGTCCGGCCAGGAGCCATTGCGCGGCCGCCCGCCGGTGCTCGCCGGCGAGGCTCAGATGCCGCGCCAGGACCTCCGGCCGGCGACGTACCAAGGTCGGCAGGATCGTCGGCGCCAGGTCGACGATCTTCAGATGCAGCTCCTGGCGATGGCGCAGCAGCAGGGTCTCGTAGGCGGCTTGGTGCATCAGCCCGTGTTTGAAGGCGAAGGTGCCGGGTGAGATCCCTGCCACCGGATGGATGAGGTCGCTCGCGACCAGCGCATCGAGCCCCTGGTCCAACTCGTCGGCCGGCCGCGGGTAAATCGCGCGCAACAGCTCGGCGTGGAACTCGCGGCCGATGACCGAGGCCACCTGGGCCACCGTCTTGCCGACGACGTTGCGGTCGAGCCGGCTCAAGAGCGTGTCGTTGAGAGTCGTCGGCACGAAGCCGAGCACGGCGTCCGGATCGAGCCGATCGTTGGCGTCGGGCTGCAGGCAGCCGCTCTCGATGAGCCCGCGGCAGACCTCCTCGATGAACAGCGGTACCCCGTCGGTGCGGTCGATGATCCGCCGGGCCACCGGGATCGAGATCACCCGGTCCTCGAAGATCTCCTGCAGGAACTCGGCGGCTTGCGACCGGTTCAGCCGCGACAACTCGAGCGCCGACGGGTCGCCGATCTTGGTCCAGCGGATGTCGGCATCCGGCCTGGCGGTCATCACGAACAGCAACGGCCGCTTCGCCAGCTTGGCCAGGACCCGCTCCGCCAGCTCGCGGGTCGACGGATCGATCCAATGGACGTCTTCGAGCACCAGCATCAACGGCTGGCCGGTCCGTGGACCGACCACCAGTTTGACGAGCGCATTGAAGGTGTCGGCGCGCAACCGCTCGGGGGTGGCGTCCGGCCCGAGTTCGCCGGGCTCCAGCAGCAGGGCCGCGAGTTCGTCGGCGAACGACGGATCGGCGTCGCGATCGGTCAGATAGCGCTTCAGCTTGCGCAGCCGCTCGTCCGGCGCATCGCCGTCGCTGACCCGTGCCGCCGCCTCCAGGTGGCGAACGATCGGGTAGAGGGGGCTCTGGGCGAACAAAGGCGAGCACTGAAACAGATGGCTGGTGCCGCCGCTGGCCTCGACGTCGTCAACCAGGCTGCCGACCAGCCGCGACTTGCCGATGCCGGGCGGCCCGGTGATCACCACCGCCTGCCCCTCGCCGCGCCGCGCCGTCGCCCAGCGCTCCAGCAGGAGCGCCCGTTCTTCCGTGCGCCCGACCAAGCGGCCGATGGTGGCGGTGCGGGTCGCGGCGAAGCGCGTTTCGGCGGCGGTCTCGCCCGCCACGCGCCAGACGGCGACCGGTGCCTCGAAGCCTTTGACTGCGATCCGCCCCAACGGCTCGAAGCGGAACAGTTCGCCCGCCAGTTGGCGCGTGGTCGACGCGCAGACCACGGTGTTGGGCGCTGCCTGGGTTTGCAGCCGGACGGCGAGGTTGGGGGTCTCGCCGATCACCGTGTGCTCTTCCGGCGCCGAGGTGTCGTCGAGCTTGCCGACGATGACGAGGCCGGTGGCGACGCCGATCCGGACGGCGATCGGCTCCAGCAGGTCGTCGGCCCGTTCCAGCCGGCGGACGATCGCAAGCCCGGCCTTGAGCGCAGATTCGGCGTCGTTCTCGAGGCTTCGCGGGTAGCCGAAATAGGCGATCACCGCATCGCCGAGGAACGGGCCGACGAAGCCGCCGAACTGCCGCACGGCCTCAGCGCAGCGCTGCTGGAACCGGGCGACCAGGTTGCGGAACACCTCCGCGTCGAGGCGCGTCGCCAGCGGTGTCGAATCGGCGATGTCGCAGACGAGGATGGTCAGGTGGCGCCGCTCCGGCCGTTCGAACGCGCCCTCCTGCAACGCCGGAGCCGCGACCGGCTCGGCGGCTGCTTGGAGGTTGGCGACAGCGTTCAGGATCCGGCGGCGGTGGCCGACCTTGTCGACACCGAGATCGCGAAGGTCGTCTGCGTCGAGCGTAGCCAGGAGGTCGCCCGTGACGTCGTTGTCACGGAACGTTTCGGCGTATTCGCCGAGGCCGAGGTCGCGCAGCCACGCGCCGACGTCCATGTCGTCCTCACCGATCGGGTCGCGCGCGCCATTCGCCGACCGCCGATCCGCACGGTTACGCCGCTTCGCCCGCCGCGGCAACTCCACGCGGTCGTACCCACGTGCCGCAAGCCAAGGTGACGTCTCGGCCGTGGCGGCCGGGCCGCCGACGGCTGCACGAATGGTCAGGCTCGTTCAGAAATAGGGCCGGTAGCGCGGTGCCCGGTAGCCCGGCCGGTATGCACGGTGGTGGGCGTAGATGCCGGCGCGATAACGGTCGTCGTAGTAGAGGGGGTCGTAGACGCCGACGCTCCTGGTGAAGGTGGTGCCGGTGTTGCAGCCGGCCACGCCCGCGGTGGCGCCAAGCAACAGCGCCACCACCAAGATCGGCCGCGTAGGTGCCCGCTTCACGTTCAAGGACATGCCGCCTGCTCCGTGCGGATCGAGTCCAACGTCGCCGCCACGGTCTCGGCATGGGCGGTCCAGGCGCCGTCTTCGCCGACGAACACCGCGACCCCGATGGCCCCCGGTGCGTAGGCGAAGCCGACCACGCCAAACGTCACCGGCTCGCCGTCGCTGGTCGCCGTGCCGCGTAGCTGGAAGGCTGGAAAGCCCGCGAGCGTTCGATCCGTAGCGGTCTCGACCACGGGATCGTCGAACAGTGCGCCGTCGAGATCGTCGAATCGTGCCTTGGCCTCGTCCAGCGAGCCGACCAACCGCGCATGCCACAGGCCGAGCCAAACCTGATCTTCCGGGTCCGGGAACAGCGACACGACCCGCGGCAGTTCCGGGTCGTCCTCCGGGCCCGGCTCGAACGCCGCCGCCACCAGCCAGCCCGGCGGCACCTGCGCCGAGAAGCACGCGTCGCCCGGCGCATCGAGCACGAGGCGTGCCGCCGATGCCGGGGCGGTAACGATGAGGGCGATGGCGGTGAAGGCACCGGCCAAGCTTCGGACGAACAGCATGATGACACCGCGGAACATACGCCATCAGGCGTAGCCTGTCCCGACCCGCTCGACAAGGCGACGAAGCACCGGTCGTAGCGTGCCGGGGTACCGGCGCACTCCGATGATGGGGCCTCGGCGCGATATCCGTACTTCACGTTCGGACGGTAGGCGGACGTCAGCTAGCCGGCCGACTACGGCCGGTTTACCGACAAAGTCGATGGCAAACCGTAGTAT
>JBCBTD010000026.1:0-54526 GCA_039818825.1 Pseudomonadota bacterium
TTCGATATGCGGACCCATGGATTCAAAGCGGCCCTCGCCGCTGCTTTGCTCGGCATCACGGGGCTCGGCGTCGCCGGCCTTGCCGGCGCCGTGACAGCTCAGGACTTGCGCGCCGTCACCTTCGCGCAGCCGAGCCCGTCGGCGATCAATTCGTTCCCCGTCTACGTCGCGATCGGCGAGGGCTTCTTCGCTGACGAAGGCCTCGACGTGCAGGTCGAATCGGTGAACGGCTCGGCGTCGGTGCTCCAGGCGCTGTCGTCCGGCCAGGCCCAATTCGGCCGTCCCGGTCCGGGTCCGGTGCTCAATGCGCGGGCCCGCGGCGCCGATGTCGTCTTCATCTACAACGTCGCGGCGCGAAGCAATTTCGGCATCCTGGTTCAGGACGACGCCGAATACATGGAGCCCGGCGATCTCACCGGCACCGTGGTCGGCGTCGGCACGGCTGACGGCGCCGAGGTGTCGTTCGCCCGTGCCGTGCTGAACGGCGCCGGCATGAACGAGGGCGAGGACTTCGAGTTCCTGCCCATCGGCGACGGCGGGCCGGCGACCGCAGCCTTCATGCGCGGTGACGTTTCGGCCTATGCCGCATCGACCGCAGACGGCGCCATCATGAGCCAGCGCGGGCTGGTCATGCGCGACATCACGCCGGACGAGCAACTGTCGCTGTTCGGCAACGGGCTCGCGACCATGCGCGAGACCATCGACACCGATCCGGAGCTCGTCGCGGCCTTTGTCCGCGCGTTCAACCGCGGCCACGAATTCGCGCTCGACGATGCCAACCGCGAGGCCGTGCTCGCGCACCTCGCCGCCGGCATGCCCCAGGAAAGCGAAGACCCGGAGTTCGCCGAGTCGTTGTTCGTCGCGGTCCGCAGCAAGACCATCCCCGTCGACGACAGTGCCCCCCTCGGCTTCCAGCCGCCGGCGGTGTGGGAGCGCTGGCACGCCATCGTCGCCGACAATCTGGCGGAACCCATCGACGACCTGCAGGCCGCCTACACCAACGACTTCGTCGGCCAGTAGGGCCATGGCGGTGGCTCTGGCCCCGGCCCGCGACGACGCGACGTCCGTGCGTCGGCCGGTCTATCAGCTCCGTGGCGTGGACAAGATCTACGCCATGCGCAACGTCCATGCGCTCGACCATGTCGACCTGACGCTCCAGCCCGGTAGCTTCTCGTCGGTGATCGGCTCGAGCGGATGCGGCAAGTCGACGTTGCTGAAGATCATGGCCGGACTGGAGCCACCGACCAAGGGCAGCGTCATGCTGCAGGGGCGCCCGGTGACGGGGCCCCGCCACGACATCGGCATGATGTTCCAGCAGGCCACGCTGCTGCCGTGGAAGACCACGATCGAGAACATCGTGCTGCCGGTGGCGATCCGCCAAGGCAAGGCCGCCGCCAAAGCCCATCATCAGGCCGCCATCGAGCTCTTGGAGCTGGTCGGGCTGAAAGGGTTCGAGCACGTCTATCCGAACGAACTTTCGGGCGGCATGGCTCAGCGGGCGTCGATCTGCCGGATGCTGATCACCGAGCCGGCTGTGCTACTGCTCGACGAGCCGTTCAGCGCGCTCGACGAGCTGACGCGCGAGTTCATGAACATGGAGCTGCAGCGCATCTGCCAGAGCCGGCAGGCGACGGCATTCCTGGTCACCCACTCGATCCAGGAGGCGGTGATCCTCTCAGACATCGTCTACGTGATGAAGCCGCGCCCCGGTCGCATCGTCGAAGCAGTCACCGTCGATCTCCCGCGTCCGCGCACGCTCGACATGATGACGACCCCGGCGTTCGCCGAGTTCGTCCAGCACATCCGCAAACGCCTCGACGTGGAGGCCTTCCTGTGACCCCACCCGACGCCGCCGTCCTCGACGATGCTCAGTCGCCGCCTGACACCGTGTGGGTCGAGCGCGTCTCCTGGATCGACCAGGTGCCGCGCTCGGTCTCGATGGTCGCGCTGATGGTCGCGTTTCTGGCGATTTGGCAGTTCGTCAGCGCCATCGGCGTG
Organism: Pseudomonadota bacterium; assembly: GCA_039818825.1. Taxonomy (GTDB): domain Bacteria; phylum Pseudomonadota; class Alphaproteobacteria; order Geminicoccales; family Geminicoccaceae; genus JBCBTD01. The sequence continues at coordinate 1,999 of JBCBTD010000026.1, forward strand.
GTTTCGCCGATCATCTTGCCGACACCGCTCGAAACCGGCCGCGATCTGTTGGTGGTCGGGCGCAACCTGCTGACCGGTGACTACATGCTGCTGGCCTTGTGGATCACCACCAAGGAGGTGATCTACGGCTTCATCATCGCGTTCGTCATCGGTTTCTCGCTCGGCGTGCTGGTCGGCGAGACCCATTTCGGCGAGCGGGCGGTGATGCCGTACTTGGTCGCCATCGACACGATGCCGAAGATCGCCTTCGCGCCGCTGTTCGTCGCCTGGCTCGGCTTCGGCATCGAATCGAAGGTGGCGCTCGCGGCGTTCATCGCAACGTTCCCGATCGTCGTCGGAACTGCGGCCGGCCTGCATGCCGCCGATCACAACCAAAAGATGCTGTTCAAGACCATCGGTGCCACCCGCTGGCAGACGCTCGTGCAGCTCAAGCTGCCGGCCGGTTTGCCGCATCTCTTCACCGGGCTGAAGATCGCCTCGGTCGGCGTGATGGCCGGCGCCATCACCGGCGAGTTCCTGGGTGGCGGCAAGGGCTTCGGCGAGCTGATCCGGGTTGCTGCCGCCCAGCTCAACACCCCCCGAGTGTTTTCTCTGATCCTCTATCTCAGCATCCTCGGCCTCGCACTGTTCGCGGCGATTTCGTTCGCCCAACGGCGCTTGGTCTTTTGGCAGAAGAGCAGCGTGGCAGGAGCCTGACCATGAAACTCGCAACCTTCGACGACCAGGGCCGAGACGCGGTTGGCCTGATCCGGAACGAGGCTCTCGTTCCCGTTGCCGATCTCCTGCCCGATGCGCCAACGACGATGATCGGACTGATCGAAGCCGGCCCGACGCTGCTTCGAGCCCTCGCGGACATGTCAAGCACCGACGGCAACGCTCTGCCGTTGGCCGGCGTGACGCTGCTGCCGCCGATCCCGCGCCCGGGCAAGATCCTCTGCATCGGCTTGAACTACGTCGACCACGCAGCCGAGGGCGGCACCACGGTGCCCGACTACCCAGCGGTGTTCATGCGCACCGCGTCGTCCTTGGTGGCGCCAGGGGCACCGGTGCTGCGTCCGCGCCGCTCGGACCGCCTCGACTACGAAGCGGAGCTTACGGTCGTCATCGGCCGACGCTGCCACGACGTCGGCGAGGACGAGGCATTGGACCACGTCTTCGGCTACACGCTCTTCAACGACGTCTCGGTGCGGGACTACCAGCGCAAGACGACCCAGTGGACCATGGGCAAGAACTTCGACGGCACCGGGCCGATGGGGCCGGCCATCGTCACCAAGGACGACCTCCCTGCTGGCGCTTCGGGGCTCGGCATCCGCACCCGACTGAACGGCCAGACCGTTCAGGACGCCAGTACCGATCAGATGGTCTTCAAAGTACCGCGGCTGGTGTCGTTGATCTCACAGGTGATGACCTTGGAACCTGGCGACGTGATCGCCACGGGCACGCCGTCGGGCGTTGCACACGCGCGCAAGCCGCCCTTGTGGATGAAGCCCGGCGACCGGATCGAGGTCGAGGTCGACGGGATCGGGACCCTCGGCAATCCGGTCGCGGACGCCGCCGGGTCGCGTCTGACGGACGCTGCCTGACGTGGTGGAGGAAGGACCCAGGTACCCGGTCCGGGCAGATGACCTCCGGGCGTTCGTCGCCGCCGCGCTGCGCAGCGTGGATGTACCGGAGGACGACGCGACGGACGTCGCCGCGCTGATGGTCGAGGCGGACCTTCAGGGCTACGACACCCACGGCGTCTTCCGCCTGCGCCAATACGTCGACCGCTTGCTCTGCGGCGGAACCAACGCGAAGGCAACGGCGCGCGTCGTCCGGGAGACCGCGGCGACGGCGGTGGTCGACGGTGACAACGGTCTCGGCCATCTGGCGATGCGGCGGGCAGCCGAAGTCGCGATCGCCAAGGCTAGGGACGCAGGCATCGGCTGGGTCGGCGTGCGCAACAACAACCACGCAGGCCCCCTCGCCCTCTACGTCCGCCCACAGCTCGACGCCGGCATGATCGGCCTCGCCGCTGCGGTCGGCAGCGCCAACCACGTCCCCCCCTATGGGGGCACCGATTTGCTTCTCGGCACCAACCCGATCGCCGTCGCCGTGCCGGGCGGCAGCGACGAACCCTTCGTCCTCGACATGGCAACGACGATCGCGTCGGCCGGCAAGATCAAGACCCTGGCTCAGCGCGGCGAGGCGATGCCGGAGGGCTGGATGGTCGGGCGTGACGGCCGCCCGCTCACCGATCCGAAGCGCCAGAAGGAGGGCTTTCTGCTGCCGATCGGCGGCCCGAAGGGATACGGCCTGGCGCTAGCGGTCGGCCTGCTCGCCGGCGTGCTGAACGGCGGCGCCTGTGGCAGCAACGTCGTCGACTTCACTCGCGACGTCGGCACCCCGGCCAACACGGGCCAGTTCGTCGTCGCGATCGCCGTCGACGCGTTCGGTGACGCCGGCGCTTTCAACGACAACATCCAGGCGCTGTTCGCCGAACTCAGGGCGTCGACGCCGCTCCCGCACCACCCAACGGTGCGGATCCCGGGCGAGGGTCGGGCGGCCAACAGGGCCGAGCGGACCCGGTCTGGGGTTCCCTTGCATCCGGCGCTCCGCCAAGAACTGGCAGTGATCGCGTCGGAGCGAGGGGTACCGCCACTCGCCGCCTGATCCATCGTCCAGCCCCACACCAACGACGAGACTCTTCATGCCCTTCCTGTTCGAGCCGGCGGTGCCGGCCAGCCTGCCGATCGTCGACCAGGACGAGCGGTTTCCTTTGCGCCGCGTCTACTGCGTCGGCCGCAACTATGCGGCGCACGCGATCGAGATGGGTTTCGATCCGGACAAGGAGCCACCGTTCTTTTTTCAGAAGAACCCCGACAACGTCTTCGTCGGGCGGAAATGGCCCTATGCGAGCGGCACCGCGGACCTCCATCACGAAATCGAAATGGTGGTTGCCTTGCAGGGCGGCGGTGTCGACGTGCCGGTGGATCGGGCGCTGGAGCTGGTGTTCGGCTACGGCGTCGGGCTCGACATGACCCGCCGGGACCTCCAGGGCGAAGCGAAAAAGCTCGGCCGCCCCTGGGAGATCGGCAAAGCGTTCGAGCGTTCGGCACCCTGCGGTCCCCTAACCCCGGCGAGCCGCGTAGGTCACCCCACATCCGGCGCGATCTGGCTCGAGGTCAATGGCGAACGCCGCCAGGAGGGTGACCTGAACCAGCTCATCTGGAAAGTGCCTGAGACGATCAGCTACCTCTCGCGGTCGTTCGAGCTGGCGCCGGGCGACCTGATCATGTCTGGCACGCCGGCGGGCGTCGCTGCAGTCGAACGCGGCGACAAGCTGCACGGTCACGTCGATGGCCTCGAGGATCTCGAACTCGAAGTCGTCTGATCGCGTCTCCGCAAACGCCGCCGCTAGCGCGCCGTCCGCGAGGGCTGAGACCTACGAGTTGTCCGAATTGATGCACGCCGCCACTGGGCTACCGTCCAGCGGTCATGCCAACGAGTCTGTCGGCCCACCAAGCTGCGGCCGAAGCGTTCGACGGCGGCCTGATCCCTTCCGCCCACGAATGGTGGCCACCTCGTAGCGCGCCGTCGCGCGCTCGGTCGCGGAACGTCTCGTCGCCGCGACAATTCCTGGATCGACCAAGAGTACTTTTTTTCGCGTGCCATCTGGAGAGATGGCAATCATCAATACACGTGAAATCAAACGATAGACCAGACAGAGATTGGACGAAAGACGGAGGCACCAAATGGCCATCGTCAATTGACTTCCCAAGCCTTCGGCGAGTCATGACGACGTCCGCGACCTGGTCAATGCGAGCGACGACGGAACAGCAGGGTCATCGCCAGCCAACCGCCGCGCTCGGTCTTCCTCCGTCATCCGCAACACCGCGTGCAACCGCGGCATCCTGCGCTTCGGGCCATCGTCCGCGGCCGGGTTCGCAACGGCCGCCCGGTCTGACCCAGGAGACGTAGCCATGTCCAAACCGTTCTTCACGCCCGAACAGGCCATCGACGCAATCATCGATCGGTACAAGGACGACGACGGCCGCCAATCCAATCGCTGGGGCGCCCGCAATCCCGACCGCGATGATGTGACCGTCGTAAACTATTCGTATCCTGGCGTCGGCGACGTGTATGGCGACGGCACCAAACCGTTGGCCCCCGACCAGATCGACGACTTCGAGCGCTACATCCTGCTGATCGAGGACGTCGCCAACATCGACCTCGTCAGGGTCGAACCGCAACGGCTGCATTCCGACGACGGCGACCTCAGAATCCAACGTTGGGACGAAGGCGGCGGCCAAGCCTACGGCAACCGAGTTTGGACGCCGCACGGCTACGCGATCACCGATGCCCTCGTCACCGTGAACGATATCGTGACGCAACGCCTGAGCCTGCACGAGATGGGCCACGCACTCGGCCTCTACCATCCCGGCAATTACAATGGACCCGGCCACACCTACGCCGACGACGCCACACATTTTCAAGACAGTACTCAGTACACGATCATGAGTTACTTTGGTGGCAACGAAACCGGGGCAAGCTATGGCCGCCCGGAGTCGGCAACGTTCATGGTCCACGACGTCATGGCGCTGCAATACCTCTATGGCGCCAACGACATCGCATTCGCTGGCGATACGATCTATGGTTTCAACTCGAACACCGATCGCGATGCCTGGACGGCCACCTTGTCGTTCGAAAACATCTACGGAGCGATTTGGGATGCGGGCGGGATCGATACGATCGATGCGTCGGAGTATCTGCGCTCGTCCACGATCAATCTTGGTGAGTACGAGTTCTCTTCGCTGAACGGACAGACGTACAACTTGGCGATCGTGCCGGGCGCCGTCATCGAGAATGCGATTGGCGGGCTGGCCGACGATCGGCTGCATGGCAACTCGTCCAACAACGTGCTGACCGGTGGCGCCGGCTACGACTGGATGTACGGCTACGCCGGCGACGACACTCTCTTCGGCGGCACGTGGGGTGACTACTCTGGCATCAGCGACGGCAGGGACGGCAACTATCTCGCCGGCGGGAGCGGCGACGACACCCTTTACGGCACCGACGGCTACGATTCGATTTATGGCGGCGACGACGATGACTATCTGAGAGGCAACGGCGACGTCGACTTTTTGGACGGCGGCGGTGGTCAAGATGCCGCGTCCTACGTCCATGCGCCGAGCCGCGTGGTCGTCGACCTCGTCGCGGGGACCGCCAGCGGTGGCGACGGCGCCGACTGGCTACGCGCGATCGAGGACGTGCATGGTTCGGCCTACGACGACCGCCTGATCGGCAATGGTGGCGGCAACGCGTTGTACGGCCGCCGCGGCGACGACTACCTGCTCGGCAACGCTGGCGACGATCACCTCGACGGTGGGGAGGACTCCGATGTCGTCTCGTACGCGAACGCGACGAGCGGCATGATCGTCGACCTCTTGGCGGGCACGGCCGTGGGCGGCGACGGTCAGGATACGCTGGTCTCGATCGAGCACGTCTTCGGCTCCGACCATCGCGACATCATCGGCGGCACCACCGGCAGCAACACGATCCTGGGCTATGACGGCGGCGACATCCTCTTCGCCGGGACCTACCGCGACGACGACGGCAACACGGACTGGTTCACGAACGTGCTGAACGGCGGGGGTGGCAACGACGTCCTCTATGGCGCTGACGGCAACGATCGTCTGCTCGGTGGTGCCGGGGGTGACCGACTCGTCGGCAACGCCGGCAGCGACACGCTCGACGGTGGCGAGGATGTGGACACCGTCGACTACACTCACGCCGAAGCCGGCGTCACGGTCGACCTCGACGCCGGCACCGCCAGCGGTGGCGACGGCACTGACCGGCTGGTTTCGATCGAGCGGGTCTACGGATCGGCCTTCGACGATCGCCTCGTCGGCGACGACGGCGACAATCTCCTGAACGGCCGCGACGGCTACGACACGCTGATCGGCGGCGATGGCGCCGACACCCTCCATGCCGGCTTCGACACCGACGGCAGCCTCCTGGTGGCGGGCGACGAGACGGACTACGGCGGTGACGGCGACGTCGCGAGCAATCGCCTCCACGGCAGCAACGGCTCCGACTACGTTCGAGGTGGCGACGGCAACGACATCATGACGGGCGGCGATGCCAGCGACTACCTGATGGGCAATGGCGGCAACGACACCATCGACGGCGGAGCCGGCATCGACACGATCTACCACGACTACGCCACGGCCGGCGTCCGGGTGGATCTCGCGAACGGCACCAGCTCAGGCGGCGATGGCAGCGACACCCTGCGCAACATCGAATGGGCCGACGGATCGCGGTTCGACGACCACCTCACCGGCAGTGCCGGCGCCAACCGCCTCCGCGGCCTCGACGGCGACGACGTGATCCTCGGCGGCCTTGGTGCCGACACCATCAGTGGCGACGGCGGCGACGACTGGCTCTTCGGCAGAAGCTACGACCGGGCGACGGACGTCTTCGTTTTCGCCCCTGGTCATGGCGCAGATCGAATCCGCGACTTCGAGAACGGCGTCGACCGGATCCGCTACGATCAGTTCTGGTCGGACGCCCCGACGAGCTTCAGCGCATTGACGATCACCAACGACGGTTCGAACGCCATCGTTTCCGTGACCGACGACAGCAGCTTCGGCAGCATCGAACTCTACCGCATGGCCGGAGATCTCGACGCAAGCGACTTCCTTTTCACCTGAGGCTGGCAAAGCGCCCTCAGGCTGCAGCGATGGAGCCGCCGGCGGCGGCTCCAGTGGCCTTGCTCAAAGCGACCATCGCCGCCTGCACACCACCGGTCCGATGAGGTACGCCCGCCAACTCCAGGCCCATCTCGACGCCGGCGAGCGTGCCGATCAGCATCAGATCGTTGAAGTCGCCGAGATGGCCGATCCGGAACACCCGATCCGCCACCTTCGAGAGCCCGGCGCCGAGCGGCATGTCGAAGCGATCGAGGACGACTTGGCGGAATGCGTCCGCGCTGTGGCCATCGGGCATGAGGACGGCCGTCAGCGCGCTGGAGTGGTGCCGCTCGTCGGCGCACAGGAGTTCCAGGCCCCACACTTGCGCTGCCTGCCTCGTGGCGGCGGCGTGGCGATCGTGCCGGGCGAACACCTGCTCCAGACCTTCATCCTCCAGCATGTCGATGGCTTCCACGAGGCCGTAGAGCAGGTTGGTCGCGGGCGTGTAGGGAAAGAAGCCCTTGGCATTCGGTGCCAGCATCTCCGACCAGTCCCAGTAGGACCGCGGCAGTCCGGTGTTGCGGCTGACGGTCAGCGCCTTTTGGCTGAGCGCGTTGAACGAGAGGCCGGGCGGCAGCATCAATCCCTTCTGCGACCCGGCGACCACGACATCGATGCCCCACTCGTCCATGCGCAGATCGATCGACGCGAGCGACGAGATCGTGTCGACCATCAAGAGCGCCGGATGTCCGGCGGCGTCGATGGCAGCGCGGACCTCATCGATCCGGGTGACAGCACCTGTCGAGGTCTCGTTGTGGACCACACAAACCGCCTTGATCGTGTGCGCACGGTCCTCGCGAAGCTGGGCCTCGATCACGCCGGGGTCGGCGCCGTGCCGCCAATCGCTCTCGATCAGCAACGGACGGAGGCCGAGCCGTGCAGCGAGCTTGGACCAGAGCACCGCGAAATGGCCGGTCTCCACCATCAGCACGCGATCGCCCGGCGACGTCGTGTTGACCAGAGCCGCTTCCCAGGCTCCCGTTCCGGACGCGGGGTAGATCACCACCTCCCCGGCCGTCGTCTTGACGATTCGCTTCATGCCGTCGATGGCGCGTCGCCCGAGCTGGGCGAACTCCGGTCCCCGGTGATCGATGGTGGGCCGGTCGATGGCCCGCAGCACTCGGTCCGGCACGTTGGTCGGGCCAGGGATCTGCAGGAACTGGCGACCAGCGCGGTGAGTCATGACCATTCTCCGGGTGCCTCTCTGATCGGCCATACGGACGACCTCCTGGCCGACGCGTCAAGCCGCTGACGGCGACCGGCCTATCGGCCACCGCGCTCGCTGCCTATCCTCGGCGCCCTTGGTCCGTCGCGCGTGGAGGCCGTCTTGGCGACCGTGAGCACCCGATCCCGACCGGAAGACCGCGACCCCGCCCTGGCTGCGCAGCTGCGGTCGGCACTGGACGGCGACGTTCGGTTCTCGTCGTTCGACCGCGCGCGCTACGCGACCGACGCATCGCTCTACCAGATCCAGCCGCTCGGCGTGGTCCGCCCGCGCCACACGCGCGACGTCGAAGCCACCCTGTCGCTGGCGCGCGAGGCCGGGGTGTCGGTGTTGCCGCGCGGCGGTGGCACCTCCCAAGCCGGCCAGACGGTCGGCCGGTCCCTGGTCATCGACACCAGCCGCTGGCTCACCGGCGTCCACGACCTCGACGTCGAGGCCCGGACCGTGTGGGTCGAACCCGGCATCGTCCTCGACGAGCTGAACAGCGCGCTTCGACCCCACGGCCTGTTTTACCCGGTCGACGTCTCCACCAGCTCGCGCGCCACCCTGGGCGGGATGACCGCCAACAACTCCTGCGGTTCGCGTTCGCTGCGCTACGGCGTCTCGGTGGACAACGTCCTGGCGATCGACGCGCTCAAGGCGGATGGGACGGTCGTCCGCTTCGACGAAGTACGGGCGGGTGGGAACGACCCTGAAGCGCCAATGACGGCACTCACCGCCTGGCTCGAAGCGCTCGCGGCGCGCGAGGCCGGCGCGATCGCCGCCGGCATGCCCAAGACCGCCCGCCAGGTGGGTGGCTACGCGCTCGACCGCATCGTCCCGGGTGGAAGTTGGAACCCCGTATCGCTGCTGGTCGGCTCCGAGGGCACGCTCGCGTACTTCACGCGGATCAAGCTCAAGCTCTGGCCGCTGCCGCGCCACAAGGTGATGGGTGTCTGCCATTTCCCCAGCTTCCGCGGGGCGATGGAAGCAGCCCCGCATCTCGTGACACTCGGGCCCACCTGCGTCGAACTGGTGGACCGCTCGATCCTCGATCTGGCCAGCCGGATCCCGACGTTCGCCCGGAGTATGGACCGGTTCGTCCGCGGTCGACCGGAAGCGCTTTTGTTGGTCGAGTTCGTTGCCGACAGTGCTGCCCCCCTTGCCCACGAGCTGCGCCGGCTGGACGAGTTGATGGGCGAGCTCGGCCATTCGGGCGCCGTGGTCGAAGCGCATGACGGCGACCTCATCGGCGAGATCACGGCACTCCGCACCGCCGGTCTGAACATCGCCATGTCGATGAAGGGCGACGCCAAACCCGTCTCGTTCATCGAAGACTGCGCCGTTCCGGTCGAGCACCTGGCCGACTACACCGACGCCGTGACCGATCTCTTCCGCCGCCACGGCACGACCGGCACCTGGTACGCCCACGCGGCGGTCGGCTGCCTGCACGTGCGGCCGATCCTGAACCTCAAACAGGATGAAGGCGTCACGACCATGCGGGCGATCGCCGAGGAGGCGGTCGAACTCGTGAAGCGCTTCGACGGTTCGCACTCGGGCGAGCACGGCGACGGCCTGGTCCGCTCGGAGTGGCACGAACGGGTCTTCGGCCAGCCGCTGGTGCAGGCATTCGAAGCCGTCAAAGACCGGTTCGACCCCAACGGGTCGTTCAACACGGCGCCGTCGAAGATCGTTCGTGCGCCGAAGTTCGACGACCACACACTGCTTCGCCAACGGCCGAACGGAACGCCTCCTGCCTTCGCTCCGGCGCTCGATTGGTCGGCATGGGGCGGGCTCTTGGGTGCGGCGGAGATGTGCAACAACAACGGCGCCTGCCGGAAGTCGACGGGCGACGTGATGTGCCCAAGCTTCCGCGCCACCCGCGACGAACGCGACGTCACCCGCGGCCGGGCCAACGTGCTCCGCCAAGCCCTGACCGGCGAACTCGGCCCTGATGCACTGACGTCGGTGGCAATGAGGGAAGCCATGAGCCTCTGCGTCGGCTGCAAGGCTTGCAAGCGCGAATGCCCGACCGGTGTCGACATGGCGCGCATGAAGATCGAGCTGCAGAACCACTGGCGGCAGCGCACGAGGCTCGCGGCGCGCGACCGCCTGATCGCCTATCTGCCGCGCTACGCAGGCGTGGCCAGCCGCTATGCCTGGCTTCCCACCATGCGGGATCGGGTTCCAGGCCTCGCCAAGCTGAGCGAATGGGTGACCGGCCTCCGCGCCGATCGTGCGCTGCCGATCTTTCGTCGTCGACCGAACTGGGCATCGACCTGCGGGGACGAGCGGCCCGCCGTCGTCTTGTTCGGTGACACGTTCAACGCCTGGTTCGAGCCAGAGAATCTGTTGGCCGCTCGGCAGCTGATCGAGGCCGCCGGACACCGGGCCATCGACCCAACGCCTCCCGGCGAACGCCCGCTCTGCTGCGGGCGGACCTTCCTGGCCGCCGGGCTGGTCGACGAAGCCCGCGCAGAGCTGGAGCGAACGCTGCGCGCGCTTCGGCCCCACCTCGACGCCGGGACGCCGATCGTCGGCCTCGAACCGTCGTGCCTGCTCACCTTTCGCGACGAGGCCGAAGCCCTGCTGCCGGCGGCCGCCTACCGCGCGATCGAGGGCCGGACCCGGCTGCTTGCGGATTGGTTGCTGACCGCCGCTGCGGATCCTCGGTTCCGGCCGCGATGGAATGGCCCCCGGCGGCGCGTGGTGATACACGGTCATTGCCATGAAAAGGCGTTCGGTGTGTTCGAATCCGTGACCGCTGCGCTGCGCCTCGATCCGATGCTGGACGTCGACGTGATCGACAGTTCCTGCTGTGGGATGGCCGGCGCTTTCGGCTACCAGGTGGAGCATCGGGTCGTGTCGCAGACCATGGCCGAGGCTTCGCTCTTGCCCCGGGTCCGCGACGCAGCCGCGACCACCCTCATCGTCGCCAACGGTACCAGCTGCCGCCAGCAGATCGCCGCCGGCAGCGACCGGCAGGCGCAGCATCTGGCGGTCGTCTTGGCCGATCGGTTGGCCTGAGCCCAGCCGCCGCCACGGCTGACTCAAGCGATCGCGTCGGGCACCACGTCGGCATCGTCGGCCAGCAGCGGCGGCTGCCAGTCGCGACCCGGGACCGAGGCGAGAAGGTCGCGCGTGTAGGGATGGCTCGGCGCCTGGAACACCATCGCGGTCACCCCCTGCTCGACGATCTCGCCGCGCTGCATGACGGCGACCCGGTCACAGAGTTGGGCAGCGACCCGCAGGTCATGGGTGACGAACAGAAGCGAGAGCGCGAAGCGCTCGCGCAGGTTCGTCAGCAACTGGATCACCTGAGCCTGGACCGAGACGTCCAAAGCCGACACTGGCTCGTCGGCGACGATCACGTGCGGCTCCATGGCAAGCGCCCGGGCGATCCCGATCCGCTGACGTTGGCCGCCAGAGAACTCGTGCGGGAACCGCTCGGCAGCCGCCGGAGACAGGCCCACCAACGCCAACAGCTCGCGCGCCTGGGCCAGCGCTGTCGGGCGTGGCGTGCCCAGGACGATCGGCCCTTGGGCGATCAAGTCCTGGACCCGCTTTCGCGGATTGAGCGAGGCCATCGGATCCTGGAAGATGATCTGGATGTCGCGCCGCCGCGCACGCATCACCGACCGGGGCGCTGTCCGCAGGTCCGCCCCGTCGAGCAGGATGCGGCCATCGTCCGAGTCGAGCAAGCGGACGATGCAACGGGCGAGGGTCGACTTACCGGAGCCCGATTCACCGACGATGCCCAGCGTCTCCCCACGCCTGAGCTCGAAGCTCGCCGCCTTCACGGCCGCAACCGGCGGGCGGCGGACGCCGATCAGGGCGCGCGGGCGGAACGTCTTGGAGACGGCGTCCGCGGCCAGCACGACCGGCCGATCGGCAAGAGGTTTGGGCGGCGGTGGCGTCAGCCGCGGCACGGCGCGGATCAAAGCGCGGGTGTAGGCGTGCTCCGGCCGGTCAAGGACGCGGCGAGCCGGCCCCTCCTCGACCTTGAGGCCGTTCTGTAGGACCGCCACCCGATCGGCGATCTCGGCGACGACGCCGAAATCGTGGGTGATGAAGAGCACGCCGGTTTGGAACCGGTCCTGGAGGTCGCGGATGAGCTTGAGGATCTGCGCTTGGGTGGTGACGTCGAGCGCGGTGGTCGGCTCGTCGGCGATGATCAACTCGGGCTCGAGGACCAACGCCATGGCGATCATCACCCGCTGGCGCTGACCGCCGGAAATCTGGTGCGGATGGGCGTGCATCGTCCGTTCGGGATCGGGGATGCGCACCGCGTCGAGGATCTCGACGATCCGGCGGTGGCGATCGCGCCGCCCGAGCCGGGTGTGGACCCCGAGCACCTCGTCGATCTGCTGGGCCACCGTGTGCTGCGGGTTCAGCGCCGTCATCGGCTCCTGGAACACCATGGCGATCCGCCTTCCGCGGAGTTCGCGCACGGCACGCATCGGCAGCTTCAGCACGTCGGTGCCGTGGAACAGCACCTGACCGGCGCCAACCCGCACGTCGGGCTCGGGCAGCAGGCGGAGGATGGCGCCCGCCGCCAGCGACTTGCCGGAACCCGATTCGCCGACCAAGCAGACGATCTCATTGCGCTCGACCGTGAGGTCGAAGCCGTCGAGCGCCAGGGGCCGGTCGGCGCCTTCCGGCAGCCGGATCGACAGGCCGCGGATGTCCAAGAGCGCCGGCGCGGTCACCGGCGCTGACGCGGGTTGAGAGCGTCGTTCAAGCCTTCGCCCAGCAAGCTGAACGCCAGCACGGTGATGACGATGGCGAGGCCCGGCAACGCAGCGCAGTACCAGGCCGTCCGCAGCACGTTCCGCCCGTTGCCGATCATGTTGCCCCAGCTCGCGAAGTTGGGATCGCCGAGGCCGAGAAAGGCGAGGGCCGATTCCAGCAGGATCGACACGGCCATGATGACGCTGGCGAAGACGATGATCGGCGGCAGCGCGTTCGGCAGGATTTCCTTGAAGATGATCGCCGCGTCGCCGACCCCGAGATTGCGCACGGCGTCCACGAACTCGCGGTCCCGCAACGACAAGAACTCGGCGCGGACCAGCCGGGCCGGCGCCGTCCAGGAGACGATGCCGATGGCCAGGATGATGGCGTTGATCGACGAGCCGAGGATCGCCACCAGCGTCAACAGCAGGACGAAGCTCGGGACGGTCTGGAACGCCTCGGTGACGCGCATCAGCACGTCGTCGATCCACCCGCCATAGTAGCCGGCAACGGCCCCGACCGCGATGCCGATGACCAGCGACACCGCCGTAGCGATCAGGCCGATCGCCAGGGAGATCCGGGCGCCGTGCAGCAGCCCTGCAAGGATGTCCCGCCCCAGATGGTCAGTGCCGAGCGGCCAGGCGACGTCCTGGAAAGGCCAGGTCAGCGGCGGACCGACGATGGCCAGGGGATCGCCCGGGCGGATCAGATCCGCCGTCAGGGCCATCGCGACCACGAGTGCAAGCAACGAGAGTCCGAGCACGGCCGCGCGATTGCGCCGGTAGCGGTGCCAGAAGCGCACCAGGCCGGGCGTATCGACCATCGCCGTCATCGGATCTCGATCCGCGCATCGAGCTTGGCGTAGACCAGATCGGTGATGAAGTTGACGATCACCACGACGATCGCGCAGAGAAAGATGATCCCGAGCAACGTATTGAAATCGCGCTGGATCACCGCTTCGTAGGCCAGATTGCCCAGGCCCGGCAGCGAGAAGATCGTCTCGACGACGACACTGCCGCCGAGCAAGGTCGAGAACTGCAGGCCGATCAGGGTGACGACCGGAAGGAACGCGTTGCGCATCACGTGGTGAACCATGACCTGCAACTCGCTCACGCCCTTGGCTCGCGCCGTTCGCACGTAGTCCAGATCGACCACCTCGAGCACGCTGGCGCGCATCAGGCGGAGGTAGAGCGCCAGGTAGATCAGCGACAACGATGCGGTCGGCATCACCAGATGCTTGGCGACGTCGAGCACCCGGTCCCAACCGGTGTAGAACGAGGCGATGGTTTGGATGCCGCCGACCGGCAGCCAACCGAGCTTGACGACGAACAGCACGATCATCATCAGGCCAAGGAAGAAGCTGGGCGTCGCGTAGAACAAAAGCCCAAACGTGCTGATGGCGTTGTCGGCGAAGGAGTTGGCGAAGCGTGCCGCCACCGCGCCGAGCAGCACGCCGATGGTGAAGGCGAAGCAGAGCGACGTGACCATCAACAACAAGGTGGTCTGCAGTCGCTCGAAGAGCACCACCGATACCGGCTGCTCGTAGATGAACGACCAGCCGAAATCGAACTGGAGCAGCTTCGCCATGTAGCGCCAGAGCTGGACCCACACCGGCTGGTCCAAACCGTACTCGACGCGCATCCGCTCGATGTACTGGGCGTCGGCACCACCCATGTCGGCGACCAGCGCATCGACGGTATCGCCCGGCGCCAGCTGCAGGAGCAAGAAGGTGCCGACCATGATGATCAGCACCGACGGCACCGATTGCAGCAGGCGGCGGAGCGCGTAGCCGAGGAGCCGCATCGCCTTGCGATGGTCGCCGGAGGCCGAGCCTGACCGGCCTCAGGCTGCCGTCATTCGTCGATCCAAAGGTCGTACCAGGACGACGACATCCACCGCGGTGTGTTGTGGTGGTTCTGCAGCTTCTTGTTGGTCACCGAGATGAACGGGTGCTCGACGGCGAAGATCACGGGCAGATTGGCCATCACGTAGCGCTGGATGTCGTGGTAGAGAGCCGACCGCTGCTCCGGATCGAGCTCCTGCGCGGCTTGATCGATCAGGCCGTCGAGCTCGTCGCTCTGATAGCCGAACTGGTTCGACCACGGCGTGCCGACGGGCGTGCCGCTGCGCAGCCAGACGGTGGTCGACACCGCCGGGTCGTTGCGGAACTGGTGCCAGCCATTGGCCGTGTCGAAGTCGTGATCACGGTAGACGCCATTGAGGAACCCTGGCGCATCGTTGGTTTCCAAGGTCACCTCGATCCCGACCTGCTTCAACGCCTGGGCAACGTAGTCGCCCCAATAGACGGTGTACTCGCCCCACGGCGCCGGCCGGTGCTTGAGGCGCAACCGCACACCATCGGCGTCCGGCGTGTAGCCAGCCTCGTCGAGTAGCTCCATCGCGCGCTCGGGATCGTAAGGATAGGTCGTCACGTCGTCGGTGTAGTTCGGACCGCCGGTCGAGGGAATCGGCCCACGGCCCGGCTTGGCAAAGCCTCGGAAGATCGTGTCGATGGCGAAGTCGATGTCGAGCGCATGGTAGATCGCCTGGCGGACGCGGAGGTCGGCCAGCGCCGGATTGCGATGGTTCAGCTCCAAGGTGCTGTGGGCGTAGTTGCCCTCGTAGCCGTCCGAGCCGACGTCGAAGCGCGGGTCCTCACCGAGGCGAACGATGTCGGCGAGCGAGACGCCGTTGAACCCCGAAAGGTGGACCTGCTCGGATTCGAGCGCTGCCGCTGCAGCCGCACGGTCGTTGATGAACCGCCAGACGATCCGGTCGAGATAAGGATACTCTTCACCGCGCCAGTAATCCTTGTTGCGCTCGGCGACGATGTATTGGCCGCGCTCGTACTCGACGAACTTGAAGGGGCCGGTACCGATCGGCGCGTTGTTCACCGGATTGCGGCGGAGGTCCGTGCCCTCGAACAGATGCTTGGGTGCAGGATGGCCCAGATCCGGCATCGACCGCAGCAACAGGTCCATCGGCATCGGCTTGGAGTAGACGAACACCGCCGTATGCGGGTCCGGGCAGTTCACCGCTTCCAGATTGGCCTGGAGGGTCGAGCCGTAGTTGAGGATCTCCTTCCACATGTTCATCGCGGTGAACGCGACGTCGTCGCAGGTGAAAGGCTCACCGTCGTGCCAGCTTACACCCTCACGCAGCTCGAAGGTGATTTCGGTGCCGTCGTCGTTCGACGACCATGCCGTCGCAAGCACCGGCTCGAAACCGTCGTAGGTCAGGTCGACCAAGGGCTCCATGATCTTGCCAGTGAACACGTAGACCCCGGTCGATGCCCGCTGCGCCGGGTTGAGGATGCGCTGCTCGGCGATGACGTGGACGATCGCGGTGCCGCCGCGCACCGGTTCGTCCTGCGCGAAGGCGGCCGTCGCGGCCAAGCCGACGCCCAACATCGTGCCCATGGTGAGCCCGGTTCGAGCCATCGTGGTCCCCCTTTTCGTGGCTGGCTGGCACCGTTCCGACCGGCGGCCGCGGCGGTGCCCCTTGCGTCCGTCGACCACCCTCTTAGCCTATCGTCGGACCACAACAACCCTCGACGCCGCGGCGCGTGGGAGCCGGGAGACGTCCCAGATGAGCCACCCGATCACCGGCATCGACCACGCTTTCCTGCTGGTCCGCGACCTCGACGAGGCGGCCCGGAGCTATGCTCGATTGGGCTTCACCGTCAGCCCGCGCGGTCTGCACAGCGAGCACAAGGGCACGGCCAACCACACCATCATGCTGGACGGCGACTACTTCGAATTGCTCGGCATCGTCCGCGAGGTTCCGGGCAACGCCGAACATCGGACGAACCTCGCCAAAGGCGAAGGACTGAACGCCATCGCCTGCCAGGTCGGCGACACCCGCGCCGCCGTCCAAGCGCTCGCCGAACTCGGGCTGACGACCACCGAGCCGGTCGATTTCGAGCGTCCCGTCACGTTGCCGGGCGGCGGCAGCGGGCGGGCAGCGTTCACCGTCGCCGCCTTCGACTCCTCGGTGGTTCCCCACGGCTACGTCTTCATGTGCCAACACCACACCCGCGAGACGGTGTGGCTGCCGGAGCTTACCCACCATGCCAACGGTGCACGGACGCTCGCCGGCATCGTCGCCGCCGTCGATGACCCGGCGGCCATCGCCAATGGCTACGCCCGCCTCTACGCAGCCGGCACCACGACGCCGATCGTCGGTGGGCTGGAGGTTTGGACCGGCAACACGCCGATTCAGTTCGTCACCCCCTCGACCCTCAGCGCTCGCTATCCTGACATCACGGTGCCGACCGCGGCCTACGCCGTGCTCCGTATCCGCGCCGCAGACCTGACGAAGGCACGGGACGTCGTCGCCGCCGGTGGCATTGCGGCCCACGACACCGCCGACGGTTTCGCTGTCGCGCCCGAAACAGCGGCCGGCGCGATCCTCGAATTCGTCGCCTGATGGCGACGGGACCGGCGGGCTCGCTCTGGGAAGCGACCTCCCCACCACCACCGCCGACTGCGCCGCTGGAGGAGCGGATCGTCGTCGACGTGGCGGTCATCGGCGCCGGCATCACCGGCCTGTCGACCGCCGTACATCTGGCCGAACGCGGCGTCGACGTCGCCATTCTCGAAGCCGCTGATGCCGGGTTTGGCGGCAGTGGGCGCAACAGCGGCCACGTCATTCCGACCCTTGCGGCAGGCGACCCGGACGACCTCGTCGCGCGGTTCGGGGTCGAGCGCGGCGAACGGCTGGTGGCGTTCCTCCGCGACAGTGCGGACGTCGTCTGGGACCTGGTCGCACGGCACACGATCGACTGCGAAGCCGTGCAACGCGGATGGGCGATGCCGGCGCACCGGCCGTCACGGATGAAGCTGGCTGAGAGCAAGCACCGCCAGTGGGCACGTCGCCAAGCGCCGGTCGAGCTTTGGGATCGCGCCGAAACCGCCGCGAACATGGGCACCGACACCTACTACGGCGCCGTGTTCCTGCCGCGGGGCGGCCATGTGAACCCGTTGGCACTCTGTCGCGGCCTCGCCCGTGCGGCGATCGATACCGGCGGCCGGCTCCATACCGGCTCACCGGTGCTGCGGTTCGAACGGACCGACGAGGGGCGCTGGCGACTGACGACGCCCAAGGGTGAGGTCGACGCGGAGAAGGTGGTCGTCGCGACCAACGCCTACACTGACGCGCTCGTGCCCGGCCTCGCCAAAACCCTGGTCAAGATCGTGAACTATCAGAGCGCCACCTACCCGATGGCGGAGGACGAGCGCGCCAGCGTGATGCCGAGCGACATCGCCGCATCCGACAGCCGCCGCGATCTGCGGCCGTTCCGCAAGGACCGCTTCGGCCGACTGGTGACCGGCGCGACCTTGGCCCTACCGGTGCTGATGGATCGCCGCATCCGTCCCCTGATCGAGGCCAAAATCCGCGACGTGTTCCCGCAGATCCACGACCCCCGACTGGAACACGTCTGGAGCGGGCAGATCGCGCTCACCCAGGACCGGATGCCCCGCGTCCACGAGTTGGCCCCCGGCATGGTGACCGCCATCGCTTACAACGGCCGCGGCATGGCGCTCGGTGCGGCCATCGGCAAGGAGCTTGCCGCGTGGGCGGCGGGCGAGCTGGCGGTCGACACTCTCCCGCTGCCCAAGGCGCCGGTACGCCCCACCCCGCTCCGGTCGCTGGTAGGCCGGTGGGCGCAACTGGTGCTGATCCCATATCGCAGCATGGATCGGCGCGACTGATTCTGATCGAATTCTGCGCAAACGTCACATCCCGCCGACGTTGCTGCCCGCATAATCGGCAAATCTCTTCTTCAGGATCAACAGACATGTGTCTTCGGCGCGTGGCACGGTTGTTGCGCGCCACCGGACGTTGAACGCCTCGTCGGAGACACACGAATGACGTTCGGGCAAAGATCCCGCGCCTGGATCGGCGCGTTGGCCATGGTGGTGGGCGCGAGCCTGCCGAGTGCGGCCACTGGTGAGACCGTGCTGCGCATCGGCATGACCGCCGCGGACATCCCGTTGACCACGGGCCAGGCGGACCAGGGCTCCGAGGGCCTGCGGTTCATGGGCTACACGGTCTACGAATCGCTGATCCAGTGGGACCTCAGCTCGGCCGAGAACGCCTCGATCCTGATCCCGGCTCTGGCCGAGAGCTGGGAAGTCGACCCCGAGGACAACCAGCGCTGGATCTTCAAGATTCGCGAGGGTGCCAAGTTCCACGACGGCTCGGAGTTCACGGCCGAGGACGCGATCTGGAACTTCGAGAAGATCCTCAACCCCGATTCGCCGCAATACGATCCGAAGCAAGCAGCCCAAGGTCGCGGCCGCGTGCCCACCATCGAGAGCTACGCCGCTCTCGACCCCTACACGCTGGAGATCCGGACGACGATCCCCGAGGCGTTCCTGCCCTACCAGATCGCTTGGATCGTCAATTCGAGCCCGAGGCGCTGGGAGGAACTCGGCGGCGACTGGGATGCGTTCGCGTCGAACCCGTCCGGGACGGGCCCGTGGATGCTCGACGTGTTCGTGCCGCGCGAGCGCGCCGAACTGGTCCGCAACCCCGACTACTGGGACGAGAGCCGCGTCCCGCAAACCGACCGGGTCGTGCTCCTGCCGCTGCCCGAGGCCAACAGCCGCGTAGCGGCGCTGCGTTCGGGCCAGGTCGACTGGATCGAGGCCCCGCCGCCGGACGCCGTGCCGAGCCTCGAAGCGGCAGGCTTTCAGATCGTCACCAACGTCTACCCGCACAACTGGCAGTGGCACTTCTCGCGCGTCGACGGCAGCCCCTGGAACGACGTCAACGTCCGCAAGGCGGCCAACCTCGCCCTCGACCGCGACAGCCTCTACGTGTTGCTCGGCGGGCTGATGCAGCAGGCCGAGGGCATGGTGCCGACGTCCAGCCCGTGGTTTGGCGAGCCCGAATTCGACGTCCGCTACGACCCTGAGGAGGCGAAGCGTCTGCTCGCGGAGTCCGGCTACGGCCCGGACAACCCGGTCCAGGTCAACGCACTGATCTCGGCGTCCGGGTCGGGGCAGATGCAGCCGGTGCCCATGAACGAGTTCATCCAGCAGAGCCTCGGCGAGGTCGGCATCGAGGTCGAACTGATCGTCGTCGAGTGGAACACGCTCCTGTCGATCTGGCGGGCGGGCGCCAAGGACGCGGCCTCGCAGGGCGGCCACTCGGTGAACGTCAGCTACTTCAGCCAGGACCCGTTCACGGCCCTCGTTCGGCATTTGGACAGCACCCTGGTCAACCCCAACGGTACCAACTGGGGCTGGTACCAGGACGACAGCATGGACGCGATGTTCACCAAGGCGCGCCAGACCTTCGACGCCGACGAGCAGAATGCCGTCGTTGCCGAGATCCACGAGCGCTTCGTCGACGAAGCCCTGTTCCTGTTCGTCGCCCACGACGCCAACCCGCGGGCGCTGGCGCCGAAGGTGAAGAACTTCGTGCAAGCGCAGAACTGGTATCAGGACCTGACCCCGGTCGTGATCGAGGAATGATCGCAGGACCGCCGGCGGCGATGCCTGCCGGCGGTCGCGGTCGCCGCTGATGCTCCGCTACGTCCTCCGCCGCGTCGCCTACGTGGTTCCGATCGCGCTTGGCGTGTCGATCGTCTGCTTCGCCTTGGTCCACCTGGTACCAGGCGAGATCGTCGACGCGATCGTACCGGCCGACGCGCCTCCCGAGGTCGTCGAGCAGATGACCAAGGACTACGGCTTCGACCAACCGCTACCGGTGCAGTACGGCCTCTGGCTGTGGC
This sequence comes from Pseudomonadota bacterium, assembly GCA_039818825.1. Classification (GTDB taxonomy): domain Bacteria; phylum Pseudomonadota; class Alphaproteobacteria; order Geminicoccales; family Geminicoccaceae; genus JBCBTD01. Next base: position 22,409 of record JBCBTD010000026.1, read on the forward strand.
GGGCGGTGCAGGGCGATCTCGGCGAATCGTTGGTCAGCGGTCGGCCCGTTGCCGCGGAGATCAGCAAGGCGTTCGGGAACACGTTCGTGCTGGCGTTGGCCGCAGCCTTGCTGGGCTTCAGCCTCGGTCTGTTGATGGGCGGCATCGCCGGGTACCTGCAGGGCTCGCTCTGGGACCGGCTGGTGACGGGGCTCGCCGTGACCGGGGTGAGCCTGCCGCACTACTGGCTCGGCATCGTGCTGGTGATCATCTTCTCCGCCCAATTGAACTGGCTGCCGGCGGTGGGTGCCGGGCCCGCCGGCTCCGATCAGTGGCAGCTCGACTGGGCGCATCTCCGGCACATGATCCTGCCGGCGGTGACGCTTGCCGCCATCCCGCTCGGCATCATCGCCCGTACGGTCCGCGCCGTGGTCGCCGAGATCCTCAACCAAGAGTACGTCGAGACGCTGCGTGCCAAGGGGCTTGGTGAAGGCCGCATCCTGGTGCACGTCATCAAGAACGCCGCGCCGACGGTGCTCGCGGTCATGGGGCTGCAGTTCGGCTATCTGCTGGGCGGCTCGATTCTGGTCGAAACCGTGTTCTCCTGGCCGGGCACCGGCTTCTTGATGAACACGGCCATTCTGCAACGCGATCTGCCGCTGTTGCAGGGCACGATCCTGGTGCTGGCGCTGTTCTTCGTCAGCCTCAACTTCGCGGTGGACATCCTGCAGACGCTGCTCGATCCGAGGATACGCCGCGGATGAACGATCTTGCGCCGACCGCCGAACGCCTGCAGGAGGCGCGAGAGTTCGCTGGCCTGAAGCCCGAGGGCTACTGGCAAGGCGTGTTCAAGCGCCTTCGCCGCGACCCGATCACCGTCGGCGCGGCGCTCGTGGTCCTGCTCATCGCCCTCGCCGCCGTCTTCGCCCCATGGCTACCGCTCGCCGATCCCTATGACGGTCGCATCGTCCAACGGCTGAAGCCGATCGGCACGGAAGGAATGCCACTGGGCGGCGACGAGCTCGGTCGCGACATGCTTTCCCGGCTGATCTACGGCGGTCGGTTGTCCTTATTCATGGGCATCGCACCGGTGGTGGCGGCCTTCCTGATCGGCACGACTCTTGGTGTCCTCGCCGGCTATCTCGGCGGCCGCACCAACATGGCAATCATGCGCACCGTCGACGTGTTCTATGCGTTCCCCTCGATCCTACTGGCGATCGCCATTTCGGGAGCGCTCGGCGCCGGCCTCACCAACACGCTGATCTCGCTGACCGTCGTCTTCATCCCGCCCCTCACCCGCATCGCCGAGAGCGTGACGACCTCGGTGCGCGGGCTCGACTTCGTCGATGCGGCCAGGGCCAGCGGCGCGTCGCACCTCGCGGTGATCCGCACCCACGTGCTCGGCAACGTGGTCGGGCCGATCTTCATCTACGCCACGTCGCTGGTGAGTGTGTCGATGATCCTCGCCGCCGGGCTTTCGTTCATCGGCCTCGGGGTGAAACCGCCCGAGCCGGAATGGGGGTTGATGCTCAACACCCTGCGCACGGCGATCTACGTCGATCCGGTCCTGGCAGCCCTACCGGGGGTGATGATCTTCGTGGTGTCGATCTGCTTCAACCTGATGAGCGACGGCTTGCGCAGCGCCATGGACGTCAAGCTGTGAGTACCGAGCCCACCCGTCCGCGGCTGGTCGTGAAGGGACTGAAGAAGCACTTTCCGCTCAAGGACGGTCGCGTCGTGCAGGCCGTCGACGGCGTCGACTTCACGGTCCGTGAGGGTGAGACGCTGGGCGTCGTCGGCGAAAGCGGCTGTGGCAAGTCGACCACCGCCCGGCTGTTGATGCATCTGATCGAGCCGGACACCGGCGATGTCATCGTCGACGGCCTCAAGGCGGGTGTGCCGGCCGAACTGCCGCTCCGTGAGCTCCGACGGAACGTCCAGATGGTCTTCCAGGACAGCTTCGCCTCGCTGAACCCGCGGCTGCCGATCGAGGACACCATTGCCTTCGGCCCGCGGGCGCATGGCTTGCCGGCGGGCGACGCGCGCCGGCGCGCCCGTGCGCTGCTGGCGCGTGTCGGCCTCGCCCCTGAGTTGTTCGCCCAGCGCTATCCACACCAGCTTTCGGGCGGCCAGCGTCAGCGCGTCAACATCGCCCGCGGACTGGCCCTCCATCCGAAGATCCTGATCCTCGACGAGGCGGTTTCGGCGCTCGACAAGTCGGTCGAAGCTCAGGTCTTGAACCTGCTGGCGGACCTCAAGGAGGAGTTGGGGCTGACGTTCTTGTTCATCAGCCACGACCTCAACGTCGTCCGCTGGATCGCCGACCGCGTATTGGTGATGTACCTCGGGCGGATCGTCGAGCTCGGTCCGGTCGAGCGGATCTACCAGGCGCCGCGGCACCCCTACAGCCGCGCCCTGCTCCAGGCGATGCCGTCGATGGACCCGGAAAAGCGCACCGAGGCGGCGCCACTGACCGGCGATCCGCCGAACCCGATCGACCCGCCGTCGGGCTGCCGCTTCCGCACGCGCTGCCCGTTTGCCGAGCCGGTCTGCGCGACGACCGAGCCGGAGCTTGCCGACGACCCGCTCGGCGAGCGCCACGTCGTGGCGTGTCACATGGACACGCCCGAATCCGGTCACAGCCGGGCTGGAGTGCACATCGCCGAGGCGCTGGAGAACGCATGAACCACCCAGATGAAGCGGCGCTCGCGCGGGCCCTGACCGACGTGCTGGGCTTCGAGCTGGACGAAGCCGACCGCGACCGAACCGCAGCGCTCGCGGCCGCGAGCCTCATAGCCCTCGCCCCATTCGCCGAAGCTTCGTGCTTCGACCGTGAGCCAGCGCAGTTCCTGGCGATCCTCGAGGCCGAGGCCGACGACTGGAACCCGGCCGATGAGTGAGCTCCTGGAAGGCTCGCTGATCGACGCAAGCGCCGCCTTGGATCGCGGCGACGTGAGCGCCGTCGAGCTTTGCCGCGCCGCCCTCGACCGCATCGAGGCAAGCCGTACGACCCTTGGCATGGTCATTTCGCTACGCGCCGATGCCGCCCTCGCCCAGGCGGAGGCCATCGATCGGCGGCGATCGACCGACGAACCGCTCGGCGCCCTCGCCGGCATTCCATTGATGCACAAGGACATGTTCTACCGCCGGGGCGAGGTGACGACCTGCGGCTCGGCGATCCGTCGCGAGTGGCGCGCGACGACCACGGCAACCGTCGTCGAGCGGCTCGACGGCGCCGGTGCTCTGGACCTCGGCCGACTGAACATGGCCGAGTTCGCGGTCGGCCTCACCGGGCACAACGTGCACTACGGCGATTGCCGCAACCCCTGGACCCCCGCTCACATCACCGGCGGCTCGTCCAGCGGCTCCGGCGCCGTCACGGCCGCTCGCTGCGTCTTCGGCGCGTTGGGCTCGGACACCGGCGGTTCGATACGCCTGCCAGCTACGGTCAACGGCGTAGTCGGCCTGAAGCCGACCCAAACCCGGGTGAGCCGTGCCGGGGCCATGCCGCTCAGTCCATCGCTCGATTGCATCGGCCCGCTGGCCCGGCGGGTGGCCGACGCCGCCAGGCTCTACGACGTCATCGCCGGCGCCGACACGCGCGACCCGACCAGCAGCCATCGAACGGTGCCGAGCGCGGAAGCGGCCTGCCGCCAAGGTGCTCGTGCCGGCCTCGACGGCGTGCGAGTCGGCGTGGCGCGAACCTACTTCGAGGACGATCTCGATCCCGAGGTGGCGGCACTCCTGAGCGCGGCGCGGCGACAGCTCGAGGCGCTGGGCGCCGACATCGTCGAGATCGACACGACCGACGTCGCCGCGTTCGCCCAGTTGCAGACGCTGTTGATGGGCGGCGAGGCGTCGACCCTGCACTTTGCGTGGTTGCGCGACCGGTTCGGGGAGTACAGCCCGCAAGTGCGAGCGCGCTTGCTGCCGGGCCTCGCCTATCCGGCAACGGCCTACAGGTTGGCCGCCAGCCTTCGGCCAGACCTTACCCGCGCCTTCATCGACGCAACATTTGCACGGTGCGACGTCCTCCACACCGCCACGCTAGCGCTCCCGGCACCCACCCTCGACGAAACGCGGACGGCGGACGGACCGGAGATGGCGGCGATGATCATGCGGCTCGGTCGTTGCACCCGGCCGGTGAGCTATCTGGGTCTGCCGGCATTGACCGTGCCCATGGGCTTCACGGCGAACGGCCTGCCGTCGGGCTGCCAGCTCGTCGGGCGGCCATTCGGCGAGGCGCGGTTGTTCCAGGTTGCGGGCGCCTACGAAGCGGCGACCGGCTTCCATCGACAGCGACCGCCCTTCGCGGCACCGCTCGAGCCATCGAGAGCGCGTCCATGAGCCTCGTTCAGGTCGACGACCTGCAAGTCGCGTTCGTCAGTAGAGACGAGACCGTCAAGGCGGTTAACGGCGTCTCGTTCTCGGTGGAACTCGGCAAGGTGCTGTGCATCCTCGGCGAGTCCGGTTCCGGCAAGTCGGTGACCTTGCGTTCGCTCTTGAAGCTGTTGCCGCCGCGCAAGACCAGGCTCGGTGGGCGCGTCAGCGTCGACGGCACCGACGTCTTCGACCTCGCGCCGAAAGCGCTCGGAGCGTTTCGCGGGCGCACGGCGGCGATGATCTTCCAGGAGCCGATGACGGCTTTCGACCCGGTCTTCACCGCGGGCGAGCAGATCGTCGAGACCATTCTCCGCCACGAGCGCATCGATCGGCGCGCGGCCTGGGGGCGGGCACTGGAGCTGTTCGAGCGGGTGCAGATTCCCTCGGCGAAGACACGCCTCCAAGCTTACCCGTTCGAGCTCTCGGGCGGGATGCGGCAACGGGCGATGATCGCCCTCGCCCTCGCCTGTCGGCCGAAGCTGCTCCTTGCCGACGAGCCGACGACGGCATTGGACGCCACCGTGCAGATTCAGATCCTGCTGCTGTTGCGGGAGCTGCAGCGCGACCTGGACATGGCGGTGATCTTCGTGACCCACGACATCGGCGTGGCCGGCGAGATCGCCGACGACATCGCCGTGATGTACGCAGGACGGGTCGTCGAGAAAGGCAGTGCGCGCGACGTCATCAAGGCGCCGGCGCATCCCTACACGCAGGGCCTCCTCGCAGCCACGGTTCACGGTGCCGCCAAAGGCGCCCGGCTGCAGACCATCGCCGGCAGCCCGCCCGACCTCCGCCAGCTGCCGCTCGGCTGTGCCTTCGCCCCCCGCTGCCCGCACCGGATCGCACCATGCAGCGAAGCGGTGCCAGGCACCGCCGGCGTCGGCGCCGGCCACGAGGTTCGCTGCATCCGCGCTACGGAGTTGATCAGCACGGCGGCAGTGCCAGCCTGAAGCGCGCGCCCTGGTCGGCGAAATCGACCAGTTCGGTCCGGCTTGGCGCGCCACCGCCTCGGTACTGCGCCTCCAGCTCAGCCTGCACGACCGCGCTGGTCAGCATCACGCAATCCAACGGCTCCGGCTCCAGCAGGAACCGATCGAGCGCGTGCCACACTTCCTCGCCGAAGATGACGCCATGACCGGCGGGAACGAGGAACGCCCGGAGCGACTCCGGCATCGGCGCCAGCCCCGATGTCGTCGGTGCCGCAACAGCGACGACGAACGCCCGCGGCGCCAACGCGACGAACGTCTGCGTTACGCCACGATGGCGCTCCACCTTGGAGAAGACCGGCTCCTGCCAGCCGAAACGCGTGTACATGACGGCCACCGGGTCAGCGCAGGAGAAGCCGGTCGGCCAGGTGCTTGCCTGGATGCCACGATAGGTCGGCGCCTCGGCCGGCGGTGCGATCAGCGCACCGAACGGGGCGAACGCCGCAGGCGTGGCGTCGCCGACGGGGAGGACGAACTCTGCGACCACGATTGCGCTCCGGACACGTTGTCGGCCGCCACAGGCCGATGGCGACACGTTTGGCAAGACGCTATGCGTCACGACACGGCCCGACAAGCCACGCGGACGTGCGGCGCACGATCATCCGCACAGCGGACACCGTTGCCATCGGAGACTGATCGGTTCAGCCTCGCCCGTACCGGTGCACGGCTGCATGTCCTGGGCGCGCGTCGACATAGCATTCATGGAGGCCGACAGCTCTGGCCGAGCGTACGGGCCGAGCAGATCGAGGGGGATCATACATGCGCATGTTCGCGGCCGCCGCCGCCACCGTTCTGACGATGACGTGCTCCACCGTGTTGGCGGAGCCGGAGCCGGCCACGCTGGTTCAACACACCGCCGCCGAAATCGCTCCGTTCTTCGACGGCCCGCGGTGGGAGGGCACCCGCAACATGCTTGGCGGCGCCAAGGCCGTCCTGCTGGCGCCGGACGTGAGCTCCGGCGCCTTCATCGTCGGTTTCGACAAGGGCTCTGGCCTCTTGCTCGTTCGTCACGGCGACAAGTGGAGCGACCCCGTGTTCGTCAAGCTCGAACAGGCGAGTGTGGGCTTCCAGTTCGGCGCCTCCGAATCGGAACTCATGATGTTGGTGATGACCCGCTCCGCGGTCGACGATCTCGTCGACGGCGTGAGTCGCATCGGCGGAACCGGTGGCTTCGCGCTCGGCACGCTGGGTATCGGCGGCGGTGGTGGCGGCGGCCTCGAAGGCGGGCTGCAGCTGTTCTCCGTCTCGTCCTCCGAGGGGCTCGGGTTCGGCAGTGCCCTCGGCAACCTGCAGATCGCACCGCTGCCGGACGCCAACGCGACGGCCTACGGCGCAGACTTCTCGATGTCCGACGTGCTTGGCCAGGCCGGCGGCAGCTATCCGGAAGCAGCGCCGCTGCTGAGCCTGCTGGAGAATGCCGTCCAGGCCGCCTGGTACGAGTAGCCGTCCGCCTCTGCGTCGCGACAGCGCCTGAATGGTCAGCGCTTCCCTGGATATTGACGATGCCCTGCCATCGTCAGCCCTGCGAGCAGGCCGCCGTCGACGAGCATTTCTGCACCGTTGACGTAGGACGCGGCAGCCGAGGCCAGGAACACGACGACTTCGGCCACTTCCTCGGGCGCGCCGAAGCGTTTGGCCGGATTGCTCTGGCGGATCATCTCCGTCAACTCTGCCGTCGTGTCTTCGGGCATCCCGATCTTCGACCAAGCAGGTGTCTCGATCGGCCCCGGACTCACCATGTTCATCCTACTCCGTCGCGCGGCCAGAGACGACGGCACCAAGCCTCGCGTGATCAGCGCGAGCGCGGCCTCGGTGGCCCCTAGGCCGTCGTCACCGGCATGGCGTGCTGCCCTGCTACCGAGCCGACGGTTACCGTGCTGGCATCGCCACGGAGCCGATCTGCCAGCGCTCGAACCGTGAACCAGGGACCGCGTACGTTGGTCTCGAAGAGCGTATCGAGGTTCTCGGCATCCCACGGCCCGAGCGGCTGCCACGGCGTGATGCCGGCTCGGGCACCAAGACGTCCAAGCCATCGACCTCACCGCCGACCCGGTCGGCCAAGCGACCGCTGCAGCATGACGACGTCGGTGGGTTTGCCCTCCTTGCAGCCCACGCCGGGGAACCAGCCGGCGCCGACGAAGCCGCAGGTTTCGTGCAGCCGGATCGAAGCGCGATTGCGAGCATCGCCGACGACGGCGATCATCTGCCGGCAGCCGGCGGCCGTCGCCGCGGCGATCAACCCCACCAGGAGCTGACGACCGATGCCGCGGCCGCGAGAGGTGGCGGCCACATGCAAGCTGTCCTCGACCGTGTGATCATAGTGCGCACGCAGGCGAAACGGTGTGACCCAGCCGTAGCCGAGCACGTCGCCGTCGGCGTCGGTCGCTGCCAGCGCCGGCAGGCCCAGGCTCAGCACGTCCGCCAACCGCCGCCCCATCTCCGCTTCGTCCGGCAGCGGGTCCTCCAACGACCCGAAGCCTGAGGCGATCTGGGCGCGGTAGATCGCCGTCACCGCGCCCAGATGCTCTGTGCCCAGTCGCCGAATGACGACCGATGCCTCGCCCGCCTCCCCACGGGCGGGGCGAAGTCGCGGCGCTGCGTCGAGCCGCATCAGATGCACATGGACCGAAGCGGGGCGAAGCCGTTGAACCCGACCGATGCGTAGGTGGTCGTGTACGCACCGGTAGCGTGGATGCGCAAGCGATCACCGATCGCCAGGTCCCGAGGCAACCGGTAGTTCGCCCGGTCGTAGAGCACGTCGGCGCTGTCGCAGGTCGGCCCGGCAATGACGACGGGCTCGGCCGCACCGGGTCGATGGCTTTCGATCGGGTAGCGGATCGCCTCTTCCATGGTCTCGGCGAGACCGCTGAACTTGCCGATGTCGAGATACACCCAACGACGGTCGTCCTCGTCGCCCTTGCGGGCGATCAGCACGACCTCGGTTTCGATCACGCCGGCATCGCCAACCAGTCCACGCCCGGGCTCGACGATGATCTCGGGCTGGCGGTTGCCGAAGCGTTGCAGCAAGGAGTCGCGGATCGCCTCGCCATAAGCTTCGGGCTCGGGCACGTCCTCACCGTAGCGCGATGGGAAGCCGCCGCCGAGGTTGACCATGCCGAGCTCGATGCCGCTCTCCGCTTCGAGGATACGGAAGATCTCCGCGACGGTCTCGAGCGCCTGGTCCCACTGCATCGGGTTGCGCTGCTGCGAGCCGACGTGGAACGACACGCCCCAGGCGTTGAGGCCGAGCTCGGGCGCCGCGCGCAGGAGGTCGACGGCCATCGCCGGCGTGCAGCCGAACTTGCGCGACAGCGGCCAGTCCGCGCCGTCGCCAGAAGCGAGGATGCGGCAGAAGACCCGAGCACCCGGCGCGGCGCGCGCGATCTTCTGGAGCTCCGCCCCGGCGTCGAAGGCGAACAGACGCACGCCCAATTCATAGGCGCGTGCGATGTCGCTCTCCTTCTTGATGGTGTTGCCGTACGAGAGCCGCTCCGGCGGCGACCCGGCCGCCAAGGCGTCCTCGATCTCGCCGAGGCTGGCGACGTCGAAATAGGCGCCGAGCGCTACCAGCCGCGCCAGCAGTTCCGGCGCCGGATTGGCCTTCACGGCGTAGTAGATGCGCGCGTCGGGCATCGCCCGCTGCAACGCGTTGTAGTTCTCCTCGACCTTGTCCAGGTCGACGACGAGGCAGGGGGTCGGCAGCTGCGTCTGCTCCAGAAAGCGCAGAACCTTTTCGGTCATCCGGGCGTTTCCCACTCAAGGGCTGGCGTCTCAGTTGGCGAAGGGGTCCGTCGGCGGCCCGCGGGCGCGGTCGTGGCCGTCGGAAAACCAGGAGGCATCGTGCCGAACCCGTCGGCGCGATCCGCCGCGGTCAGCTCACCAGCACGTTCTTGAACTGCCAGGGATCCGCCGCGTCGACGTCCTCCGGGAACAGCCGCCCTCGGCCGTCGAGCGGGGTCCACGCCGAATAGGCGCCGACCACGGGGCCGAGATACGGACCAGCGACCTCGAGAACCCGCGTGTGGTCCAAGGCCTCGGCTTCGACGATGCCTTGATCGGGCTTCTCCAGCGCCTCGACCATGCCACCGAGCACGCCCGCTGCGACCTGCAACGAGGTGGCGTTGTTGAACGGCACCACCTCGCGGGCCTCCTCCACCGAGAGCTGCGATCCGTACCAGAACGCCCCCTTCGGATGGCCGAGCAACAATACGCCTAGCTCGTCCACACCGGTGGTGATCTCGTCCATCATCAACCGATGCTCGGTCTGCGGCGCCCAATTCTTGCCGGCCATCTCGTGGAGCGACAGCACGGCGTCGTCACAAGGGTGGTAGGCATAGTGAACGGTCGGCCGATAGACGACGCGACCGCCCTCCTCCAGCGTCAGATAGTCGGCGATCGAGATCGACTCGTTGTGGGTGACGAGAAAACCGTGGAACGGTCCTTCCAGCGGCGTCCAGGTGCGGACGCGCGTCCCGGCACCCGGTCGGTTCAAGTAGATCGCCGAACCGCAACCGCCGTCGTGACGCCCGCCCTCACGGGGAAAGTGTCGTTCGTGGGTGCCCCAGCCGAGTTCTGCCGGCTGCACCCCCTCCGAGATGAAGCCGTCGACCGACCAGGTGTTGACGAACTCGCCGACGCGCTTGCTCACGGCCGCGACCTGGGTATCGCGCTCGGCGATGTGGATCGCCTTGACACCGAGGTCGTTCATGAGCCGTGCCCAACCAGCACGGTCGGTCGGCGGCGTCGGATCGCGGCCAAGATCCTTTGCCAGAATCGTCGCGGCCGCCTTGACGAACTGGGACACGAGGCCGGGGTTGGCGCCCTGGGCAACCACTGCGGTCGGCCCAGCACCCAGTTCCCGTTGGAGCGCCAACATCTGCTCGCGGAGCCGGTAGTTCGAGCGCTCGGACGCGCTCAGGCTCGGGTCGGTGTACGCGCCGAGCCACGGCTCGATGCAGGTGTCGAGATAGAACGCGCCGCACTCACGGGCGATCCGCACCATGGCCGTCGACGCCACGTCGACGGAGAGGTTCAACAGGAAGTCGCCGGGCTCGAGCCGTGGGACCAGCACGTCGCGCAGGTTGTCGCGCGTCAGGCGGATTTCGGTGAAGCTGATGCCGTAGTGCTCGGCCATCGAACGGCCGCGGGCATCGCCGGTCAGAATGCTGATGCGCTCCGGCGCGATCGCCAAGTGGCGCAGGACCAAAGGCATGACGGCTTGGCCGATGCTGCCGCATCCGACCATGACGAGGCGGCCCGGCAACGGGGCATGGGTGGTGTTCATCGGGATAGAGTCCTCCACGCGCGACACCAACGGCGTCGACAGCGATGAAAGGTAGTTGGGTCGAGGGAGAGGTAGCGAAGCGCGGGCGAGCCTGGTCGGCGGCCGCGCGGCCTTACCGCTCGGTGACCTCAACTGGAGCAATGGCGAGGGCGCGCTTGGCCGTTGCAGCCAGCACGCTCTGGATCTCGCACGTGATGTCGACCGGATGGGTCAACCGACAGCTCCCGATGCCGCGGAGGAAACCGGAACGAACCGCAGCGGCCGAAGCTTATCGATGCTCGAGGCACCTCGTGTCAAGACCACCGGGTTCACTTTTCGCTCGGTGACCGTGGAGCGACTAGCGTCGACGAGGCGAGCCGCCTACCGACGGGTCACGGTCACCAGGCGTCGACGTCGTCAGCGGGCGGCAACCTTCGGCGTCCCCATCAAGTAGGCGCGCGGGTCGACCACGCGGCTGCCGATACGCATCTCGTAGTAGAGCTGCGGCTCCGTCACGGCGCCCGTGTCACCGACGAGACCGAGCGCCTGACCGCGGCGCACCACGTCGCCCATCGCCACGTCGAGCCGCTCGGCATGGCCGTAGGCCGTGGTGTAGTCACCGTCGTGACGGACCACCACCATCTGTCCGTAGGACTCGATCGACGAACCGGCGAAGACCACCACGCCGTTCTCCGACGCGACGAACGGCGTGCCAGAGGCCGTCCGGATCGTCAGGCCATTGGCAACATGGCCCGGAATGCCGCTGGCACCGGCGTCGGCAACCGTGCCCTCGACCGGCCAAAGGAATCCGACGCCGCTCAGGGCCGGCGGCTGGAGGTTCTGCACGTCCGCGACGTTGCCGGCCGTCGTCGTCGCGGCCGCGGCCACCGACGGCTCGACGACCTCCACAACTTCGTCGACCTCGGTCGACGACGCGGCGACCGCCGCCGCACCTGTGGCAGCAGCGGCAGCCGTCGCCGCTGGCAGCGGGTCAGTGGCTGGCGCGGCAGCCTCGGCCGCCGCGACCAGCGGCTCGCCATCGACCGTCGCGGTCGGCCAGCTCTGGTCGAGTGCCGTCTCCGCCGTGGGCCAACCGGGGTTCACGGTCGCATCGGCCGTCGGCCAGCCGGGATTGACCGCGGGCTCAGCGGTAGGCCAGCCGGGGTTCTGCTGGCCACCGGCGCGCAACGGCGGCAGCGGCTTCGGATCGTAGCCGGACGCACCGCTCGCCGGGTCGATCGGGGCGAGATCGACGACCGGCGCATCCGTTGCCCGTCCGGCCGTCGTTGGTGCTGCCAGTGTGGTCGCCGGTGGTGCATAGGCCTGCTGCCGCGCGTCCTGCCAGGTCCCAGCGCCCTGTTGGACCGGCACGTAGGACGTGCAACCGGCAACCACGCCGGCCAACGCCAAAGTCGTGATCGGTTTCGCCAACATTTGCGTCTCCGCGATTTGTGCTCGAACAATGACGCGATGTGCGGACTTTGGCAAGCGAACGAAGCATCAATACGACACTGTCGGTTGATTACGTCTTTACTTCGAAACTGCATGAAGACATCAAGCAGAAAAGCGGTGGACGGAGATGATCGACGGCTCCCGGAAATACGGGCATCGCTCCGTCAAACATGAAGCGAAATCGCAGGCTAGTCGTCCAACACGTTGACCAAGCGTGCCAATTCCGCATCGTGGGTCATGTCGAGGTGGATCGGGGTCACCGCGATGTAGCCGCGGCGGACGGCGCCGCGGTCGGTCGCCGGGTCGTCGATGTCGCCGTGCTTCAGCCCACCGATCCAGACATAGGGCTCGCCGCGGGGATCGATCCGCTCGATCAGGTGGTCGCCGAGCTTGGAACGGCCTTGGCGGACGACCCGCATCCCCTGGACGGACGCGGCCACCCGGTCGGGGAAGTTGACGTTCATCAGCACGCCCTTGCCCCAGCCCGCCCCGACCAACCGTTCGACGACGGCCCCGGCATGCTTTTCGGCGGTTGCCCACTTGGGTGGATGGCTGTTGCGGAAACAAAGGCTCATCGCGATCGCCGGCGTGTCGAGCAACGTCGCCTCCATCGCCGCCGCCACCGTTCCGGAATAGGTCACGTCTTCGCCGAGATTGCCGCCGCGGTTGACGCCCGACAGCACCAGATCGACGTCACCTTGGACGATCGACTGCAGCGCCAAGAGCACGCAGTCGGTTGGTGTACCGTCGACGGCGAAGCGTCGCTCGCTCAGCTCGTGGACCCGCAGCGGCCGCTTGATCGTGAGCGAATGGCCGGCACCGGAGTGGTTGACCTCCGGCGCCACGGTCCAAACGTCGTCTGCCAAGCCCCGGGCGACGTGTTCCAAGACCTTGAGACCAGGCGCGTGCACCCCGTCGTCGTTGGTGACCAGGATCCGTCCAAGTTGCGTCGTCATAGCCGCTCCAGCCGATCCTGGCCGTCAAGGTACGGCCGCAACGCTTCCGGCACCGTCACCGACCCGTCCTCGTTCTGGTAGTTCTCCAGCACCGCGACGAAGGTGCGGCCGACCGCGAGACCGGAGCCATTCAAGGTGTGTGCGAAACGGGTCTGGCGCTCGGTCCGGGTCCGGCAACGAGCATTCATCCGCCGGGCCTGGAAATCACCGCAATTCGAGCAGCTGGAGATTTCGCGATAGGCGTTCTGCGCCGGCAGCCAGACCTCGAGGTCGTGGGTCTTGGTGGCAGCGAACCCGAGATCGCCGGTGCAAAGGCTCACGACGCGGTAGGGCAACCCCAGCCGCTGCAAGACCGCCTCGGCGCACGTCGTCATCCGCTCGTGCTCGGCGGCCGATTGCTCGGGCGTCGTGATGCTGACCAGTTCGACCTTGTAGAACTGATGCATCCGGATCATGCCGCGGGTGTCGCGGCCGGCGGCACCAGCCTCCGAGCGAAAGCAAGGGCTGAGCGCCGTGAAGCGAAGCGGCAACCGCTCCTCCTCCAGGATCTCGCCCGCCACCATGTTGGTCAACGGCACTTCTGCCGTGGGGATCAGCCAGTGGTCGGTAGTCGTACGGAACAGATCCTCGCCGAACTTCGGCAATTGGCCGGTGCCGTACAGAGCATGGTCGCGAACCAGCAAGGGCACCAGGACCTCGGTGTAGCCGTGCTCGCTGGTTTGCAGGTCGAGCATGAACTGGCCGAGCGCTCGGTGCAGACGGACCAGCGGACCCGATGCGAGGGCGAAGCGCGCGCCCGACATCTTGGCCGCCCGGTCGAAGTCCAGGCCCAGTGGTCCGCCGACGTCGACGTGATCCTGCGGCTGGAACGCGAAATTGCGCTGGCTGCCCCAGCGGCGAAGCTCGACGTTGGCGTGCTCGTCGGCGCCATCGGGAACGTCGTCGGCCGGCCGGTTGGGCAGCTCCGCGAGGCGTCGCTCCAGGACCTCACCGGCGTCGCGCTCCTGGTCGCGAGTGTCTTGGATGAGGGTCTTCAGCTCCGCCACTCGCGCCATAGCCGCGTCGGCGTCGCCGCCCTCGCGCTTCAGCCGACCGATGTCTTTGGAGAGGGTGTTCCGCTCGGCCTCCAAATCCTGGAGTTCGGTCTGCAACGCGCGGCGGCGTCGATCCAGCTCCAAGATCGCGCCGGCCGAACGTTCCGCCCCGCGTCGCGCGAGCGCCGCGTCCAGATCGGCCGGGTCGTCCCGGATCAGTCGTAGATCGTACACGGTTCGGAGACCCCAAGGTCGAGGGCGAGCGGGAAGCTGGCCGGTAGTCGCGGCGGTGATGGTCAAGCCGGCGTGGAGGTCTCCCCCTCGTCGTCGTCCGCTTCGGCAGCCTCTGCCTCGGCGCGTCGCCGCTCGACCATGCGCACCGCATGGATGGAAATCTCGTAGAGCAGCAGCACTGGCAGGGCGAGGCCGACCTGACTGATGATGTCCGGCGGGGTCAGCACCGCAGCCACGACGAACGTCAGGACGACGGCGTACTTCCGGTTGCGAGCCAGCTGTTCCGACGTCACCAGCCCGACCCGGCCCATCAAGGTCAACGCCACCGGCAGCTGGAAGCACAAGCCGAAGGCGAAGATCAGCTTCATCACCAAATCGAGATACTCGCTGACCCGCGCTTCCAGTTGGATCGGCAAGCTGCCATCGACGCCACTGGTCTCGAAGCTCAAGAAGAACCGCCAGGCGAGTGGAAAAATGAGATAGTAGACGATCGCCCCACCAGTGAAGAACAACACCGGCGTGGCGATGAGAAACGGCATGAACGCCTTTTTTTCGTTCCGATACAGCCCTGGAGCGATGAACAACCAAACTTGGAAGGCGACGAACGGAAACGTCAAAAAAGCTCCAGCGAAGAAAGCGACCTTGAGGTAGGTGAAAAACGCTTCAGCCAGGCCGGTGTAGATCATGCGTCGGCCGGTCTGACCCTCGTAGATGTCAGCGAGCGGCTGGACCAGAAAGGCATAGATCTGCGGGGCGAAGAAGTAACAGACGACGAAGCCGAGAAAGATGGCACCGCACGCGTACATCAAACGGGTGCGCAGCTCGATCAGATGATCGAGCAGCGGCATCTCGCGGTCGTCGATGTCTTTCAGCTTCTGGAGCACGAGCGCGGCATCTCAGGTGGGTTCGCGACGGCCCGAGGGCGCCGCGCCGACGGCCTCCGTCGACGCGTCGTCCGTGGACGTCTCGCTCCTCGGTGGGTCGACCTTCGGCGGGTCGACCTTGGCCGGTTCGGACAGCCCCGGCGGCGCCTTGGGCTTCGCTGGCGCGGCCGGATCGAAGGCGTCGGCCAGGTCGCCGTCAGGATCGATCACCTTTTCGAGGCGCTTGGCGGGCGTCGCCCGAGCCGCGTCCTCGATCTGCTTCTTCACTTCGTCGAGTTCGGTCTCACGGGCGATGTCCTCGAGCGACCGTTGGAACTCACGGGCCAGCGAACGCGCCTTGCCCACCCAGCGACCGAGATCGCGAGCCAGCCTTGGAAGCTCTTTGGGCCCCAGGACGAGAAGCGCCACCAAAAGGACGATCCCCATCTCGGACCAACCGAGATCGAACAAGCGGATCTCCCCGCGCTCGCTCGGCCGTGCTCCGGCCGAACTGGTCGGTCAGGTCTTGGCGGCTTCGTCCTTGGTCTCGCTCCGCGTCGCCGCGGGCTCGTCCTCGTGGGCGATCGACGCCGTCGGCTTGCCGTCGCCGGCATCCTCGACGTCGTCCTTCATCCCCTGGCGGAAGTTCTTCACGCCCTTCGCCACGTCGCCCATGACCTTCGGCAGCTTGCCGGCGCCGAAGACGATCAGAACGATCAGCAGGATGAGCACGACTTGCCATACGCCGATGCTCATGGGTCACTCCTCGATGATGACGGCGCGGGCGAACGCCGCCCGCCAGCGGTTTGCCCTTTGTCTCGCAGAAAGCCGCGACAGCCGCAACGACCGATGCGGCGCTCGGCTCAGCGCGCCGGGAAAACGAAGACGTGGGCACGATCCACGTCGAGGGCAACCTCGCTGCCGACGGTGACCGCAGCGGTGCGCGAGAGGTGCGACCCGATCACCCATCCAGCACCGACCGCGAGTTCGACCAACCGCTTCGGGCCAAGGTCACGCACGCCCAAGACCGTGGCACTCGGTCCGGTCGCCCCGGGCGCAACGCGGGTCGCCTCCGGCCGCACGACGACGTCGACGGCGGTGCCATCGGCCAAGTCTGGGCGCAGCACGTCACCCAGCGGCGTCGACACGCGACCTCCGACCGCCCAACCCTTGAAGCGGCTGGCGGCACCGAAGAAGCCGCAAACGAACAGATCGTTCGGCTGGTTGTAGACTTCGGCGGGCGTACCCGACTGCACCACCCGCCCGGCATGCATCACGTGCATTCGATCGGCCACCCGGATCGCCTCGTCGGCGTCGTGGGTGACCATCAAGGTCGGCGTTCCGGTTTCACGCAGGAGAGCCATGACCAGGGCGCGCAGATCCTCGCGAAGGTGTGCATCGAGGCTTGAAAACGCCTCGTCGAGCAGCATCAGACAAGGTGCGGGTGCCAACGCCCGGGCCAAAGCGACCCGCTGCTGTTCGCCGCCCGAGAGCTGGTGCGGATAGCGGTCGCCATAGCCCTGCAACTCGACCCTGGCGAGCCACCGCTCCGCGGTCGCCTGACGCGCCGCGCGCGGCAGGCTCCCCAGCCCGAAAGCGACGTTCGCACTCACCGACAAGTGCGGAAACAGGGCGTAATCCTGGAACATCAAGCCGACGCGGCGACGCTCCGGCGGAACGGCGAAGCTTGGCGCGGCAACCGGTCGACCGCAGATCGCGATCCGGCCGCGCTGCAGAGGTTCCAGGCCGGCGATGAGGCGTAGCGTGGTGGACTTGCCGCATCCCGAAGGCCCGACCAGCGCATGCACTTCACCCGAGCCGACGGCCAAACCGACGTCGTACAGAATGGGGTGTGAGCCGATCCGGTGGTGCAGATCTTCGACCACCAGGCTGCCGTGGCCGGTCTGAGCCGCCGACGCGCCCGCCTCGTGAACGGGGACCTCCGGTATTCTCGCCAGTGCCAATGCCAAACGCTGCCCTCCACACGTCCTTTTCAGCTACGGATGCAGGGGGAGAACGTCAAGTTCTGGCGCAGTCGACGAAGGCAGTAGCGATTTAGAACAATTAAAACAACTCAGTCCTTGGGGTCGTCGTCGGCACCATCGGCCGGCTCTGCCAGCGCGTCAAAAAGTCCTGCCCCGGTCAGTTCTTCCAAACGCGGCAGATCGTCGAGGCTGGCCAAGTCGAAGTGATCGAGAAAGGCAGGTGTCGTGACCCAAGTGACCGGGCGTCCGGGCACCGGCTTGCGGCCACGAGGTCGCACCCAACCGGCATCGACGAGCAGGTCAAGGGTGCCGCGGCTGACTGACACACCCCGAATTTGTTCGATCTCGGCGCGGGTCACCGGCTGTCGGTAGGCGATGATGGCCAAAGTCTCCAAGGCGGCCGCCGACAAGGACTTGGACCGCTCCTGCAAACGTTCGAGAAACGGCGCCACGTCGGGCGCCGTCCGCACTGCCCAGCGGCCCGACTGCTCCTCGATCTGCACGCCGCGGCCGGCGTAGTCGGTCCGCAGGTCACGCAGGACCGGCCCGACCGGCACGGCCATCGGCAGATGCGCTTGGATCTCGGCCTCGGACAAAGGCTCGGCGCTGGCGAAGAGCAACGCTTCGACGATCCGGCGCAGCAAGACCGGGTCGACGGGCTGCACCGGCGACTGCCCGGGCGACGGCTCGGTCATCGCGCGCGCAGGTACAGTGGCTGGAACGTACCGCTCTGGCGCACCTCGATCTCTGCGGTACGCGCCAGCTCCAAGGCGGCCGCGAAACCCGAAGCAACGCCTGACCGCGCCACCGTTGGCCGCCGCAAGGGTGACGGCAGCGCGTCCTCCAGCCGCTGCCAACGACTGCGATCGGTGACGGCTGCGCGAAGGGCGTCACGAGCAACGTCGATCGGCACGACCTCCGGCCGCCGTTCCATCCGCAGTCGTCTGACCTTGGATCGGCCGGCGGCACGCGCGTAAGCACGAAGCAGCTCCGGTAGCGTGCCGGCGACGACGTCGACCGTGGCGGTCGTCGGACCTTCCGGCGCGCCGCGCGCCAGCCGGCCGACACCGAGCCGCGCCCGCGCGCGTAGTTGGACCACAGCACCGCGGATCGCCTCGAGGCGCTGGAGCCGTTCGGTCAGCGCTTCGGCCAGGGCCAGCGCCTCTTCGGCCTCGGGTTCCTCCTCCGCCGGCAGCAACAGCCGCGATTTCAGGTAAGCCAGCCACGACGCGGTCACCAGATAATCGGCCGCCAAATCCAAGCGCCGGCGCAGCGCCTCGTCGAGGAACGCCATGTATTGCTCGACCAAGGTGAGCACCGAGATCTTCGTCAGATCGACTTTTTGCTTGCGCGCGAGAACCAACAGAACGTCGAGCGGGCCGGAGAAACCCTCGACCGCGACGACCAACGCGTCCTCGTCGACGTCCTCCGGCACGAGATCGAGGGCGTCGGTCACGGCAGCATGATCCGCCACAGGAAATCGGCGTCGAACGGGCTGAGCGCCGCCACGACTGCCACCGCCGGCTCCAGGATGGCGAAGATGAAGGTCGCGATGGGGCTGAAGGCGAAGCCGAGTTCGCGCGCCGCCAAAGGCACGACGAAAACCAAGAGCAACAGGATCACGAAACCGTAGCGCTCCAGT
This sequence comes from Pseudomonadota bacterium, assembly GCA_039818825.1. GTDB lineage: Bacteria > Pseudomonadota > Alphaproteobacteria > Geminicoccales > Geminicoccaceae > JBCBTD01. Next base: position 41,186 of record JBCBTD010000026.1, read on the forward strand.
CGCGCGTAGCGCATCGCCAAAGGTGTCGGCAGCAGGCCGGTGACGATCCGCCCGCCGTCGAGGGGCGGGATCGGGAACATGTTGAAGATCGCGAGCACCAGATTGACCAGGATCGCGTGGCCGAAATTGAGCCCCAGCCACAGCCCGACGTCGCCGCCGACGAAAGCGGCGACCGGGAGCATCCAGGCGAAAAACACCGCCTGGACGATGTTGCAGGCAGGGCCGGCCGCGGCCACCAACGCCATGTCGCGCTTCGGCTGATGCAGTCGACGGAAATCGACCGGCACAGGCTTGGCCCAGCCGAAGACGATCGGCGAGACGAGCAACAAAAGGCCCGGCAACAGCAACGTGCCCACCGGATCGACGTGACGCACCGGGTTGAGCGATACGCGGCCGAGCCGGCGTGCAGTGTCGTCGCCCAATCGATCGGCGGCCCAAGCGTGGGCTGCTTCGTGGAGGGTGATGGCCAGCACGATCGGCAGGAACCATACCGAAATGGCATGGCCGATGGACAAGAGGTCGGGCAAGCGAGGCTCCTCAGGTCTCCAACGGCGCGAGGGCGACGTCGAGCGCGGCCATGCGCGCGGCCAGTTGCTGCGGCGTCCGCGCCGCCGCGCGCGCATCCTCGTACCGCTCCCATGCGGCATCCGTCAAAGGCGGCGCCGCAGCGATGCCGGCCTCGATGTCGCCGAGCCGCCCGTTGCACTGCAGCGCGACGTCGCAGCCCGCGGCGAGAACAGCGGCGACCCGCTCGCCTGCGGTGCCGCTCAACGCTCCCATGTCGACGTCGTCGGAGAAGAGGAGACCGGTCATACCGAGCTCACCTCGGACCACGTCGTCGACGATCACCGACGAGCAGCTAGCCGGGCGCTCGGGGTCGAACGAGGTGTAGACGACGTGCGCGATCATCAGCGCCGGCGCGTCCGCGAGCGCCCGAAACGGCAGCCAGTCGGTGGCGCGCAGCAGCGCCGCGGATGCCGTGACGACCGGCAGTGCGACGTGGCTGTCGACGTCGGCGCGCCCGTGACCCGGCACGTGCTTGACCACAGGAATGCAGCCGCCGGCGAGCGCGCCCTCGATCGCGGCGCGGCCAAGCGCCGCCACGCGTTCCGGTGCCGCGCCGAACGCTCGGTCGCCGATGATCCGGTCGGCGGCTGGCAGGCCCAGATCGAGCACCGGGGCGCAGACGACGTCGATGCCGACCTCCACGAGATCCAGGGCGATCCGCTCGGCCACGTCGCGGGCGAGTGCGGTCGCGAGGTCGACGTCGGGGTCGGCCGAGGCGACGTCGGCGATGGCCCGCGCCGGTGGATAGCGACGCCATACCGGCGGGCGGAGCCGCGCAACCCTGCCGCCTTCCTGATCGACCAGCACCGGCGCGTCGTCGCGGCCAAGAGCGTCGCGGACGGCTCCGGTCAACCGCCGAAGCTGCTCACGGTCGACCACGTTACGGGCAAACAGAATGGCCCCAAGCGGCTGGCCGTCTTGCAGCAGATGCCGCTCGGCATCGCTCAGTTCGGGACCGCCGAGACCGACGACGACCGCACGGGGCCGCGTCATCCGCTCACGGACACGACGAGGCAGTCGCCGCCTCGCTCGCGTACGTGGGTGCATCGCGCCGTCGCGTCGTCATGGCTCTCGATCGGGCCAGCCTGGACCCGTACGAGCACGCCACCATCGGTCGTAACCGCCTGGAACCTGGGGCCGAGGTCGGCGAGCGCCGGCGCGAACCGCCGCTGAAGGGCTTCGAACGCGGCATGCTCGTCGCCTGGCTTGACCGCAGCCAACTGGATGCGGAAGCCACCCTCCAGCAACGAGGCGGTGGTGGTGGCCGTAGCGTCAGGTCCGTCGACCGGCGCGGAGGCCGTCGGGCCGGGCTCGGCAGCCGGCAGCAGCGTCCCGACGCCCGGCAAGTCCTCACCAGGCAGCGCGTCGCTGGGGAGCCCCTCGCCGGGGGCGATGGCGGCCAACGCTGCCTCCAGCTCGGCGACCTGGCTCTGCTTGGCGGCGTCCATACCCTTGGCGGCTTCGAGATCGGCGGCCTCGCGCGCTCGATCGGGATCGTCGCCCTCGGCCAGGAGATTGAGCACGCTCGAGCGCGGCACGGCCGTCTCCAACGGCGGCAACTCGACCCGCTCTTTGATCGGCAGCGGGTCGGCCGCCACCACCGGGACGGCGCCACTCGGCGCCGGTGCGCGGGTGAACGCGGTCCCCACCACCAAGGTGAAGAGGCCGAAGACCCCAACCACCCACGCCAGCCGCCACACTCCGTTCACCACGTGCCGTTCACCGTCGCTGCAAACCTCTCGCCCATGATCTTAATGCATTGCTTCAACGGGATCGACGCCCAAAAGCTCCAAACCGCCTGCAAGCACGTGGCGGGCCGCTGCGAGCAGCGCCAGCCGGGACTCGGTCAGCGGCACGTCGTCGAGCCTCACGAACCGCAGCGCGTCGTCTTCTTTGCCGCGAGTCCAAAGGCGATGCACGGCTCCGGCCAGCCCCTCCAAGTAGAACGCCAAGCGATGCGGCTCGCGGTGCAGTGCCGCGAGTTCGAGGGTCCTCGGAAACAACGCCAACTGCTCCATCACCCCGATCTCACCGTCGTCGGCGAGCCGATCGAGCGCCGCATCGGCCGAGTCGCCGACGGCGATGCCGGCGCCCTCGGCATTGCGGAACACCGAGCAGATGCGGGCGTGGGCGTACTGAACGTAGAAGACCGGATTGTCCTTCGACTGCTCCATCACCTTCTGCAGGTCGAACTCCAGCGCCGCGTCGTTCTTGCGCGTCAACATGATGAAGCGAAACACGTCGGCGCCGACCTCGTCGACGACGTCGCGCAAGGTGACGATGCGACCGGCGCGCTTCGACATCTTCATGGGCTGACCGCCGTCCATGAGCTGGACGAGCTGGCAGAGTTTGACCTCGAGCCGGCCCTTGCCGCCCGTGATGCCGGCGACACCCGCCTGCATCCGCTTGACGTAGCCGCCGTGGTCGGCGCCCCAGACGTCGACCATTTCGGCGAAGCCGCGGCGGAACTTGTCGTAGTGGTTGCCGATGTCGTTGGCGAAGTAGGTCCAGTCGCCGGTCGACCGCTGCAGCGGCCGGTCGGTGTCGTCGCCGAACCGGGTCGCCCGGAACAGGAGTTGCGGGCGCGGCTCCCAGTCCTCGACCGGCTTGCCCTTGGGCGGCTCCAGCGTTCCCGTGTAGACGAGGTCCCGGCCGCGCAAGGCCTCCACGCACTCGGCGACCACACCGGCGGCCGCCAGCGCCGCTTCGCTGGTGAAGACGTCATGCCGGACCCGCACGGCGGCGAGATCGCTGCGGATCAGATCCATCATGGCGTCGATGGCGAACGCACCGATCGGTTCCAACCAGTCCGCTTCCTCGGCGTCGCGCCAACGGTCGCCGTCCCGCTCCGCCAGAGCGCGGCCGACCGGAACGAGGTAGTCGCCCGGGTAGTAGCCCTCCGGCATCGGGCCCGGCCGTTCGTCCAGCGCTTCGAGGTAGCGGTGGTGCGCGGAGCGGGCGAGCACCTCGATCTGCGCGCCGCCATCGTTGACGTAGTACTCGCGCGTGACGTCGTAGCCGACGGCAGCCAGGACGGACGCCAGGGCGTCGCCGTAGACGGTGCCGCGGCCGTGGCCGACGTGGAGCGGCCCGGTCGGGTTGGCGGAGCAATACTCGACGTTGACCCGTTCGCCCTTGCCGACGTCGATACGGCCGAAGCGTCGGCCGTCCTGCAGCACTGCCCGAACGACGTCGTGAAAAAGCGTGTCGTCCAGGCGGAGGTTGACGAAGCCGGGCTTCGCCACCTCAGCCGTGGCGATGCCCGGCATCCGGGCGAGTGCAGCCGCAAGCGGCTCGGCGATCGTCAACGGCGGCCGCCCGGCCGGTTTCGCCAGCACGAGGGCTGCGTTGGTTGCGGCCTGGCCGTGGCTCGCATCTCGCGGCGGCTCCACGACCCACTTCGGCGGTGGCAGGTCGGTCGGCAGCACGCCCTGCTCGACCAGGCCGGCGAGAGCCTCACGAACGCGATCTTCAAGAAACGAAAAAAGGTTCATGGTCGAAGATCGTCCAGGCGGGTCAGGCGAGCATGTTCGTCGAGTGCGAAACGGTCGGTCATTCCGGCGATGTAGTCGCGAACGATCGCGTGGGTCCGCTCACCACGCGGCCCATCGGCCGAAGCCCCCCAGTGAGGAGGCAGGCACCCCGGCTCTGCGACGAGCACCTCGAACAGCTCGGCGACGACCCGTTTCGCCTTCGTGGTCGAGCGATTGACCTTGTAGTGACGATAGAGACGCTCGTGCAAGAACGCCTTGACGGCCGCGACCGCGGCCCGGACCTCGTTCGAGAAGTCGATCAACGCCTGCCCATGGTCACGGACGTCGTCCACGTGGCGCGGCGCGGCAGCGGCGAGCCGTTCGCGGCCCGTGGCGACCAGATCGTGAACCATCCGGTTCGTGACCCGTCTGACCGTCTCGTGGCCCACCCGACGTGGCTCCAGGTTTGGCCACCGGCCCTCGGCCTCGCGCAGAACCGGACCGACCAACGGCAACGCCCGTAACTGCGGCAAGTCGATCAGCGCCGCCCGCAGGCCGTCATCGAGATCGTGACTGACGTAGGCGACATCGTCGGCGATCGCGGCGATCTGGGCTTCGATCGTCGCCTGGCCGTCGAGCCGGATGCCGACGGCAGCGGCGCACTCGGCGACCGTCGGTGGCACTGGCCGGCGCACCGGGCCGTTGTGCTTGACCAGACCTTCCAGCGTCTCGAAGCACAAGTTCAGCCCGTCGAAGCGCGCGTAGCGCTTCTCCAAAGACATGATCACGCGCAATGTCTGAACGTTGTGGTTGAAGCCACCTTGGACCGCCAAGCAAGCGTCGAGCGCCGCTTCGCCGGCATGGCCAAAGGGACTGTGCCCAAGGTCGTGGGCCAACGCGATCGCCTCGGCCAGGTCCTCGTCGACGGCGAGTGCCCGCGCCACCGTCCGGGCGATCTGCGCGACCTCGAGTGAGTGGGTCAGCCGGGTACGATAGTGGTCGCCGCCATCGGTGACGAACACTTGAGTCTTGTGCTCCAGCCGGCGGAACGCAGTCGAGTGGACGATCCGGTCACGGTCGCGCTGGAACGCGCTTCGAAACGCGTGGCCGGGCTCGGCGACCAAACGACCGGGGCTACGCTCCGCAAAGGCGGCGTAGGGGGCGAGCGCCATGGCTGCGCTCCCGGGTGCACACATGCCTGCCGCAGCGACCAAGGCACGTTTTGACATGGATCACGCCGTGCCTACATTCGAGAGTAGATGGCGACAAGGGGTGCATGCACCATGGGCCTCCGGACACCACCGGCCCCGTTTCAAGTTTCCGATCGCGCGATCGCGCGGGTCCGCGACATCCTCGATGCCGAGGGCAACGCGGAGCTGCAGCTTCGCGTGAGCGTTTCGGGCGGCGGTTGTTCGGGCTTCCAGTACGGATTCGACCTGGATGCCGAGCACCTGCCCGACGACGTGGCGGTCGAAAGGTCGGGCGTCCGGGTCGTGGTCGACGGTATGTCGTTGATGTACCTGATCGGCGCCGAGTTGGACTTCGTCGAGGATCTGACCGGCTCGTACTTCCGGATGCAGAATCCCAACGCATCGGCGTCCTGCGGCTGCGGTAACTCGTTTGCGATCTGAGCGGTGCGCGTCGCCACCTGGAACGTGAATTCCATTCGCCGCCGGCTCGATGCGGTCCTCGGCTGGACCGAGGCCAACGCCATCGACGTCGTGCTGCTGCAGGAGACCAAGGTCGCCGATGACCTGTTTCCGCTGGAGCCGTTCGAGGCTGCCGGATGGCATTTGGCGGTTCTCGGCGAGGCTCAACGAAACGGCGTGGCGATCCTTGCCAAGTCGGCCGTCGACGAAGTGACGACGGGCCTCGACGGCGAGAAGGAGGACGAGCAGGCGCGCTACATCGAGGCGACCGTCGATGGCGTGCGTCTGGCCTCGGTCTACGTCCCCAACGGCACGACGGTCGGCTCGGACGCGTTCGCCTACAAGCTCCGGTTCTTCGAGCGGCTCGGCGCGCGGTTGGACGCCGCGATCGCCGACGAAACGCCGCTGTTGGTCGGCGGCGACTACAACGTGGCCCCTGAGCCCCTGGACGTCTGCGATCCGGTCGATTGGGAAGGCGGCATCTGCTTCCACATCGACGAGCGTCGCGGCTGGCGGCGGCTGGTCAACCGTGGCTTCACCGACGCTTGGCGGGCGCTGGAGCCGACGACCCGGGCTTACTCCTTCTGGGAACATCGGGGGCGCGCCTTCCAGACCAACGAAGGGGTGCGCATCGACCACCATCTGTTGGCGCCGGTACTCGCCGACCGGCTCCGGGCCGCGGCGATCGACAGCCGCCCACGCGGCGAAAAGGACGCCTCCGACCACGCGCCGGTATGGGTCGAGATTGCCTGAACAGCCCGTGCGGGTGGCGAAGCCGGTCGCAGCGTCTACACTCGCTAGCGACGACGACCGGCGGAGGCGAACAGGGATGGCGACGGTACTGCGACCCAATCTGGATCACTGGCAGGAGCGGAGCGACCTGGCTGCCGCATTCCGCTGGACGGCGCGGCTGAACATGCACGAAGGCGTATCCAACCACTTCTCGTTCGCCGTCGACGACCGGCACTTCCTCATCAACCCGCGCAACCGGCATTTCTCGCGGGTGAAGGCGTCGGAACTCGTGCTCTGCGACGCCTACGACGACGCGACGTTGGAGCGACCCGACGCGCCCGAACGGACGGCATGGTGCCTGCACGGAGCTTTGCATCGCAACCTGTCGCATGCGCGCTGCGTCCTGCACGTCCACTCCAAGTACGCCACCGTGTTGTCGTGCCTCCAGGACAGCCGGCTGCCGCCGATCGACCAGAACGCCATGCGCTTCTTCGAGCGCCTCGCGATCGACGAGGGCTATGACGGCATGGGCCTCGACGACGAGGCCGAGCGGGTCAGCAGCACCTTCGGCGACAAGCCGCATCTGATCATGGGCAATCACGGCATCATGGTCACGGCACCGACCATCGCTCTGGCGTTCGACGAGCTCTACTACCTGGAGCGGGCCGCCGAGACCTACGTCACCGCGCTGGCGACCGGTCGCCCGTTGCGGCTGGCGTCGGACGAGGTGGCGCGGAAGACCGCGGCGCAGTGGCTGGAAGACACGGAGCAACCCGAGAACCACCTGCGCGAGCTCCGCGCCATCCTCGACGACGAGGGCTCGGACTATCGGGACTGAAGCCGTCGGCGTCGTCTTCGGCGCAGCGGTCCTCGAAGGTGGGGAGCCGAGCCCGACACTGATTCGCCGAACCGACGCAGGACTGGCGCTCCTGCGTGCCGGCCGGGTTGGTCGGCTGTTGCTGACCGGCGGCATCGTCCGTCACCCGCCGAGCGAAGCGTCATTGATGAAGGCGCGACTGACGGCAGCCGGCGTCGCCGAGGACCACCTGATCCTCGACGAGGAGGCCACCAACACCTGGGAGAACACGCGCTTCGTCGCTGCTTGGTGGCAAGCCAACGGCCGGCCGCCGCTCGTGGCCGTCTCCGATCCCGGTCACCTGCGCCGCTGTCGCCTGATGCTCTGGGCGCAGGGCGTTCCTGCGAACGCAGCACCGGCGCCCGCCAGCGGCGACGTTCGCCGGGCCGTCCGCGAGGCCGCAGCTCTCGTCGTCCAAGGTCCTCGCGCGGTGCTCCACCGCTGGCGACACCCGCTCCCCTGACCGACCCCGCCTCTGCCGTCGACGCAGGCTCAGCGCTGAGCCCAGGCCAGCGCATCCGCCAATCGATCCTGACCCCAGAACAGCTCGTCGCCGACGGTGAAGCTCGGCGCACCGAAGATGCCGAGGCCCTGCGCTTCGGTCGTCGCGTCGCGCAGCTTGGCTTTGGTCGCTGGCAAGTCCGCCGCCTCCAGGACGGCAGGCACGTCGGGAACGAGGCCGTGCAAGGCGTCGACGATCACGGCATCGTCAGCGATGTCGCGGCCGTCGACGAACTGCGCGCGAAACACTGCTCGCACGAAGTGCTGCAGCCAAGCCGCGTCGCTGCACGCCGTGGCGATCCGCGCCGCCCGCAAGCCGTTCTGCGGAAAGGGCTGGGGCCTGTGCGCCCTGAGCCCGAAGCCGGCGGCCAGCCGTCCCAGATCGCGCCACATATAGGCGCCCTTGGCCGCGTCCAGATTGAACGGCGAGGTGTTCCACCCCTTCGCCTTGAAGATCGGGCCGAGGAGGAACGGCCGCCAGCGGACGGGAGGGCTGCCCGCCGGCAACGACGCCAGCCGCTCGACGGCGATCCATGAGTAGGTGCTGGCGAACTCGAACCAGAAGACGAGCGGTTTCAAGGGCGTCTCGGCAGCGCGGTCCCGATCATGCAGTCGCGCGTCACCAATGCCGCGAGCGCGCCCTCGTCGAAGCCGTCGGTCCCGGCGGGACGCTCGGGCAGCACCATGTAGCGGAGGTCGGCGGTGCTGTCGTGGACGCGGACGGCAACGCCATCCGCCAGCTCCAAACCGAACTCCCGCAGCACCGCGCGTGGCTCGCACACCGCGCGCGAGCGATAGGCGCGGGCCTTGTACCAGTCGGGCGGCAGGCCGATCAGCATCCGCGGGTAGCAAGAGCAGAGCGTGCATACGATCAGATTGTGGACACCTGGCTCGTTGGGTACGGCACGGATCGGGATGCCGCCGGCGTCGATGCCGAGCTCCGTCGCCGCCTGGTTGACGTCGGCGAGCATCCGCGTGCGGAACGCGTCGTCCAACCAGGCCCGCGCCACCATCCGCGCGCCGTCGGCGGGCGACTTGGCGTCGATGCTCTCCAGCATCGCCCGCAGCTCGTCGGCGCCGATCACGCCCTTCTCCAGGAGCAACGAGGCCACCGCTTCGGTCATCAGCTGGTAGTGGGTCGGCGGCGCGGCGTCGATGTCGGGCTGGTGCGGATGGGCATGGGTGTGCGGCTCAGCCATCGTTCGGCTCCAACCAGTGCTCGTAGACGTCGACGACGAGGTCATCGTCCGGCGCTTCGGCTTCGTCCCAAAGCTCGGCCATCGTGAAGCGCACCCGGTAGAGCGTCTTTGCCGGCAGGCCGCTGCGGCCATAGGCCAGCTCCTCGGGGTCGGCGTAGTGCCCCGCGACGCCGACGACCTCGCCGGCCTTGCCGCGGGCATAGAACGGTGTCCGAACGTGCCCGGGCGGGAACGCAGCCCGCACCCTGACCCGCGCGCCGATCGCCAAGCCGCCACTCATGGCTTGCCCCACGAGGCTTCGATCTCGGCCATCCGCCGGCCCAACGCGTCGACCGTGATCACACCCTTTTCGACCAGGTTGTTGGTGATCGAGGCGATCCAGCGCTCGTAGTAACCTAGCTCGTCGTAGACCCCAGGACCCAGCTCCTCGATACCGCGGCGCAGCTCATCGACGGTCAGGTGCCCCTTGGCGGCAGCGAGGCGGAGGATCGCGTCGACCTTCTTCTCCCAAGGCGCGTGGTCGTGCTCGTCGTGGACGACCGGCCCGGCTCGGAGCCCGCCCATGTCGTGGTGGCGCCTCAGATGCTGCACCGGGATCCCCCCTCTTCAGCCTTCTCACAAGAGGGCATGCACAGCCCTCGCCTTGTCAAGCACTGGCCCCGCCCGACAGTCTCGGCTAAGGCCGCGGCGCCAGTCTCGAAGGACCGCCCATGTCGACCCGGCCCGTACCCTCGCTGCTCGCCCTGATCGACGAGTTCGATGCCTTCATCCTCGACCAGTGGGGCGTGCTCCACGACGGCACGACACCCCTGCCGGACGCCATGGAAGCCGTGACGGCACTGCTGGCCGCCGGCAAGGTGATCGTGACCCTCTCCAACACCGGCCGGCGCCAGGCGACGACCGAGGTCGTCCTGCGTCGCATGGGCTTCCCGCTGGACCGGTTCCGGACCAACGTCACCTCGGGCGAGACCGCGTTCGCTGCGTTGTCGAGCGGCGAGATCGGCGGCACCCGGCTGCCCGGCCGTCGCTGCTACCTGATCTGCCGCGACAACGACACGAGCGTGGTCGACGGCAGCGGCGTCGAGCATGTCGCAGATGTCGCCGGCGCCGACTTCGTCATGCTGAGTGGTATCGAGGGCGAGCGATGGAGCGTCGGTGACTACATGGCGGAGCTGGCGCCGGCCGTGCAACGTCGGCTACCGATGATCTGCTCCAACCCGGACTTGGTGGCGCTGACCGCGACCGGCGAGCACATCGCCCCCGGCAAGGTTGCTGCCGCTTACGAAGCGGCGACCGGCGTCACGCCGATCTTCGTCGGCAAGCCGTACCGCCCGGTTTACGACCGCTGTCTGCAGGCGCTCCCCGACGTCTCGAAGGCACGGGTGCTGTGCGTCGGCGACAGCCTGACCCACGACATCGGCGGCGGCGCTGGTGCGGGGCTCAAGACGCTGTTCTGCATGGCCGGCATCCACCGCGACGGGTTCGACCTCTGCGCCCCCGCGGCCGCCAACCTCGACGCGCTGCGTGCGGTGCTGGCAGACCACGGCGGCCCGGCCCCCGACTACTTGATCGATCGGCTTCGCTGGTCGTGAGCGCCGCCCCGCTCGGCCACGGCGTCTATTGGGGCCTCAGGCGGCTCGCCAACGACGCGGGGGGGTTCGTGCTGCTCGATCTATCGGGCGCCGACGCCGACGTCCTACCGGACCTGATGGCCGGGCTCGCGCCCTTCGCCACCGGCATCGTCGTCGACCAGGGACTGGCGCTGGACCTGTGGCGCCGCCACGGCAGCACCTTGCTCGGCCGCTGCGACATTGCCGACAGCGGCGCAACGATCCTGGAGGCACGGGCAAACGGCGCCGATGCGGTGCTCGCATCGTCGCCGCTGAGTGCGGCGACGATGCGCGCCACGATCGCCCGGATCGGCGCCGACAGCACAGCCGATGTCGCGCTGGTCCGGAGGACCGGCGGGCCATGGCTCGTCAGGACGCTCGGCGAGGCCGATGACCTCGGCGATGCTGCCGGCTATTGGGTGGACTCCGTGTTCTGGCGCGGTGCCATCGTCGGCGGCCCAGAAGCTAGGCGTCGGCTCATCGCCGACCGGCTGGTGCCAGCACTCCAGCAGCTCAACGCGGCGGTCATCGATCTGCCACGGGCCGCTTGGTTGGACGCCTGACGCCGCCGCTGCGGATGCGAAAGGGAGGACGACGAAATGGCCGGACGACTGGCTGACAAGCACATCCTGGTCACCGCCGCGGCTCAAGGCATCGGTCGGGCCACCGTCGAGGCGGCCGCCGCCGAAGGCGCGTTCGTGATCGCCACGGACATCAACGACACCTTGCTGATCGAACTCGAAGCGATCGAACGGGTGACGACCCGGCTGCTCGACGTCACCGACCCAGCGGAGATCGCCGAGATGGCGGCCGAAACGGGGGGCATCGACGGGCTGGTGAACGTCGCGGGCTACGTTCACCACGGGACAATCCTCGACGCTGACGATGATGCCATGGCGGCTTCGTTCGACATCAACGTCCTGTCGATGCATCGAACGATCCGCGCTTTCCTGCCGGGCATGCTGGAGCGCGGCGGCGGCGCCATCGTCAACCTCGCTTCGGTCGCGTCGAACCTCAAAGGTGTGCCGAACCGCTTCGTCTATGGCACGACCAAGGCCGCGGTCATCGGTCTGACCAAGGCCGTCGCTGCCGATTTCGTCGGCCAGGGTGTTCGCTGCAACGCGATCTGCCCAGGCACGGTCGACACGCCATCCTTGCAACAGCGCATCCAGGCCTTCGACGATCCCGAAGCGGCCCGCGCCGCCTTCATCGCCCGGCAACCGATGGGCCGGCTCGGCCGCGCCGAGGAGATCGCCGCAGCCGTCATGTACTACCTCGCCGACGAGAGCGCCTACGTCACCGGCACCACCCACGTCATCGACGGCGGCATGCTCATGTGACGACGGCACCGAGTTCGCCAACGTCGATCCAAAACACTTAGCCGACCGACTAATTTTTGTTGCCGAGCATGCCGCTGCGTGATAACAAAGCCATATGACTAACTATCCTGAACCGCTCGACCAAGTTTTCCATGCGCTTGCCGATCCGACCCGGCGGGCGGTGGTGCAGCGGCTCTGCGAAGGACCGGCCTCGGTCAGCGAGCTTGCCAAGCCCTTCGAGATGAAGCTGCCGACCTTTCTGCAGCACGTCCGGGTGTTGGAGCGGAGCGGTCTGGTTCGGAGCACGAAACGCGGCCGGGTGCGGACCTGTGAGATGGAACCGGCCCGACTTTCCGCGGCGGCGACGTGGATCACCGATCAACGGGCGCTTTGGGAGGCCCGGCTGGATCGCCTGGAACGGCTGTTGCGCGAGACCTCACCATCGGAGACCGGCACATGACGCCACCACAAACGGCGGCGGACCTCGTCGTCGAGCGGATGATCGACGCGCCGCGCGAGCGGGTGTGGACGGCTTGGACGGAGCCCAAGCTGCTTCGAGCGTGGTTCTACCCGGAGGGCTGTCGGATGGAGAACCCGCAATTCGACGTGCGGCCCGGCGGCTCCTACGCCTGCGACTACCACGCCGACGGCGGTACCGTTCACCGGGTGCGCGGCGTGTTCGAGACGCTCGACCAACCCGAGCTCATCGTGATGACGCACGGCTGGGCGGACGAGGCCGGCGTGGTCGAGCACGACACCCGCGTGACGGTCACCTTCGCCGATCTCGGCGCCCGCACGCACATCACCGTTCGCCAAGTCGGCTTGCCGACCGAGGACGCCCGTAGCTCGCACGACGAGGGCTGGCGTTCGGCACTGGAACATCTGGCGCGGTGTGTTGCCGCTACCGACTGAGGAGGAAGAACGACATGCAACCGACAATCGTCTCTCGTGATACGTGGCTTGCCGCCCGCAAGGCTCTGCTGGCGAAGGAGCGCGAGCTGACGCATCAGCGCGACCGCTTGAACGAAGCCCGCCGCTCCCTGCCCTGGGTCGAGGTGGAGACCGACTACGTGTTCGACTCCGCCGACGGACCCGTCCGGCTGGCGGACCTGTTCGACGGCCGCAGCCAGCTCTTCGTGCAACATTTCATGCTGGCACCGGGGGCAGAACACATCTGCCCGGGCTGTGCAGCGCTCGCCGACCACGTCGACGCCGCACGGCAGCATTTCGAGCACGCCGATCTGGCGTTCGCCGCCATCTGCCGCGCCAGCGTCGCCGAAATCGAGGCGGTGAAGGCACGTATGGGTTGGCGGTTCCGCTGGGTCTCGTCCGGCGGCAACAGTTTCAACTACGACTACGGCACGTCGTTCACGCCCGAGCAGGTCGCCAGCGGCGAGCCACTCTACAACTATGGCACCACACCCTACTTGGCCGA
>JBCBTD010000027.1:0-53654 GCA_039818825.1 Pseudomonadota bacterium
ATGGCCGCAACCGACGAGATGGCCGCGATCGCTTGTCGGTATCGGCCGCACGCCTGTTGCATCGTTCCTGAGCGTCGTGAGGAGCGGACGACCGAAAGCGGGTTGGATGTCGCGGGCCTGGGGCCCCGCTTGCACGAAATCGTCGGTCGGCTTGCTGACGCAGGCACCCGCGTGTCGCTGTTCGTCGACGCCGATGCCCGTCAGTTGGAAGCGGCCGCCGCCGCCGGTGCCGCCGTCGTCGAGCTGCATACCGGCACCTACGCCGATGCGTCGGCCGCGGCGCGGGACGGGCAGCGGTCGCGCCTTGCCGAGGGCGCCAGGCTCGCCGCAGCATTGGGCCTGGAGGTCCACGCCGGCCACGGCCTCGACTTCGGGAACGTCGGACCGGTCGCCGCGCTGCCCGAGGTCGTGGAACTGAACATCGGCCATTTCCTGGTCGGAGAGGCGGTGTTCATGGGCTTCGCACCGACGATTCGCCGAATGCGGGCGCTCATGGACGAGGCCCGCGGGGCGCCATGATCGTCGGTGTGGGCGTCGACATCATCGACATCCGCCGGATCGAGCGCACCTTGGCGCGATTCGGCGACCGCTTCACGTCCCGATGCTTCACACAGCTGGAGCGACAGAAGGCGGATGGTCGCCGCCGCCGGGCCGAGACCTATGCCAAGCGTTTCGCCGCCAAGGAAGCCTGCTCGAAAGCGCTCGGCACCGGCTACTCGGCGGGCGTCTTCATGCGCGACATCGGCGTCGTCAACTTGCCGAGTGGCCAGCCTACGCTGCTGCTGACCGGCGGTGCGCTGGCGCGCCTTCGACAGCTGGTGCCGGTCGGCCTGCAACCGTCCCTACAGCTCACGATCACCGACGAGCCTCCGCTCGCCCAAGCCTTCGTCCTCATTACGGCAGCCCCGGCCTGACATGACCCGCAAGTCCTTCGTCGAGACCATCCGCACCCTCGTCTACGCCGTCTTGATCGCCGTGGTCGTCCGCAGCTTCCTGTTCGAGCCGTTCAACATCCCCTCCGGCTCGATGAAACCGACGCTGCTCGTCGGCGACTATCTGTTCACGTCGAAGTTCAGCTATGGCTACAGTCGCTACTCGCTGCCGTTCGGCCTGCCGCTGATCCCCGGTCGGATCTGGTTCACCATGCCGGAGCGCGGCGACGTTGCGGTGTTCAAGCTACCGTCGGACAATCGGACCGACTACATCAAGCGCATCATCGGCCTGCCCGGCGACCGGATTCAGGTTCGCGAGGGCATCTTGTACCTGAACGACCAGGCGGTGCCGCGAACGCCGTTGCCGCCGTTCGTCGACGAGGATCTCGGCGATCGCAGTTTCCCGCGCTATCGAGAGACCCTGCCCAACGGCCGCAGCTACGAAGTGCTCGACTTGACGTCGACCGGCGCGCTGGACAACACCCGGGTCTTCGAGGTGCCTCCCGGCCATGTGTTTGCCATGGGCGACAATCGTGACAATTCACAAGACTCGCGGACCCGCGGCGTCGGCCCGATCCCGATCGAGAATCTGGTCGGTCGCGCCGACATGATCTTTTTCTCGACCGACGGGTCGGCGCGGTTGTGGGAGCCTTGGAAATGGCCATTCGCGATCCGCTACGGGCGCTTGTTCGACCGGATCCAATGAGGCGCGACACGGGTAGGAGGTGCGGCTGAACGAACGCGGTAACGAACGGTTGGAAGCAGTTCTCGGCTACCGGTTCGGCGATCGCCGCCTAATGGATCGGGCGCTGG
Organism: Pseudomonadota bacterium; assembly: GCA_039818825.1. Taxonomy (GTDB): domain Bacteria; phylum Pseudomonadota; class Alphaproteobacteria; order Geminicoccales; family Geminicoccaceae; genus JBCBTD01. Next base: position 1,746 of record JBCBTD010000027.1, read on the forward strand.
TCCATCGGAGCGCGGGCACGCCCACCCGGCGCGACAACGAGAGGCTGGAGTTCTTGGGCGATCGAGTGCTCGGCCTCGCGGTCGCCGATCTTCTCTGGCGGGCGTTTCCGAACGAACCGGAGGGTGGCCTGAGCAAGCGCCATGCGGCGCTGGTCCGGCGTGAGACCCTGGCCGACGTCGGTGTCGAATGGGCGCTAGGTGACGACTTGGTTCTGTCGCCGGGCGAAACTGCTGCCGGCGGCCGCGACAACCCGGCGATCGTGGCGGACGGTGTCGAAGCACTGATCGGCGCGGTCTATGCGGACGGCGGGTTCGGGCCCGCGGCGGACCTGGTGCGACGGTTCTGGCAGGCGCGGGTCGCCGATCTTCGTGACGTGCCGCACGATGCGAAAACCGCGCTGCAGGAGTGGAGCCAGGGGCGTGGGCTGGGTTTGCCGGTCTACCGCGAGGAGCATCGTAGCGGCCCACCTCATGCGCCGACCTTCACGGTGTCGGCGCGCGTCGGCCACCATGCGCCGATGACGGCGAGTGGTGCGTCGAAACGGTTGGCCGAGCAGGCCGCGGCAGCCGCGCTGTTGCGCGCCCTGGACCAGAGCGGACGATGAGCGGGGGCGGTGAGGCGACGCGATGCGGGTTCGTGGCGCTGCTCGGGGCGCCGAACGTCGGCAAATCCACGCTCCTCAACCAGCTCGTCGGCACCAAGGTTTCGATCGTCTCGCCGAAGGTGCAGACGACGCGTCGTCGTGTGCTCGGCATCACCGTCCGCGGCGACACGCAGATCGTCTTCGTCGACACGCCGGGAATCTTCGAGCCGCAGAAGAAGCTGGATCGCGCCATGGTCGATGCGGCGATGCAGGGGGGCGCCGACAGCGACGTCGTGTCCCTGGTGGTCGACGCCTCGCGTGGTCTCGACCGTCGTTCGGAGCGGGTGCTGGACCGATTGGCCCGGGTCGAGCGGCCGCGGCTGTTGGTGCTCAACAAGATCGACTTGGTTCCGCCGCCGCAGCTGCTGCCGCTGATCGACCAGGCGAACCGCCGGCTCCCGTTTGCTGCCACGTTCCTCGTCTCGGCGGAACGAGGCGATGGCTGCGCCGATTTGTTGGCGGCACTGCCTCAGCACCTGCCTCACGGGCCATGGCTGTTCCCCGAGGATCAGCTCTCCGATTTGTCCGACCGGGTGTTGGCGGCGGAGATCACCCGCGAGCATCTGTTCCGCCAGCTTCACGAAGAACTGCCCTACAGCCTGACCGTGGAGACCGAAGGCTACGCCACCGCGGCTGACGGCAGCGAGGTGCGGATCGACCAGACGATCTACGTCCGCCGTGGCAGCCAGAAGGCGATCGTCCTCGGCGACGGCGGTCGCCGGATCAAGCAGGTCGGCGAAGCAGCGCGGACGGAACTGGAGGAGCTCCTGGGTCGTCGCGTCCATCTGTTCCTGTTCGTCAAGGTTCGCGAGGGCTGGCTGGACGATCCCGAGCGCTACCGCGAGATGGGCCTCGACTGGCCGGGTAGCACGTGACGATCGCCTGGGACGACGAAGGCGTGGTGCTCGCCGCCCGCCCGCACGGCGAGAGCGGCCTCATTCTCTCGGCGCTGACCTTCGCCCACGGTCGCCATGCCGGCTGGGTCGCAGCCGGGTCGTCGCGGGCCAAGCGTCCACTGTTCCAGCCCGGCAACCGGCTCGCGCTCAATTGGCAGGCCCGCCTCGCGGACGATCTCGGACGGTTCGCGGCGGAGCCGGTGGAACTCGTCGCGTCACGGCTGCTCGACGCCGCGCCACGGCTGCAGGCGGCATCGGCGGTCTGCGCCGTGTTGGAGACGGCGCTCCCGGAGCGTGTGCCGCAACCTGCACTGTACCCGCCGTTCGTGGCGCTGCTGCGGACCTTGGCGACCGGAGCAGCCTGGTACGGCCCGTTCCTCGCGTTCGAACGCTTCCTCTTGGAGGAAACCGGCTTCGCCATGGATCTCGAGCGTTGTGCGGTGACTGGCAGCATCGATGATCTGGCCTTCGTCTCGCCGCGCACCGGTCGGGCGGTTGCCAGGGGCGCAGCACCGACGTTCGAAGCTCGTCTGTTGCCGCTCCCAGACTGTTTCCAGGCCGGCGGTGAGCCGAGTGCTGCGGCGTTCGTCGCCGGGTTACGCCTGACCGGGCACTTTCTGGAGCGTCACGTCTACCATGCCGTCGACCGGCCGTTGCCGGCGGCGAGGCTCAGGCTGTTGCAGTTGGCGGAGGAGGCCCTGAACCGTGGCGTCGACCCCTGAACCGAACGGCCGAGGCCCGACCGACGAGGGCGGCGACGTTCGCGTCGTCGATCTGCGCGAGGCGCTGAGCCAGCGCTATCTTGCCTATGCCTTGTCGACGATCACGTCGCGGTCGTTGCCCGACGTCCGCGACGGCCTGAAGCCGGTTCAGCGCCGCCTGCTCTACGCGATGCGCGAGTTGAAACTAGACCCGGCGGGCGGCTTCAAGAAGTGCGCGCGGATCGTCGGCGACGTGATCGGTAAGTTCCATCCCCATGGCGACGCCGCGGTCTACGAAGCATTGGTGCGCCTCGCCCAGGACTTCACGCAGCGCTATCCGTTGGTCGACGGCCAAGGGAACTTCGGCAATGTCGACGGCGACAACGCCGCCGCCATGCGGTACACGGAGAGCCGGCTGACGGCCGTTGCCGCGGCGCTGCTCGATGGCCTCGACGAGGACACCGTCGACTTCCGCGCCACCTACGACGGCAGCGAAGACGAGCCGGTGGTGCTGCCCGCCGCATTCCCCAATCTGCTTGCAAACGGTGCGTCGGGGATCGCCGTGGGCATGGCGACCAGCATCCCGCCGCACCACGTCGGCGAGCTGGCCGATGCGCTCCTGGTTCTGCTCGACGACCCGGTGGCCGACGAGGCCAGGGTGCTGCGGCCGATCCAGGGGCCGGATCTGCCGACCGGCGGCGTGTTGGTCGAAGACCGTGCGGTGGTCGAGACCGCCTACCGCAGTGGTCGTGGCGCGTTCCGTCTGCGGGCGCGGTGGCAGAAGGAAGACCAGGGCTACGGCCAGTACCAGGTCGTGGTCGACCAGATTCCCTACCAGGTGCCGAAGTCGCGGCTGATCGAGCGGATCGCCGAGCTGCTGCAGACGAAGAAGCTGACTCTGCTCGCCGACGTCCGGGACGAGAGTGCGGAAGACGTGCGGATCGTGCTGGTGCCGCGGTCGCGGACGGTGCCGGCCGAGCTACTGATGGAGCAGCTGTTCCGTCTGACCGAGATGGAAACCCGCATCTCGTTGAACTTGAACGTGCTCGATGCCGCCGGCGTGCCGCGGGTCATGGGTGTCGCGCCCGCGCTGGCGGCGTTCCTCGAGCACCGCATGGTCGTGCTCGTCCGCCGCTCGGAACACCGGCTGGCGAAGATCGACGATCGGCTCGAGATCCTCGACGGCTACCTGAAGGCGTTTCCGGACATCGACCGGGTCATCGCCATCATCCGCGAGCACGACCAGCCGCGACCTGTACTCATGGCCGAGTTCGACCTCACGGAGCGCCAGGCCGAAGCGATCCTCAACCTGCGTTTGCGCCAGTTGCGGAAGCTCGAGGAGATGGCGCTCCGGGACGAGCGGACGAGCCTGGCGACCGAGCGTGCCGAGCTGAAGGCTCTTTTGGCAGACGAGGGCAAGCGGCGCGGCCGCCTTGCCGAAGAAGTGCGCGAGATGAAAGCAGCGTTCGGCAACGAGCCGCGGCGAACGGCGGTCGCTGGCTCACCGCTCGCGGTGGACCTCGACGTCGAGGCGGCGGTCGAGCGACAGCCGGTCACCGTCGTCTGTTCGCTCGAAGGCTGGCTGCGGGTGCTGCGCGGCCACGTCACCGACGGCGACGAATTGAAGTTCAAGGAGGGCGACGGTCCTCGCTTCCGGCTCTTGGCCCAATCGACGGACAAGCTGCTGGTGCTGCGCGACGATGGCCGCTGCCACCTCTTGCCGATCGACCGGCTGCCCGGCGGCCGGGGGCAGGGGGAACCGCTCGGCCTGTTCGTCGACCTCGAACCCGAGACCCGCATCGTCGACCTTCGTGTCCACGATCCCGCCGGGCGACTGATCCTCGGCACCCGGGCCGGTCGCGGCTTCATCGCCGCGGAAGCCGACATCGCCGCGCAGACCAAAGCCGGCAAGCAGGTCGTCAACGTCACCGGCAAGGACCACTTGGCGGCCGTCGCCAAGATCACGGGCGACGGGGTGGCGGTGCTCGGCAGCAACCGCAAGCTGCTGGTGTTCCCCGTCGACGAGCTACCGGTGATGGGTCGTGGCAAAGGCGTGATTCTGCAGAAGTACCGTGATGGCACGCTCGTCGACCTGATGAGCGTCGATCTCGCGCAGGGTCTCGGCTGGCCCGCGGGCGGCAGACGGCGTTACGAAAAGGACCTCGCACCATGGCGGAGCGCACGGGCCAGTGTCGGTCGCAACGCGCCCATCGGCTTCCCGCGCGAGGGCGGCTTCCGCGATGTCACCAGCGGCCGCTTCGACGACGACGAGGCCGGCTGACCACCGCATTTTGTCAGTCGTCCTTGGCGAGTGCTGATAAAATGAACGCCGCGACGTTTTTTCTGTTGCCAGTCGCCGCTAGTCAAACTTATCGCTGAAAGATCGATGTTGTTCGACCAGCGAGGTGCGCATGCGCGACTTGTCCTTGATGTTGAACGATTACCGGTTGACGACCGCCGAAATCCTCTACCATCTGCCGGATCATCCGGATTTGTTGCAGACGTTCGTTTGGCAAGACTACGACTTGGCACCGCAGTTCCCCGTGCTCGGCAAGTTCGTCAAATTCTGGGAAGGCAACATCGAAGGGCGGCTGCACAGCATCAAGGTGGCGACCAGCGGACTGGTTCAGCCAACCACCTACAGCCACGCAAATCACTTGTTGACCCTGCAGTAGCCGGTCAGGGCAAGCAGGACCACCAACGCCAACGAGGAGGAGACGAGACGATGTGCGTGCCGGGCTGCCGCGACCACGTGCTCCGTCGCCTCGATCGGCGAAGGTTCTTTGCCAAGTCGGGGCTCGTGATGGCCGCGGGCGCGACCGGCAGCACCCTCGCGGCACCCCGAGCCATGGCGCAGGGGACGCGCAGCTTCGACCGGATCGTCGACCTGACGCACACGTTGGGCGCCGACTTCCCGACCTTCGGCGGCGAGCCCGCGATCGACTTCGACCAGTTCCTGTACTTCGCCGACGACGGCTACAACATGGCGCGTTGGTCGTTGGTGGAACACGTTGGCACGCACATGGACGCGCCGATCCACTTTTCTGCGGACGGTGAAACGGCCGACGAAATCCCGATCGAAAAGCTGGTGGTGCCATTGGCCATCGTCGACATTCGGGAGAAGGCTGCGGCAGGCCCGGACGCCCAGGTGACGCCCGACGATCTCCGGGAGTGGGAAGCAGCAAACGGCCCCCTGCCCGACGGCGCTTGCGTAGCGATGAACTCCGGCTGGGACGCGAAGGTCGGCAGCGCCGAGTTCCGCAATGCCGACGCCGACGGTGTGATGCACTTCCCGGGCTTCCACGAGGACGCAGCCCGGTTCCTCATGGACGAGCGTCAAGTGGTCGGCATCGCCGTCGACACGCTCTCCCTCGACTACGGGCGATCGGCGGACTTCGCCGTCCACTACGCGTGGCTGCCCACCAACCGTTGGGGTATGGAGTGCGTCGCCAATCTCGGCTCGCTCCCGGCCACAGGCGCCACCATCGTTGCCGGAGGGCCGAAGGTCGCCGGCGCCACCGGCGGCCCGAGCCGAGTCATCGCCCTGGTCTGAGTTGCTGCGCCCGCCCCCAGCGCTCCCTGTCTCAGACGCCGGCCTGGCCCTTGGGCGGCGGAGTCCAGCCCCGCTCCGTGCGCTCGTGCCGATCGCCGCGGTCGGCGCGCATCAGCGCCAACAGCGTTTCCGATTGGGCACGAACCGCGCTCACGTAGGCACTGTCGACGCCGCCTTCGTTCCACTTGTCCCGCAGCGCGTCGAGCGCCTGGCGGTCGTGACGTCGGAAGGTCCGCGCTTGGGTCTCGGCGCGGAACGGATGCGCGCCGAGCTCCACGAGTGCTGCACGGCCGAGCGTGAGCGCGCCTTCGAAAGCCTCGCGTTCGACGACGTGTGCGCCGGCGTTCTCCAGCTCGTAGACGTGGTGACGGTCGCGCGCGCGGGCGAGGATGCGGACGTGCGGGTAGCGGCGTGCCACGTGCTCGACGATCAGGACTTGCTTCTCGCGGTCGGCGAGCCCGGCGACGAACAGCGCCGCGTCGTCGAGCCCGGCGCTGTGCAAGAGGTCGGTGCGCGTGGCGTCACCGTAATAGGTGCGCATGCCTATCTTGCCCAAGTTCTCGACGGTCTGGGGATCGTCGTCGAGTACGACGACGTCGTAGTCGTTGGTCGTGAGCAGCCTCGTCACGATCTGGCCGAACCGGCCCATCCCGGCAACGACGACCGTCCCCTTGGTATCGATGTCGTCGGCCGGGCGCTCGTTGGTGCGGACGACGCGCGGTGACACCACCCGCTCGTGCAGAATGAAGAGCGCAGGGGTCAACAGCATCGAGATCGCGACGACCAAGGTCAGTGTTCGCGCCAGCTCCGGCTCGAGGACACCGGAACCGAGGGCAAAGCCGAACAGCACGAACGCGAACTCACCCGCTTGCGCCAGGGATAGGGCGAACAGCCACCTGTCGGCACCGTAGAGCTTGAAGCCGGCGGCAAGCCCCAGGAGCAAGCCGAACTTCAACGCCATCAGACCCACCGCCAGACCGAGGATCGTCAGAGGTGAGCCGAACAGCAGGCCGAAGTCGATGCCGGCACCGACGGTCAGGAAGAAGAGACCGAGCAACAACCCTTTGAACGGCTCGATGTCGCTTTCCAGCTCGTGCCGGTACTCGCTGTCGGAGAGCACGACGCCTGCGAGGAACGTGCCGAGGGCTGGCGACAGGCCCACCAGCTCCATCAACAGTGCGATGCCGATGACCAAAGCCAGCGCCGTCGCCGTGAAGACCTCGCGCAGCCGCGCCGCCGCGATGAAGCGAAAGACCGGTCGCATCAGGTAGCGGCCGGCAACGATGATCGCGGCGATCACGACGAGGATCAGGGTCGCCTGTGCCCAGCCGGGCAGCGCTGCCAGAGCAGCCCCGGCGTGGGCATCCTGCGCGTGGCCGCTCCCTGCGTCGCCCGCTGCGCCGAGAGCCAGCAGCGGCAGCAGCGCCAGCATCGGGATGACGGCAATGTCCTGGGTCAGCAGCACGGCGAACGCGCTCTGGCCCCCTTCTGTTTTCAGCCAGCGCTTCTCGTTGAGCGTCTGCAGGACGATGGCGGTGGACGAGAGCGCCAGGATCATGCCGACCGCCAGGGCGCTTTGCCACGTCAGGCCGAACGCCAACGCAATGCCGGCGATCGCCGCCGCCGTGCCAACGACCTGCAGGCCGCCGAGCCCGACGAGCTGGCGGCGCATTCGCCAAAGCATCGCCGGTTGCAGCTCTAGGCCGACGAGAAACAGCATCATGACGACACCGAACTCGGCGAAGTGCTGCACCTCCACCATCTCGGAGCCGACGAGGCCGAGCACCGGGCCGATCACGACCCCGGCGACGAGGTAGCCGAGCACCGAGCCGAGCCCGAAACGGTTGGCGATCGGCACGGCAATGACCGCGGCGATGAGATAGACGAAAGCGTCGGCCAGTAGCTCCATCAGGCCGGCTCCTTTCGCCTGAAGAAACCGGCCAGGTCGTCCGGCAGAACGAGTGCGCTCTCCGCCGCAGCGACGTCCAACCGGCCGTCGACGAGCGCCGTCAAGAGATCCTCGTAGTCTTCGCCGTGGGCCTCCAGCCGTTCCTCGTCGAGGGCGGTTCCGGCGCCGAACAGCACGAACGGCGCCAGATAGCGCATGCGGCAGAGGTGGAACGTTTTCTCGAACGGCACGAGCAGCGTGCGCAACTCGGCGCCGTTGCCGCCGGCGGGGCTGTAGGCCTCGCGCCGAGCGCCCGTGGTGACCGCGTTCAGCGCGATCTTGTCGTCGAGGGCATGCCCCTCCGGTCCGTAGGCGAAGCCGTACTCCAGCACCAAGTCCTGCCATTCCTTGAGAATGGCCGGTGATGAGTACCAGTAGAGCGGGTGCTGCAGCACGATGACGTCGTGGGTCGTCAGCCGCTCCTGCTCGCGTTCGACGTCGATCTCGAAGGTCGGGTACTCGGCGTAGAGATCGACCAAGGTCACGCCGGGCACGGCCGCCGCCCGTTCGGCCAGGGCGGCATTGGCTTCGGAGCGGTCGGTGCGGGGGTGGGCGAAGAGCACGAGCACGCGGGTCATGGAACGTCCCTGGCCTTGGGCTGGGCGCTCGGGACCAGCGTGCCGGGTCCGTCGCTCAGCCGTTCTTCACGTCGCCGGCAAAGCGTGCGGCGTTCTCGGCCAGGAATGCCGCCTCGTCCGCTTGCCCCCAAAACGCCGGCACCGGCTTGGGTTTGGTCAGCGCCCGCTGCACGCCCGGTCGAGCATCGATACGGTCGAACCAAGCCCGCAAGTCGTCCAGCCCCTCCACCGAGACCTTCGCCCAAGGATAGGCGCGCGCCCAGGGATAGGTGGCGATGTCGGCGATGGAGAAGGTCTCGCCGACGAGATAGGTGCGCCCAGCGAGGCGGGCGTTCAGCACCTCCAGCAGCCGCCGGCTCTCGTCGACGTAGCGGCGGATCGAGAACGGCTCCTCGTGGCCGTTCGGCGCGGCGATGCGTTGGAAGTACATCGCCTGGCCCAGCATCGGCCCGACGCCACCCATCTGAAACATCAACCACTGCAGGGTTTCGGATCTGAGCTTGGGGTCATCCGCCAGGAACCTGCCGAACTTCTCCGCCAAATACCAAAGGATCGCTCCGGACTCGAAGACGACGAAGCCATCGTTGCCGCGATCGACGATCGTTGGAATGCGACCATTGGGGTTCAGCCGGACATAGTCGACCGCCTTCTGTTCGCGCTTGGCGAAATCGACGGGGATCAGCTCGTAGTCGGCACCGGCCTCCTCCAGGAAAATCGTCGGCTTCCAGCCGTTCATGGTCGACGCGGTGTAGAGCTGGATCTCAGGCTCGGCCATGGTCGAGCTCTGTCATGATCGCCGCGCGATCCGGCGTGCGATCCTGATCGAGGCTTGCGGGCGCGTGCCCGTGACGTGGCGGCTGGTTGGTCATCCGGATGTCCTCGCTCCAACGACGCTATCGGTGCTGTGTTGCTTGCCCGGCGTGGTAGTTGCGGCTATGAGGAACGAACGTCAACCAGTATACATTTCGATACCAGGTATCGCCATGGAAGCTAAGATCGAGGTTGGGCCGGGACGGCAGAAGCTCGTGTCGCTGGCGTGCGACGAGCCCTGCGCGATCGAGCGCGGGATGCGCATTCTCGGTGGGAAGTGGACCGGCTCGATCCTCTGGCACCTGAAGGACCGACCGGTGCGCTTCAACGACCTGGCCCGGATGATCGCCGGTGCCAGCAAGAAGATGATCGCCGACCGCCTGCGCCAGCTCGAGGCCCGAGGGCTGGTCGAACGCCGGGTCCTCGCCACCATGCCCGTCGCGGTCGAGTACGCGATCACCCCCTTCGGCACCACCGCGCTCGACGGCCTGGACGCGCTGCGTCGCTGGAGCGAGGCGCTGCCGGAAGGCGTTGCGGGTTCGGTCGCGGACGAGTAGCCGGGGTGACATACTCTTCCGTTGGAGTGGTCGGTCATGGCTGCTGATTTACTAAGGACCGCTCTCGTCCTGCCGACGCTGAAGTTCCTCATCAATCGGGCGTACGGCGGCGGATTCGCGGCCGAGACGGCAGGTGGTGTCCTCGATTGGTTGATGGACAAGGCCGGCGATGACGCCGACGACGTCTACGCGAAACTGCGCGAACTGGCCCGATCGCTCGCCGCTCACGTCGCCGCATTTGCCGAGCGTGAGCGGCTCGACGTGGACCCTGGTCTGTTGGCAAAGGCTCTGGATGAAACTCTCGCCAGCGTGAACCTAGGCGCGGCGCTCGTCGACGACCGTCTCGATCCGGCACGGCTGGCCAAGACGCTGGACAAGCACCGACCGCCGATGGCCGATGCCGTCGCGACGGCCTACGACCTCGTCCTCGAGCGCTACGCCGCAGGCCTTTGCGCGCTGGCCCAGCAGATCCCCGGTTTCCAAACGTCCCTCGACCGGGACATCCTGGCGAGCCTAGCCAAGTTGCGGGAAGAAGCGCCGGCGATCTTGGAGGCGGTCGGGCGGATCGACGAGCGCGGTGCGCGGGAAGAGCGGGAACGCCAGGAAGCGACGGACGAGAACGAGCGAGGCTATCGCGCCACGTTGCGCCGGGAGGTAGCCAAGCTGCGCCTGTTCGGACTCGACCGGCCACCTGGTGCCCCCGACGACACCAATCTCGACATCTCCTACATCCCGCTGCGGCTCGGCCTCGACGGCCAGGCACTGGACTTCGCCGATGCGTTGGCACTACTGCCGGCCTTCGACGACCGCCTACTGATCGAGGGAATCGGTGGCTGCGGCAAGACCACACTGATGCAGTGGGCGACTTTGCGCGCTCTGGAGGGCGACGCGGGCGAGCGGCGTACAGGCACGCGGCTGGACGACGTGCTGCGGCGGGTACGTCTGCCCGACAGCTTGCGCGAGCAGGCGGAGCGCGCGGCCGCTCAGCCGGGTTTGCCCTGGTTCGAGCGCACGCCGTTCTTCGTCCGACTACGAGACTTCGCCGACGGCGAGTTGCCCAATCCGGAGGAGCTCGTTGGCCGCTTGGCGCCCCAAGCCAGTGGAACGCCAGAGGGCTGGGTGCGCGAATGCACCGAGCACGGGCGGGCGCTCTTTCTCTTCGACGGGCTGGACGAAGTGGCGCCAGACAAGCGGCCCATCTTGGCCAGTAGCATCGAGAGCTACCTCGAAGATCGGTCGGGCTGCCAGGTCATCCTCACCAGCCGCCCGGGTGCCCTCGACGACAGGTGGCGTCGGCGGTTTGGCGGGCTGAAGATCACCGTTGAGGCGATGGCGCTGGTGGAGATCGAGCGCTTCATCGAGAACTGGTACGAGGCCGCAGCGAAGCCGAGCGACGCACAGGTAGACGCCGAGGCCGTGCGGCGGCTGATTGGTCACGTGACCAGCCGCCCGGCGCTCGCCGGCCTCGCCGGGACGCCGCTCTTGTGCGCCGCGATCTGCTACCTGAACGTCGTCCGCCGCGGGGACATCCCGGAGCGCACCCACATGCTTTTCGAGATCCTGTGCGAGCAGCTCGTGCACCGCCTGGATGTGGAGAGGCTAACGAAGGAAGGCATGGCCAAGCTGGCACCTGCGCTAGCCGGGCTGGACCGCGACAACAAGCTGGACCTGCTCTCCGCGCTCGCGATGTTCATGGTCAACGAGCGCGCATCGGTGCTGGAGCGAGACGCTGCGGCGACGCAGCTCCGTATCGCTCGCCAGCGCCTGCGTCTGAGCGAAGACGGCGAGCCGGCAGCGCTGGTCGATGCCTTTCAAGAGCGGAGCGGCCTGTTGCGCGGGCAGAGCCGCGACGCCGTCGAGTTCGCTCACAACCGGCTCCGCTCGTACCTGGCGGCCCGTGCCTTTCGCGATCAGGAGGCCGTGCGCCAACCGATCGACGCCGCTCTTGCGTTGGCTGACCCGGATCTTCCGGTCCTGACGGCGGCGCTGGGCACGGCGCCGTTCCGTGAGCGTATGGTGGCCGCCGTTCTCGACGCAGGCGGCGCCGAAGCTGCCGAACGCCGGATCCGGAACATCATGGCGGTGCGGATTGGCGCTCTAGGTGTTGACGATCCGGAGACCCGCGCACGACTGGATGAAATCGAAGCCGAGCTGTTGCCGCCGCGCGACGCCGACGAGGCGGCGCAGCTCGCCGAACTGAAGGCGCGTATCGTCCCGCAGCTCGCCTTCCGGCCGGACCGCGACGAGGCGGTCGACGCCGCGTGTGTTCGATGCCTGCGGCTCATCGGTGGTGCTGACGCGACTGCCGTGCTGAGGGAGTACTTTCAGCACGCAAGTGAGGCAGTCATCGACGAGCTGGCGCAGGCGATGAACCCACTACTCATCCCCGGCGTCGCGGGAATTGTGCGCATGTCCGGGAAGTACCGTGACTACTGGCCGGTGCGCCACGTCCGCGAGGCCGATCTTAACGTCGCGGGCGAATGGATCAGCCTCAATCTCATTGGAGCGAGTATTCGGAATGCCGAGTGTTTTCGTGATTTCAAGAGACTGCAGTCTTTGATACTCGATGGTACTCAGATCAAAGACGTTGGCCCGCTCGCGTCATTGTCATCTTTAAAGGAGTTGTACCTCGGCGGCACCCCCGTGAGAGACATCAAGCCGCTGTTGTCGCTAGGGGAACTGGGGAGACTCTTCCTCCGTGGGACATTGGTATCGAAGGACGATCCAGTCGTGCGCGTACTTCGCGAGCGTGGCGTTGACGTCATCGGCCCCTAGCGATCGCGGTCGAATCAGGCGCGATCGTCGGAACAAGTGCTCAAAGCGACCGGTAAAGCTCGATGGTCTCCTGGGCGATCGCGTCCCAGGTGAAGTGCTCCAGCACCCGTTGGCGGCCGGCTTTGCCCATGCGGGCGCGCAGCTTCGGGTCGCGGGCGAGGCGGTTGATCGCGGCGGCGAGGCTGGACGAGAAGGCGGTGTGGTCGGTGGGCTCGAAGCTGCCGTGCTGCAGTTGGAGATCGACCAGCAGACCGGTTTCCTCGGGCACGACGACTTCGGGGATGCCGCCGATGGCGGAGGCGACGACGGCCGTCTCACAGGCCATGGCTTCGAGGTTGATGATGCCGAAGGGCTCGTAGACCGAGGGGCAGCAGAAAAGAGCCGCGTGCTCGTAGAACTGGATGAGGTCGGCGCGCGGCAGCATCTCGCTGATCCACGTCACGCCGGGGCGGCCTTCGCTCACCTCGGCGACCCGCGCTTCCATCTCGCGGCCGATCTCGGGCGTGTCCGGCGCGCCGGCGCAGAGCACGATCTGCAGTTCGGGGTCGATCTCGGGGATCGCATCGACCAGATGGATGATGCCCTTTTGGCGGGTGATCCGGCCGACGAAGAGGAGGTAGGGCCGCGCCGGATCGATACCTTTGCGCTCGAGGGCATCGGTCCTACCGGTCGGCCGATACTCGGCGGGGTCGATGCCGTTGTGGATCACGTGCACCCGGGACGGCTGGACGTCGAACAGGCGCAGCACGTCCTCGCGGGTCTCGCGTGAGACGGCGATGATGGCATCGGCGTGCTCGATGGCCGTGCGCTCCATCCAGGTGGAGAGGTGATAGCCGTTGCCGAGCTGCTCGAACTTCCAGGGCCGGAGGGGCTCGAGGGAGTGGATCGAGAGGACGAAGGGCACGTCCCACAGCCGGCTGGCGATCAGCCCGGCCATGTCGGTGTACCAGGTGTGGCAATGGACGACGTCGGCGTCGATCGTGTCCTTGGCCATGGTCAGCGAGCGGTGGTAGGCGTCCACGGCGCCACCGAAACGTGGGTCGGTCCCCTCTTTCGCCTCGCTCCACGCCGGGTAGCCGCGGACGGTGAGGTTGTCGGCGGTGGCCAACTGGTCGCCGAAGCAGCGCACGTCGACCGCGATCCGCTTGGCCAAGGCCTGGCTCAGATACTCGACGTGAACGCCGGCGCCGCCGTAGACGTTCGGCGGGTACTCGTTGGTGAACAGGGTTACCTTGTTCACGCCGCCCATCTCGTGCGCCTCCCATGATCGTTCGAGTCCTCGCCAAGGCGCCACCCTAGACGAGATCGGTGCCGTTGTTAGCTCGGAACGTGGTGGCGGCTCGCGCGTCACTCACGGTGATAGGGGTGACCGCCAAGGATCGTCGCGGCGCGGTAGAGTTGTTCCGCCACCAATGCGCGCACGAGGAGGTGCGGCCAGGTGAGCCGGCTCAGCGCCAGCACGCGATCGGCGCGATCGCGCAGAGCATCGTCCACCCCGTCGGCGCCGCCGATGGCGACAGCCACACCGCCGCGGCCTTGGTCTCGCCAGCCGCCCAAGAGGTCGGCGAAGCGTTGGCTCGTGATCAGCTCGCCCCTCTCGTCGAGGACGACGAGAGGCAGGCCGGAGGGCAGGGCGCTTTCGACCAGACGGCTTTCGGCGGCGCGGCGTTGGCCGGCCGGTACGTTGCGCTTGAGATCGACCTCGAGGAGTTCCACGGGCCATGGGCAGCGTTGGCGGTAGTGGTCGAACAGGTCGCGGACAGGGCCGCGTCGCCAGCGGCCGACGCTGACGAGGACGATGCGGAAGCGCTCAGCCGTTGGCCCGCAGCCTCACCGCAGCCGGCGTCGACCACAACCGCTCGATGTTGTAGAACTCGCGCGCCTCGGGCTTGAACAGGTGGACGATCACGTCGCCCGTGTCGATCAACACCCAGTCGGTGTCGGCGCCACCTTCCGCCTTGCACCGCCCCACGCCAGCACCTTTCAGCCGATCGATGAGCTTTTCCGCCATCGCTGCGATGTGTCGTTGCGAGGTTCCGGACGCCACGACCATCGCGTCGGCGATCGCCGTTTTGCCGGTGAGGTCGATCGTCACCGGATCGACCGCTTTGTCGTCGTCGAGCGAGCGCTCGATCAGTCCCAAGAGGGCACTCGCCTCGAGTGCGCCTGCCGCGGCCTCGCTGATCACCGTTCCTCCGTGCGCGCCGGAGCGCCCCATGCGCCCGCGGCCCTGATCGCCGAACTCGCGGCCGGGTGAGGGCGCAACCGGACGAAGCCCCAGGCCGGCGGAGCCGCAGTGACCAATGACCGCAGGTCCTCCGTGTCGAAGCGCGCAACCGCGAAACGCCGCGCCGCCCTCCCGGCCAACGCACCCAGAACATAAGGTTCACGGTCGAAGACCGCAACGGGAACGCTCTGCAGGATGTCGGGCCAGCGGTGCCAGTGGTGCAGCGTCGCTAGGTTGTCGGCGCCCATCAGCCAAACGAACCGGTGGCGTGGGTGCCGGATCACCAGCCGCGGCAGGGTCTCTGCCGTGTAGCGGGTGCCGAGCCGCGCCTCGAGATCGGTCACCAGGATCCGCGGATGACGAGCGACGTTGCGCGCACGCGCGACGCGAACGGCAAGAGGAGCCGTGTCACGGCTGGATTTCAGCGGGTTCTGGGGCGAGACCAGCCACCACACCCAATCGAGGCCGAGTTGCTTCAGCGCTTCGGTCGAGATGTGGCGGTGGCCGTCGTGGGCCGGGTTGAACGAACCGCCCAGCACACCGATGCGCAACCGCGATGGCACCAAGCGTGCGGTGGCGGGCGGGTGCAAGCGGTTGGTCGCGAGCGGTCGCCGCAGCCGCCGGCTGCCGACCGGCATCAGACGGGGCGGACCTGGCCCGTGCCGCGGACGCGGTAGTTGAAGGTCGTCAGCTGCTCGACGCCGATCGGCCCTCGGGCGTGCAGCCGGCCGGTGGCGATCCCGATCTCGGCGCCCATGCCGAACTCGCCGCCGTCGGCGAACTGCGTCGAGGCGTTGTGGACGACGATCGCACTGTCGACCCGGGCGAGGAACGTCTCGGCGGCGCCGTCGTCGGCGGTGACGATCGCATCGGTATGGTGGGAGCCGTAGGTGTTCACGTGGTCGATCGCTGCGTCGAGCCCCTCGACGACCTTCACCGCCAGGATGGCGTCGAGATACTCCGCCGACCAGTCGGCCTCGGTGGCCGCCTCGACGGTCGGCACCAGCTCGCGGGTCGCCGCACAGCCCCGAAGTGCGCAACCCGCCTCGGCGAGCGCGCCCAGCACGGTCGGCAGCAGCCGTGCCGCCGCCGCACGGTCGACCAGCAGCGTTTCGGCGGCGCCGCAGATGCCGGTCCGCCGCAACTTGGCATTGACGCTGATGTCGGTTGCCATGTCGAGATCGGCGTGGGCGTGGAGGTAGACGTGGCAGACCCCGTCGAGGTGCGCGAACACGGGCATCCGAGCCTCGGCGCGAACCCGTTCGACCAGCGAGCGGCCGCCACGCGGTACGATGACGTCGACGAAGCCGTCCATGGCCAAGAGGTGGCCGACCGCATCGCGGTCGGTCGTCGGGACCATCTGGATCCCGTCCGCGGCGACACCGGCACGTTCGAGGCCCGCGCGGAGTGCAGCGACGATTGCCGACGATGTGGCGAAGCTCTCGGACCCGCCGCGGAGGATCGCGGCATTGCCGGCCTTGACGCACAACCCGCCGGCGTCGGCGGTCACGTTGGGCCGGCTCTCGTAGATCACACCGACGACGCCGAGCGGTGTCGTCACGCGCTCGATGGCGAGACCGTTGGGACGGTGCCACGAGGCGAGGGAACGGCCGACCGGGTCGTCGAGTGCGGCGATGGCATCGAGGCCCGCAGCCATCGCGTCGATCCGCGCGGGTGTCAGCCGCAGTCGATCGAGCATGGCCGGCGCGATCCCGGCGCGCTCGGCGGCGTCGCAGTCGGTTGCGTTGGCGGCGAGAACGTCGTCAAGACGGGCGCGGAGCTCCGCCGCGGCAGCGCGCAGCGCCTGGTTCTTGAGATGTCCTGGCGTGGCGGCGAGCGTCGCAGCAGCGGCCCGCGCCCGGTGGCCGATCGCTGCCATGTCGCGCTGGAGATCGACGCCTCGTTGCAGCACCGTCGCCATGTCCGCATCCTGCTCGTTCAATGCCGGACTGGTTGGCTAGCACGGCCCCGCGGCGCGGCCAAGCGAGGCGCCCGGTGGGGCCAAGCTCAGTGCGGCGTGGCGAGCCAGATCTCGATGGTCGAAGCACTCGGGCGCGGCTGGTAGTGCGTGAAGTCCTGGACCTCGAACAGCGTGTCGGCCGCCGCGAGCGCCTGGCCGACCGCGGTCGCGGTGTCAGCATCGGCCGGATGGAAGTAGCGCAGCCGGTCGCGGCTGACGGTTATGCCCACCGGTCGGATCTCGCCAACGTTGAAGCCGTCTTGGGTCAACTGATCGGCGAGGGCGTCCGCCCGTTCGCGCGATCGCGCGCTGCCGGCGTTGTGGTGGAGGAACACGTGGGTCTCGGGTGGCGCCGGCGTGTCGGGCGCAAGCCGCGACGGCACGCCGACGGGGGCCGGGTTCTGCGCATCGCTAGCCGCAACGGACGCCAGGACCACCGGTACCGCGCTGGTCGAGATGGCCGGTGACGGCGCTTCGTCGAGCCTGACGAGCCCCGTGTCGGTCGGCATCCGGTCGATCGAGACCCGTGTGTCGGCGACGACGGCGGCCGGCAGTGCGGCCACCGGTGAGCCGATCGTCGAGATCGACGACGGCACGAGCGCCCCGCCGACGACCAAGGCAGCGGCGAGCACGAAAAGCGGCCGGCGACGGTTCGGCTGCGGGCCTTCTGCGGACGCGCGCGGTTGGTGGGTGCCTCTGGCGACCGCACGCCGCAGCGCGTCGAACGACAGATCGAAGCGACGGACCGCCTCGGCCAAGGTCGGGTCCAGGTCCAAGCCGCGTTCGAAGAGACGCTGCGCATCCGGCTGGAGCAGCCCGAGGGCGTACTCACCGGCCATCATGGTTTGAACGCTAGCGAGCTGCTGATCGCCATCGCCATGGCCGTCGAGTTTGGCCAAGGCCGTTCGGGCCGTCCGCTTCACCGCGGTCCGATTGGACCCTAGTTCGCGCGCGAGGGCCGCGGCTTCGAGGCCATCCAACGCGGCACCGGCCAACACCGTCCGCTCGTCGTCGTCGAGGCGCGGCAACACGTCGGCCCAGATTGCCTCGCCCGCCGTATGGTCCAGGCGGTCGACCGCCTCGAGCGGCGGCACATGAGCTTCCCGGGTTTCGCGAAGGCGGAGCAACAACGCCCGTCGCAGGGCACCGTCGGCACTCCCGCGTGGCGGTGCGGTGGCTGTCGCCCGCACGGCAGATTCCACCATCGTAATGGCGCGAGGTCGTTCCAGGCCGTGAGCTTGGGCGAGTGCCACCAGCGCCTCGTCATGGGTCGACGTGACGGCAGTGGTGCGGCTGGCGACTTGACGTCGGCGGAGATTCAACGCTCGGACCCCTGTGGCGAACGCGTAGTGTACGGAGATCGCGGTGCCGCGGGGCGGCAGGTTGATCCAACGCACCCGCTGGTACGTTGGTCGGAGTCAGGGCGTATCGCCGACGAGCTGCATGCGGCAGAGCTTGGCGTAGAGTCGATCGGCGCTGAGCAGCGTGTCGTGGGTGCCGGTTTCGACGATGCGGCCACCGTCGAGGACGACGATCTGATCGGCGCCCCTCACGGTCGAGAGCCGGTGGGCGATGACCAGGGTGGTCCGTCCGCGGCGCAGCCGGTCCAGCGCCGCCTGGACCTGTCGCTCGCTCTCGGCGTCCAAGGCGCTGGTGGCCTCGTCCAGTAGCAGGATCGGTGCGTCGCGGAGGATCGCCCGGGCCAGGGCCACGCGCTGCCGCTGCCCGCCGGAGAGCCGTTCGCCGCGGTCGCCGACCGGCGTCGCAAAGCCCTGTTCCAGGCTGCCGACGAACCGGTCGACGGCCGCGGCCGCAGCGGCGTCGCGTACGGCGTCGTCGGCGGCGCCAGAGCGGCCGAACGCGATGTTGGCGCCGATGCTGTCGTCGAACAGAACGACTTCCTGGCTGACCAGGGCGACGGCATCGCGCAGCGATGCAAGGCTGACGTCGCGGACGTCCTGGCCGTCGATCGTCACCCGCCCGGCGCTGACGTCGAAGAACCGCGGGATGAGGTTCAGCACGGTCGTCTTGCCGGCGCCGCTGGGGCCGACCAGCGCCGTCGTGCGTCCGGCTGGAAGTATCATGTCGATGCCGGCCACGGCCTGGCCTTCGCCACTCGGGTACGTGAAGTGGACGCCCTCCAGCCGCACTTCGCCGCGCTCCAGCTTCAGGGGTGCGGCGCCCGGTCGATCCACGACGTTCGGGCGCTCGTCCAGCAGCGCGAAGACGCGCTGCAGCGCGCTGATGCCTTCTTGGAGCACGACGTTCAGCGTGCCGAGACCGCGCACCGGCTGGGCCGCCATCAGCAGCGCTGAGATGAAGCCCGTGAACTCGCCGACGGTGCTGTCGCCATTGGCGATCCTCCATCCACCCACGGCCAAGACCCCGCCCACCGCCAGGCCGCCGAGCACCTCCAGAAGCGGGTCGACACCGGCACGCGCTTTGGTCGAGCGGAGCTGGAGATCGGCCATTTCAGCGAAGGCCGCGTCGGCGCGGCGTCGCTGGTAGTCCTCCAAGCGGTAGGCCTTGACCATACGGATGCCCGCCAAGCCCTCGTGGAGGAAGGCCGTGAGTTCACCTGCCTGCGCCTGGACGGAGTGGGCGACGCGCCGCAGCCGCTCGCCGAGCCGGACGATCGGCAGGATGGCGATCGGGTAGATCACCAAGACGACCAGCGACAGCGCCCAATCGAGATAGAGCATGGCCGCCAGGAGGGCGATCACCGTGAACAGATCGCGGATCAGGTTGGTCGCTGCCCGCGTCAGGCTGTTCATGATGAGGCCGATGTCGGTCTGGAACCGCGACACCAGGCTGCCGGTCGGCTCCCCCAACACTCGGGCGACGTCGGCCGCGACGAGGTGGGCGAACATGTCTCGGCGGAGTGCCGTGACGACGTGCAGGACGAGCTGCTGCGTCGTCACCACCTGGGCGTAGAGCGCGCCGCCCTTGAGCGCCGTCACCGCCAGGACCAGCGGTGGCAGTAGCCAGACGACCCGCGGGTCCTGGGCGGTCATCAGTTCGAACGCGTAGTTGATGATCAGCGGGTAGGTGCCGGTGGTTGCTGCCACCACCACCATCAGTGCCACCACCAGGATCAGTCGCCGCCACCACTGGTGGACCCAGCCACGGTAGAAGCGGTCGAGCAGGAGGCGGGTCGTCGCGGGCAGCGCCATGGGCTTGGTCGAACGGGCCGCGGCGACGCTTGCCGCCGCGGCCCGGCCATCAGCTCGGGATCGAACCGACGACGCCCTCGACATAACGGTTCATGCCGAGCAGCGTGCCGTCATCGGCAGTCGTGCCGTCGGCGATCATCACGCTGCCGTCCTGCGCGTTCACAGGGCCCGTGAACGGGTGATAGGAGCCGTCGGCGATCCGCTTCTGCAGGTCGTCGGCTTCGGCGCGCATCGCGTCGTCCGCGAGCGGGCCGTACGGTGCGATCACCACGGCGCCGTCGCCGATGCCGTCCCAAGTGTCGGTGGACGTCCAGGTGCCGTCGAGCACGGCGCCGGCCCGGCTCACGTAGTACGGGCCCCAATCGTCGATCACGGCGGTGATCTGGGTCTCCTCGGCGAACTTGCGCATGTCGGAGGCCTGACCGAAGCCCGGGATGCCGCGTTCCGCTGCGACCTGCAACGGTGCCGGGCTGTCGGTGTGCTGAGTCATCACGTCGATGCCCTGGTCGATCAGCGCGCCTGCCGCTTCCGCTTCTTTGCCCGGGTCGTACCAGGTGTTGACCCAGATCGGCACGACCTCGGCGGTCGGGTTGACCTTGCGCAGGTGGATGGCGGTGGCGTTGATGCCGCGGATGACCTCCGGGATCGGAAACGAGCCGATGTAGCCCACCTTGCCGCTCTTGGTCAGGCGGCCGGCGAGAGTGCCGATGATCGCGCGGCCCTCGTAGAACCTGCCGGCGTAGGTGCTGACGTTGTCGCTACGCTGATAGCCCGTGCAGTGCTCGAACTTCACGTCGGGGAACTGCTCGGCGACGCGCAGGGTCGGATTCATGAAGCCGAACGACGTCGTGAACACGAGCCCGTGGCCGGATGCCGCCAGTTGGCGGATCACCCGCTCGGCGTCCGGTCCCTCGCTGACGCTCTCGACGAAGGTGGTCTCGACCTGGTCACCGTACGCCGCCTCGATGGCCTGGCGACCCAAGTCGTGCCGGTAGGTCCAGCCATGATCGCTCACGGGCCCGACGTAGACGAAGCCGATTTTCAGTGGTTCAGCGGCGCGGGGGGAGCGGCCGGCGGCAACGAGGGCGCCGCTGGCAGCGGCACCCGCGAGTAGCGAACGGCGACGAATGCGAGGCAGCATCGAGTGGGTCTCCTGGCGAAACGAGACGAAGGTTGCTCCGGTCTTGCCGATATCTCGGCCGGCGGCAAGCCGATGCTGCGCTGCCGAGCCGACGCGGGGCTGCCATGGCTAGGCCAGGCGAGGTCGCGATGAGCCGCGAGTCCGCACGACCGACCATTCGCGAGGCGACCGCGGGCGACCTCGATCTCGTCGCGTCGATGAACCGGGCGTTGCTCGACGACACGCGGCACCGGAACCCCATGGACGTCGCCGCCCTTCGCCGGCGGCTCGACGCTCTCCTGGCCGACGGTTGGCAAGCGGATTTGGTGGTGCACGAAGACAGGGTGGTGGGCTACGCGCTCCACCGCCAAGAAGTCGATCCCGGCGAACCGGGCCGTCAACGGCACCATCTGCGCCAGTTCCTCATCGCCCGTGAGGACCGACGCCGTGGTCTGGGTCGTGCGGCGTTCGCTGCCCTCGCCGCGGCCCGCTTCGCGCCCGGCGCGCGGGTGGTGCTGGAGGTGCTGACGACCAACGAAGCGGGGCGGCGTTTCTGGCAGAGTGTCGGGTTCGGGGCCTACGCCGAGACGCTCGAATGGCAGGTCGCGGCGGCCGACGATGCGCGTTCCTAGTCAATGCCCGGCCGACGGACTTTCCTTGCGACCGTCCTAGGGTTGGACGCGGCCGGAGTGGGGGCGTCCCGCTCAGGCCCGCTGCAGCGGGCGGCGCAGGATGAGCATGAGGAACGTCACCAGACCGAGTTGCGCGCTACCGAACACGACGAGCGCGTCGACGACGCCCCAGCGCCAAAGATCTGCGGCGGCAATGATGCTGATCGATGCGCCGACGAAGGGAATCACCGCCATGCCGGCGGCCATCACCAGAGCGACGGGTGCCGGCAACCCAGCCCACGCGCCGAGGCCGACGAAGATCGCTGCTGCTTGGACGATGCTGACCGCGGCGAACAGAAGCAACCAGATCTGCGGCATGCGCTTTGGCTCCGGGTAACCCTCTATCATCCAAAAGTAGCATTCGTGTGCCGCTGAGCAAGTGCAGAGCTCAGTCGCCGGCGAGGCCCCGCTCGATCGCCCAAAGATCGACGACCCGCTGTGCGGTCGTGTCGGCGAGGCAACGCAGCAGCAGTGGGTCGAACTCACCCTCACCGCTCACCGCGCCGTAGATGGCGCAGCGAGCATCGAGCCAGGGGCGCCACGCCTCCTGACCGGTCTCGATCGCGGCGACGACCTGCGGCGGTTGCCGCTCGCGGAGCCGGGTGACGGTCGCATCCAGGATGATCGTCCACGCTTCTTGTTCGGCCTGGGCGCAACGAACCAAGTCGCCCTGTTCGACCGGCGTCGACACGAGGCAGTGCTGCGCCACCTGTCCGAGGCAGGTGTCGGCGGCCGATGGCACGGCCCCGCCTGCGGCCGCAACACAAGCTTCGAGCAAGGCGACGTCCTCGGCCTTGTCGGCGACGACGGGCTGCACGGCAAGTACGAGCGTGACCGCGGCCTCGATGATCGCCACAGTTTTTCTCCTAGCCGTAGGGGTCGGCGGCGTCGCGGAGGCCATCGCCGACGAAGTTGAAAGCCAGCACGACCAAGATAACTGGAACGACGGGTAACATCAGCCACGGGTACAGCGCTACCGCATTGATGTTCTGCGCCTCCGTCAACAGCACGCCCCACGATGTGATCGGTGGCCGGAGACCGAGGCCGAGGAACGACAGCGCGGTCTCGCCGAGGATCATCGACGGGATCGCCAAGGTGACGCTGGCGATCAGATGACTGGTGAAACTCGGCACCAAGTGCCGTCCGATCACGCGGGCGGGGCTCGCACCCATGAGCACGGCCGCTTGTGCGAAGTCTTCCTCACGCAGGCTGAGGATGCGACCGCGCACCGCACGCGCCAGGCCCGGCCAGTCGACCAGCCCGAGGATGATGGTGATACCGAAATAGACCCAAAGGGCGTCCCAGGTGACCGGGAGGGCCGCCGACAGCGCCATCCACAACGGGATCACGGGGAAGCTGCGGATCACTTCGATGACCCGTTGGATGACGTTGTCGATCAGGCCGCCGAAGAATCCGGCGGCGCCGCCCAGCGCGACACCCAGGATGAAGCTAACCGTGACCCCGAGAAGCCCGATGGTGAGGCTGATGCGGGCGCCATAGAGGATCCGCGAGAAGACGTCGCGCCCCAGTCGATCGGTGCCGAGAAGGAACAACGTCCCACCCTCGGCGGGGCAGGCGAGGTGCCAGTCGCTCTCGACCAGCCCCCAGAACTTGTAGGGCGCGCCGCGACAGAAAAACCTGAGCGGCTGCACCGCTCTCTCGTCGGTTTCGTAGACGCGTTGCAGCGTGTCCAAGTCGAGCGTGAAGCCATAGCCGTAGACGAACGGCCCGACGAACCGTCCGTCGTGGAACAGCTGCAGCTGCTGTGGCGGCGCGTAGACGAAGTCCTCGTTGCGGCTGTCGAGACCATAAGGGGCGAGGAACTCGGCGACGAGGATCGCGGCGTAGAGGCAGACGAGGAACCAGAACGAGAGTACCGCCAAGCGGTGCCGACGAAACCGCCACCAGACGAGCTGCCATTGCGATGCCGTGTAGTAGCGTTCCTGCTCGGGGGTGAGCGGTCGCTCCTCGGCGGTGTCGAAGGGATGCGGATCGACGAAGTGGCGATTCACCGGCGGATCCCTTGGCCGAGGCGGATGCGCGGATCGAGGACGCCGAGCGCCAGGTCGGAAATGAGCACGCCGATCACGACCAGGAACGCCTCGAGCATGACGATCGCGCCAGCGAGATACATGTCCTGACTCTGCAGCGCATTGACCAGGATCGGACCGTTGGTCGGCAACGAGAGGACGAAGGCCACCAGCACCGACCCGGAAATGAGGTCGGGAAGCAGATTGCCGATGTCCGAGATGAACGGGTTCAACGACACGCGCAGTGGATACTTCAACAGCGCCCGTGCCGGTGGCAGGCCCTTGGCCCGGGCCGTCACGACGTAGGGCTTCTGCAGCTCGTCCAGCAGGTTGGCACGGATCCGGCGGATCATCCCGGCCGTGCCGGCCGTGCCGATGACGACGACCGCGACCCACATGTGCTCCAGGACGGAGAAGAACTTGCCCCAACTCATCGGCTCGCCGACGTAGCGCTCGGCCATGATGGCCCCGACCTCGGTGCCAAAATAAATCTGCGAAAGATACAGCAGTATCAAGGCCAAGAGAAAATTAGGGGTTGCCAGGCCTAGGAAGCCGATAAAGGTCAGAATATGATCGCCGATGCTGTATTTGAATACTGATGAATAAATTGCGATAGGAAAGGAAACAACCCAGGTAAATAATACAGTGCCCAAGGCGAGGATTGCGGTCAGCCAGAAGCGGTCGCCAATGACTTCGAGCACCGGGCGGTCATAGGCGAACGAATACCCGAAATCGCCAAACAAGACGATGTTGCCGATCCAGTGAATGTACTGCTCGAAGAACGAGCGATCGAGACCGTACTCGGCGCGCAGATAGGCGATCTGGTCGGCCTGGAGGCGCTCGCCCTGCGCTTCCAACTCGGCCATCATCGCGTCGAGGAAGTCGCCTTCCGGCAGCTGAATGATGGCGAAGACGACGAAGCTGATGGCCATCAACGTCGGAATCATCAGCAACACGCGCTTGGCAACGTAGCGCAGCAACGGTTTCTCCCTCCGTCCCGCTGCAGCCTAGCGGCCTCACCCGGGCTGTCACCTCTCCATTGGCGTAGGTCCACCTGGTACGCTGCCGCTGATTTCCAGCACCGCCTGCTGCGCGATCAGCCCACTGGGCATTCCGCTGGTCTTGCAGTGGCGCTCGGCGCGAAGCAGCAGGGCCAGCTCGTGTCGCAGCTTGGTCGCCGAGCTCCGTCGGAGCGCCCGCAGTACCAAGGGTCGGGCGCGAAAGAACACCGGCGGGCGCGCGGTCTCGACCACTTGCGCTGCGGGTTCGCCGGCAGCAACGCGGATCGCGAGACGGTAGAGGCGCTGCCAGTGATTCTGTAGCGCGCGCAACACCGAGACCGGCGTTTGCTTGGCCGCGAGCAGGCGATCGAGACTGCGCATCGCCTCGTCGACGTTGCCGAGAGCGGTGGCGTGAATCAGGGCATCCAGCGCCAGCACCGAGCTGTCGCCGACCGCTTCGAACACGTCTTCCAGCCGCGCACGGCGGTTGTCGCCCAGATACAAATCGAGCTTGTCGAGCTCGCTCTTGAGCACTGCGAAGTCGGCGCCGAGGCTGTCGGCCAGATAGCCGACCGCTGCCGCGTCCGCGACGACGCCACGGGCATCGAGCTCGGCTCGGATCGCCGCCTCCAACTGAGTGCCTTCCAGCCGATAGCATGGGATCGCCGCGGCCAACGGGTGGCGTTCGCAAGCGCGACGGAGCGTCGAGTTCGCCGCGAGATCGCCTGCCTCGACGACGGTCGGTGCTTCGACACCCGGAAGGGCGAGCACGCGGTCGACGATCTTCGCCAACGGATCCCCCGCGTCTGTCACCCGCACGGCACGTCTGCCGCCCAACATGGCGTACGCCTGAGTTTCGTCGAGCAAGCGAGCGGGATCGGCGCGCAGCGCGTCGCCGTCGACCGTGGTCAACGCCAAGGGGTCGCTCGGGTCGTCCAGCCAGGCGGACAACAACCGCGCTCGCCGGTCTGCGGCGAGGCCGCGGTCCGGCCCATAGAGCAGTACGACGCGGACGTCCGTCGCAGGCGAGTCGAGGAACGGTTCGATCTGGCGCGCCGCCAGTTTCACGTGGCCGCGGCCCGCCGGCGGAAATGCGCGACGAGTAGCTGGCGCACGGCGACCGCTGCAGCCCCGGCCGCACGTCGCTCGGCGTCCTCCTCGGCGACTTGATCGCCGAACGGTTCGCCGCTGATGTTGAAGCTGGCGAGCCGCTGGATCTGACCGCGGTCGACGACGCGGTTCTCTGCCAAGTCGACCATCTGGTAGACGACGATCAACACGAGGTCTTTCCGCGTGACCGTGGCGTCCAACTGAACGGCGAGGTCCTGGACGTACCGCGTGAGCTGATAGCTCAAGGCGTAGCGCGGCACGTCCCGGCGTCGGGTCGGGCTGAGCTGGTCGGCGAGGGCACTGCGGAACTCGAAGCTGATCCGGTCGACCGCATCGGGCAACGAGATCGCACGGAGTTCGGCTGCCAACGCACCATCGTCGTCGAGTCGACCGTAGACCGGCTCGAATCCGCAGGCGCCCAGCCCGCCGGCGGCGAGCAACGCCACGGCGCCTCGCCTACACCACGACATTCACGATCCGGTCCGGAACGACGATGACCTTGCGCACCGCTCTGCCATCCAGGGCACGCTGGACGTTGTCCAAGTCCAGCGCCGCCTCGCGCAGCCCCGCCTCGTCGCTCCCGGCAGCGACCTCCAGCTCGCCACGCCGCTTTCCGTTGACCTGAACCGCGATCGTGACGGTGGAGGCCACCAGCCAGACGGGGTCTGCCTTTGGCCATCCTGCCTCGGCCACCAGGCCGGGATGGCCGAGGCGTGCCCACGCCTCCTCGGCCAGATGCGGCACCATTGGAGCCAGCAGCCGCGCCAGCACGTCCAAGGCTTCGCGCAGGACCAGCGGACCATCGGGATCGGCGACGTCGAAGGCTTCGATGGCGTTGCTCAATTCGCGGACCAGGGCCACGGCCTTGTTGAAATGGAACCGGTCCAGGCCGTGGGTCATCGCGTCGACCGTCGTGTGGACCTGACGCTTCAGAGCTTGGGCGGCGGTGGACGTCGGTCCGGCGGCCACGCCGTTGGCGGGCGCCACAAGATCCGCGCGCTCGTCGATCAGCCGCCAGAGTCGGTTGAGATAGCGCCACGCACCATCGATGCCGGCCTCCGTCCACTCCAAGTCGCGGTCGGGTGGGCTGTCGGAGAGCATGAACAGCCGCGCGCAGTCCGCCCCGTAGTTCT
Source organism: Pseudomonadota bacterium (assembly GCA_039818825.1). GTDB lineage: Bacteria > Pseudomonadota > Alphaproteobacteria > Geminicoccales > Geminicoccaceae > JBCBTD01. The sequence continues at coordinate 28,633 of JBCBTD010000027.1, forward strand.
GGATGATGACCTGCGGATCGATCGTGTTGTGCTTCGACTTGGACATCTTCTCGACCCGACCGACCGTCACGGTCGCGCCGGTGTCGACGGCCAGCCACCGCCCGTCTTCTTCGCGGACGGCGTCCGGCTCCAGCCATTGGCCGTCAGCGTTCTGGAACGTCCGATGCGTGACCATGCCCTGGGTGAACAGCCCGGCGAAGGGCTCGTCGATGCTGACATGGCCGGTCGCGCGCATCGCCCGGGTAAAGAACCGCGAGTAGAGCAGGTGGAGGACCGCATGCTCGACGCCACCCACGTACTGGTCGACCGGCATCCAGTAGTCGACCGCACGACGGCTCACCGGTTGGCGGTCGTCACCCGGTGAGCAGAACCGGGCGAAGTACCAGGAGCTGTCGACGAACGTGTCCATCGTGTCGGTTTCGCGCCGTGCCTGCCGGCCGTCCGGCAGCGTGAGGTGGCGCCAAGTCGGATGTCGTTCCAGCGGGTTACCCGGCAGCGAGAAGTCGACGTCCTCGGGCAACAGCACCGGCAGCTCGTCGCGGGCAACCGGCACCACCGTTCCGTCGTCCAGGTAGGTGATGGGGATCGGGCATCCCCAATAGCGCTGCCGCGAGATGCCCCAGTCGCGCAGCCGATAGGTGGTCTCACCCTGGCCGGCGCCGGCCTCGGCCAGGCGTTCGACGACACGGGCTTTGGCGGCTTCGATCTCCAGGCCATCGAGGAAGTCGGAATTGTAGAGTCGGCCGGGGCCGACATAGGCTTCGTCGGCGACCGCGAACGACGCGGGATCGGCATCCGGTGGCAAGACTACCGGCGTCACCTGCAGGCCGTACTTGCGGGCAAAATCCAGGTCGCGCTGATCGTGCGCCGGGCAGCCGAAGATGGCGCCGGTGCCGTAATCCATGAGCACGAAGTTCGCTGCGTAGACGGGCAAAGGCGCGCCGGTGATCGGGTGGCGCGCCATCAGGCCAGTGTCGAAGCCCTGCTTGTCGGCCTTGGCGAGCGCCTCTTCGCTAGTGCCGAGCTTTGCGCATTCAGCAACGAATGCCGCGAGTGCCGGGCGCTCGGCCGCCAGCGTCGAGGTCAGCGGATGATCGGGCGCGAGTGCGAGGAAGCTCGCACCGAAGAGCGTGTCCGGTCGTGTAGTGAAGACCTCCAGCGGCTCGTCCTGGTCGTCGATTGCAAAGCGCAGCCGGGCTCCGGTCGACTTGCCGATCCAGTTCTGCTGCATCAACCGGACTTTGTCCGGCCAACGGTCGAGCTGGTCGATCGCGGCCAGCAGGTCGTCCGCGTAGCGGGTGATGGCGAAGAACCATTGGCTCAGCTTCTTTCGCTCGACGATTGCGCCGGAACGCCAGCCACGGCCGTCGACGACCTGCTCGTTGGCCAGCACCGTCTGGTCGACCGGATCCCAGTTGACCCAGCTTTCCTTGCGGTAGACGAGCCCAGCCTCGTACAGGTCGAGGAACAGCGATTGCTGTTGCTGGACGTAGACTGGATCGCAGGTGGCGAGCTCGCGGCTCCAATCGAGCGACAAGCCCATCGTCTTGAGCTGTGCCCGCATCTCGGCGATGTTGCGGTAGGTCCAGGTCTTCGGATGGATGCCGCGCTGCATGGCGGCATTTTCGGCCGGCAGGCCGAACGCATCCCAGCCCATCGGATGCAACACGTTGAACCCCTGCATCCGTCGCGCCCGCGCGACCACGTCGCCGAGGGTGTAGTTGCGGACGTGCCCCATGTGGATGCGCCCTGACGGATAGGGGAACATCTCCAGGACGTAGCATTTCGGTTGGCTCGTATCGTCGCGCGCCTCGAAGGTGCGACGCTCCTCCCAAATCCGCTGCCACTTGGTTTCGACCTCGCGGACCGAATAGCGCTGCATCAGTGGAGCTCTCGCTATTCGGCGCTGGCGATGCGCAGCTCGCGCGCCCGGGTCAGGATCGCGTCTTCGAGTTGCCGGTCCAGGCCTTCTTCGACCGCTGCATCCTGCCAGCCGCCGCCACCGCGGGTCTGGCGAAAGACCGACACCCGGATGGCGTCGGCCCGAAGCACCGTGTCGAGAATGAACACGTTGAGCTTGAGCCGCTCCTCGAGCGCATTCGGCGGCTGGAACCACTCGGTGATGATCACGCCGCCGAACGGGTCAGCGGACAGCAACGGCATGAAATCGATGGTGTCGAGGGACGCCCGCCAGAGGAAGGCGTTGACGCCGATTCCACCGCCGCCGGGCCCGCCATCCAGGGAGCTGTCGTCTTCCGACGAGTAGAGCGTCAGCGGTGTGCCGAACAGCAAACCGCCGGTCTCGTCACGCCTCGTTTCGCCGATCGGGTCCGACCCCACCTCCGTCGGCCGCGTCTCCAAACCGCACGCCGTGAGTGCGGCGAGCAGGGCGAGACCGGTAACGATGGTGGTCGGCTGGCGGCGAAAGAGCGCGGACATGCGCGGTTGGTACCACAAAGGCGGCGCCCGGCAACCGGCTTGTCTGGGAAGAGACGACAGAGATCAGAAGGAGAGGCGGAGCCGGACGCTGCCAGTCGCATCATCCGCTCGGTCACGATCCCGCAACTGCACGCCAGCGCCGAACGACAGGCCAGGCGCTGCTTCCAGTTCGGCACCGAACGAGTAGCGATTCTCGCTGCCGGTGAGCGAGCTGTCGATCTCGCTGATACGCAGCCCGGTGGTCAGGCCGCCCGCGGCGACGCTCGCGCTGAACCCGTCCTCGGCGTACCCTTGACCCTCGCTTTGCAGCAGCGCGCCACTGACCGCGACGCCTTCCAGGGTCAGTGCCCCGCCGAGGGCAAATCCGCGAACTTCACCGTGATCGAACCGCGAGCGGTCGAACCCGGTCGTCGGGTCCGCCAAGCCGACATCTACCGGCGAGACATCGCCGACCGGTTTCATCGAGACGCTGAGCTTGGCGCTGTCGAGCGAGAACACCCCTGAGAGCCGCGGCGTGAACGATACCGACAAATCGTCGTCAGGCGAGGACGCTTCGGACGGAGCAAGGCGCAAAGGGTCACCGAACGCGAACGAGTCGGCATGCGCCTGAGACGCGACCACGAGCGAGCCCGAAACCACTGCCAAGAGGACGCGAAACGTGAGCAAGGCCCCTATCCGGAAAGTTCCTCTACAATGTCGTATGTTGGGCCCCGAAGTCAACCACGATCCACACTGCAGTCATCGATCTCGACAACTTGTGGAAAAAAGAAGCGGCGGGCCGAAGCCCGCCGCATCCCGCGAGAGAGCAAACTCGTTGGTCGACGATCAGAAGACCGTGCGGACCTCGAGGATGCCGTCGACACCGTCGCCGTAGCGCTGCTCGACATAGCCGATGTCACCGCGGAGGGTCACACCGGGGAGGATCGCCGTGTCAGCACTGACGTAGTGGTGATTCTGGTTGCTGCCGCCACCGCGCTGGTTGGTGAACTGGAAGCTGTAGGAGAGGCCGACACCACCGAGTTCCGTGCCGATACCGACGTTCCAGAAGTTCGAGATGCCCGTGGCACCGGTCGAGCGGCTGTTGCGGCCGTAAGAACCGGCAACACCAACCCCGAAGGCCGAGGCTTCGGCGCCGAACTGATAGCCCGAACGGTTGTCGACGTCGTTCACCGGCGCGTTGCCGTAGGCGTAGCCACCATAGACGCCGAGGCCGACGCCGCTGAATTCACCCTGCCAGTTGGCGGCAACCGAACCGACGCTCGACTGCTCACCGAAGTTGTCGGCGGTGAAGCGGCCGCGGTCGTCGTCGTTGAACGCGAAGTCCGCACCGGCCTGGAAGCCGGCAATGACCGGGGTCAGGTACATGGCCTTGGTGGCCTTGCCGCTGTCCGCGATCCGGATGTCGGCGCCTTCGCGCATGTTACCGTCGATACCGCCGGTGCCGCGAGCAACGGCCGCGCCGGTGATCTTCAGGAGGTCGGTCACCGGATCCTGCGTGCCGAGACGGACCTGGCCGAACTCGCCCTCGGAGCTACCGATGTAGACGTAGGTCTGGTCGAGGATGATGCCGCCGTCGATGTTGCTGGGATCGCCCGAGCCGGACGTCGACCGCAGCCGCGAGAAGAACCCGTACGCGATCCCGGTGGCATCGCCGATGCCTTCGGCGCGGAGGTCGAGACGCAAGTCGTTCCGGAAGTCCCACTCGCGGGCCGCCGCCGAACCGCTGACCGGAGGCGTCGGCGACAAGTTCGTCGTCCCCGCGGTGTTCCGCAGCGCGCTGTCAGAATACCGGATGCCGAAGTCGCCACGACCACCAATGGTGATGTCGAGGGCGCCACCGGCGTTGATTTCGGCCGCGTTGGCCGTGTCGACGGTGGCCATCCCGAGGCCGCCGGCGAGAAGGGCCGTGCCGAGCAAGCCGGTCGTGCCCAGAAGCACTTTCTTCATGATGTCGTTCCCCATCATTCCGTGACACGCGGCTCAGGAGTGGAAGAGAAGCCCGGGAGCTGGACACCCATTCCAGAGACGCCTCGTTGGGGTTTGGGCACGAGCCGCGACCACCAACGCTCAGGGTTATCGACAAGCCGTCGTACGACCACAACCCGTCCCATAGGTCGCCGGCGGTGTTTTGGGGGTACCTGTGTCGAACCGGACACAGGCGCCGTGTCCGGCACGCGTCGCCAAAAAGCCTTTTCGTTGCAGCGTGTTGGTCGTTGATTCTGGGCAGTTCTTTGGGCGCAGCACCAGGGCGTGGTGCTGGCAGGCGTGGTAGCGCGGCAACGATCGGACCGACCGGCAGCGGCGCTTTCGCTGGTGCCGCGCCGACGGTTTTCCACGGTTCGAAGCACCGCGCTCGTTCAAAAGCGCGTCCGGAGTTCCAAGATCGCATCCATGCCGTTGCCAGAGCCGACGACGCCATCGCTCTCGACTTGCGGCCCGTTGATGTAGCCGACGTCGGCATTGATCTGCACGCCCGGCAGGATCGGCAGCGTGCCGCTGATGACGTAGTAGTCCTGGCTCTTTCGGCTGTCTGGCGTGCCGGGGCGGCGCAGCCGGTTGCGCTGGAAGTTGAACGACAGATCGACGATCCCCACACCGCCGCCGACGCCCACGTTCCAGAAATTGTCGCGGCCGTCGCTGCCGGTCGAATTGTTCTCCTTGCCGTAGGACCCGGCAACGCCGATGCCGAGATACTGAACCTCGCCGCCGAACTGGTAGTTGTTCCGGGCGGTAACTCCACGGCCGTTGCCGCCAGCGTAGCCAGCGTAGCCGCCGACTTTGACCGGACCGAACGTTTCGGCGTAGTTCAAAGAGGCGGCGTAAGCGGGCGCCTGTTGACCGAACTCGTCCGCCGTGAAGCGACCTTTGTCGGCGTCGTCGAAGCCGAAATCGCCGGAGAGACGGAAGCCGGCGATCACTGGCGAAAGAAGGAGTGCCTTGGTGGTCTTGCCGCTGTCGTCGATTCGATCGTCGGGCGCTTCCCGCTGGTCGCCGTCGATACCGCCCGTGCCAGCGGCGACGTTGGTGGCCGTGATGCGGTTCAGTTCGGTGACCGCTTCTTGGGTGCCAAGCCGCGCCTCGCCGTAGTCGCCGTCGGCGCTGCCGAAATAGATCCAGGTCTGGTCGAGGTCCAAGCCGCTTTCGATGTTCGACGGGTCGCCGGAACCGGAACGGGTGCGGATCCGGGCGAAAAAGCCGTACTCGAGCCCAGTCGCGTCGCCGACGCCATGAGCACGGAAGTCGAGACGCATGTCGTTCCGGTAGTCCCACTCACGCGCCGCCGCGCTGCCGGGCGCGCCGCCCCGAAGCTCGCTGTCCGAGTAGCGGACACCGAAGTCGCCGCGGCCGCCGAGCGTGACGTCGAGCGCGCCACCGGCACCGATCTCGGCGGCCATGCCGCTCGCCGGCAGCATTGCCGCCGACACCGTCATGCTCACGGCGAGGGCGGCGGCGGACGAGCCACTTCCGCGAATGGTCATCATGTCCTCCGTCTTGGGTACGTCGAGCCCGCATGCTCGAACTGATCCGCGCGTCGGCGCGTGCCGTTGCTCGCCCGGCCAGCGGACGTCGGCACTTGGCCACGCATTGGTGACACGCGGATGCCTGATGGCCGCGCCGCGTACGATCACGTCGCGGGTGTGGTCGCCAGGTGACGGACTTTCCGGCATGCTGAACGCGCGCGACCGTCCGACCCCGGTAACGCACCCGGGATGGATCGATGGGTTTGCGCCGCTCCGAGGGCTGCAGATGAACGGCGTATCGATGACCGACGACATTGGTGCCAAGCTGGCGAGCGTCCGGGCGCGCATCGACCAGGCAGCGCGTGCGGTCGGCCGGCGCGCGGACGACGTCACTCTGGTGGCCGTCTCCAAGACCCAACCCGACGAACGCCTCGAGGCGGCGCTCAGGGCGGGGCAGCGCGTGTTCGGAGAGAACTACGTTCAGGAAGCCCAAGCGCATTGGGCGCATCGGCGCGCTGTCTTCGGTGATCTGGAGTTGCATCTCGTCGGTCCGCTGCAGACCAACAAGGTCGAAGCGGCGGCGGCGCTGTTCGACGTCATCCAGAGCGTCGACCGCGAGCGGTTGGCCGCCGGGCTGGCCAAGGCCGAGGCGAAGCTCGACCGCCGTCTTAGCTACTTCGTTCAGGTGAACACTGGTGAGGAGCCGCAGAAGTCGGGGGTGATGCCGGCCGACGCCGTCGCGTTCGTCGACCGGGTGCGCGAGGTGCATGGTCTGGACGTCGTCGGCCTGATGGCCATTCCGCCGTTCGACGAGCCCGTGGCGCCGCACTTCGCGCTTCTAGCCAAGCTCGCGGCTCGGGCCGGGGTGGACGGGCTGTCGATGGGGATGAGTGCCGACTTCGAGCAGGCCGTTCGCTTGGGTGCTACCCACGTTCGGGTCGGTACCGACATTTTCGGCGAACGGCCGCCCAGATCGTGACGCAAGCGCACATGGCGTCGTGCCGCGCGCCCAGATGGCGCTTGAAGTCGATGTGCTGCCCGATATGCTTCGGCCTACTAAAAACTCGAACAGAGGTGGACCTCATGACGTTTCGTTATGCCGCTCGTTATGCTGCGGGTCTGGCAGTGGCACTCGGCTCGTTCGGCGCCGTACCGGCTCTCGCCGAGGGTGACCCGGACGCCGGCGCCAGGGTGTTTCGTCAGTGCCAAGCCTGCCACGTCGCCGACGCCGAGCAGAACAAGGTCGGTCCCCACTTGGTGAAGATCATCAATCGTCCGGCGTCGAACGTCGAAGGGTTCAACTACTCGCCGGCGTCGCACGAGGCTGGCGACAACGGGCTGGTCTGGACCGAAGACAATCTCAAAGAGTACCTTGAGAATCCGCGGACCTTCATGCAGGGCACCCGCATGGCATTTGCCGGCCTGCGCAGTCCCGAGCAAATCGCCGACGTGATTGCCTACCTCAAGGAAAATGCTGGCGTCTGGGACCAGTAAGCTGGTCGCTGCGGCAGCGGGCGACGCATGGCGTCAGCCCGCTGCGCCGGCCCACTCGGTCGGCCGTTCGGCGCCGACGAGCGCCGCCGACGGCGCTCTCAAGTCGTCATAGAGCGTTCGCGCCAGGGTCGCAGGCCCTCGGGTCGCGGCGAATCCACGGATGCGGACGACGCGGATCCATGCTCCGCCGCTCTGCGCGAACGTCAGCACGTCGCCCTCGCGCACTCGGTGGTGAGTCTTGGTCACCACCTCCTGGTTGACCCTGATCCTGCGTTCGGCGACGGCCTTGGCGGCCAATGATCGACTCTTGAAGAAGCGGGCTTGCCAAAGCCATTTGTCGAGCCGCTCGGCAGTGCCGGCAACGCAGTCTCGGGTCATCGAGCCTCCTGTCGGTGTTCCGCCGTGGGCGGACGGGTCGGCATCAAGGGGCACTCATCTTCAACTGGGCGAGCACGGCGAACGCTGCGTGCCCACCGCCGCCGCCGGCACCGGGTCGCTGAGGCCTCGGTCCCTGGCGATTGGCCCGGCGAAAGCGCAGATTTTCCGCACCCTGGCCGGCGCAACGTCGATAACCGAAGGCCTGGATCACCTGGTCGAGATCGTGGCGACCGAGCCCGGTCAAGCCACCTAGCTCCGGCCCGGGGGCGAAGGCGGCGCCGTCGCGGGTGCCTTGGCGTAGCGCCATGGCCAACCGCTCGGCGATGTCGACGCGGAGCGCGTGGCCGCGGGCGACCCGGTAGCCGATGGCCCTGTAGCCGGCCGCGGAGATGTCAGGGTCGCGAATGACCGAGGTGCTGCCCGCCAGTGGCAGGCGGTCAGCCGGATGGCGCAGACGCCAGAGCAGCCGGCGCAGTCGTAGCGCCTCCGCTTTGAGCAATCGCGGCACGAACAGCGTGTGGACGCCGAACCGCACGCCGAGCCGCTGCAAACGGTGCTTGGCGCCGTCGTCGACGGTCCGGACCAAGGCATCCGCGTCGGCAACGTCCACGGTGCCGAGGCCCTCCATCAGGTGGAAGGCGAGGCCGCGCAGAGCCGGACTTGCATCTGGGCAGCCGTGAAGCGCCGCCAACTCTGGAAGCGGTGCCAGGTGACGGCTGATGGCCGCGGTGACGAACGCTTCCAGCCTCTCGCGCAGCGCCGCGGCGGTCGCGCCGGCGATACTCTCGTCCCACAGGGGTTTCAGGGTCGGCTTCAGCAGCGTGGCACCGGCGACGAGCTGCGCAACCTGCGCTCCATCCCAAAGCAGCCGGCCATCGACCTCCAAGCGGAACGCATCGTCCGCAGCGGCGAGCAACACCTTCACCCGGTTCCGCAAGGCCGGCCCGACCACCCGGCGCGCGGCCAGGGCGACGGCCCGGCGCTCGGCTTCGGCATCGGTCGCCGCCATGGCGAAGCGAAGTCCCTCCAGACGGCCGACCGCGTGGCCGTCGACCTCGACCTCACCGTCGGCATCGACCCGCGCCCAAAGCTCGCCGTCCGCCCGCAGCCGCTTCATCAGCGCCGCTGTCCGGCGATCGACGAAGCGTTGCGTCAGGCGCTCGTGCAGGGCGTCCGAGAGTTTGTCCTCGACACTGCGAGCCCGTTCCTGGAACTGGGCAGGATCGGTCAGCCATGCTTCGCGATGAGAAACGTAGGTCCAGGTTCGGACGTGCGCGATCCGGTTGATCAGCGCATCGATGTCGCCGTCGGTGCGCTCCAAGCGGCTGATCATCTGGGCAACCCAGGCCGCGGGCAGCACGCCGTCGCCATGGCACAGGTGGTGGAACACCTCGCCCAGCAGGTTGATGTGGGCGTCGGTGAGCGTCTTGCGAAAGTCGGGAATCTGGCAGACCTGCCAGAGCAACTGCACACGATCGCGGTCCGACGCTACACGACGAACGCCGTCGTGCCGCGCCAACAAAGCGAGCGAACGGTGGTCGAGCGCGTCGCGCGTGCGGACCAGCGACGGCAGCTCGGGCTCGCGGTCGAGCGATTGCAGCAGGTCACCGACGCTGCGGAAGTCGAGCCGGTCGTTGCGCCACCGGATCTGCTGCAACGGTGCGAACCGATGGCCTTCCACGGCGTCGACGAGGTCGTCGGCCAAGGGGCCGACACCACCAGTGGTGCCGAAGGTGCCGTCCTGGACGTGGCGTCCGGCCCGGCCCGCGATCTGAGCGACTTCCCGTGACATCAGGTGACGGCGCCGGCGGCCGTCGAACTTGCTGAGACCGGCGAACGCCACGTGATCGACGTTCATGTTCAGGCCCATGCCGATCGCGTCGGTGGCGATCAGATAGTCGACCTCGCCGGACTGGTAGAGCTCGACCTGGGCATTGCGGGTGCGCGGGCTCAGCGCTCCGAGCACGACCGCGGCACCGCCGCGTTGCCGGCGCACGACCTCGCCGAGCTGGTAGACGTCTGCTGCGGAGAACGCGACCACGGCCGTGCGCCGCGGCAGCCGTGTGAGTTTCGTCTCGCCGGCATAGCTGAGCGTCGACAGCCGCGGACGCGTCAGCACTTCGGCCTCGGGAACGAGCTTCTTCAAGAGTGGACGGATGACGTCGGAGCCGAGGAACATCGTCTCATCGTCGCCGCGCGCGTGGAGCAGGCGATCGGAGAAGACGTGGCCGCGTTCGTCATCGGCGCAAAGCTGGATTTCGTCGACAGCGAGAAAGGCGAAGCGCCGGTCCAGCGGCATGGCCTCGACCGTCGCGACGACGTAAGGCGCTCGGGGATTGCCGACACGCTCCTCGCCGGTGAACAGCGCGACTTGGCCCGGCCCCTTTTGACCGACGATCCGATCGAAGACTTCGCGGGCCAGCAAACGGAGCGGAAAACCGATGATGCCGGAGCGATGCCCGAGCATTCGCTCGACAGCGAAGTGGGTCTTGCCCGTGTTGGTGGGGCCGAGTACGGCGACCACCTTCGGGCGAGTGAGCAGCCCGCTCTGCATGGTCAAAAGATGGTCCAAATCCAAGGGCTTGGCAAGTCGAATGAGGATGCAGAATTGACGAGGAACACCGTCACGAATCCGTCATTTGGGCTGGATAAGCTGGTGGATGGATCTGGAATTGCGGTGGATCGATCGGCGCGCACGAGGCTCCCGGTCAGCTCAGTCGAACGTCGCTGCCAGAGCTTCCGCCAAAGCGGCGTGACCCGCTTCGTCGAGATGCACGCCGTCGACGCCGCTCGGCGCAACATGGGCGCCAGCGTCGAAGAACCCGACACCGACGCGGTCGGCCGCTGCGCGCAGGTGCCCGGCCACGTCACGCGACTTGGCGGCACCACCACCGAACGTGATGTGCAGGCAGCCGGCTTCCTCGACGGGCGGTGGTGCCACCAGGAGGACGTCGGGTGCTGTTTCCGCTGGCCCGGCGCCGCTGGCGAGGATCACGAGGGCTAGCCGCTCCATGCTGCGCGCGATGTCTTCGGCCGTCATCGAGTAGCGCACCTGGAGGTCGTTGGTTCCCAGCATCACGATCACGCGGTCGAGCGGGCAGTGACTCTCGAGCAAGGCCGGCAGTACCGTGAGACCGTTCTTGTGTGCGCCCTGGATCGGGTCGTCGTGGAGTGTGGTGCGGCTCGGCAAACCGGCCTCGATGACCTCCCAGCGGCCGGCGAGACGCTGGGCGAGACGCCGCGGCCAACGGACCGTGGGGTCGAACCGCTCACGGCGGCCGAGCGCTGTCAGCGGCTTGGTGCCGTGGGTGTTGGAATCGCCATAGCAAAGCACGGTCTTCATGGATCAACTCGCCGGTTCGGGTGGTTCTCGACGGCCGCGGGTGCCGGCGTTGACACTAAGGTTGCCGCGACCATAGTGCGAGCAACCAACGAAAGGGCCAGCGCCCTCATCAGGGAGAACACCGCGTGCGTGTCGATCATTTCGAACTGTTGCGCCGTCGGGGGCTGAAGCGGCGGTCGCTCCTGTCGACCGCACTGGGTGCCGGTGCCGTTTCGGCATTGGCGCCGGCCGGTCTCGAGCGGTTGATCCGGCCGGCGGCGGCCCAGAACGGCGGCGTCCGTGCCGAGATCCTCAAAATCCCGGGCGTCGGCGCCGGCTCGCCGACCGATGCGGACTGGCAAAAGGTCGGCGAGCTCTGCCTGGGCGGCACCCGCGACACCGTCGCTCAGGGCGAGTTCGACGGCGTCGAGCTGACCTTCATGGGCCTCAACAATCAGAACCTGCACAACTTCCTCTTTCGCGGGTTCTTGAAGCCCTGGGAAGCCTACACCGGCGCCAAGATCAGTTGGATCGACCTCGCCCAGGCCGACTACAACGCACGCCTGCAGCAGTCGATTGCCACCGGCACCGTCGACTTCGATATCGTGGAGATGGGGGCACCGTTCGAGGGCGATGTCTGCGGCAAGGGCCTGGCCTCCGAGATGCCGGACTGGGTCCGCAGCTTGATCGAGATGGACGACTACGTCGGCTACCTGCAGGCGCCCGTCGGCACCTGGGACGGCAAGACCTACCGCGTGTCGATCGACGGCGACTGCCACAACTTCAACTACCGTAAAGACCTGTTCGAGGACGAGGAACTCACCGAGGCCTGGGTCACCGGCGGCAACGAAGGTCCATGGGGCGTGCCGACGACCTGGCAGCAGGTGCAGGCGGTGACCAAGTTCCTGAAGGGACGGTCCTTCCAGGGTGCACCGGCCTATGGCTATCTCGATCCGCTCAAGGGCTGGGGCGGCTTCGGTTTCTACTTCCTCGGCTCGCGGGCGACGGCCTACGCGAAGCACCCGGACGATCCGGCATGGCTGTTCGATCCCGACACGATGAAGCCGCGGATCAACAACCCGGCCTGGGTCCGGGCGATCCAGGACGTGCTCGACACCCTCGACGCGCAGCCGCCGGACCAGATCAACGCCGACCCCGGCACGACCGGTTTCCAGCAGTTCCTAGCCGGTACCGGTTCGATGCTCTCCTGGTGGGGCGACATCGGCTCCAGTGCCCGCACCTCCGACGGTTCGGTCGTCGGCGACGTCATCGGCTTCTCGATCCTGCCCGGCTCGGACGACGTCTTCAATGCCAAGACCGGCCAGTGGGACGTGCTGCCGACCGGTCCCAACTACGCGCCGAACATGGCGTACATCGGTTGGGGCATCTACGTGATGGCGCGGGTCGACGGTGACGCGAAGAAGCAGAAGGCCGCCTGGTCGGCGGCGGCGCACCTCGGCGGCAAGGATATCTCGCTTTGGTGTTCGGCCTACCCGTCGGGGTTCCAGCCCTACCGCAACAGCCATTTCTACGTCGAGGAGTGGACCGAAGCCGGCTACGACCAAGCGTTCATCGAGGACTATCTGACGTCGGAGGCCGACAGCTACAATCACCCGAATGCCGCCATCGAGCCGCGGATCCCCGGCATCTTCCAGTACTACAGCATCGCCGAGGACGAGCTGGCCAAGATCTACGCCGGTCAGTTCTCCGCGCAGCAGGGCGCCGACAACATAGCGGCGGAGTGGGAAAAGATCACCGACCAGATTGGCCGCGACAACCAGATCGCTCTCTACAAGGCGTCTTTGGGCTTGTGACCGTCTGGTCCGGGGGCGCCGGCGGCGAGCGGAAGCGACATGGCCGGGACGAGCACTGAAGCGACCGACCGGCTACAAGTCGTCCAGCCGAACGCCGTCGACCCCGGCCGACGGCGGCTCGGCGTTCTGGTCTACCGCGCGGCGACCGGGCTGTTGTTGGCAGTGCTGGTCTGGCAACTGGTCGATCTCAACGTCACCGACCTGGGGCTGACCACTTGGCGGCCGCTGCTCTACGCGTATCTCCTGTGGGCCGTGGCGCTCTGCCTGTACCACGCGCTGGCGCGCGGCGAGATGGGCATGCGGATGCTGTTCGTCCTGCCGGCGTTCTTGTTCACCATCTCGATGGTCGTGTTTCCACTGTTGTTCGGGCTGACCATCGCTTTCAGCGACTGGAACCTCAGCTCGTTCGACGGGCCCAAGTTCAACGGGTTCGCCAATCTCCGCGAGATGTGGACCGATCCGTTCTACTGGAACGCGCTTCGCAACATGGTCTACTACACCCTTGCGGTGTTGGTCGAATATGCGATCGCCTTTGGCTTGGCGTTGTTGCTGAATGCGCAGATCCGTGCCCGCAAGTTCTTTCGCGTGGTCTTCCTGCTGCCGTTGATGCTCAGCCCGGTGGCGGTCAGCTGGATGATCGGCAAGTCGATGATGGAGGTCCGCTTTGGCCCCATCGCCAGCTTTGCCCGTTGGCTCGGTTGGGAAACGCCGGCGTTCTTCGCGACGCCGGAGATGGCGCGCTTGTCGATCATGGTCATGGACGCGTGGACCTTCATTCCGTTCATGATGATCATGCTGCTGGCCGGCCTGCAGGCCATCCCCAAAGACGTGATCGAGGCCGCGACCGTCGATGGTGCCTCGTCGCGGCAGGTCTTCTGGCGGATCATCTTTCCCTTGATGATCCCGATTAGCCTCACGGCGATCCTCATCCGCATCATCTTCAAGCTGAAGCTGGCGGACATCATCATCAACGTTACGGCCGGCGGCCCCGGCGGCGCCACCGACTCGGTGACCAGCTTCATCTTCCGCGAGTACCGCGACCGGTCGAACGTCGGCTACGGCACCATGCTCGCCATGGTCTACCTGGTGCTGATCGTCGTTGCCGTGACGGTCTTCTTGAAGCTTGTCGAGCGGCGCATGCGGCGGGCGGTCTGATGGCCGACGCTGCGTTGCGGTCGGCGGCTGCCAGCCGGCGCTCAGCGAGAAGCGTCGACGCCGCGCGTTTTCGCCATCTGGCAGGTCGCGTCGGGATCTACACCGTGCTGGTGACCTGGGCGCTGATTTGCCTGATCCCCATCTTCTGGACGGTCACCACCTCGTTCAAGGCTGCGGTCGACGTCACCCAAGGGCATCTGATTCCTTGGGTCGACTACACCCCGAAGTGGCTCGGCTGGCGCTCGCTCGGTCTTTCGCCGGATACCATCGGCCAGATTTCGACGGTGCGAGAAGAGTTCCTGAAGCGCTTTGCCAACAGCGTCTTCACCTCGGTCGGCGCCTCCTTTTTCGCCGTCGTCCTCGGCTCGCTCGCCGCCTACGGCCTGTCGCGCTTCGCCTATCGCTTCGGCTTCATGCGCAACAGCGACATTTCTTTCTTTTTCCTGTCGCAGCTGATCCTGCCGCCGGTCGTCTTGGCGCTGCCGTTCCTCGTCCTCTACAAACAGCTGGCCCTGCTCGACACCACCAGCGGCCTCGTTCTGCTCTACACGCTGATGGTGCTGCCGATCGTCGTCTGGATCATGCGCGACCAGTTCGACGGCATCCCGATCGAGCTGGAGGAAGCCGCACTCGTCGACGGCCTGTCGGTTTGGGGCGCCTTCCGCCGCATCGTTTTGCCCCTCGCCCTGCCGGGCATGGTCGCAGCCTTCATCCTCAGCCTGGTCCTCTGCTGGAACGAGTATTTCTTTGCCGCCCTCCTCACCAGCGCCGACGCCAAGACCTTGCCGGTGATGGTTGCCAGCCAGACCGGTTCCCAAGGCATCAACTGGTGGTCCATGGCCGCCCTCTCGACCGCCGCCATCGCCCCCCTCGTCGTGATCGGCATCGTCCTCGAGCGTTACATCATCAAGGGCATGACCGCGGGTGCGGTGAAGTAGCAGCTCAGGCGTTCCAATCCGGCGCGAAGGATGGGTTGACGATGCGGCCGTCGGGGCGCCGTAGCGCGTCGATCCGGGCCATCTCGTCATCGGTCAGCGTCAGTCGGACCGCGGCCAGGTTCTCGTGGAGCCGGGCAGGGTTGCTGGTCCGGGGAACGGCGACGACGCTGTCCTGCTGGATCAGCCAGCGCAGCACGACCTGTGCTGGCGTCGCGCCATGGTCGCGGGCGATGGCGTGGACGAGGTCGTCATCCAGTCCTCGTCCCATGCCGAGCGGCGTGTGCGCCGTCAGCACCATGCCGTGCTCGCGGAGGATGGCGAGCAGCCGCGATTGGTCGAGGGCCGGGTGATACTCGACTTGGTTGGTGGCGAGCGGATGCCGGCTCAGCGACATCGCCTGCAAGAGGAGGCCGGCGGGGAAGTTCGAGACGCCGATCGCTCGGGTCACGCCAGCGTCCACGACACGGTCGAGCGCGGCGATGGTCTCGGCCAACGGCACGTTGGCATTCGGCCAGTGGATCAGGAGGAGGTCGATCCAGTCGGTACGCAGGCGATCCAGCGATCGCCGTGCATTGTCTTCGAGTTCGCCGGCGCGGACGCACTCGTACCAGACCTTCGTCGTGACGAAGCAGGCTGACCGCGGCACGCCCGACCGTGCCAAGCCGGCGCCGACCTCTGCTTCGTTGCCGTACTCCGCAGCCGTGTCGAACGATCGGTAGCCGAGTTCGGCCGCGCGCATGACGAGATCGGCTCCGCGCGGACCCGTCAACTGCCAGGTACCCAAGCCCAGCACCGGCATGGCGGTACCACTGGGCAACTGGCAGCTCGGAACGTCGTTCGGGTCGACGCGCTCAGGGGTCGTTGTCATGCGCCCGCCTCCCGAGTGCTCCGGCCCACGTCCAGCGCTTGGTTGCCCGCCATCAAACGTTCGCTTCGAAATGGTCTTCCCGTAGCAGCGCCGTGCCGTCCGGCTGCAGCACCCAAAGCTCCTTGGTGATCACTCCAGCGACTTTGTTCATTTTCCACTCGGCAGACAAAATGGCCGAGCTGTCGTCGATGATCTCGATCTTCGGGTCCAAGTACACGATGTCGCGCAGGCCGCTGTCGATCGTTCGTTGCCAGAACTCTTGGATGGCCTGGCGTCCATTGAACTCGCCAAAGGGTTTGGCGACCATGAGCGCTGCGGCCTCGTAGCAGGCGGCGCAGCCCGCGGCGTCTCCGGCATTGAATGCCGCTTGCCATCTCGAACTCGCGGCTTTGGTCGCCGTCTCGATGGTCGTGGTCATGGCTGTCCCCCCTGATGTTTCCCGTGCGGCTTCTTCTCGATCCGCCCGTGGACGGTGGCCTCGACCCAGCAACCCGCCGACGCTCTTCGTCGTCCGAAGCCTAATGCAGTCCCCTTGTCGATGCCACGGGGCGACGAGATCGGGCGGGTGTCCCCGGTCCCGCGCGCATCGCGGCGCCTCGCCAACGCCTCCGATGGCCGACGGTTGCCCCGGGAAAGCCCCGTTTCATCCGGTGTGCTGCGGCGCCGCGTTCCGTTTGGACCGCTCGAACGCCATGTGCGGCTCCGCGAGGTGGTCGGGCTCGCCAACCCAGGCGTAGGCCAGGAGGCAGGGTGTGCGGGCGGCCGTCGTGATCCGGTGACCGTAGCCCGGCGGGTTGTAGATCAGAGAGGATGGCGCGTAGACGCCGACGTCGTTCTCCGAGACGTGGCCCGAGACGACGATGTAGCTCTCGGTGATGCCGCCATGGCGGTGTTGCGGGTAGGTACAGCGTGGCGCGAACAGGACGAGGCCGAGAATCAGGTCCTGAGACTGCACCGGGCCGCGCGGGCCGACGAGCTCGGTGAAGCCGTAGCTCTGCCGCAGGTTGGACGGTACCTTGGCGTAGCCGTACTCCCAGCTGAACGTCGGCGCCAGGCGGTCGAGGACGCGCGCCAAGGTGGCCGTCCGCTCCACGAGCGCCAAATCGACGGCCCGCGCCCAGTGGGAGACCACGGGCAGCGTCCACGGATCTCGCGGGGTGAACGTCGTCGGGTGATGCAACAGGCGCGCGATTCGGGCGCGGACCTGGCGCATGTGGCTGCGGATGGGGGCACTGCCGCCGGCCGAGCCCGAGTGATAGAGCAGCTCGAACTCGCGCAGAAAGTAGATCCAATCGGGGTCGAGTGATCGCGTCATCGTGGTCGACTATGCTGGTTGGTACAGGCGGATGGGGAGGCGACCATGACGACCGACGACGGCCTGACGTTGCTCATCGTGCTGGGATCGGTGCGCCGGGATCGGGCCGGGGGGCGACTGGCAAGACTGCTCCAAGAACGTGTCCAAGCGGCGGGTCATGGCGTGGAACTCGCCGATCCGCTGATGATCGAACTGCCTCTTCTGGATCGCATGTACAAGGAATTCGCAACCGGCACGGCGCCGGAGCCCATGGAGCGGTTGGCAACGATGATCCGCCGCGCTGATGGCGTCCTCATCGTCTCGGCCGAGTACAACCACGGGATGCCGCCGGCCCTGAAGAACCTGCTCGACCACTTCCTGGAGGACTGGTTCCACCGACCTGCGGGGATCGCCACCTACTCCGCCGGCCGTTTCGGTGGGGTGCGTGCGGCGATGCAGCTCCGGATGACGCTCCCCGAGTTGGGCATGCCGACGATCTCGTCGCTCTTGCCCGTGCCCGAAATCACCCAGGCCATCGCCGAGGACGGCACCGATCGGACGTCGTGGCTCACCGCCGCCGCCGACCGTTTCGTGGCCGAACTCGCCTGGTGGGCTGCCGCTGCCAAGCGTCAGCGAGGGGACGCCGGCCCGCCATTTTGAGGCCGCGGCGCCGTGAGCGCCGGCGTCGGGCGGGAACCGTTACGTTCCGTTACACGGTGCCACTCGGCGGTTCATGCTGCCGTTGCGAAGCCACCTCAGATTGTCGGTGTATCCGACCGTGAGAGGCAAGCACCATGTCCACGACCGTCCGTGCCGTTACGGGCAAGATCGTCACGCCCGTCACCTTGGCGCTGTTCCTGGCCTCGGCGATCACCGGCATCATGCTGCTGGTCCACTGGCAAAGCGGCCTGGTGCAGTTCGCCCACGAGTGGCTCGGCGTCGGCTTCGCAGCGATCGCCATTTGGCACATCGTCAAGCACCGGCGCGCGCTGACGCACTACCTTCGCAAGGACCTTCCCGTCGCCGCCTTTGCCTTGGCTTTGGGCGCCGCGGCCGTCTTGACTGCGCTCACCGGCACCGCAGCGCCCGGCGGACCGGGGAACGTGCTGCGCGCGGTCGCTGAGGCGCCACTCGAGGCCGCAGCACCGGCGTTCGGCCTCACTGTCGAAACGGCGGTGGCGCGCCTCGAAGCCGAGGGCATCGACGTGGCGAGCAGTGAGACGTTGGCGCAGATCGCTCGCCGCACCGGCCTACCGCCGATGCAGGTCCTGAACACGCTTGCGCGACCGGAGATCCGCTGAGCCGCAGGCTCATCCGTCCAGCGCCGCCATCAGGTCCTTGGTGCGCAGGTAAAGGTCCTTGAAGATCGGGTACTGGCGGTCGTAGGCCGGGACCGCCTCGGGTTCGATCCGGTCCTGCACCGGGTTCCAGCTTCGGATGTCCTCACGGCGCACGTCGCCGACCGCGAGCGCGGCCATGAAGGCGTCGCCATAGGAGGCGCCCATGGTCGTCCGGCAGAGCGCCTGCGGCAGGCCCGAGACGTCGGACGTCGCTTGCGACCAGACGCGGTTCTTGGTTCCGCCGCCGACCGCCAGTACGCGGGCTGGGGTCGCTCCGGCTTCGGCGAACGTCTCGACGACGTGGTTGGTGCCGTAGGCGATCCCCTCGAGCACGGCGCGGAAGAGGTCGGCGCGGGTGTGGGTGAGGTTCAGCCCGAACCAGCAGCCCTTGGCACGCGGGTCGTGGATCGGCGTCCGCTCGCCCGAAAAGTAGGGCAGGGCCAAGAGGCCGTTGGCGCCCTTTGGCGAGGCTTCGGCCTCGGCTGCGAGCACGGCAAAGGCGTCGTCGCCCAGCTCGCGCGCGAACTGATCGCGAAACCAGTGGGTGAGCGTGCCGCTGGTGGCGAGCCCAGCCATGGACGCGTGCTCGCCCGCGAACAGCCAGGGCGCGTACCAGAGCCGTGCGTCCTTCACCCGCTCGGCGGTCAACAGGATCGAGAAGATCGTGGAACCGTACATCAACATCATGTCACCGACCCCGTCGACGCCGACGCTCAGCGCCTCGGCCGCTGCGTCGATGGTGCCGACCGTCACCGGCGTTCCGGTTCTCAGACCGGTTTCAGCGGCAGCCTCTGGCGTCACGGTGCCGGCGATCTCGGTCGACCAGCGGCAGCGGGCGAGCTTCTCGGGCGCGATGATCTCAGGCGCCAGCTCACCGCTCCAGTCCAGCCGGTCGAGCAGGTAGAGCGGCCCGAAGCTCGCGGCGGTGTAGTGGTCGACCACCGCTTCGCCAGTGAGCTTGAGGACCAGATACGAGGTCGATGTCAGCACCTTGGCGGTCTGGGCGTAAACGTCCGGGAGTTGGCACTTCAGCCACGAGATCTTGGGCCCGACCGATTGGGCGGTCAGCGCATTGCCGCAACGCTCGACCAGGGTCGACTCGCCGATCGCCGCGGTCAGCTCGTCGATCTCCACGACGGAGCGGGTGTCGACTCCGTAGAGCACACCGTTGGTCAACGGTCGCCCGGCGGCGTCGACCGGCAACATGCAGGGGCCGATGGCGCTGCACGCGACCGCCCGGATCGCCGCCGGGTCGACCCCAGATTCAGTGATCAGGGTGCGGCTCAGGTGGACGAAGCCCTGCCACCAGTCTTCCTCGGCACGATGCTCGGCCCAGCCGGGGCGCGGCACCAACATGCGGTGCGGCCGCGCCGCGGTGGCGACGATCGCCCCCGCGCGGTCGACCAGCACGCCTTTGGCCTCGAAGGTCCCGATGTCGATGCCGAGATAGTAGCTCATGGGTACCGATCGTCCGGATCGAGGGAGAACTCAGGCCCGATGCGTCCGATTGCGGCAACCAGCAGCCGCGCCAGATCTGCCAAATCGCGGACGTCGCAGACCTCGTTGGCGGAGTGCGAGTATCGCATCGGGAAGCCGAGATCGACGGTCGCGACGCCGGCGCCGATGAGCTGGACGTAGGCGGTCTCCGTCAGCGCGCCGACATGGGCGCTTCGCTGCAAAGTGGCACCGATCGTGGCGGCCGTGCTCTCGTGCAGGCGGACCAGCGCCGGGTGGGGCAGGGTGCCGTTCAAGGTGCCGCGCCCGTGGAACGAGTAGAGGCTCATGGCCGGTCCGCCACCGAGCGCGACGTCGCCGCGGCTCGCCATGTCGGGCGTGTCGGTGGCGAGGACCAGGTCGATCTGGATGGCGATGTCCGGCGCCAGGGTTCTTGCTGCCGGCATGACGCCGCGGAGGTTGAACTCCTCCTGGACGGCGAAGACGATGTGGACGGTGGCTGCCGGTGGCGCCCCCACGAGCGCACGGACGACCTCGACGAGGACCGCGCAGCCGGCCCTGTCGTCGACTGCCGTGCCAGCGATGCGTTCGGCGCCGAGTTGGCGGAAGGCTGGCTGATAGACGACAGGTGTGCCGACGTCGATGCCGGCCGCCCGGACGGCAGAAGCATCGTCGAGCCCGACGTCGATCGCGACGTCCGGATAGGGAACGACACGGTACTTCTCGTCGGCGCCGGTGGCATGATGGCTCTTATTGCCGATGACGCCTACCACGTCCCGGCCGTCTTCCACACACAACAGGACCGGCTGCGCGGCGAGCGCGCGTTCCGGCACCCCGCCCAAGCGCTCGACGCGGATCAGTCCGTCGCGCTCGATCTTGCGGACGATGAAACCGAGCTGGTCCATATGGGCGAACAGCATGACCGACGGCGCGCTCGGATCGCCCGGCAGTGTCGCCACCAGATTGCCCAAGCGGTCGGTGCGCGGGGCGAGGCCGAGGGCCTGCAACTCGGCCCGCAATCGCTGCCGGACCCGGCCTTCGTGGCCACTCAGACCTGGCAGGAGCATCAGTTCGCGCGTCAACGCTAGAATGCGCTCGCGCATCTCCTCAACCACGACGTGGCCGAGCCGTCGTCCTTGGGCCGCGCAAGCTCGTCCCTCCCTTCGGATCAACGCTCGTTCCGGCGGCGTCATCAAGCACGGCGTGCCGAATGTGGGCAACCATTGACGTGGATCAGTGCGGCCGACGCCGACTTGAGGTTCAAGGACCAGCTATAAAGTGGGAAGGGAGGCCGCCCTGCCAGCGCGCACGGCTTCGAGTGACCACAAGCACGGCGCGGTACCGCCCAACGCCGATCCCCCATTGCGCTCGTTGCCCGTTACCGAACTCGACCGTTTGTTCAAAGCACTGGCGACCGATGGCTTCGACGTGATCGGCCCGACGGTCCGCGACGGCGGGATCGTCGTCGACCGGCTTGCGGCGCCGGACGTGTTGCCTTGGGGGTGGACGGCGCATCACGAACCCGGGCGGTTCGATCTGCAGCGTGCGGGGCGTACGGCGTTTGCCGTCGTCCACGGCGCCGATGGTTGGAAGCGTTGGCTCTATCCGCCTCGCCAACGCCTCTGGACGGCCGAGATCAACGGCGACGCGGCCCCCACGATCAACGGTGAGCCAGCACCGCTGGCGCCGATGGCGTTCGTCGGCGTTCGCGGGTGCGATCTCGCCGCGATCGCGAAGTTCGACCGGGTGATGATGGGGGCGGTCGAGCCCGACCCTATCTACGTCACGCGCCGCCGCGGATTGTTCGTCGTCGCTGTCGACTGCGCCCAGCCGGCGAGCACGTGCTTCTGCGCGTCGTTCGCCACCGGCCCCTCGGTCATCGAGGGGTTCGATCTTCGCCTGACGGAGATCGACGACGAACGTGGCCACCGGTTCTTGGTTGCGGCGGCCGGTGACCGCGCTCGCGCCATCGTCGACGCCTTGGACCTCAAACCGGCCGACGATGTCGACGCTGATGCCCGTGCTACGCAGGGTCGCCGCGCCGAGGCCGCCATGGGTCGCGGGTTGTCGACCGAAGGGTTGCCCGAGCGGCTGCGAGCCGCACGCGAGAGCAAACACTTCGATGCGGTTGCCGAGCGTTGCCTCGCTTGCGCCAACTGCACGATGGTCTGCCCGACCTGCTTCTGCACGACGGTCCACGACCAGACCGACCTTGCCGGCCACCGCGTCGAGCGTCACCGGCAATGGGACAGCTGCTTCACGCTTGGCTTCAGCTACGTCCACGGTGGCCCGGTTCGTGAGGGCGAAAGCGCGCGGTACCGCCAGTGGCTGCTGCACAAACTGCAGACTTGGCACGACCAGTTCGGGGGCTCCGGCTGTGTCGGCTGTGGGCGCTGCATCACCTGGTGTCCCGCCGGCATCGACATCGTCGCCGAGGCCGAGGCACTCTGCGCGGAGGGGCGCACGTGAAGACGATCGACCAGCTCGCCGCGGAGCACGGGTTCTTCGAGGGGCTCCCCGATGCGGTGACGGCCTTGGTCGCTGGCTGCGGGTCCAACGTCGCCGTCCCTGCCGGCGACTACGTGCTTCGGGAGGGCGCGCCGGCCGACCGGTTCTTCTTGATCAGACATGGCAGCGTGGCGCTGGAGTTTTACCGACCGGGCAGCGGACCGCAGACCTTCATGACGCTCGGCGCGGGCGACGTGCTCGGCGTCTCATGGTTGGTCGAGCCGTATGTCTGGCACCATGACGGCCGGGCCGTGGAGCCGTTGCGCGCCGTCGCCTTCGACGCCCAGTGCCTGCGTGCCAAATGCGACGCAGAACCGGCGATCGGCTACGCCTTGATGCGGCGGTTCGTGCCGGCACTCGTGGACCGGATGCATGCCGCCCGTCTGCAGGCGCTGGACGTCTACGGAGCGCCGACGTGAGACCCCCGCTCGCACCGGTGCCGTTACGTGTCCGCGCCTGTCGGCAGGAGACGGCCGAGGCCGTCACGTTGGTGCTGGCGGCCGGCGAGGAGCGCACGGGCTTTGGCCAACCGGGGCAGTTCAACATGTTGGCGCCGCTCGGTATCGGCGAGGCTGCGATCAGCCTCAGTGGCCCGCCGACGAGCCCCGATTTGGAGCACACGGTCCGCTCCGTCGGCGCGGTATCCGAAGCGCTTCGGCGGATGCGACCGGGCGATTGGGTCGGCGTGCGCGGCCCTTACGGGTTCGGCTGGCCGATCGACTTGGCACGTGGCCAGGACGTGGTTTTGGTGGCGGGCGGGATCGGCCTGGCACCCTTGCGTCCCGCCATCGAAATGGTGCTCGACGAGCGCGCCGCGTTCGGCAGGGTTCTTCTGCTCTATGGCGCGCGCACGCCGGCCGACCGATTGTTTCTCGCCGATCTGGAGCGTTGGCGCAGTCGACCGGACGTCGACGTCGCGGTGAGCGTCGACTACGCCGAGCCTGGCTGGCAGGGCCGCGTCGGGTTCGTCACCGCCATGCTGCCCCAGCTCCGCGTCGACCCGGCCCGCACGGTCGCGTTCGCCTGCGGGCCAGAGGTGATGATGCGCGCCGTTGCCACGGCGCTCCAGGCGCGCGGCATCCGCAAGTCGGCGATTTTTCTGTCGATGGAGCGGAACATGAAGTGCGGCGTCGGCACCTGCGGTCATTGCCAGTTCGGTCCTTATCTCGTCTGCCGCGACGGCCCGGTCTTCGCCTACGATCGACTGGCGGATCTGCTGCCGGTCAGGGAGATCTGACGATGCGGGGGGCACGTCCCAGCCTGGCGGTCTGGAAGTTCGCTTCCTGCGACGGTTGCCAGCTTTCGGTGCTCGACGGCGTCGAGGAGCTGCTGGACCTCGTGGGGGCGATCGAAGTCGCTCACTTTCTCGAGGCGTCGAGCCACGTGGTCGAGGGTCCCTACGATCTCTCCTTGGTCGAGGGCTCGATCACGACCGCCGCCGACGCGGAGCGCATCCGCGACATCCGACGCCAGTCGAAGATGCTGGTGACGATCGGCGCCTGTGCGACCGCCGGCGGAATCCAGAGCCTGCGCAACGATGCCGACGTCGATGTCTACAAGCGACAGGTCTATCCGCGGCCCGCCCTGGTGAACGCTTTGCCCACGTCGACTCCGATCGGCCAGCACGTCGTCGTCGACTACGAGTTGCGGGGTTGCCCGATCATGCCCGCGCAACTCCGCGAAGTGCTCTCGGCCCTGCTCGACGGCCGCCGTCCGTTCGTGCCGACCGAGAGCGTGTGCACCGAGTGTAAGCGGCGCGGTGTCCCTTGCGTCCTCGTGGCGCGCCGCGAACCGTGCCTGGGGCCGATCACGCAGGCCGGCTGTGGCGCGCTGTGCCCAGGCGTCGCCCGTGGCTGCTACGGGTGCTTCGGACCGATGGAGAGCCCGAACATCGGCGCGCTTCGGACCGTTTGGACCAGTCTAGGCATCGACGAGGCGACGTTCGGCAGAGCACTCCGCAGCTTCAACGCCGACGCGCCGGCGTTCCGCGACGGGGCTGCCAGCCATGGGCACTGAAACGCGCACGATCAAGGTCGACGCCCTCGCCAGGGTCGAGGGGGAGGGGGCGCTCTATCTGCGGATGCGGAATGGTGAGGTCGAAGACGTGCGGCTCTCGATCTACGAGCCACCGCGCTTCTTCGAAGCGTTGCTGCGCGGCCGGCACTTCACCGAGGCACCGGACATCACGGCGCGGATCTGTGGTATCTGTCCGGTCGCCTACCAGATGAGCGCGGTCGGCGCGATGGAGGCCGCGGCCGGTGTCGAGGTGTCGGCCGTTATCCGCGACCTCCGCCGGCTGCTCTATTGCGGTGAATGGCTGCAAAGCCACGCCTTGCACGTGTTTCTGCTCCATGCTCCGGACTTCCTCGGCATGGACGACGGCTTTGCAATGGCCAGGGACCACCCGGCGCTGTTGCAGCGGGGCCTGCGCCTGAAGAAGGTCGGTACCGATCTCATCGAGCGGGTCGGCGGCCGGGCCGTCCACCCGGTGAACGTGCGCGTCGGTGGGTTTCACGCCAGCCCGTCACGGCAGTCGCTGTTGGACCTGCGCGAGCC
>JBCBTD010000028.1:0-50724 GCA_039818825.1 Pseudomonadota bacterium
ATGGCCGAGCAGGCGGAACTCCAGGAAAAGCTCGACGCCGTCAACGGCTGGGAACTCGAGCGCACGCTCGAGATGGCCATGGACGCGCTGCGCTGCCCGCCGGGCGACGCCGACGTGACGACGCTCTCCGGCGGCGAGCGACGCCGCGTCGCGCTCTGCCGGCTGCTCCTCTCACAACCCGACCTTTTACTGCTCGACGAGCCGACCAACCACTTGGACGCCGAGAGCGTGGCCTGGCTCGAGCGGTTCCTGCAGGAATACAGGGGCACAGTCGTCGCCATTACCCATGACCGCTACTTCCTCGACAACGTGGCCGGTTGGATTCTCGAGCTCGACCGCGGCCGCGGCATTCCCTTCGAGGGCAACTACTCCGGTTGGCTGGAGCAGAAACGCAAGCGGCTGGCTCAGGAAGAGCGTGAGGACCAGGCGAGGCAGCGCACGCTCGACCGCGAAGCCGAATGGATCGCGCAGTCGCCCCAGGGCCGGCGCGCCAAAGCGAAGGCCCGCGTCACGGCCTACGAAACTCTGCTGGCCGACGCCAAGGACCGCGGGCCCGGCTCCGCCCAAATCGTCATCCCCGCCGGCCCACGGCTCGGCGGCAACGTGATCGAGGCTCTGGGCCTGACCAAAGGTTTCGGCGACCGGCTGTTGATCGAGGATCTGTCGTTCATCATGCCGCCCGGCGCCATCGTCGGCGTGATCGGTCCCAACGGCGCCGGCAAATCCACACTGGTCCGTATGATCACCGGCGACGAGGCGCCTGACGGTGGCTCGATCCAGCTCGGCGACACGGTCAAGCTGGGCTACGTCGATCAAAGCCGCGACGCCCTGGCGCCGACCAAGAGCGTGTTCGAGGAAATCAGTGAGGGCGCCGAGATCGTCGAGCTAGGCAGGGGCACGATGCCGAGTCGCGCCTATGTCTCGTCGTTCAACTTCAAGGGCTCGGATCAACAGAAGAAGGTCGGCCAGCTCTCCGGCGGTGAGCGCAACCGGGTCCACATGGCGAAGCTGCTGAAGGGCGGCGCCAACGTCATTCTCCTCGACGAGCCCACCAACGATCTGGACGTCGACACGCTGCGCGCGCTGGAAGAGGCTTTGCTGGACTTCGCCGGCTCGGCGATCGTCGTCAGCCACGATCGCTGGTTCCTCGATCGCATCGCCACCCACATCCTGGCCTTCGAGGGCGACAGCCAGGTCGTTTGGTTCGAGGGCAACTTCGACGAGTACGAGGCCGACAAGCGCCGCCGGCTCGGCGATGCCGCGACGGAGCCGCATCGGATCAAGTACAAGCCGCTGAAGGTTGCCTGACGTTGGCGGGCACGCCGCCGCGTCTCTGATGAACCCGCTGACCAAGGCGTCGCGGCGATGACCGCGGCGGCACTGTTCGTCTTCGCGCTGTTGGCCGTCGCCATCGTGCTGTTCGCCACCAACGCCCTGCCGATGGACGTCGTCGCCCTGTTGCTGCTGCTCAGTTTGTTGCTGGGCGACGTCGTCACCGTGCCGCAGGCGTTGGCCGGCTTCGGCGATCCGGTCGTCTTGATGATCGCCGGGCTCTTCGTGGTTGGCGAAGCGCTGGTGACGACCGGCATCGCCGCACGGGTCGGCGCTTTCCTGGTGCGTGTAGGCGGGGCCAGCGAGACCCGATTGATCCTGGCGTTGATGCTCACGGTCGGGTTCGGCGGAGCGTTCGTGAGCTCTACCGGCGTGGTCGCCATCTTCATCCCGATCGTTCTCGGGATCGCGGCCAAGACCGGCGTGGCGCGGGCGAAGCTGATGCTGCCGTTGGCGTTCGCTGCCCTCATCAGCGGGATGATGACACTCATCTCGACGCCGCCCAACCTGGTCGTGAACGCCGAGCTGCGGCTTCAAGAGCTCCAGCCCTTCGGCTTCTTCGCGTTCACGCCGATCGGCCTCGCCGTGCTGGTCATCGGTGTCGTCTACATGCTCGCCGTCGGCCGCTGGCTCGTACCCGACCAAGCCTTACCAAGCGGCGACGCGCGGCGTGGGCGCACCATCGCCGAACTGGCGGCCGTCTACGGCCTGACGGACAGGGTCCACTGGGTTCGGATACCTTGGACCTCGCCCTGCGTCGGCCAGACCATCGGTGAGGCGTCGCTGCGCACTCGCTACGGCGTATCGATCGTCGCCTTCGGCCGCGGAAGTGGTCGTGATCTCGAGGTTACTCCAGCCCTCACACAGAGCCGTTTCCGCGCCAACGACCTGGTCATCGCCGTCGGCGAGCCCGAACGGATCGAGCGTTTCGTCACGGAGAACGCCCTCGTGGCGGTGCCCAGCTCGACGATCGACGCCAGTGCCTTCGTCAAGGAGATGGGCGTCGCCGAAGTGATGGTCGCGCCCGACTCGGCGCTGATCGGCAAGACGCTCGTCGAAGCGGCGTTCCGGAGCCGGCGGCGCGTCAACGTCCTCGCCATCCGGCGCATGGGCCAGCCGCTCGAGGGCACACTCGCAGAGGAACGCCTTGCCCTCGGCGACGCCCTGCTGGTCAGCGGCCGCTGGCAGGACCTGCGCTCCTTGTTGGAGGAACGCGGCGACTTCGTGACCTTGAGCCTGCCGAACGAGGTCGACGACGTTGCCCCGGCCCATCGCGCCGCGCCGCAGGCGGTGGCCATCCTGGTGGCGATGGTCGCCGCGATGACCTTTCAACTGGTGCCGAACGTCGCCGCGGTGATGCTGGCCGCCGTGGCGATGATCCTCGCCGGCT
This sequence comes from Pseudomonadota bacterium, assembly GCA_039818825.1. Taxonomy (GTDB): domain Bacteria; phylum Pseudomonadota; class Alphaproteobacteria; order Geminicoccales; family Geminicoccaceae; genus JBCBTD01. Next base: position 2,723 of record JBCBTD010000028.1, read on the forward strand.
GCATCCCGCGGCCGGCAGCCTACGCCTCGATCAACTGGCCGAGCCTCGTGCTGATCGCCGGGATGTTGCCGATGGCAACCGCCCTGCAGAACACCGGCGCAACCGACCTCATGGTCGCCGGCCTGGTCGAGAGCCTCGGCGGCTTCGGCAGCTTGGCGATGCTGGCTGGCCTGTTCGTGCTGACCGCCGCCCTCGGCATGTTCATCTCCAACACGGCGACAGCGGTACTGGTCGCGCCGATCGCCATCGGGGTGGCCGCCGATCTCGGCGTATCGCCGTATCCATTCGCCATGACCGTGGCCGTCGCTGCGTCGGCGGCGTTCATGACGCCCGTGTCTTCGCCGGTGAACACCCTGGTCGTCGATCCGGGCGGCTATCGGTTCGTCGATTTCGTCAAGGTCGGCGTACCGATGACGCTTCTGGTCATGGTCGTGACCATGCTCGTCGTCCCGATGCTCTTCCCGCTCGGCGGCCCCTGACGCCCCTGCTCGCAGCGACCGCCCGACCGAGTTCGCCTTCGATTGACATCGATCGGACCGCCCGTACCCTCGCCTCGCGCCCCAGTTCAAGAGAGCGCGATGCCGGCATGCGCGTCAGCGCAGCGGCAAACCAATGGATGGCCCAGGGAGGACGACCGATGACCCTACCTACCGAACCGGTGGGCTCGCTGCCGCGCCCGCAAAAGTTGCAGCAGGCGATAGCAGCCTACGACGCCGGCGACATCGACCATGCGGCCCTCGTCCGCGAACAGGACGCCGCTTGCCGCGACTCGATCGAGCGAATGCAAGCCACCGGCTCGCCGATCGTCTCGGACGGTGAGCAGCGGGCGTCGAGCTTCGCCACCTATCCGTTGACGGACACGCTGGCCGGCACCGGCCTCGCCACCAATCTCGCCGCCGACGGCCAGTACTTCGCCATCTTCACCGACGGCCATCACCGCCAATTGCCGCGGCTGACCGGCGGTCCCTTTCGCTACAAGACCTACGCCGCCGACTATTTGAAGCTGTCGCTACCCATGGCCACCAAGCCGATGAAGCAAGCGGTGATCGCGCCGTCGATGCTCTCGCTGCTCTATCCACTCGACGACGACATCCCTGGCTATCCGCGCGCGCAGTTCCACGGCGACTTGGTCGACGAGTGCGAGAAGGACATCCGCCAGTGCTTCGCAGCCGGCGCCGTCCGGGTTTCGATCGACTTCACGGAAGGACGCCTAGCCTGCCGCAACGATCCGCAGAACCCTTGGACCGGGCGCGGCATGCTCGACTTCTTCATCGAGCTCAACAACCGCGTGCTCGAACGGTTCGACGCCGACGAGCGGCGCAACATCGGCATTCACACCTGCCCTGGTGGCGATTGCGATGCCACGCACAGCGCCGACGTCGACTACGCCGACCTGCTGCCGAGCATGTTCAAGATGAACGCCGGCTACTTCCTCATCCAGCTGGCTAGCGAGCCGGACAAGGAGCGGGTCTACGAGCTGATCGGCCGGCACAGCCGCGCGGACGCGGCAGGGGTCGCCCAAGTCGCCTTCATCGGCGTCATCAACCCACAGAACCCACGGGTCGAAACGGCCGAAGAAGTAGCCGACGACTTGGTGTTGGCAGCGAAGCACGTCCCGACCGCGCGCCTCGGCGCCACCGACGATTGTGGCTTCTCGCCCTTCAGCACCGACGTCAAACCCAAGCACGGCTCGCCGGACGTCGCCCGCGACATCGCATTCCAGAAGATCAGCGCGCGGATCGCCGGCGCCGCTCTTGCCGCCAAGCGCCTCGACCTCGGCTGACGTCCGGACCGCCACCGGCGCTCGACGTCGCGCCGGTGGTCGTCACCCGGTTCCGAGGAACGAACGAAGCGCCGCGGTGACCTCGTCTGGCGCCTCCTCCGGCAGGAAGTGGCCACATGGCATGACGGCCGCTCGAACACTCTCGGGCTCGGCATGTTTGACGCGCCACGTCGCCGGCACATCGAAGTGCCGATGCATGAGCCCCTTCTCGCCCCAAAGCACCAAGAGTGGGCAGCGGATCCGTGCCTGCTCGTCGGCGCGGTCGTGATCGAGGTCGATGGTTGCCGCGGCACGATAGTCCTCGCACATCGCGTGGACCGTTCGCGGGTCCTGGATACACCGCTCGTACTCGGCGACGACCGCGGGGGGGAAAGCCTCGCTCGCCGATCCCCAGCGGCCGAGCTTGGCCCGCAGATAGGCGATCGGCTCGGCGTTGATCAGATCTTCCGGCAGCGGTGCCGGCTGGACCAGGAAGAACCAGTGATAGTAGCCCGTGGCGATGGCCTGGTTGGTTGCCTCGAACAGCGTCCTGGTCGGTACGATGTCCAGCAGCGCCAACTTGCCGACCCGCTCCGGATGGTCGAGGACCAACCGATGCGCCACGCGACCGCCGCGGTCGTGGCCGACCAGATCGAAACGGTCGTGGCCGAGCGCCGCCATGGTCTCGACCATGTCCAGGGCCATCGCGCGCTTGGCGTAAGGCGCGTGGTGTTGGTCGGTCGGCGGCTTCGAGCTGTCGCCGTAGCCACGGAGATCAGCGCAGACGACGGTGAAGCGCTCGGCCAAGACTGGCGCCACGGGGTGCCAGATCATGTGGGTCTGCGGAAATCCATGGAGCAGCAGCAGCGGCGGCCCGGAGCCACCGGTACTGACGTGGATCGTCGCCCCACCGACCTCGACGTCGTGTCTCTCGAAGCCTTCGAACATCGGACCTCCTCAGGACGTGTCAGCCCGCCGTGCGCGTAGGGCTTCGCCGCCACCAGAGCCTCGCCCGGCCAGCCAGATCCCGATCGCGACCAGAGCAGCGGCGACGACGTGGTAGGGGCGGACCTGCTCCCCGAGCAACAGCACAGCGAGCAATGCGCCGTAGATGGGCACGAGGTTGGTGAAAATCCCGGCCATGTGCGGCCCGAGCTCGCGCACCCCAGCGCCCCAGGCAACGTAGGCGAGCGTCGACGGAAAGAGGATCAGATACGCCAAACCCCAGCCGACGGCCGGCGACCACACGAGCCGCGGCTCCTCGACGGTGTAGGCGAGCAGCGACAACGCCAGTCCGGGCAGGATCGTCGCAAGCAGGAACGGCAGAGGCGGGATGCTCGCCGGGCGGTAGCGGAGGAGCACGCAGTAGAGCGCCCAAAGCCCGATCGCCGCGACCTGAATGAGGTCGCCACGTTGGAGCTGGAGGGTCGCGACGTTACCGAGGTCACCCTTGCCGACGATGACCACCGCGCCGGCGATCGACAGCAGCACACCCAGCAGCTGGCTCACCCCCAGACGATCGCCGGACAGTACCCAGGCCATGCTCACGACGTAGAGCGGCGTCATCGCCGAGATCAACGCGACGTTGAGCGCCGTGGTCGAAGCCAATGCGGTGTATTGGAGCAGGTGGAAGCCGCACATGCCAGTCATGCCGAGCCCGCCGATGATCCGCCAGTGCCGCACGAGGTCGACGCGATGCCGCCACAAGGCCGGGCCACAGGCAAGGCCGAGGAGCACCGCGGCGCCACTCCACCGGACCAAGTTCAAGGTCACCGGATCGACCATGTCGGCGAGCGAACGGCCGACGATCAGATTGCCGCCCCAGGTCAACGGCGCGAACGCCAGCAACAGGTAGCTCAGCACCGGCGGTCCGCTGCGACGCCCGTCCACGGCGGTTCGTTCCTTCCCTGACCTTGTCGTCCCCCCCGCGACCATAGTGATGCGGCTGCGCTTGCCCAGGCGGCCGCACGCATGGCCTGCCTGACGCACTCGCATCCCTTGAAGCGTGGCGGCGCGGCACCATCATGGCCGCATGCCATCCGCCGATACCGAACGACTGTTCGAAACTCTGGTCGCCGCCAAGCCGCCCGCCGCCGTCACCGACCCGGGCGTGAAAGTCCGCCGCTCGGCGTTCGAGAGCCTCGTCAGCTGCCTGCTGAGCGCCCAATCGCGCGATCGGAACACGGCCGCCGCGGCCAAAGCACTGTTCACCGTCGCCCGAACCCCGGAGGCCATTCTCGCGCTCGACGAGACGGAGACCGCGCGACTGATCAAGCCGTGCGGGCTCTACAACACGAAGGCGAGGAACCTGCGGAAGCTCTGCACAACGTTGCTGGGGCGGCATGGCGGCACCGTGCCGAAAACGCGGCAGGAGTTGATGGCGTTGCCCGGGATCGGCCGGAAGTGCGCCGACATCATGCTGCGCTTCACGTTCGGCCAAGCGGCCGTCGCGGTCGATACGCACGTCTTCCGCGTGGCGAAGCGGCTGGGGTTGTCGGCGGCCCGGACCGAGGCCGGCGTCGCCCGCGACCTCGACGAAGCGGTGCCGGATCGCTTCAAGATGCAGGCGCACCTGCTGCTGCTCGACCACGGCAAGGCGATCTGCCGCTCGCGGACACCACGCTGCATGGACTGCGCGGTCCGCGGCCTCTGCCCCCGACTCGGCGTCGTCGACGCGGGTACAGCTGATTGAGGCCGGAGAAACGCAAAGACCCTCAGCGACGCTCCGGGAACGCCGCGACGAACGGCGCCGAGGCGCGAACCACGGCCGCAGGCCCAGCCGCGAGCGCCCTGCCGTCGCCAAGCAGGACCAGCTGGTCCGCGGCGCTATCGGCGGGATGGTCGTCCTCCTCCAGCCACACGACGGCGATCCCCCCCACGGCGATGGAGTGCACCAGCTTGAGCAAATGCGGCTTCGCGCTGGCCGGCAAGCTGGCCGCCAAGCGATCGACGACGATCAGCTTGGGCCGCAAAGCCAGCACCCGCGCCAGCTCCAACAAGGCGCGTTCGGTGACGTCGAGCGCTCGGGGCCGGGATCCGGCGAGCGCGGACAGACCGACGAAATCAAGCACCTCACCGGCAGCCATCGCCAGTGCCGGAGGCGCGCGCCGGCGCAACAGGTCGGCCGGCCAACCGCCGCCGGGCGCGATCATCGCCACCACCAGCGCGTCGACCAACCGCTCGCCGGGCAGGTCCAAAGGCGGGCTGGCGGTGCCGACGAGCCCTGCCCGCACGCGCTCGGCAACGGTGCGACGGGTGATCGGACGGCCGAGCCAGTGGATCGAGCCACGCTCTGGATGGCCGCGGCCGACCAGCAGGTCGGCAAGCACGGCGCAACCGGCTGCACGGCCATCGACGCCAATGACGACGGTGAGTGCGCCGGCGGCAGCACTCAGCGACAAGCCTGCCAACGGCACGCCGCCGGGGCTCCTGACGTCGACCGCACGGAGCAGGCTCTCAGCCATCGACCGACCGCCACCACCGGCGACCGCTGCGCATCAGTAAGAACATCGCTAGCGCCACGGTGCCGACCACCGCCAGAAGCGGATCGCCACCAAGGGCGGAGGGCAGTGCCCGCAGCGCCAGTTCGGGGAGCAGCCACAGACCGGCCACGGCTGCGAGAGTACCGGAAATCGACCCGGCGCCGCCAATCAACACAGCCACCGCCAGTACCAAGCCCAGAACCGGCGACGGTGCCGAGCTACCGGCACCAGCAAGCACCACGCCGGCGACACCAGCCGCGGCACCGCCGAACGCGGCCGACGTCACCAACAGGCGGAGCGGCGGCAGGCCGAGATTGGCCGCCAGACGGGGTTGCCGAGCAGCGCGCAGAAGCGCGGCACCTAGACTGGCCTCGCTCCACCAAGCGACAGCCAGGGCCACGGCGGCGAGGGCGACGGCCGCCTGCCACGCGCCTGCGAGCGCATCACCCGCGACCAGCCGCGAGCCCGCATGGCCAGCTGCCGACACCTCGACCAGGACGGCGAGGAACAAGGTCGAGGCGGCACAGACCATGGGTCGGAGCGCAGCGGACGGCCCCAGCGCTGCGCCGACGACCGAACCGGCGAACGCAGCCAACAGCAGCGTGAGCGAGGGCGATGCGGCGGGGAGCGCCAAGGCCACCGACCAGCCGGCAAGTATGGGTAGCGACAGGGCCAACATCGGTCGCCCCGGCAGACCGATGGCAAAATGCGCGGCACTGGCCGCCAGCCCGGCGACCGCCGCGAGTTGCAGACCCTCGGTGAGCGCACCTGGCCCGAGAAATCCGACGAAACCAGCAACGCCGGCGGCGATCGTGCCGAACGCAAGCAGGACCAGCGCCAGTCGAGCGGTCAAGCGACCCTCCCAAGCCCGGCGACCCACGGCACGACGGTCGCCGATGCCAAGCGCGACGGCGGTGCGTAGACAGCCGATGTGGTGGTGAACCGCCGGGCGAGCAGCAGCCGGGCGACGAACGGAGCCAAGTCCATGACGTGTCGTGCCGAGCGGTCGGCTCCCCGGGGCTGGCGAAAACGTGCCTACGCTAGGACCGGCCCATGAGGTCGTCCAGAGCGCCAGGCCGGCGCGTAGCTGTCCTGGTCCTCGCGGTGGCGACGTTCTGGACCTTGGCCGCTCGAGCCGAGCCAGTTCGGCTCGAGGCTGCTGCCACAAAGCTGCCGCCGACACCGGTCGGCAGCGAGTTGATCCCGGTGGCACGCCTACGGGTAGGCGGTGATGCGCGGATCGGCGGACTGTCCGGCGTCGTGAGGACGGACGGCGGGGACCGGTTGTTGGTCGTCAGCGATCGCGGCTACCTCCTTAACATGGCGCCCCGCTTCGACGAACGGGGGTGGTTGGTCGATCTCGTCGACGCACACCTCGTCGACCTGCCGCGGCCGGCCGGCTGGAGCCGCGACACCGAAGGCTTGGCGCTCTCCGATGGCCAGTTGCTGGCGACCTTCGAGACCCATGGCCGGCGGGGCGGTGGAATCGTCCGTTACGCCGGGCCGCCGACGGCGCCGACCGGCATCGCCAGCCATCTCGCCGCCCGACGGTTCCGCCTCGACGACAATGCCGGCTTCGAGGCGTTGGCCGATCTGCCCCGCGGGAACTGGTTGGCGGTTGCCGAAACGCGGCACCCGGACGGGTTCTTCGTCCGTCGCCGCGACGGGCGCGAACGACGCTACCGCGCTGACGGCAACCACGCGCCGACCGGGGCCGACCGCTTCGGCGATCGCACGTTCTTCGTCGAGCGGCAGGTCAATCTGCTGCTCGATTGGCGAGCGACGATCCGCTGCGCCGGCGCGGCTGAAGTCGACGCCAGTGCCGAGCTGGAACCTTTGACGCTGGCGCGCCTGGGCCAGGAGGACGGTGTCGACAACATGGAGGCGATTGCGGTTTGGGCGCACGGCCCCGACCTCGATCTGTTGCTCGTCAGCGACGACAACTTCAGCCCGCTGCAGGAGACGCTGTTCGTTCAATACCGCTGGCCGGGCGGTGCGTCAGACGGGTGCGGCCCGCGGGCCCGCGAGAGCACGGAAGGGCAACAGCAACAACAGCGCCATGGCGAGCTTGGCGGCGAAATCGCCGAGCGCCCAGGTGACCCACGGTAGCCCAGTCCCGGCGAAGGCGAGCGCGAAAAACACCATCGTATCCAGGGCCGACGCCAGCACCGACGATACCAGCGGCGCCCGCCACCATGCGGCGCGGCGCAGCCGGTCGAAGATCGCGACGTCGAGGAGTTGCGCCGCGAGAAACGCCGTTCCACTCGCCAGCGCGATACGGGGGCTCGCCAACGCCACCGACAAGACCACGGCGATGAAGAACCCAGCGTAGGCAACTCGTCGCGCCGCTTCCGGCCCCAACCGCCGGTTGGTCACGTCGGTGACCAAGAACGCCACCGGATAGGTGAACGCCGCCCACGTCAGCCAGTCGTTGAGTGGGAACTGGACCAGCACGTTGGAGACGACGACCACGACGGTCATCGCCACCACGCCGAGCCATGGCAAATGGGCCGTGGTCACGCCGGTCGTCAAACGACGGCGGCGTCCGCCACCCGCTTTTTCATGGCACGGAGTTCGGCCGGCAACTCGCTGTCCTTGCTGGACAGCAGAAAGCCGTCCAAGCCGCCGCGCTTCTCGATCGTCCGCAGGGTGTTGAGGGCGATTCGCAAGCGGATGCTCTCGCCGAGCCGCTCGCTGTAGAGCCGTCGGCTTTGGATGTTCGGCAGAAACCGACGCCGGCTCTTGTTGTTGGCGTGGCTGACGTTGTTGCCGGCGAGCACACCCTTGCCGGACAGGACGCATCGGCGCGCCATGGGGGACGTCCTTTCGCGATGAGGTAAATGGCGACGCTTTCATCGCGTCGTGCGGGCGCGCGACATAGGCGCAAATCAGCCATGCGGTCAAGATCGGCGGCGCGTGGGTGGCGCAATCCTGTTCATTAGGCTACGAAACCCCCATGCAAGGGTCCTTCGAGCGCACCGTGCTGCCGCTGTCGTTCTGCCAGGCGTTGATGTTCGCCGGGAACACCATCGTCATCTCGACGACGGCACTCGTAGGCGCCCACCTCGCGCCCGACCCGCGGATGGCGACCCTGCCCATGGGCCTTCAGTTCCTGGGCATGGTGATGGCGTCGATGCCGATGTCCCTGCTCATGGGTCGATGTGGGCGACGGGCCGGATTTTCGCTCGGTGCCGGGCTGGGTATGGCCTCAGGACTCATTGGCGCCGCGGCGATCGTGCTCGGCTCGTTCTGGTTGTTCGGCCTGGCGACGTTCGTCTACGGCACCTACGCGGGCGGTTCCACGTACTTCCGGTTCGCCGCCGCGGAGAGCGTCTCCCCGGCCGCCAAGGGGCGGGCGATCTCGTGGGTCCTGGCCGGCGGCGTGCTCGCTGCCTTCGTCGGGCCGACGCTTGCCGATCTGTCGCGCGACTGGCTGCTTCCGTTCATGTTCGCCGGCTGCTTCCTGGTGGTGACCATGCTCGGCACCGCCATGCTGCTGACGGTCCAGTTGACCCGGTTCGTCGAACCGACGGACGAATGCAGAGGGACCGGGGGGCGGCCGCTGGCTGCCATCGTCAGCCAACCACGCTTCGTCGCGGCGCTCGCCAGCGCCGCCGTCGGGCAATGCGCGATGTCGTTCCTCATGGTGTCGACACCGTTGGCAATGCTCGGCTGCGGCCTTGCGTTCAGCGACGCGACCATGGTCGTTCAATGGCACGTGGTCGCGATGTTCGCGCCCAGTTTCGTCACCGCCTCGCTGATCCGTCGGTTCGGTGTCGAACGCGTCATCGCCACCGGCGCTGCACTCATTCTGGCGTGCGTCGCCGTCAACCGCGACGGCCTCGACGTCGCCAATTTCTGGCTGGGCATGGTCCTGCTGGGCATCGGCTGGAACTTCATGTTCGTCGGCGGCACGACGTTGGTCACCCAGACCTACGCGCCGGCCGAACGCTCGAAGGTCGAAGGGTTCAACGAGGTTTGCCTGTTCACGACGGTGGTCATAGCTTCCAGCGGCAGCGGGGCTTTGTTGGAGGTGGCCGGCTGGGCAACGATGAACCTGTTGGTCGTGCCGCCGGTGCTCGCGGTCGCGGTCGGCCTCCTTTTCTTGCACCGTCGGCGCCCACAAACCGCCTGATCGTCGCATGCGCGTTTGGTGTGCAATGTCACCAAGATGCCTTGACCTCGTTCACGAGCAACATATGCTGCGGTGCAACATGAGATGGCCGGATGGCTTGGCCGTACGCGCCGCTACAGGTCACGAGGAGAAACGAACCATGAATGCTGCGCTCGAGTTCCCCAAGTTCGAGATGCCGAAGTTCGACATGCCGGCCTTCGACCTGCCCAAGATCGACGCGGAAACGGTCATGGCGACCCAACGTCGGAGCGTTGATGCGATGACCAGCGCCGGCCAGATCCTCGCCGACGGCGTCCAGACCTTCGGTCAACGTCAAGCCGAGATCATGCAGGCGCGGATGAACGAGCTCGGTGCGCAGTTCGAGGACGTCGTCAAAGCCAAGGACCAAGCCGACCTCGACGTGTCCGGCCAAATCGACGACATGCGCGATGCTTACACCCAAGCCGTGGCCGACGTCCGTGAGCTGGTCGACATCGTGTTCCAGGCGCAAGTCGACGCGCTGGAAGTGATGAACCACTGCTTCATCGCCAACTTCGAAGACATGAAGAAGTTCGCCGACTGACTCCAAGCCCACCGCGGCATCGCCCGCTGCCGGAAGACGGCCGCCTCTCGAGAGGCGGCCGTCGTCGTTCCGGTCGCGCGGCGGATCACGACCGGTCGCGAGGCCCGCACACGCCGCTGGACCGAGCCGCCAACGCCGTGCTCCATGGATCGGCACTCGACCGCGTCGACCACGGCGCTCGGCCGCGCCGCGTGCCGAATTGCGCGCCCCGAAGCAACGCGGACGATGTCGACCATGGCGACGCCCTACGAACGACAGCGCGACACCGGTGCCGCCTCGACAACGAACGTCATCGGTATCCTTTGCGTCGTCGGCGGCATGGCGACGACCACGCTCAACGATGCGCTGATCAAGAGCTTGAGCGCGGAGTTCGCTCTCTACCAGATCGTCTTCCTTCGCGGAGCCGTAGCGCTGCCGCTGGTGGCGGCGCTGGTCCTGGTCACGACCGGCACCGACGGCTTCCGTTCGCGCCAGCCGCTGCTCCAATTGGCCAGGGCGTTGTTGATCGTCGGCGCCAACGCCGCGTTCTTCGCCAGCCTTGCGGCCCTGCCGCTCGCCGACGCACTGGCGACGTTCTTCGTCGCGCCCTTGCTCATCACGCTGCTCTCCGTGCCGGTGCTCGGCGAACGGCTTGGTCCGTGGCGTATCGCCGGCACGCTGATCGGTCTCCTCGGCGTCGTGGTGATTCTGCAGCCGGGGAGCGCGGCCTTCCAGCCGGCAGCTCTCCTGCCCCTCGCCGCAGCGTTTTGCTACGCGCTGATGCAGCTGTTGACGCGCCGGCTCGGCACCACCGACCGGGCGTCGACCATGACGTTCTATGGGCAGCTCGGGCACGTGATCACCGGTGCCTTGATGGGGCTGTGGCTCGGTGACGGGCGCTTCGCCGGCAGCGACGATCCCAGCCTCGCCTTCGTGTTGCGACCCTGGGTCTGGCCTGATGCGAGCGAGAGCGCGACCCTCGTCGCCTGCGCCGTGCTGATCGCTGCCGGCAGTTGGTTGCTTGCCGAAGCCTACCGCTGCGCCGAAGCGAACGCAGCGGCCCCGTTCGAGTACACGGCCTTGCCGATCGCCGTGCTGTGGGGCTGGCTCGTGTTCGGCGAATGGCCCGGACCAATGGCTTGGCTCGGTATGGTCCTGATCGGCGGCGGCGGGCTCTTGGTGCTGTGGCGCGAATCCCGCAGCGCACGCCGACACCGAACGAACTCGGTTCCGTCGCACGTGCCGCCGCCCGGCTGAGCCAGCCCGACGTCGCTCAGTCGGCTGATCCGGTCGCTAGCGCGTCGATGCCCTCACGATAGGTCGGGTAAGCGAGCCGCACCTGCAACTCGTCCTTGATCCGGGCGTTACGGACGCGGCGATTGTCGAGGTAGAACGTGCGGGCCATCGGGCTGATGTCGGCGGTCTCGTAAGCCAGGTCCGGCGGAACGGGCAAACCCAGCTTCGTGGCAGCGTAGGCCACGACGTCTTGCGGCGGTGCCGGCTCGTCATCGCAAACGTTGTAGATCCGACCTGGCCCGGGGCGGGCGATGGACGCTTCGAGCACGGTGGCGATGTCTGCGACGTGGATTCGGGAGAACACTTGGCCGGACTTGACGATCCGCCGTGCCGTCCCGGCGCGGAGCTGGTCGACCGCGCTCCGGCCGGGGCCGTAGATGCCCGCAAGGCGGAAGACGTTGACCGGCAGGCCCGACGATGACCATGCCGCCTCCGCCGCCACCCGCCGCTGCCCGCGTGGGCTGGTCGGCTGGAGCGCCGCGGTCTCGTCGACCCAGCCGCCGTCACGGTTCCCGTAGACCGCGGTCGTACCGAGATATCCAGCCCAGACGACGTTAGGCAGCGCCCGCAGACGCGCGCCTTCGGTGTCGAGCACCGGATCGCCCGCTTCGTCGGGCGCGACCGCCGTGAGGACGTGGGTCACCCCTTCGAGCGCCGCGTCCGGCAACGGCATTTGGCGATCGAACGGCCACAGCGCGACCCCATCGACGCGCCGCTTGCTCGGCTCGCGCGAGGTGCCCCGAACGTCCCAGCCGCGGCCCAAGAAGCGCCGCGCGAGCTCCTGTGCGGTGTACCCGAACCCGAAACAGAGGAGCACACTCAAGGAGCGCCACCCGACGCCCCGCGCCGCAACAGCCACCACTCGCGGCGCACCGCGAGCACCGGCTCGTTCGTCGCACGCTGCTCAGCGATGGCCTGGGCGGCGGCCGGTTCCAGGGTCTCGCCCAATGCCCAGACGGCGGCGCCACGCACCACTGGGTGCGGGTCGTCCAGGTGCGGCGCGATCGCGGCGAACGGCCCACGGGCGTTACCGAGCGCGATCAAGACGTTACGCAGCAAGCGGTCCCGCCCGATCCGCTTGATCGGTGAGCGGCGGAACAGCGTTCGAAAGCCCGTGTCGTCGAGAGCAGCGAGGTCTTCCAGCCGCGGTGAGCGTAACGCGGCGCGCGCATGCAGCCGTGCCTCGGCGCCGCTTTTCGCGAACTTGTTCCACGGACAAACTGCCAGGCAATCGTCGCAACCATAGATGCGGTTGCCCAGCGGGCGCCGCAGTCGGTGCGGGATCGGGCCCGCATGCTCGATGGTGAGGTAGGAAATGCAGCGACGCGCGTCGAGGCGATAGGGCGCTGGGAACGCGTCCGTCGGGCAGACGTCCAAGCAGCGCTGGCAGCGGCCACAGTGGTCGCTCTCCGGTGGATCCGGCGGCAGCGATGCGTCGGTCAGGATCACGCCGAGGAACGTCCAGCTCCCACTGGCGCGGCTCACGAGGTTGGTGTGCTTGCCCTGCCAACCGAGCCCTGCCCGCTCGGCCAACGGCTTCTCCATCAAAGGCGCCGTGTCGACGAACACCCGCACGTCGCCACCGACGGCCGAGGCGAACCAACCCGCGAGCTGCTTCAGCCGACCTTTGAGCAGCTCGTGGTAGTCGTCCCCCTGGGCATGGACGGAGATGGTACCGCGGTCGCCCCTGGTGAGGTTGGCCAGCGGATCGCCGTCGGGACCGTAGTCGAGGGCCAGGACGATCGCCGTGCGGGCCGGCGGCCACATCGCCGCCGGTTGCTCGCGCCGCGTGCGGGTTCGCTCCAGCCAGCGCATGGTGCCGTGATGGCCTTGCGCGAGCGCGTTGCGCAATCCCCGCTGCCTTGATCCCGGAACCTCGGCCGACGTCACCCGCGGAACCTGGAAGCCGAGCGCCACCGCCCGTTGGCGGAGCGCCGTTTTCAACTGGGACGCTTCAGAAGTCGAGGTCGCCATAGTGGTCGGCAGGCGCCTGCTGGGGGATCCGATCCTTGAGGATGCCACGGAAACTCGGTCGCGACTTGACCCGCGCGTACCATTCCTTGGCGTCGCCGTTGGTTTCCCACGGCACGTCGCCGAGATAGTCCAGCACCGACAAGTGCGCTGCGGCGGCGAGGTCGGCGAAGCTGAGATGGTCACCCGCCAACCAGTTTCGTTCGCGTGTCAAATAGCCGATGTAGTCGAGGTGGCCGCGGACGTTCTCCTGCCCGGCGCGAAGTGCCGCGGTGTTCGGCGTGCCTGAACGCTTCAGCCGATAAATGAGTTTCTGGCGCCATAGGAGATCGGTGACCTCGCGGGCAAACTTGGTGTCGAACCACAGCATCAGACGCCGGATTTCTGCCTGCGACCAAACGTCGTGACCGCCCAGGTCCACGTCGGGAAACCGGTCTTCGAGAAACTCGGCGATCGCGACACTCTCCGCCAACGCATGCCCGTCGACCTCCAAGACCGGCACTTCACCGGCGGGGTTGAGCGCCAGCAGCTCCGGCTCACGCCGCCAGGGCTCGTGCGGCTCCAAGGTCACGTCGAGCCCCTTTTCGGCGACGACGAGACGCAGCTTGCGGCTGTAGGGGCAGACCGGAAAGTGATGGAGACGCAAGGTGGTCATCGAGGGCGCCTGCTCCTGGCCGGCGCCGCGGTCGTCAGCCCTGGCGCGCCTTGAAGCGCGGGTTCGTCTTGTTGATGACGTAAACGCGACCCTTGCGGCGAATGACGCGGCAGTCCTTGTGACGCACTTTGGCGCTGCGCAGCGAGTTGCGGATCTTCATGGCTCAACCCTTCTTGCGACGGAACGTCGCGAACTTCTTGTTGAATTTGTCGACCTGGCCACGCTGCGCGATGTGCATCTGACCGCCGGTCCACGCCGGATGCGATTTCGGGTCGATGTCGAGCGTCAAGGTCGCGCCGGGCTCGCCGTACGTCGACCGTGTCTTGAAGCTCGAGCCGTCGGTCATCACCACGGTGATCTCGTGGTAATCCGGGTGAATGTCCTTTTTCAAGGGTCGTCTCCTGAAACGGAGCGCGGGATATACCCTCATACCCCTTGCTCGACAAGGGCGGCTCTGGCAGGCCACCGCACCGGCGGCCGACGACGAAAGATCGAGAGAGGATGGCCCGAAACCCACCGACAGGACGGCTGACGGAAGCGGCCGACGATCGCGGTAAGAGCCGCGATCTGCGCCAGCTCCGGCGGCTGCTCGCCTACGTCCGTCCTCACGGCTGGTGGGCGACGGCGGCGGTGGTGGGCTTGATCTTCGCCGCCCTCAGCGTGCTGTCGCTCGGCATCGGCTTGCGCCATCTGATCGACGGCGGCTTCGCCGACGGCCAACCGGAAGCCCTCGACCATGCGCTGAACGCCGTGTGGGTGGTGATCCTGGTCCTGGCGGTCGCGACCTTCATGCGCTCCTACTTCGTGACCCTGCTCGGCGAGCGGGTGGTCACCGATCTTCGCCGCGACGTCTTCGCCCACGTCATCAAGCTCTCGCCCGGGTTCTTCGAGGTCACCCGCACCGGCGAGGTGATCTCGCGTCTGACGACCGACACCAGCGTGATCCAAACCGTCATCAGCGCCAGCGTCACCCAGGCGCTGCGCAACGTCATGCTGCTGGTCGGCGGATTGGTGATGCTGTTCGTCACCGAACCGCGCCTGACCGCCTACGTGCTCGTCGTGGTTCCGTTGGTAGTCGTACCGTTGGTGGTCATCGGCCGCCGGGTGCGGCGGCGCTCCAGGATTGCCCAGGATCGCATTGCCGACGTCTCGGGCCGCGCCGAGGAGGCCCTGAACGCCATTCGGACGGTGCAAGCTTGTGCCCAGGAGCGGGCCGAGACCAGCCGCTTCGACGGGACCGCGGAAACGGCCTTTGGCGCCGCGGCCGGCTACATCCGCGACCGTGCCGTACTCGGCGCCCTGGTGATCTCGCTGGTGTTCGGGGCGATGGTGTTCGTCCTCTATCTCGGCGGCCACGACGTTCTCGCCGGACGGATGACGGCTGGCGAGCTTTCGGCATTCGTCTTCTTCGCCACCATCGTCGCGACGGCGACGGGCGGCCTGAGCGAGATCTTCGGCGATCTGCAGCGCGCCGCCGGTGCCACCGAACGTCTCTTCGATCTGCTCGACACCGAGCCCGAGATCCGCGCGCCGGCTGCGCCGCGGCGCCTCGCGGAACCCGTGCGCGGCGACGTCCGCTTCGACGAGGTGACGTTCGCCTACCCAGCGGCGCCGGACCGCGCGGTGCTCCGCGGGTTCGATCTGGCAGTGGCGCCCGGCGAGACGGTCGCGATCGTCGGTCCCTCAGGTGCCGGCAAGAGCACCATCTTCCAGCTGTTGATGCGGTTCTACGACCCGAGCGCCGGCGCGATCGCCCTCGACGGCATCGACGTGCGCGCGTTCGATCCCGTCGAGTTCCGCGCGGCGATTGGTCTCGTTCCTCAGGAACCGGTCATTTTCTCGACGAACGTGCTCGAGAACATCCGCTACGGCCGGCCGTCGGCCAGCGACGACGACGTTCGCGAAGCAGCAGCCGCCGCCTATGCCACCGAGTTCGTCGAGCGGCTCCAAGACGGCTTCCAGACGTTCGTCGGCGAGAAGGGCGTCCGCCTCTCGGGCGGCCAGCGCCAGCGCATCGCGATCGCTCGTGCCCTGTTGCGCGACCCGCGTGTGCTGCTGCTCGACGAAGCTACCAGCTCGCTCGATGCCGAAAGCGAACGGTACGTTCAGCGCGCGGTGGAGCGGCTCAGTCGCGGCCGGAGCACCCTGGTCATCGCCCACCGGCTCGCGACGGTGCTTCGCGCCGACCGCACCGTCGTCATCGACGACGGCCGAGTGGTCGCGACCGGCACCCACGACCAGCTGATCAGCCGTGGTGGTTTGTACGCCCGTTTGGCAGCGCTGCAGTTCCAGCAGGATGCCGCCTGAAATCTCGCTTGGCGGCCGACTCCAGCCTTGACCCGCAGGCGCTCGGACAGTCATCTGCCACATAACCTGGAGGGCTGCTGCACGACTGTCACGATTCCCGTCTAGCGTGGCCCGATGGGCCGTTCGTAGGTCCGACGAAGGAGTGCGTTGTGTCAGTGGCAGAGGCCAGAGGCGTCGTCGACCAGCTGATCGAGGAACGGGCCCCAGGCTACTTCGCGACCGCCATGGGGCGCGCGTTCATGCGGCGCGGCCTCTCACGCCTGATGTATTACGACTTCGCCGTCGAGCTTGCGGCGACGGTGCGCAAGCTGAGCGCTCGACAAATCTTCGAGCTCGCCAGTCGCGAATTGGCGATGGACGTCCGCGTCGACGGCCTGGGTCACGTGCCGCCCTCCGGACCGATCATCGTCACGCCGAACCACCCGACCGGGATCGCCGACGGCGTCGTGCTGTTCGACGCATTGAAGGCGATCCGCCCCGACGTCGTGTTCTTCGCCAACCGCGACGCCCTGCGCGTCGCACCGAGTCTCGAGGACATGATCATCCCGGTCGAATGGGTCAGCGATCGCAAGAGCCATGCGCGGTCGCGCGACACGCTCGTCGCTACCCACCGCGCGTTCCAAGCCGGCCGTTGCGTCGTCCTTTTCCCGGCCGGACGGCTTGCCTACTGGTCGTGGCGGGGGCTTCGCGAGCGTACCTGGCAACCCACGGCGATCAACATGGCCCGGAAGTACCGGGCGCCGATCGTGCCGCTGTCGATGCAAGGACGGAATTCGATCCTGTTCTATGCGCTGTCTCAGGTGTCGCACGAACTCCGCGACGTCACGCTGTTTCGCGAACTCCTGAACAAGAAGGGCGCAACCTACGACGTCCGTATCGGCGCGCCGATCGACAGCCACGCGCTCGAGGGCTCGCCGCAGGACATCGTTTCCGACCTGCAGCATCTGGTCGAACACGCCATGCGCCGCGATGGCCACGTAGCGCGGCTGCGCCCACGCCAGCCCCGCACCCGCACCGCGGCATCGCTCGGCGCCTGATCGCCACACCAGGAGTTCTCCCGAGGTCGAGCTTGGCCAGCTCTCCGTGGAGTCCTACGCCCCGAGCCATTCGCTGCTGTGGAGGCTCCCATGACCGACTACCTCGACCGTGAACGAACCCTCCACGCCGAGACCCGGGCGTTGACGAAGGCGTCGCCCGAGGTGAGCCAAGCGTTCGGTGGCCTGGTCAAGACCGTCAACGACACGGGAGTCGTCGACCACAAGGCCAAGGAGATGATCGCCCTCGGCATCGCAATCGCCATTCGCTGCGAGGGTTGCCTGCTGTTCCACGTCCGCGCCCTGGTCAAACTCGGCTGCAGCCGCGAAGAACTGGTCGACGTCATCGCCGTCGCCGTGGAGATGGGCGGTGGGCCGGCTCGCGTCTACGGCTCGCACGCCCTTGCGATGTTCGACGCGATGGCTGCCGGCTGAGCGCCGTACAACGACCGTTCAGCCTTCCCGTGGAAGGCTTCCGCAACGTTCACGTCTCGGAGTTGACCATGAGGAAGGTTTCGCTGCAGCGCGGCTTCGTGCTGCTGGCCGGCTTGGCGCTGGTGGGTTGCGCGCCCGGTGGCACCGGTACGCCCGGCGCTGCGACCGGCACCGGCGCCGCAACCGGCGCCGTGATTGGCGGCATCATCGGGAACGTGACCGCGCCAAGCGGCAACCGAACCGAAAACACCGCGATCGGCGCGGCGTTGGGCGCAGCGCTCGGCGGTGGTATAGGCTACGCCGTCGACCGTCAGCAGCAGGACTTCGAGCAGCAGCTTGCCGCCGAGCGCGCGCGCAACGAGGTCCAGATTCGCCAACTCCGCAACGACGTGTTGATGGTCACGCTCGCCAGCGACGTGCAGTTCGCCACCGGGAGCGCCGCCATTCAACCGGGCGTACGCGGGACGTTGCAGCGGATCGCCGACGTCTTGGCGCGCTACCCGGGAAGCCAAGTGACGATCATCGGTCACACCGACAGCACCGGCACGCCGGCCTTCAACCAGCAACTCTCGGAAGAGCGAGCAAACGCCGTCCGGCTCGAACTGATCGGCTACGGCGTGCCGGCCAGCACGTTGTTCGCACTCGGTCGCGGCGAGAACGAACCGGTGGCTGACAACCAATCGGCGAGTGGGCGAGCTGCGAACCGCCGCGTCGAACTGATCGTCAGCCAAGCGGCCTGAACCGCGTGCTTGGAAGGCGAGCCACGATGATCGATCGAGAACGACGCTTGGCGTGGAGCCGTCGGCTTGTGGTCGCGACGGGACTGTTCGGGCTCGCCGGCTGCACCAGCACCGGCGACGTCGCACCTGACGTCGCCGTCGTCGCCACCGAACCGGTGGCGACGAGCCGGACGTTCGACATGCGCACCGCCGACCCTGATGCAGTTGCGGCGGCGCTCCGAGAAGACGGGCGCGTGACGCTCCGCGGCATCACCTTCGCGTTCGACAGCGCCGAACTCGACCCCGAATCGACCCGCGCCGTCGGTACGATCGGCCGGGTGATGAACGACTATGGCGGGCTCAAGCTGGCGGTGGTCGGCCACACCGACGCCGTGGGCGCCTTTCGGTACAACACAGCACTGTCGCAGCGCCGCGCCGAAGCGATCGTGGCGAGGCTCGGCGCCGACTACGAGGTCAATCCGACGCGCCTCGTTGCCCACGGCGTCGGGCCGGTTGCGCCGGTCGCCAGCAACGACACCGAAGCCGGCCGGGCGCAGAATCGCCGCGTCGAACTGATCCTCATCGAATGAACGCCCGGCGCGGACGGTGAGCTGCCGCTCGATGGTCCATCTCGCACACGTCCGTGCATCCAAACCGTGGCCAAGTCGTCGACGAACCGCTTCGGCACGGCACCTTCGCCACGAACCGCCAGCGTTCCGACGGCCGACCGACGTCTGAGGTGATCCAGAGCGGTGTCGAGCGGTCGTTCAAGACGTGTCGTCAAGGGTGGCAGGTGGACCTCGGCGAAATGGCGCCGAGATCGAGGCTGAACTGACTCGAGCCGCAGCTGACGCTCCAGGCCTGCGCGGGTGTCGCGACGAGATCGGCGGGCAGATCGATCAACGCTACCGGGCAAGTCGGACACGCCGACGCCGAGACGACCGCGCGATCCGAGACGGGATTGCCGAACGACGCGTCCCTCACCACTCCGCCTCGGCACGACGCCGAATCCGCTCCAGATGCGGGTCGCTCAAGCCAAGCTGCTGCAGGTGGTCGAGCGTGCTGGCGACGTACTCGAAGCAGGAGCCGAGTGCGCCGTGGGCGGTGGCGACGACCCGCACCTTGGTCGCTTCGTCGAGCCCCGCGGCATAGCGTTCGTGGTCGCGGTTCATCACGAAGGCGATCGCCGACAACGCGCCGGCCTCGGTGCGCAGCCGGACCCAACGCGGGAGGTATGCGCCGCTCAGCATTTCTCGCCGCCACACCAGACGCAGCTCCTCGAGCGCCAACGCCGCGGGAACGGCAAGCGCGATCCCATGGCACGAGCCGCCGCGCTCCAAACCGAACACGAGACCGGGATTGTCGCGGCTGCCACGACCGAGGGGCGTCCACAGACAAAGCTCGCGGTGGTAGCCGAACAACCGCGCACGGGTGCGCGCTTCGACGTGAATGCACGGGTTCCAGATGAGCGAGCCGTAGCCAAACAGCCAGACCGGTGAGCCGCCGTCCCATTGGTCGAGGATCGTCGAGAGCGAACGTTCCAGAACCTCATCGGGAAGAAGGTTGGCGTCTGGGTCCTGCGCGGCGATCATCCGCCGCACCCAATCCGCCTCCAGCTTCTCCCGCGTCAGGCTCATCGTCAGGATTTTCCGGCAGCGATCGGCCGCGCTGTATTGGCCACGGCTGCCACCGCTTGACAGCCCTGTTGCCGCGCCGCACACGCCCTCGTGGAGGTGGGAATGACGTCCAACCAGCAAGTAGTGATGCGGCAACGTCCGCATGGCAAGCCTAGTGCCGCCGACTTCGACCTCGTCGAACGACCGACGCCGGCACCCGGGCCGGGCGAAGTGCTCGTCGAGACGGCTTGGTTGTCGCTCGACCCCTACATGCGGGGACGAATGGCCGCAGGGCCTTCCTATGCCAGCCCGCTGGAACCCGGCGACGTGATCACCGGCGAGGTCGTCGGTCGGGTCTCGCAATCCTGCGTTCCCGACATCCCCGCCGGCTCGTTCGTCCGTGCACCGTCCGGCTGGCAATCCCACGCGGTCCATGCGGCGTCCGCGGTCCACGTCGTCGACCCAGGCAAGGCTCCTCTCTCCGCCTATCTCGGTGTGCTCGGCATGCCGGGACTCACGGCTTACGCCGGACTGCACGAGCTCGGCCGACCCAAGGCGAGCGAAACGCTGGTCGTGGCCGCAGCGACAGGCCCGGTGGGCAGCCTCGTCGGGCAGCTCGCCAAGCGTCTGGGCGTGCGCACGGTCGGGATCGCCGGCGGCGCGGACAAAGTCGAGATGTTGGCCGAGACCTTTGGCTTCGACGTGGCCCTCGACCACCGTAGCGCCAACTTCGACAAGGCTCTGAGAGCCGCCTGCCCCGGCGGCGTCGACGTTTACGTCGAACTGGTGGGCGGCCACGTGTTCGACGCCGTGCTACCGCTCCTGAACGTCCACGCGCGTATTCCCGTGATCGGCACGGTGGCCCACTACAACGCCACCGAATCGGCGCCGGGACCGGACCGGATGCCGATGTTGATGCGGCAGATCCTCGTCAAACGACTCGCCGTCGAAGGCTTGATCGTTTGGGACTTCGAGCACCTCCGCCCGCGGTTCGTCGACGAGATGGCGGCACTGATCCGTGTCGGTGCGATTCGCTACGTCGAAGACGTGACCGAAGGGCTCGCTGCGGCGCCGGAAGCGTTCATTGGCCTCTTGGAGGGCGCCAATCGCGGCAAGGCGCTAGTGCGCGTGGCGGAACCGTGAGCGGCAGCGTACTCGCCAGACGGCGACCCGTCGTCGGGACGGCCTTGGTGCTGGCGCTTGCCGGATGTGGCCTCAGTTCTGGCAACCCGGGCGAGGCGTTCGGCGACTTCGACCGCAACGGTGATGGCGTGATCGAGCAAGCCGAGTTCGACGCGGCATTCGCCGTCTTCGATCGCAACGGCAACGGCAGGATCGAAGTCACCGAGAGCCCTGACATCGTCTACGAGGCCGACGCCGGCCGCGGCGACGGCGTTTCCCAGCGTGAGTTCCAAAACGTCGCGATTTCCCGCCTGGTCGCCGATGCCAATCGCGACGGGCGGGTCACGCGGGCTGAAATGGAAGCCTACGACCGTCAGGTCATTCTTGCCCTCGGCCGGACCAGCACAGCGTTGAATCCGGCATCACCCGAATGGGCCCCCAGCACGCGCTGGGTCCATTTCCGATTCTGACTCTTGGTTCCGACCGTGGACTGAGGCCTACGACGTCCTTCGCGTCCATCACGCTCACGCCGACGAAGGGCTCGCGCCCGTCGATGCCCGGCCCACGGGTCAGCAAGGGCACCTAGGAGACTTCGATTGGTGCAGGTCAAGATCTACGGCGAGAAGTCCCACCTGACGCGCCATCGTGCCGCCATTTCCGATGCGATCCATCGCGCCAACCAAGACATCATGGGCCTGCCGGACGACAAACGCTTTCATCGGCTGATCGGGCTCGAGCCTGAAGACTTCATTCACCCGGCCGATCGCGGCGACGCCTACACGATCATCGAGATCCTGATGTTCGAGGGACGGAGCCGGTCGACCTGCCGGCGGCTGTTGGAACGGCTCATGTCGGACGTCGCCGCCGCCATCGGTTGCGACGTCGAGGCCGTCGAGGTCACGTTGATCGAAACGCCGCGGGCGAATTGGGGCATTCGCGGCAAAGTCGCCGACCAGCTGACGCTGAACTACGACGTCGAGACATGACCGGCGGTCGGACGGTCTAAAAACGGGGCGACCAGACGCCGGTGCGACGACGCCCGTCGCGTCGACGGCCTATTGATCATCACAGCTCCGAATGATTTAGTGGTGAACCATCAGCTGATCGGAACGATCACCGTGGCCCGCAACCTCGACACCGCATTGCTCCGCAGCTTCGTCGCCATCGCCGAGACCGGCGGCGTGACCTCAGCGGCGAGGCAGCTCCACCAGACCCAAGGCGCCGTCAGCCAACAGCTGAAGCGGCTCGAGGATCAGCTCGGCCAGCCGCTCTTCGATCGGGTCGGCCGCGGGCTGGCGCTGGCGCCGGCCGGCGAGCGGCTGCTGGGCCGGGCACAGCGGATGCTGGCGCTCAACGACGAGATCTGGACGTCGATGCGCAAGCCTGAGATGACCGGCCGCGTGCGCTTCGGTGTCCCGCACGATCTGGTGGCGCCGCTGGTGCCGCCGCTGCTGAAGCGCTTCGCCCGGACTTGGCCACGGGTCCAGGTCGAGCTGGTCTCGACGATCACCAAGACGCTGCTGGAGGAGCTACAGGGAGGCACGATCGATTTGTGCCTGACCACGGAGCTTGGCTGTGGCCGCGGCGGCGAGACCTTGAAACGCGACCGGTTGGTGTGGGTACACGCGCGCGGCGGTACGGCTTGGCAACGCCGCCCGTTACCCTACGCCGCCGGTGACCAGTCCTGCTGCTTCCGCAGCTCGGCCCTGGGGGCCCTCGACCGCGCCGACATCGCCTACGAGCTCCATGCCGACGGCACCAGCTACATGCAACCGCTGTTGGTCACGGTCGAAGCAGAATTGGCGGTGGCGACGCTGCTTGCAAGCTGCCTGCCGCCCGGCCTCGAGCCGGTGCCGCCGGTAGCGGGCCTGCCTGCGCTCCCCGATTTCGCCATCAATCTCTATCGGCGGCCGGCAGGCCTCAGCCTGGCAGGTGAGAGTCTGGCGGCTCACGTTCGCGACGGCTTCGTCGACACCGGCATCCGCGCCCACGCGGCCTAGTGGTCCGACCGAAACGCTTGGTGCCCGAGCGCTCCGAGAAGTCGGCCTACCAAGTCGAAGAACGAGTGGTGCGAGTTCAGCCGAACGGATCGAACGGTTTGCCGAGGCAGCCGGGCGCGGCGAGGCCACGCCTGCCGCTGCGGCTGGAAATGACCGTCAGCACGACGATCGTGGCCAAGTAAGGAAGCATCGACAGCACCTGAGACGGTACGTCGAACAAGGCGCCACCTTGTGCATGCAGCTGCAGGATCGATACCCCGCCGAACAGATAGGCGCCGACGAGCACCCGCCACGGTCGCCAAGCGGCAAACACCACCAGCGCCAGGGCGATCCAGCCGCGACCGGCGACCATCTCCTCCGCCCACATCGGCGTGTATGCCGTCGACAGGTAGGCGCCGCCGATGCCGGCCATGGCGCCGCCGAATGCCACCGCGGCGTAGCGCACCCGCACCACCGGGAAGCCGATGGCATGAGCCGCGTCGTGGTTCTCGCCTACGGCTCGAAGCACTAGGCCCCAACGCGTGTGTGCCAGGAACCAGGCGACCGCCGGAACCATAGCGATGCCGAGATAGACGAGCGCGTCGTGACCAAACACGACCTCACCGACGACCGGCAGGTCGGAGATGCCCTCGATGTCGAGTTCGGGCAGGTCCTCGATCGGAACGCCGACGAAGGCCGTGCCGATCAGCGCCGATAGGCCGATGCCGAAGATCGTCAGGGCCAGTCCGGTAGCCACCTGGTTGGCCAGCAGGGTCAGCGTCAAGAGCCCGAAACCGAGGGCCATGAGGGTTCCGGCGACGGCGCCTGCAATCACGCCCAACACCACGCTTCCGGAGGTCACCGTGACCGCGAAAGCCACCACGGCACCGACCAGCATCATCCCCTCGATGCCCAGATTGAGCACTCCAGCGCGCTCGACGACGAGTTCCCCGAGTGCGGCGAACAGGAGCGGCGTCGCCGCGGTCAGGATGCTGACGAGGATCGCCGTGGTCACGATGCGGCTCGCGCGCTCGTCAAGCGGACGCGGTAGCGGACCAGCACGTCGGCGGCGAGTAGGAAGAACAGCAGGAATCCCTGGAAGACACCCGTGACCGCCTCGGGGAGTCGTTGTGTGATCTGCAGGTTCTCGCCACCCAGATACGAGAGCGCGACCACCAGCGCCGCCAGTACGATCCCCACCGGATGCAGCCGGCCGAGAAAGGCGACGATGATCGCCGTGAACCCGTAGCCCGGCGAAATCACCGGCACGAGTTGCCCGCCCACCGGCCCCGCGACCTCGATCACCCCGGCGATGCCGGCGAGGCCGCCGCTGACCAGAAAGGCGAACCAAACGGTGCGATCGGGGTGGAAGCCGGCGAACGACGCCGCCTTCGGCGCAAGGCCGGTGACGTCCAGCTGAAACCCGATCACCGTGCGCGCCAGCATCAGCCAGACGATGCCGGCGACTAGCAGCGCGAGCGGAAAGCCGACATGAAGCCGGGTGCCGTCGACGACGATCGGCATCAGGCCGGAGTCGGGAAAGTAGCGCGACTGCGGGAAGTTGAAGCCGTCGGGGTCGCGCCACGGCCCGTGGACGAGCGTGCTCAGCACCAGCAACGCAACGTAGGCGAGCATCAAACTGACCAGGATCTCGTTGACCCCGAACCGGGTCCTCAGGAACGCGGGGATGGCGGCCCAGGCAAGGCCCGAGACGGCGCCCGCGAGTAGCATCGAGGGCAACAGCCACGGCCCTGTCGCATCGTGGAAGACGACCGCGGCGAGGCCGCCGCCGGCCAGCGCGCCCAGGGTCAACTGACCCTCCGCGCCGATGTTCCACACGCCCGCCCGAAATCCGAGCGACAGGCCGAGTGCGATCAATATCAACGGCGTCGCCTTTACCGCCAGCTCGGCCACACCGTAGGTGGTCGTCACCGGCCCGACGAAGAACCCGTAGAGTGCTCGGACCGGATCGTGGCCGAGCACCGCGAACAACGCCCCGCCCGCAAGGATGCTCATCGCCACGGCCAACAGCGGTGTGACGAAGCGCATCACGGGCGACGGGGCGGCACGCCGCTCGAGCCTAAGCATCCACGGTCTCGCCGTGCACACCGCCCATCAAGAGACCGACGCGTTCGGCGTCCAAGCGCTCGGCCGGCAGCGGTGACGACAGCCGACCGACATTGAGGACGGCGATGCGGTCGGCAAGCAAGAACAGCTCGTCCAGATCCTGAGAGACGACGACGATCGCAGCACCGGCAGCGGCGAGGTCGAACAGTGCCTGATGGATGGCGGCAGCGGCGCCGGCGTCGACGCCCCAGGTGGGCTGGCCGCAGACGACCACCCGCGGTTCCTGGAGCAGCTCGCGGCCCATCAGAAACTTCTGCAGATTACCGCCGGAGAGGGATCTCGCGACTGCCGCAGGCCCGGTGGTCGCCACACCGAAGCGGTCGACGACGACACCGGCGAAACGCCGCGCCACACCCCTGTCGAGAAAACCGAGCATACCGAGCGCTTGAGCCCGCAAGCCGGACAATAGCGTGTTGTCGGTCAACGAAAGATCGCCCACCGAGCCGTGGCCCAACCGTTCCTCCGGGACGTAGACGAGCCCGCGTGCACGGCGCGCCCGCACGTCCAGGGCACCGATCTCGCCGCCGTCGAGGCTGATCGTGGCCGGCGGCGAAAGCCGCTCGCCGCCGAGTGCCGCCAGCAGCTCGCCCTGACCGTTGCCGGCGACCCCTGCGATCCCGAGGATCTCGCCGGCACGCACCTCGAAGGCGACGTCGACCAATGGGCTCTCGCCCGGCTCCGTCGCCGCCTGGCTGAGCCCGGCGACGGCAAGGCGCACCGGCCCGGTCGTTTCGGAGCGGTCGTGCCGCGGCGGCCGGATGTCGGTCCCGACCATGATCGCGCCAAGGCCGGCCGCCGTCTCGGCGCGCGGGTCCAGCCTTGCGACCACCCGGCCGCGCCGAAGGATCGTCGCGGCGTCACAGAGGCTACGGATCTCTTCCAGTTTGTGGCTGATGTAGAGTACCGAGACGCCCTCGTCGCGCAGCTGGCGCAGCGTCTCGAACAGCCGGTCTACTTCTTGCGGCGTCAGCACCGACGTCGGCTCGTCCATGACCAGCAGCTTGGGCCGTTGCAGCAACGCGCGGACGATCTCGATCCGCTGACGCTCGCCGACCGACAAGCGGTGGACCGGACGGTGCGGATCGAGCGGCAGACCGTAGGCATCGGCAACGCTGACGACCCGTTCTGCCAGCCGGTCGAGCCGCTCGCCAGGCGGCAGGCCGAGCGCGACGTTCTCCACCACGGTCAGCGCGTCGAACAGCGAGAAGTGCTGGAAGACCATGGCGATGCCGAGCGCACGGGCCGCGCGAGGATCGGTGACGACCACCTCACGACCTTCCCAGACGATCTGCCCTTCGTCGGCAGCGACCAAGCCGTAGACGATCTTCACCAGGGTCGACTTGCCGGCCCCGTTTTCGCCGAGCAGCGCGTGGATCTCGCCTGGCTGGACCCGCAGATCGATGGCGTCGTTGGCAAGCGTGCCGGGGAAACGTTTGGTGATGCCGTCGAGCTGGAGGCGGGCGGGAACGGCACTCGGTGGCAACGACGCTGTCTCCCGACCTGATCAGCGGATTGAAGCGGTCCTCCGAGATGCGCGCAAGGTCGTGACTGGCCTCGTGGCGGTCGGACACCACCTTCGAGCCATGCGACTTTCGGCTCTCGTTCTCGGTTTGATCGTCCTGTCCGTCGCGAGCGACGCCGCCGCCGCCGCGGGGACACCCGGCTCGTGCGAACGCCAGTTCACGTGGCTGGACGGCGAGACCGATCGTCTCGGCGTCCGCGACGCCGAGGCACGGCCGATACCAGGCTTCCCCTACTTGCGGGCCGATCGCTATGCCGCGAGCTGGCGCGACGAGGTGGCGACAGAAGCCGCATTCCACACCTGGGTCCACAGGCTGGCCGATCTCGATCGCGCGGCCCGTGTCGTCGAGCGCCACAACCTCCCACCGGCCAACCGCCATGGTGTCGACCTCCATCTCGGCGACCAGCTGGACGGTTGTCGTGAGGTCTTGATCTCGCGGGACTTGGGCTCGGCAAAACGCCGGGCCGCCCTAAGGTCGGCGGTGCGTGTTGCAGACAGCTATTCCGTCGTCGCCCGAACCGCCGGGCTCTACCCGCTCACCGCGCTCGGCGTCGCGTTCGGTTATCAGCGTTGGGTCGATGCCAATCTCGGCGTGTTCGACATCGAGCCCACGGCGCTGCCGGTGAAGGGGACGCTCGTTCGCTGGGGGCCTGGCGAACGGTCGCCTCCGCCCGAACTCGGCCGGCTGCCTCGCGATCCGCTCGGCCATCCGATCCTCGACCAAGCCACCTTCGAGGCCCTTGCGCACGCCCATGCGCCGGTTTTCGTCGTCGACCAGGCGGGCGCGTTCGACCTGCCCGGCGCGCCATACCCTGGACCGCCACCCGGCGTCGACCCTTCCCGCCCTGAGGTGAGCGTTCGTCTGGCGTTCCAACGGAGTGACGACGGCCCCCTCGTCCAGCTCGTCTACACGCTGTGGTTCGACGAGCGACCGGCAGCGGGTCGGTTCGACCTGCTCGCCGGGACTTTGGACGGCCTGATGTGGCGGGTCACACTGGACGACCGGGGTCGGGTTCTGGTGCACGATACGATCCACGCCTGCGGCTGCTATCACTTGGCGTTCCCCGTACCACCCGTCACCCGTGCGGCAATGCCGGAAGACTCTGACCTTCGCGAAGGATTGCTGGCACCAGCGCCGGCGCCGCTCGTCGGCCCGAACGAGCGCCTGACGGTTCGGGTGGCAAGCGGGAGCCACTATGTCGTTGGCTTGTCGGCCGCCCCCGCCAAGACACCGGACGAGCACCCCTATCGCCTGGTCGCGGACCTAGCCGTGCCGGACCGACTGATGCGCATCACCCAAAGCAGCAACACCACCGCGAGCCTTTACCGCGAGGACGCCCTCGTCGCCGGGAGTGAACGCGGCGAACGCTACACGCTTTGGCCGATGGGGGTCGTCGAACCTGGCGCCATGCGCCAGTGGGGCCACCACGCTACGGCGTTCGTCGGCCGGCGCCACTTCGACGATCCGTGGCTGATCGATGGCGCTTTCGATTGGTGACTTTCAGGTCTGGAGCAGCGCACCGGGAAAGATGGCGCACGTCGTGGTGCCGTGAGCGAGCAGTTTGCCGTCGGCTCGGACGAGACGGCCCTCGGCCGTCGCGGTGCTTCTGCCCTCGTGCAACACCCGGCCCTCGGCGCGCACGGCCCCCGTGGCCTCGGTCATGGGGCGGACGTAGTTCACCTTGATCTCCAAGGTGGTGTAACCGTCGCCGGCATCCAACAACGTGTGCACGGCGCAGCCCATGCAGCTGTCGAGCAGGGTTGCTGCCCAACCGCCATGAACGGTCCCGAGCGGGTTGTAGAACCGGCTGTGCGGCGTTCCCTCGAAAACGGCGAAGCCACGCTCGACTTCGATGAGCCGGAAGTCCAGGACGTCGGCGAGCGCGGCACCGGGCAGCTCGCCACTGACGATGGCGCGCAGCAGCGCCAACCCGTCGTAGGTGGCCAAGTGACTGTTGGGGATGGCGGCGATGGTCGGGCCTCGGGATCGAGCGGAGCAGGTTCAGCCAAACATTGCATCCTTGTTGGCCGCGGTCCACATCCGCGGATATGATCGAACCAGGCATGGGAGGAAATGTCATGGACCAACCGACCACGAGCTTGGGCGACCTGAAACTCGACCCACCCGGCCGCGGCCGCATCTACGACTCGATCCTCGAAACGATCGGCAACACGCCCCTGGTGCGTGCGCCTGGCATCAGCGCCGACGGCGGCGCCGTCGCCGACCTCTGTTTCAAGCTCGAGTTTTTCAATCCCATCGCCAGCGTCAAAGACCGCATCGGCGTGTCGATGGTCCTCGACCTGGAAGCCCAAGGGATCGCCGGCCCAGGCACGACGTTGATCGAGCCGACCTCCGGCAATACCGGTATCGGCTTGGCCTTCGCTGGCGCGGCGCGCGGCTATCGCGTGGTCCTGACCATGCCGGAATCGATGTCGATCGAGCGGCGGAAGATGTTGGCTCTCCTCGGCGCCGAACTGGTGCTCACGCCGAAGGAAAAAGGGATCAACGGGGCGATCGCCCAGGCGAAGGAACTGCTCGCAGCGATCCCGAACTCGGTGATGCCGAGCCAATTCACCAACCCCGCCAACCCCGCCATCCACCGCCAAACGACCGCGGAGGAGATCTGGCGCGACACCGGTGGCGAGGTCGACGCGATCGTCTCCGGCATTGGCACCGGCGGCACGTTCTCTGGCTGCGCCGAAGTGCTGAAACCGCGACGGCCGACGCTGCGGATGATCGCCGTCGAACCCGTAGCCAGCTCGGTCCTGTCCGGTGGCACGCACAGCCCGCATCCGATGCAGGGCATCGGCGCCGGGTTCGTCCCCGACGTCATGCGCACCGACCTGATCGAGGAGATCATCCGGGTCGAAAACGAAGACGCGTTGAGCACGGCGCGAGCCCTGGCGCGCAAAGACGGCATTCCGGTCGGTATCTCGTCCGGCGCCGCCGCT
This sequence comes from Pseudomonadota bacterium, assembly GCA_039818825.1. GTDB lineage: Bacteria > Pseudomonadota > Alphaproteobacteria > Geminicoccales > Geminicoccaceae > JBCBTD01. The sequence goes on from JBCBTD010000028.1 coordinate 32,378, forward strand.
TGGGCCGGCCTTCAAGTCGCGAAGCGGCCCGAGATGGCCGGCAAGCGCATCGTCGTGATCATCCCGTCGTTCGCCGAGCGGTACCTGTCGACGGTCCTCTTCGACGACCTCTGAGTCTCCTCCAGCTCGAGGTCTCGGCGGTTCGCGTCAGTCGGCGGCGGTGCCGACCGCGGCTGCGGACGCCGTCGCCGGCATGACGTGCACGGTACGTTGCGGAAACGGGATCTCGATGCCGAGCTCGTCGAATCGCAACTTCATGCGCCGATTGAACTCACGACCGACCGTCCATTGCTGTAGTGGGCGGGTCTTGAATCGCGCCTTGACGACGACGGCGCTGTCGAGGAACGCGTCGACACCGGCGATCTCCAGCGGTTCGAGGATCAGTCGACGGAACGCGCGTTCGCGCTGCATGTCCGCGCCGATCTCGCGCAAGACCTCGACGACGCGATCCGTGTTCTCCTTGTAGGCGACGCCCACGTCGAACACGTAGTACGAGTAGTCTTTCGTCAAATTCGAGATCGTGCTGATCCCGCTGTACGGCATCGTATGCACTTGACCGTCGTAGCCGCGCAGTCGAACGGTGCGCAAGCTGACGGCTTCGACCACGCCGCCTTTGCCGCCGACATCGATGACGTCACCAACGGCAATCGTGTCTTCGAGCAGAATGAAGAAACCGGTGATGATGTCCTGGACAAGCTGCTGCGAGCCGAAACCGACGGCGAGGCCGATGACGCCGGCACCGGCGATCAGCGGGGCGGGGTTGACACCGAGCTCACCGAGCGCGGTCAGGGCCACGGTCAGCCATACGGCAACGAACAAGACGTTGCGGCCGATCGTGAGCAGCGTCCTGGTCCGGTTCGAGCGCACCGGGCGACCGGCGGCATTGGTCTCCTCGATCGCCTGGCGAATCAGCATGCTTAGGATCGTCCAAACCGCATAGCCCAAGGCGACCACGATCGCACTGGCGGTGACGGCGTCCCTGACCCGCTTGCCTTCCTCGCTGCCGAGCCAACCGACGACGTCCGCACCCCACACCTGGAGGATCAGCACGATCGCGACGACGGTAACGCAGATGCGCGCCAAGAACCTCAGCGGCGAGCTCTTCGCCTTGGCGATGACGTCGGCGAGGTCGCTATCCTCGCCATCGGCCCCGGCGGCCGGGCCGCCGGTCGAATCGCGGACCGGTGACAACCAGACGTTGACGAGCCGGCCCATGAACAAAATGCTGAAAGTCAACAATAGGCCGCTGGCGAGGAAAGGTGCGCCACCGGGAACGTCGATCACCCATGCGCCGTAGATGGCGAGGCCGAACAGAATCGCGGCGACGTGCCAATAGCTGGCAACCCACGACCACGGAAGGAAGCGGCCGAGGAATCCCTGATCGTTACCGTCCGCCAACTGGCGGAGCCCGGCGGCCCCAGGCTCACGGAAACGGAGTACGAGCCGAACGAAGAGTAGGACCGTGACGAAGAACAGCACGTTCTCGAGAAAGCCGTGAATCGTCCAGGGCAGGCCGAGCGTGCGCGCGGCCCGCAACCCGAAGTAGCCGTAGCCGCCGACCGACAGCACGCGGATGACGCTCCGCTCCAAGCTCAGCGCCGTCGGACCATCCAATCCCTTGAGGCGCATATGGGGGTTCGCGTGATTGACGAACGCGCGAACCAGCGCAGCAACGCCCGTGACGAACGCCAACCCCTGGACGAGATCGACGATCACGCTCTCCTGGTAGGAGAAGTCGAGATTGACCACGGCGACGAACGTGACGATGGCGACGAACACCACCACCGGAAGGACGCGCACGAGCGCATGGGCGACGATCGCGACGGCAAAGTGGAGTGGCGTCGGCGGCTCATAGCGGGCGAAGCTCCGCCGCGCGCCACGAAGCAGTCGGCGAACCAGCAGCGACGCGAGCAGCGCGCCGCCCGCAACGGCGGCAAAAGTGACGAACACGTCCTCCCAGAACGAGCGCAGCCCCGGCACCGAGGCTTGGAGCTGCAGCCACGCCCAGGCTTCCTCCAACCGGTCGCCGCTCTGGAGCAGCCCATCCACCGCAGCGTCGACATCGGCCAAGCGCTCGTCGATTTCGGCCAACAACATGCGCACGGGCTGGGCGACCAAAGCCGCCGGCGCCGGCTCTTGGGGCGCAGTCACCTGCGCCAAGGTCTGCAAGGTTTCGAGAACCTCCTGACGCTGCTGGTCGTTTTCCAGCACGTCGATCACCCGCTGGATCGTCGCCGGATCGAGTGCTGCAGGATCGGCGGCCGTGGCGTCCTCGGTCTCAGCGGTTGCCGGCGCCGGCGTCGCCGTCGTGGGCTCGCCGGCGTTGTTGGAGCTCGAGGTCGGCGGGCTAGTGGGAACCGCATCGGCTGGGCTGACTTGCGCGTCGGCCCCGTTCGGCGTTGATCGTTCGATCGTCGGCGTTTGCGCGAGCGCCGTCGGACCGGCCGCCGTCGACAGGACGGCCAACACGACCAGGAGCACGCACGACCACGAGGCGACGCGGCGCAGGATCACGACGGTTCGATGCCCTCGACGAGGATCAGGTTGCTGCGACTAGCGCCAACGCGGATCGGCAGGATCGCCTGGTACTCGGCGGAATCGTAGAAGCGAGCGGCGGCGGTTCGATCCGGAAACTCGATCACCACCGTCCGACCGCCCGGCCACTCTCCTTCACGCACGTCTTGGGGACCTCCACGCACCAGAAAGCGTCCGCCATACGCTGCCACGATGGCGGGCACACCGGTGCGGTAGATGGCGTAGGCCGCTGCGTCGGTGATTTCGACGATGGCGATGAGATAGGCAGCCATGTTCCCCCCTGGCCACGAGCCCGCGATCCGCTTGGATCTGGCCGCCGACGCAGCCCTGGCCCGCCCTCGTCGCCGGATGCTCGGTTCAGGATCGCTTCAAGACCGAACCGCCGGCACCACTCAAGCTAGACGGCCGTGGCATTGCTTGTACTTCTTGCCCGAGCCGCACGGACAAGGCGCGTTCCGCGGCACCTTCCCCCAACTCTCGGGATTGGTCGGGTCGACGGCACGCGTGTCGCCGGCGCCGTCGCTGGCCGCAGCGGCCATGACCGGCTGGCGCACGTCGACCACCGGCGGCGGGGGTGGCGGCTCCGGCTGGCGGAGTTCCATGCTCGACAGAACCTGAGTCGTCGTCTTCCGCAGATTGTTGAGCATCCCCTCGAACAGCTCGAACGCCTCACGCTTGTACTCGTTCAGCGGATCGCGCTGACCGAAGCCACGAAGGTGGATACCCTGCCGCAAGTGGTCGAGCTGCAGCAGATGCTCCTTCCAAAGATGGTCGAGCACCTGCAGCAGGATGCTCTTCTCGGCGCTGCGCATTACGTCGACACCGAAGTCGACGGCACGCTGAGCCATGTAACGATCGGACGCGTCGGTGATCCGCTCGCGGATTTCCAGCTCCGCAATTCCCTCCTCCGCACCCCATTCGCCGATCGGCAAGGTCAACGCCAGCGTGCTGCGCGTCTCGTTGGTCAGGCTCTCCAGATCCCATTCTTCCGCGTAGGCCTTCTCCGGAATGCACCGATGGACGAGATCTTCGATGACCTCGTGACGCATGTCCCGGACGGTGTCACTGACGTCATCGGCATCGAGCAGTTCGCGGCGCTGCTCGTAGACGACTTTCCGTTGATCGTTCATAACATCGTCGAAGCGCAAAAGATTCTTACGGATCTCGAAGTTACGAGCTTCGACTTTCTTTTGCGCCTTTTCGAGAGCTTTGTTGATCCACGGATGGACGATCGCCTCGCCTTCCTGCAGGCCGAGACGCGTCAACAACCCGTCCATGCGGTCCGAACCGAAGATCCGCATCAAATCGTCGTCAAGAGCGAGAAAGAACTTGGACCTTCCCGGATCACCCTGGCGTCCTGATCGGCCACGCAACTGATTGTCGATTCGTCGACTCTCGTGCCGCTCGGTACCGATGACGTAGAGACCGCCGGCGTCCTTGACCTTCTCGCACTCCACTGCGGTCTCTGCGCGGATCGCGTCCGCACCGCTGGTGTCGGGATCCTCGCCGAGTTCGTTGCGGATACGCATGTCGGCATTACCGCCGAGCTGAATGTCGGTGCCGCGGCCGGCCATGTTGGTGGCGATGGTCACGGCGCCGTAGCGCCCGGCCTGGGCAACGATCACGGCCTCCTGCTCGTGGTAGCGCGCATTCAGCACGTGATGTGGGACCTTCGCCTTCTTCAACTCGGCCGACAAGGTCTCCGACTTCTCGATGCTGACGGTGCCGACCAGCACAGGCTGCCCCTTGGCGTGGGCTTCCTTGATCTCGGCGACGATCGCGTTGCTCTTTTCACGCTGGCTACGATAGACCTCGTCGTCCTCGTCCTTCCGCACCATCGCCCGATGCGTCGGAATCTCGACGACGTCGAGCTTGTAGATCTCGCTGAACTCCGATGCCTCGGTCATCGCCGTACCGGTCATGCCAGCGAGCTTCGGGTAGAGGCGGAAGTAGTTCTGGAACGTCACCGACGCCAGCGTCTGGTTCTCCGGCTGGATCGCCACGCCTTCCTTGGCCTCGAGCGCTTGGTGAAGGCCGTCGGAGTAGCGGCGCCCCTCCATCATCCGGCCGGTGAACTCGTCGACGATGACGACCTTGTCGTTCCGCACCAAGTAGTCGACATCGCGGGCGAACAGCTTGTGGGCCCGCAGCGCTTGCTGCGCATGATGAACGAGGCTGACGTTCTCGATGTCGTAGAGATCTGCCGCTTTGAGTAGGCCGATCTCCCTCAACGCCGCTTCGATCCGTTCTGCCCCCGTCTCGGTAAGCGACACCGCCCGCTGCTTCTCGTCGACGTCGTAGTCATCCGTCCCCAAAGCCGGGATCAGGGTGTCGACGGTGCGATAGAGCTCCGAGCTGCTGTCAGCCGGCCCAGAGATGATCAGCGGCGTCCGCGCCTCGTCGACCAGAATCGAATCGACCTCGTCGACGATGGCGTACTGAAACGAACGCTGAACCATGCGCGACTTCGTCAACTTCATGTTGTCACGAAGGTAATCGAAGCCGAATTCGTTGTTGGTGCCGTAGGTGACGTCGGCGGCATAGGCTTGACGGCGGGCTTCGTCGTCGAGATTGGGCACGATGCAGCCGACGGTGAGGCCCAGCGCTTGGTAGATCTGACCCATCCAGGCCGCGTCGCGGCGGGCCAGGTAGTCGTTCACGGTGACGACGTGCACGCCGCCGCCGGTCAGTGCATTGAGATAAACGGCGAGCGTCGCGACGAGGGTCTTTCCCTCGCCCGTCTTCATCTCCGCGATCTTGCCCTGGTGGAGGACGACACCCCCGACGATCTGGACGTCGTAGTGGCGCTGACCGAGGGTACGTTTCGCGGCCTCACGCACCGTAGCGAAGGCTTCGACCAGCAGATCGTCGAGGCTCTCGCCCTGGTCGACCCGAGCCCGGAAGGTCTCCGTCCGCGCCGCCAGTGCAGTGTCGTCCAGCCGCTCCATTTCTGGTTCGAGTTCGTTGACGGCATTGACGATGGTACTTAGTCCGCTCACGAAACGGTCGTTGGCGGTGCCGAACAGGCGCTTGGCGAGCGCGCCGAGCATGGCTACGTCCTCTCTGCGGATGCGTGATCCGCAACGTCTGCCACCACGTTTCAAGTCGTCGGAGGCACCCGTCGCAAAGTGGCTCGGAGATAGGCACCACGCGTCGACGAGTCAACGCGAGGCCCAATTGCGCCGCAACTGCGACATCCATCCAGCACCGCGCCGACGAGCCGCCAAGAGCGCCCTCACGCCAACGGCGGAGCGTACACGGCGACGGCGGGCCACCGACTGGTTGGGCCCAACGGCTGCATGCTCCGCCGTGCTCGCCGTGCTCTTCGGCGGGCCTTCGGAACTCGCCTACGCTGACGCAATGCCGCCGCTCGCGCGGCTGGAGCGGCTCGTCGACGGCGATCCGCGGCATAGCTGCCCGGTCACCTTCGTCGCCGATCTCGGGGCCGTCACGGCACGCCACTGTCTAGGCAGCAGCTCGGTGCCCCTTTGGGTCCGCCGCGGCGAGGACCGTTGGCCGGTCGTCGCGGCGCGCGTACCGGGCGCCAGGGCGGTCGACGATGCCGGTCGTTTGGTAGCACCACAGCACGACTGGGCGTTGCTCACGCTCGAAGGCGACCCGCCACCGCCGGACGTTCGGTACGTCGGCCGAGCCGGGCTCGCCTTGGCCGGCACTGGCGCCGAGCTGACGAAGCTAGGCCCCGGCCGTGCCGCTACCGCCGCGCCGCGCCGAGGGGCTTGCCAGATGCTGCCGGACGCGGCGGCAGGCCGAGTGTTCCGGTTCCGCTGCGAGAAGGGTGTCGGCCCAGGACGATCGGGAAGCCCCATTCTGGCCGAAACGGAGGTTGGTTGGATTCTGGTCGGGGTTCACATCGCCATCAGCGGCAAGGACCCTGACGTGGTCGGTATCGCCGTCCTGCCGTCGCTTGACGACACCGTCGTCGTGCCCTGGGAAGAGCAATGACGCCGCGCCGAGCACAGCAAGAAGCCATCCCCACGTATGACCCTCCGTGGCCCGAAGGCCCTCGTGATTTTTGTCACCGTGCTATAACCGGATCGGCGTATGTTCGCTTCATGCGTGCAGGCCACGTCGCGAGACCGGGCCCGGAACGTCTCAGCCGTCGCTGGACTCCGATCGCGATGTGCTTGGTCTTGAACGAGGATCACGAAGCGTGAGCACTGTCTACCCCATGCATCGTGCGGTCACCACGGCGCGCCGTCAGCCGCGCGCTCTGCGCCCCGTGCACGTCCTGTCGCTGTGGCTCAGGTTCTTGGATCTGGCGGCTATCGTGATCGCTGCTTGGTTGGCCAACCTGCTGTTCGGCGGTGGCGGCCTGGCCAAGTCCGAGACCTTGTTCGTGGGCGTCACCTTGCTCGCCGTGATGAGCGTCGCGTCCGCTTTCGGTCTGTACGAGGCTCGCCGCCTCGGCGAGCTCTCGTTCCAGCTGTTGCGCGCCTGGGGCGCTTGGTTCGTCACCATGGCGGCCGCGGTCTCGCTGGTCGTCATCCTGCGTCCTGAGGAACTGCCTCAGCGCGACTGGTTGCTCGCCTGGTTCATGATCGCCCTCGGGCTGATCGGCGGCATCCGCTTCGCCACGAAGATGTGGGTCGCGAAGTTGCGCCGCGCCGGCGACTACGGATGGAATCTGGTCGTGGTTGGAAGCGGCCATTGGGGACCGCAGGCCCGTCAGCGCCTCGACGTCGATCCGCTGCAGTCGCGCGTGGTCGGCTACGTCTCGCTCGACCACTGTGCCAACCTGGACGATGCGCTCCTGGAGTTGCGCCGGCAGTTGGCGGACAAGCCGATCGACCAGGTGGCGCTGGCCCTCGACCCCAGCCAGACACTTCGGATTCCCGAGCTCTTGGACGTCCTTCGGAGTTTTCCGGTCGAGGTCGGCTTGGTACCTGAGCCGACGCCCGCCAACCTTCCGACGATCGGCTGTCGCCGGCTCGGCGACCTGACCACGATCACCTGTCTAGAGAAGCCGATCGACGGCTGGTCTTGGCACGTGAAGAGCGCGGTCGACCGCGTTGCCGCGGCGATCATTCTGGTGTTCCTGGCGCCGCTGCTGCTGGTCGTCGCTGGGCTGGTGGCGTTCACCTCGCCCGGTCCGGTCTTCTTCCGTCAGAAGCGCCTGGGCTTCAATCAACAGCTGATCGATGTGTTCAAGTTCCGGTCGATGTACGTCGACCTGTGCGACGCGCCGGTTTCCAACGAGATCCGGCAAGCGACGAAGAACGACCCGCGGGTGACGCCGGTCGGTCGGTGGCTGCGTCGGACCAGCCTCGACGAGCTGCCGCAGCTCATCAACGTGTTGCGCGGTGAGATGTCGCTCGTGGGGCCCCGACCGCACGCCGTCGCTCACGATGAGTACTACGCGAAGCTGATCGATGGCTATCTCGGCCGCCACCGGGCCAAGCCGGGCATCACTGGCTGGGCCCAGATCAACGGTTGTCGCGGCGAGATCCACTCCCTCGAAGACATGCGTAGGCGGATCGAGCTGGACCTCTATTACATTGACAACTGGTCGCTTTGGTTCGATCTGCGGATCTTGATGCGGACGACGTTCGTCTTCTTCAAGGACGAGCAGGCTTACTGATACGGACATCAGTCGGGGGCACGCCGCCGACGGCTGAACCCAACGAACGACGAACGGCTCGCAGCGGCCTCGATCATCGAGCAAGTGCCCGATGTTCATCTTGCCGCCATTGGTGAGCACGTCGCGTTCCTGCGCCTGGGCTGGACGATACCATGCCGAAACGCTCCCTGACCTTTCTCGTGGCCGGCCTGGCACTGTTGGTGGCTGCCTGCAGCTCCCCGGAGGAGCTCGAGGCCGACTATCTGGAAAGTGGTCTGGAGCTGCTGGCCGAAGGCGAAACGGCCAAGGCGACGCTCAGTTTCCGCAACGTCCTGCGCATCAATCCGAACAACGCCGAGGCACTGCTGGCGCTCGGTCGGATCGCCGAGAGCCAGCAGAACCTACCGCACGCGTACAACAACTACCAAGCCGCGAGCGACGCCGATCCGGAGCTGATCGAGGCGCACAACGCCTACGCGGTGCTCGCCCTCACGGCGAACGAGTTGGAGATCGTCGAGGGGGCCATCGCCAAGATCGAAGCGGTCGCGACGCCTCATGCCGACGCCGAGGCGCTACGTGCAGCCGTGGCTTTGCGGCGGGGCGACGGCGCTGCGGCGGAGGCCCATGCGCTGGCCGCGCTGGCGCTGGACCCGGCGCACGTCAACGCGACGTCGGCGCTGGCGGGGGTGTTGAACGGCCGCGGCGACGTCGAAGGCGCCGTGGACGTGATCGACACGTTCTTCGACTCTCAGGGCCCGAACGTCGCGCTCGCGTTGCTCAAGGTTCAGCTCCGGGCCGCGGACGACGATCCCGACGGCGTGCGCGAGGCCTTCGAAGAGCTCATCGCCTTCGAGCCAGACAATGCGCAGTTCCGCATTGCCCTCGCCGATTTCCACCGGAGCAACGACGCGTTCGGTGATGCCGAAACGGTCCTCCGCCAAGCCGTCGACCAGCTCAGCGGCAACCCGACGGCGACCGTCGCGCTGGTTCAAATGGTCTTCCAGCGCGAGGGCGTCGATGCCGCCGTCGCCGAAGCCGATGCAGCCATAGCGCGCAACCCGGAGGCGCTGCAGAACGTCAGTTTTCTCGTGGCCGATCTGTTCACCCAAGCACAGCGCTACGACGAGGCGCGCGAACGGCTCCAGGCGATCCTGGACGACGCCGGTGAAACGACCGCCCGCGGGCTCGACGCTAGGGCAGCCCTCGCCAGCATAGCACTCGCGTCCGGCGACGCCGACGGCGCCCGTACCCAGGTGGACGCGGCGTTGGAGGATGACCAACAGCATCGCGGCCTCAATTACCTCTCGGCCGTTCTGCATCTGGGCGCCGGCAACCCGGCCGAAGCGATCCCCGTGGCCCGCAGCACGCTGGGCCGAGACCCGAATTGGGTACCCGGGCTCAAGGTCTTGGCCGAAGCGCATCTGCGCCGTGACGACCAGGGCCTGGCGATCGACATTCTGTCGCGAATCCACCAGCTGGCGCCGCGCGATCTGACCGCCGCCGAGGCTCTGGCCCGACTCTTGACCGCGCGTGGCGACTACGACGCCGCGATGGCCGTCTGGGACACGATCGTGGCGCAGGTCGACGACCCGGGACCGGCGCTCGCAAATGCCGCGCAACTGGCCATCCGAAGCGAGAACTGGGCACGAGCCAGTCGCGACATCGACCGGTTGCTCGACGTCCCGGAAACGGCGATCAGCGGCTCCTTGCTCGCCGGCTCGCTGCGGACGGCTCAGGGCGACTACGGCGGCGGCCGTGAGTGGTTCGAACGCGCATCGGCGCTCGATCCGGAGGCGGCACAGCCATTGTTCGGCCTCGTCCAGACCTACTTGGCCGAAGACGACGTCGCCAGCGCCATCGGCGTGATCCGCGAGCGGATCGACACCGGTGCGTCCAGCGACGTCACGATCGTCAACCTGCTCGGCCAACTCTACGCTCGCAACGGGCAGATCGACGAGGCGATCGCTACGTACGAAGAGGCGATCTTGGCCCAGCCGCAGTGGGCGACGCCCTATCTGGAGCTCGCCGCCGTCCTCGAGAGTGAGGGGCAGACACAGGCGGCACTCGACATGCTGGAACGGGGCATCGCTGCCGGCGGCGATCCTGGCCAATTGCTGTTGGCCAAAGCCTTCACCGAGCAGCGCGTCGGTCGCGAGGTCGATGCGATCGCCACCTACGACCGGTTGCTCGAACTCGGCAGTACCAACGATGTCGTCGTCAACAACTTCGCCGCCTTGGTCGCCGACTTCGCCTACGAAGACCAGGCGACGCTCGATCGCGCGTTGGAGCTGGCCAAGCGGTTCACGACGAGTTCGGAAGCCTACTTCCTCGACACGCTGGGCTGGCTCCACTTTCGGAACGGCGATCCGGCTCGCGCCCTCTCGTTCCTTCGCCGTGCGGCGGCGATCTTGCCCGACGATGCGCACATCCGATACCACGTCGGCGCGTCACTGGCCGCGGCCGACGAACACCGAGCGGCGGAAGCAGAGCTGGTTCGTGCTTTGCCTGAAGGTGCCGACTACGTCGGGGTCGATCATGCGCGAACACTGCTCGACGAGGTCCGTCGCAAGCTGGCCGAGGACGCTCCGTCGGAAGGCGCTAGCTGAGCGCACTACGCCAGCCGTTCCACACAAGCCCTGACGGGGAATGTACCGCCTTGCTCGAACTCTACTACTGGACGACGCCGAACGGACACAAGATCACGATGTTCCTCGAGGAAGCCGGGCTGGACTACGAGATCCGGACGATCGACATCGGCCGCGGCGACCAGTTCGATCCGGGGTTCCTGCAGATTTCCCCCAACAACCGGATTCCCGCACTGGTCGATCACGCGCCGGCTGATGGCGCGGGACCGCTTTCCGTGTTCGAATCGGGCGCGATCCTTCAGTATCTCGCAGAGAAGACCGGTCGTTTCCTGCCGCGCGAGACGCGAGCACGCTACGCGACGCTGGAGTGGCTCTACTGGCAAATGGGCGGCTTGGGCCCGATGCTCGGGCAGAACCACCACTTCAAACAGTACGCGCCGGAGCCGATTGCTTACGCCATCGACCGGTACGTCAACGAGACGACGCGACTCTATCGCGTTCTGGACAAGCGTCTGGACGGCCGCGAGTTCATCGCTGGCGAATACTCGATTGCCGATATGGCCTGCTATCCCTGGATCGTTCCCTACGAGCGCCAAGGGCAAGCGTTGCAGGACTTCCCCAACCTCGAGCGGTGGTTCGGCGCCGTTGCCAAGCGACCGGCGACGATCCGTGCTTACGATCGCGCCGCGGCGATCAACACGCGGCCGACGGTCGACGAGACCGCGAAGTCGATCCTCTTCGGCCAGACGGCGCCCGAACGGCCGCCGAACTGAAGGATGGTAACATCGACCGACTCCGGGCTGCTGACGGTCGATCTCGCCTGCGAGAGCCTCGGCTCCGCTGGACCGCCGGTCGTCGTCCTCCACGGCCTGTTCGGCGCTGGTCGAAACTGGCACACCGTCGGTCGGCGGTTGGCAGCGACGCGTCGGGTCCTACTCGTCGACCTGCGCAACCACGGACGCTCGCCGCGGGCACGGCCGATGGACTATCCGGCGATGGCGGCCGACGTGGCGGCCTCGATCGTCCGCTGGGGCCGCGGCCCGGCGGCGATGATCGGCCACTCGATGGGTGGCAAGGTGGCGATGTGGCTGGCGCTGACCGAGCCCGAGCACGTCGCGCAACTCGCCGTCATCGATATCGCTCCCGTAGTTTACGCGCATGATCATCTGGAGCACGTCGACGCCCTTGCGGGCGTGCCCTTGGCGGGCCTTCGCGGGCGTCGTGAAGCCGACCTGGCGCTAGCCGATCAGATCCGCGATCCCTCGATGCGGGCGTTCCTGTTGCAGAATTTGGTGAACGTCGACGGCCAGTGGACCTGGCGCGTCGATCTCGATGCGGTGCGCGACGCCATGCTCGAGCTGACATCCTTTCCCTCACCGCCTGCCGCTGCCCGCTATACAGGGCCGAGTTTGTTGGTTCGCGGCGCGCGGAGCGACTACGTCACGCCTGCAGGGATCTCGGCCTTTGCGGCCTTGTTTCCGAACCACGGTGTGAGCACCATCGACCGCGCTGGCCACTGGCCGCACGCAGAACGCCCGGACGCGGTTGCTGGCTTGCTCGAAGACTTCGTGCGCGGCGCCGGTGTTGAAGTACGAGGGTAGTGCCGATGTCTTGTTTCGCTTGCAAAGTCGTCGTGCTCGGTCAACCCTACATTGCTGTCGATGCGGCATCGCTCAGCCGAATCGATGCGCCAGCCGATCGTGCCGATGATGGCTTCGGGCCCGCAGCATCAGGAACGGAAGCCATGTCGTACTCAGATGTTGCTGGAAGAAGCGGGGGCGGCGTACGTCTGTCGCGGCAGCGCCTGAGGCGCTTCGAGTCGTCCTGCGAAGACGAGGCGCAGCAGTCGTCTGGCTGCTGGCTTCGACCTTTGCGCCCCACCAGTCTTCGAGCGGAAGCGGCCTACAGGAGCCGCGGCGCCTCCCATCTCGCGGCGGGTACTACCATGCCGACCACCTTCCTGCAGGAGTAGCATTTTGGAAAAGATCCAGCAGGCCTTGGAACGCGCCCGGCATCAGCGTACCGAGCGCTCGACGACCGCTGCCGCAACCGCAGCTGCCGTCAAAGAGACCCGCGGGTTCGCGCTGGACGCCAGCAACGAGTTCGACCTCGATCAGCGAAATGCCAACGCGCACCGGCTCGTGGCAGCGCTACCCGACGATCCCAGGGGCGACATCTTCCGCCGGCTGCGGACGCAGACGCTGCAACGCCTGCAGATCGTCGGCGGCAACTCGCTGGCGATCCTCAGCGGTCGCGACGGCGAAGGCAAGACGATGGTCGCCTGCAATCTCGCGCTGGCACTGGCGCGCCAAGCCACCGGACCGGTGTTCCTGGTGGACTTCGACTTCCGCCGCCCGTCGGTCCAGACGGTCCTGGGGATCGAAGCCGATCTTGGCGTCGGCGACTATCTGGAAGGCGAAGCTGCTCTTGCCGACATCGTTTGGCGCTGCCGCGAGTTCCCCGCGTTGCACGTTCTTCCGCAAACGCGCCCGCTGCAGCACTGCTCGGAGTTGATGGCGGCACCCGCGGCCCGTGAGCTGATGCGGCAACTTCGCGAAGACGTGCCGAACAGTACCGTCGTGGTCGATTCCTCGCCGCTGCTGATGACGGACGAGCCGCTCATCGTGCAGCGCTACGTCGATGGTTGTCTCCTCGTGGTGCAGCTGGGCCGCACGCTCAGTGACGATGTGACCAGCACCGCCCAGCAAATCGAAGAGGCCAAGTATCTCGGTCACGTGCTGAACCAGGTACCGCCGGGAGAAGTCCAGAGCGGCTTGGGCTACGGCTATCGCTGAAGAGGACTGCCGCCGCGACGACTGCTAGAAGGGAAGCGTGGTGTACGAAGCCCATTTCGGACTGACCGAGAAGCCCTTCTCGCTGTTGCCCGACCCGCGTTTCCTCTACGCGGGACGGACCCATGCGATGGCCATGCACATGCTCGAATACGGCTTGGCCGAGCAGACCGGCTATGTCGTGCTCACCGGCGAGGTCGGCACCGGCAAGACGACGTTGTTGCGCTATCTGCTCAAATCGGTCGACGACGACGTGCTCGTCGGCCTTGTCACCAACACCCATGCCTCCTTCGGCGAGCTGATGAAGTGGATCATGCTCGCGTTCGATCTGCCGTTCCGCGACCGCGATGCGGTCGAGCAGCATCAAGCGTTCACCGACTTCCTGATCGAGCGCTACGCCCGCGGCCAACGCGTGGTGCTGATCGTCGACGAGGCCCAGAACCTCGGTCGCGATGCGCTCGAGCAACTGCGAATGCTGTCGAACATCAACTCCGGACCGGACCACCTTTTGCAGCTCATCCTCGTGGGTCAGCCCGAATTGCGGGCAACCCTGCAGACCGAAGCGTTGCGCCAGTTCGTCCAGCGTATCTCGATCGACTATCATCTGAAGCCGCTCGACCTCGAAGATACACTTGCCTACATCGAGCACCGGTTGACGGTGGCCGGCGGCGGCTCCGGGCTGTTCGACGAAGAGGCGATGGCAGCCGTCCACTTCTTCGCGAAGGGATTGCCCCGGCTCGTCAACTCACTCTGCGATCTTTGCCTGGTCTATGCCTTCGCCGAGGATCTGACCCACGTGTCGTTCGACACGGTGCTCGACGTCGTGGAGAGCCGGGTTCAGGACGGGCTGACGACCTTCCGGCCCATGCCGGAAGCTGACGATCGGTCCAGCTTGCGCCAAGCGATCGTGCCGCCAGACACGACCACCAGGGCCGCCGCGGTCAGCTGAACGTCGCCACGAAGTTCTCGGAGCCGCGACGCGTCAGCCTGAGAGTGGCGCCGTCATCGAAACCAGCCACGCGGCGTCATCCGCCGCAAGATCCGGCGACAACGCATCGCGAACGGATGCATGGTAGGCATCGATCCAAGCTATCTCTTCCGCGCTCAGCAGCGCGACGTCGATCAGGCGCCGGTCGATTGGCACCAGGGTGAGCGTCTCGAAGCCGAGCAGGTCGATCTCGCCACCCTCCGGGCGATCCTCGTCGACCACGAGCATCAGGTTCTCGATGCGGATGCCGTAGGCACCGGCGACGTAGCTGCCGGGCTCGTTCGAGATGATCATCCCCGGCTCGAGCTTCGCGTCGCCGCTGCGTTTGGCGACCCGCTGCGGCCCCTCGTGGACGCAGAGCGCGCTACCGACGCCGTGCCCGGTGCCGTGATCGTAGTCGAAGCCGGCGTGCCACAGCGCCCGCCGGGCCAAGGCGTCGAGCTGCGAGCCCGTGGTTCCATGTGGGAACCGCGCGGTGGCCAACGCGACGAGACCCTTCAAGACCAACGTGAAGCGGCGCCGCATTGCGGGCTCGGGGACGCCGATCGGCACCGTGCGCGTCACGTCGGTGGTGGCGTCCGGGAACTGCCCCCCGGAATCGACCAGGTACAGCGTTCCCTTCTCGAACCTCCGGTTGGTCGCCGGTGAAACGCGATAGTGGATGACTGCGCCGTTCGGCCCCACGCCGCTGATGGTGTCGAAGCTCGGACCGAGATAGCCATCGAGCCGCTGCCGCTCACGCTCCAGCGCTGCGACGGCGGTCAGCTCGTCCCAGTCGGCTGCACTGTCGAGCCGGGCAAGAAAACGGGTCAGGGCAACGCCGTCCGCGCGGTGGGCACGTCGCGCGCCCGCCACCTCGCCGGCGTTCTTCCGCGCCTTCGCCGGTGTCACTGGGTCGTCGATCTCGACGATGCACAGCCCGGCCTCCCTGAGTTCGTCGACGAAGCCGACATGGGTGATCGCCGGATCGACGACGACTTTGGCGCCTTCCCGCCCGAGTTCGGCGTAGAGCGCTACGCGGTCCGCGAAGGCATGGACGCTGATCGCTTCGTCCTCGAAAGCGAACCTCGGCGGCACCTTGCGCGGGTCCGTGAGCAGAACGCTGCGACCGTCGCCCAACACCAGTGCCAAACCGAGACACACCGGATTGAAGGGGATATCGCCACCACGAAGGTTCAAGAGCCAAGCGACGCCGTCGCTCGTCGAGACGAGCAGCCCGTCGGCACCCGCAGCTGCAACGGCGGTCAGCATCCGCTCGCGCTTCGCCCGGCTGGTCTCGCCCGCGTGCTCGGGTCGCTGGTTGCGGAGCGGTGCGATCGGCGAGACGGGGCGGTCGGTCCAGATCGCATCGACCGGATTAGCCCGCAGAGGCACGAGCGTGCCGCCCGCACGGCCGATCGCCTTCTCCAGTCGCGCCACGTCGGCCAGGACGTGCAGACGGGGATCGTAGCCGACTCTCTGTCCCTCGCCGGCGGCGTCGGCGAGCCAGGTCGTCGGCGGTTCGTCGACCAGGTGCGGCATCTCGAAATGGTCGAGGTCCACCTCGTGCTCGACTTGGAGCCGATACCGGCCGTCCGTGAACACAGCGGCCCGGTTGGGGAGCACGATGACCCGCGCCGCCGACCCGGTGAAGCCGGTCAACCATGCAACCCGCTCGTCGGCCGCCGGCAGATACTCGGAGCCGAAAACGTCGGTCCGCGGCAGGACGAAGCCATCGACACCGTCCTCGTGCAGCCGATCGCGCAGTCGCCCGAGACGCTCGACGTGATCGCCCTCGGCAACCGTCGGCCGCCAACCCTCCACCAGTTCACTGAGTTCGGCGCGATCAGCCCCGTCGAGCTCGATGCCGATCAACGCCTGCCAAGCGTCGGGATCATGAGCCACCGGAGCCGCAGCGATGCCGCGCAACAGCGCCGACAGCGCGCGTTCATCACCGCCATAGCCGCTGCGCCGCAACCGCTCCAGCAGGTCCTGCATGTCGCCCTCGCGCCGTTCCTACGTCGCGCCGGCTTCATGGCGCGACGCTACTGCCATCGGTTACTTGAGCGGCGCCATCACCATGACCATCTGCCGGCCTTCCATCTTCGGAAACTGCTCGACTTTGGCGAGATCGGCCACTTCTTCTTTGACTTTGGTAAGTATGTCCATTGCCAAGTGCTGATGCGACAGCTCTCGCCCACGGAAACGCATCGTCACCTTGACCTTGTCGCCTTCGTCAAGAAAGTTGCGTACTTTTTTCATTTTGATGTTGTAGTCGTTGTCATCGATGCCAGGGCGCATTTTGATCTCTTTGACTTCGATGACTTTTTGTTTTTTGCGTGCAGCGTTTGCACGCTTTTGCGCTTCGTATTTGAACTTACCGTAGTCGAGGATCTTGCAGACCGGTGGATCAGCGTTCGGAGAGATTTCGACCAGATCGAGACCCGTGTCTCCCGCTCGGTCGATGGCCTCGTGGATCGAAACCACACCGATCATGGTGCCGTCGGCGTCCACCAGGCGAACTTCGTTGCTGTCGATACGGTCGTTGACGCGATGATCGTCGCGCGTCCCTGCCATGAAGCTTGCTACCTCGTCGTCGTTTCTACCGGCAACAAAGCCGCCGGAAACCTGACCACGTCACATGAGCGGCGGTCAGGCCGGCGGCTTCGCGGCTTCAAGCAATAGGCCCACAGCACTGTCCACAGCAAGGTTTTCCTGCTTCGTCTCGCCAAGTCGACGGAGGGCAACGGAGCGCTCGGCCCGCTCGCGCCCGCCCACCGCGAGAATGAACGGGACTTTCTGCACGGAATGCTCGCGCACCTTGTAGCCAATCTTGTCGGCTCGGGCGTCGACCTCGGCGCGCAAACCTGCGGCGACGAGGCTACGGTGCACTTCATGCGCGTAGTCGTCGACTTCGTTGGTGATCGTCGCCACGACCACCTGCACCGGCGCCAGCCACATCGGGAAACGGCCGCCGGTCTCTTCGATCAGAATACCGATGAACCGTTCCAGCGAGCCGAGGATCGCCCGGTGCAGCATCACCGGCCGGTGCTTCTCCCCGTCAGTGCCGACATAGGTCGCATCCAGGCGCTCCGGCAGCACGAAGTCGACCTGCAGGGTGCCGCACTGCCAGTCCCGGCCGAGCGCATCGGTCAACACGAACTCCAGTTTCGGGCCGTAGAAGGCACCTTCGCCGGGGTTGAGGCTGACCTCGACGCCGGCGGCCCGGGTCGCATCCATCAACGCCTGCTCGGCTTGGTCCCAGACAGCGTCCTCACCGGCCCGCACCGGCGGCCGATCCGAGAACTTCACGCGGAAGCTCGGAAAACCGAAGTCGGCGTAAACGCTGGCCAGCAGCGCACAGAAGCTCTGCGTCTCGGCATCGATCTGCTCGGGCGTGCAGAAGATGTGCGCGTCGTCCTGGGTGAAGTTGCGGGTCCGCATGATCCCGTGCAGCGCCCCAGACGGCTCGTTGCGAAAGCACGAGCCGAACTCCGCCAGCCGCAGCGGCAAGTCGCGGTAGCTGTAAAGGTCGCGCTTGAAGATCTGCACGTGACCGGGACAGTTCATCGGCTTGATGGCGAGGGTCTTGGCCTCGCTCTCCAAGGTGAACATGTTCTCGCGGAACTTCTCCCAGTGACCAGAGCGTTCCCACAGCACGCGGTCGATCAGCTGCGGCGTGCGGACCTCGCGGTAGCCGGCTCGCTCCAGACGTCGACGGATGTACTTCTCGATCTCCAGGTAAACCGTCCAGCCCTTGGGGTGCCAAAAGACCGATCCGGCCGCCTCTTCTTGAATGTGGAACAGCCCGAGTTCGCGGCCCAAGCGGCGATGGTCGCGCTTCTCTGCCTCTTCCAGGCGGAAGAGATGGGCGTCCAACTCCTTCTGGG
>JBCBTD010000029.1:0-50576 GCA_039818825.1 Pseudomonadota bacterium
GGACCAAGCAGTTGCCGATGCACGTCGTGCGCGCCGCCCTGCAGGCCGTGGCGATGCTCGGCTGGTTTTACGGTCTCACCTTGATCCCCATGGCGACGGTCGCAGCCCTCGCGTTCACCACGCCGCTGTTCGCCACCTTGCTCGCGATCCTGTTGCTGGGCGAACGCGTCGGCTGGCGTCGTTGGTCGGCGTTGGTGGTGGGCTTTCTCGGGACGCTGGTGATCCTCCGCCCCGATGCCGGCATCGTCGATCCGGGGGCGCTCTACGTTCTCGTGTCCGCCTTGGCGTGGGGTGGTGTGCTGATCGTCGTCAAGGTGCTGGGACGGCGCGACTCCAGCCTGACGATCACCCTCTACGCCGGGTTCTTCTTGGTACTGTTCACGCTGGTGCCGGCGCTGTTCGTCTGGTCCTGGCCGAGCGCTCGGGCGTTCGGCCTGTTGGTGCTGATCGGGCTGGTGGCGACGGGGATCCAGCTCTGCGTCACCGAGGCCGTCAAGGTCGGCGAGACGTCCGCAGTGCTGCCGATGGACTTCACCAAGCTGCTCTGGGGGGCGTTGATCGGGTTCTTCTTGTTCGGCGAGATCCCAGACGCCGCAGCGATCGTCGGTGGTACGTTGGTCTTCGGCGCAGTGCTGTACGTCGCCTATCGCGAAGCACGCCGCAAGGCGCCGCTGCCGCCGGCACCGGCCTGACGACACGAGGCAAAGGCGGCGCAGGTAAGTCATGGACTCGACGCCGCTGACCCGCCTGGCGAGGCGCGCGCGCTTGCTCCTTGGCAGCCACGATGGTCCGGTGCACAACCGGTTCCAACCCGCGGCGCCACTCTCCAGCGGCACGCCAGGGTCCAAGTGGTGTGTCAGGCCATGGCGGATGCCCGCCAGAACCCGCGCGCGGGCGGTCTGCTTCAGGCTACGCCTCCTGATCCGCGGCGCGAACCGCGTCCGCCACGTGGTCGAGGTTGATCTCGAACTGACAGGGGCCGAACTCGGCAATGGCGGTCGTGGCGGGTACATCCTGACTTCGACGGGCCGCGACCATGTCGCGGATCGGCCTCGCGAAGTGGCGCGCGACGTCGAGATCGTTGACCTGCAAGCCGACCGCCGGGGGGCCCGCAGGCGGCACCGCGTCGAGCGTTCCCTGTTCGATGACGACCACTTGCCCCGGATCACGCCGTTCAGGTCGCCGACGAGCAACGCCACCACGTCCACGCGACCATGGCTCGCCTCGAACGCTTGGCACTCGGCATCCAAGGCATTGGGCGAGGCGACGAGCGGGCTCGGCATGGGCGTTGGGTCGGAAGTAGCGATCCTCTACGCTGCCGTTTCGGCCGGTGATCGGCCACCGTTCGCTCTGCCTGGACGAAGCCACGAATGCAGGTTTTCCGTCGCTGGACCTTGCCTTGACCACGACGCCTTCCGGAAGGCCACCGACGACCGACGGCAGAACGTGGTACGAGGCAACGGCCGAACCGGCGCCCCGGTGGCCGCCCCTGTCGGGTGCGGCCCGGGCCGACGTCGTCGTCGTCGGTGGCGGGCTGACAGGCCTTTCAGCGGCGTTGCACTTGGCCGAGGCCGGTCGCGACGTCGTCGTGCTCGAAGCCAGCCGCGTTGGCGCCGGCGCCAGCGGCCGGAACGGCGGCCAACTCGTCACCGGTCAGCGCCGGGACCAGGACGAACTGGAAGCGGCGCTCGGCAAGCCGCTGGCTGCCCGCCTGTTCGACCTGGCCGAACTGGCGAAGGTCCTGGTCCACGATCTCGCCGCGCGCCACGCCATCGCCTACGACTACCGGCCGGGTCTCCTGCACGTAGCCCATCGTCGGCGCTTTCTCGGGGAGATGCAGGACTACGTCCTCAAGCTACGAGACGCGTACGGCTACACGCAGCTCAGCTACCTCGACCGCGACGCGTTGCACGCCCTGTTGGCGAGCCCCGGATATCACGGCGCCACCCTCGATACCGGTGCCGGCCACTTGCATCCGCTGGCCTTCGTCCGCGGCCTCGCTAGCGCCGCTGCTGCGGCCGGTGCGCGGATCGCCGAACAGACCGCGGCGCTCGCAGTGGAAGAGCGGGGCGCTGCGGCGGTACGGGTCCGTACTGCGAGCGGCCACGTCGACGCCGACCACCTGATCTTGGCGTTGAACGCGGGTGGCGAGGCCGTTCATCCTGGTCTCTTGGGCCGCATCATGCCCATCGACAACTACGTCGTGGTCACCGAACCGCTGGGCGCCGACGGTGCCCGTGCGCTCATCGGCAACGGCGCGGCCGTCTCCGACAGCCGCTTCGTCATCAACTACTTCCGCTGCACGAGCGACCATCGACTCCTGTTCGGCGGCGGCGAGACCTACGGCCAGCGGCGAGCACGCGACGTTGCCCAGATCGTGCGTCCCCATCTGCAGGCGGTCTTTCCCCAAATGCAGGGGGTCAGGATCGACTACGGTTGGAGCGGGACGGTCGCCATCACCCGGCGGCGGTTGCCTTGGTTCGGCCGGCTGGCGCCGCGGACGCTGGTGGCAGGGGGCTACTCCGGCCAGGGGCTGGCCATTGCGACCCTGGCCGGAAAGTTGATGGCGGAAGCGGTCGAGGGAGCGAGCGACGGCTTCGACACCTTTGCCGCCATCCCCCATGCCAGGTTTCCGGGTGGGCGTTGGGCGCGGTGGCCGATCTTGGCGCTGGCCATGACCTGGTTCGGGCTGCGCGATCGCCTTTGACCGAGCGCTCAGGCGCCGGCGTGACCTGCCAGCACCGCCACGACGTTCTGGCCGATCACGTCGACGGCGTAGCCGCCCTCCAGGACGAACGCCGTCGGCCGGCGCAGCTTGCCGAGACGTTCGCCCATCCGCCGGAAATCAGCCGATCCCAGGGTGAAGAAGCCGATCGGATCGTCGGCGTAGGTGTCGACGCCCAGCGAAACGACGACGGCGTCGGGTCCGAAGGCATCGATTCGCCGGAGCCCGCGGTCCAGTGCTGCGGACCAGGCGGCCCAATCGGTGTTTCGCGGCAACGGCAGGTTGAGGTTGAACCCGTCGCCGGGGCCCTCGCCGCGTTCGTCGGCGAAACCGGTGAAGTGTGGGAACGCGTCCTCCGGGTCGCCGTGGAGCGAGACGACCAGGACGTCGCCGCGGTGGTAGAAGATGTCCTGGGTGCCGTTGCCGTGGTGGAAGTCGACGTCGAGCACGGCGACCCGCGCGCAGCCGCCGTCGCGGAGCGCCTGTGCGGCGATCGCCGCGTTGTTGAGGAAGCAGTAGCCGCCGAACATGTCGCGCATGGCATGGTGCCCCGGGGGTCGACAGAGCGCGAAGGCGGCGTCGTGGCCGCCCTGGATCAGCGCCGTTGCCGACAGTGCCACGTCCTTGGCGACCAGAGCCGCCTCGTAGGTCCCGGCCGAGATCGACGTCTCGGCCGCCATTGCGTAGTAGCCGAGGCGGCTTTCGACGTCGCGGCCGGGACGAATGCGGGTCCGCCGGACTGGCAGCACCGCCGGGATCGCCTCGCCGGCAAAGCCCGCCGCCCGCCAATCCTGCCACGCTGTGGCAAGGAAACTCACGAAGCCCGCGTCGTGGACCCGGAGAACCGATGCCAGGTCGTGTTCCGTGGGCGGCAGCACCGCGCCGAGGCCCGCGGACTCGACCGCCTCGAGCACCAGTTCGGCTCGGCGCGGACACTCGAACGGGGCCACGAGCTGACCTCCATAAAGCTCCGTCTTGGCGTCGCGAAGCCGATGGTCGGGCGAGAAGACCGTGTCCATGGGCTACAGCTGCACGACGTCGAAGCGGGCGATTTCGGCGCGAGCGGAATCGTAGAAGCAGCGGAACTCGAACGGCTGCCAGTCGCTGCCGCCTTGGTAGTAGCGCCCGACGCCGCCGACCTCGAAGAGCCCGCCCTCGGGCGCGAACTCGACGAAGCTCGAACCGTCGGTTTGGACGCGCTCGACACCCTGAATGCGCGCCGGCACCTCGTCGAAGACCGCGACCGTGCAGGCGCCGGCGTGGGCGGTGGTCAGATCTGCCGGCTGGCCGTCCGACGGGATCGTCGCCGTAGGCGACGGCGGCGGCGGCGGGATCACCCGTGGACCTTCGCCGGGGCGGACTGGTTGGCTTTGGCCGCATGCCGCCAAGACGAGCATGGAGCTGAGGGCGGCAGCGCGAAGAAGGCGCATGCGGTATCTCCTCGACGTCATCGTGCCGTTCTAGGCGCGGCGAACGGCTATCGCCACCACTGCCGGCTGCGGCTATCGCCGTGGCTGCGGATTGCGGCTCACCGTAGGGCGACCGGAGCAGCTTGATGACCGAGATCGAACGTCTCCTGGCGGCGCTGTCCTTCGCGGCACACGCCCACGCCAACCAACGGCGGAAAGGTGCGTCGCAGGAGCCCTACGTGAACCACCTGATCGAGGTGGCGGGGCTGGTCGGCGAAGCGACCGGCGGTGCCGACGTCGAGCTGGTCGCGGCCGCACTCTTGCACGACTCGGTCGAGGATACGCCGGTGACGCTGGAAGACTTGGACGAGCACTTCGGTCCGCGAGTGGCAGCGATCGTCGCCGGCGCGTCCGACGACATGACGTTGCCGAAGGCGGAGCGGCAGCGCCGACGGATCGAGAGGGCCGCGGGTAAGCCCGACGACGTCAAGCTGGTCAAGATCGCCGACGTCGTCTCGAACGTCCGCGCCATGGTCAACGCGCCGCCGGCCGGCTGGCCGTTGGCGTGGAAGCTCGACTATCTCGACGGCGCGCGGGCTCTCGGGGCGGCGATGGTCGGCGCCGACGAGCGCCTCGACCGATTGTGCGCCCGCGAGATCGAAGCTGCGGAGACGGCGCTGCGGACGGCGCACGCATCGCCGGTCAAGTCGTCGAACGGCGTGCTGCCGGTCGACGCCGGTCAGCCGGTGCACCAGCTCTATCTCGCCAACACCGAGGGTGAGGCATGGGGCGACGAGCAGCGTGATCATCTGGTGGCGATGCTCGCCGAGTCGTTCCCGAGTGCCACGTTGTTCGACGCCGCCGGGATCTTCGAGGGGCGGAGGCGCCCGATCCTGGTCGTGCGCCTGCGGAGCGACGGCACCGAGGCCGTCGTGAGCTTGGCCCAGTCGCTGTGTGTCGCATTTCACCAGCGCTTCGTCGGCATCGAGAGCGAAGGCCGCTATCTGAGGATTTACGCCGACGACACCGGCGCTTGATCGACGCGCGGGCCTTGCACTTCAGCGCCGGCGCCGACATGTTCCCGCGGCTTTCGCGATGTCACGCAACGAGGAGGGCCGCGTGGTTCTGTCGTTCCATCGTTTGGTCATGGCCGGCGCCATGGTCACCGGGCTGGCGTCGGTGGCCGACGCGGCCGATGGCCAGGGACGTTTTGCCGGCCATGGTCCGGGCCTCGCCAGTTGCGGGCAGCTGACCCAGGCGCTCGCCGCCGAAGGCCCCGACCGCATCTTGTTGCTCGGCTGGGTGGCGGGCTACCTCACAGGGGCCAACGCATATCGGCCCCAAACCTACGATGTCGCACCCTGGCAACCGATGGAGTTCATCGCCCAGGTGCTCGCCGAACAGTGCGGACGCAACCCGGATGCGGCGGTCACGGAAATCATGGTGGCGATCACGGACCAGTTGGTCACCGGTGCGCTCAGCGAATCGTCGCCAGTGCTGGAGCTGGAGCACGAGGGCAACCAAGCAGCGGTCTACCGTGACGTCCTCCGGCAGGCGCAAGCCCGGCTGAAGCAGCTCGGCCTCTACGCCTCCGGGGTCGACGGTGCCTATGGCCCCGGGACGCGCGGCGCGCTGGAGGCGTTCCAGGAGAGCGCTGGCCTCCCGGTCACCGGCGTTCCCGATACTCCGACGCTACTTGCGCTTTTTTACGACATCGTGCCGCAACCGGCGCCCGGCCCGGCGGATGGCGGCGCACCAGCCGAAGCGCCTGGGGTAGGCTCCGACCCCGAGCAGGACCCGGCCGAGGTGCCGGCGCCGCCGGACGAAAGCAGCGAGTGAGCCGAAGCCCGACCGTGGGCTTGCCATACTTCTTCTTCGGCACGCTCCTGGACGCCGACGTGCTGTCGATCGTCCTCGGCCGACCGATCGAGCCGTCAGAATACCACACCGCGGTTCTGAGGGACCATCAGCGCCTTGCGGTTGCCGATGTCGTGTACCCGGTCCTGCGCGCGGCACCTGGCCAAGACGTGCCAGGTGCCTTGTTCAGCTGTCGCAGCCTGGAGGAACAGCGCCGCATCGATCATTTCGAAAGTGGAGAGTACGAGACTAGCAAGGTCTGGGTGCGGCGCCGCACCTGTTTGGTCGAAGCGTTAGTCCACACCGACTTCGACGGCGTGTTCCAGCTTCTTCATGCGCCCTGGTCTTTGGCCGATTGGCAGATTGCGCACAAGCGCCGCTACCTTCAGCTCTGCCACGGCTGGATGAGTGACTACGCCGCCGTCGGCGGATGCAGGCGCGACGACGGGCGCTAGCGTGGTCGTTGCGGTCCGCTTCGTGGGTGCAGCCTGGCGGGTGCGAAACAGCCAAGAGAACGCAGCACTCACCGCTTCCGCGCGGGCGACGCGCCCGCGGTTCAGGGCTTCATGCATCTCCGCGTCGGTCAACGGATACGAGAGCGATGGATCGGATTGCATGACACGTCTCCTCGAGCAGGTCGAAAGGATTCTGTTCGCTACTGCAAGATAGGGACGGAGGCTTTGATTAACCATTAACGCGTGTGCATGGGTCCCTTGCCGCGGCGATTTGTCCCGGTGTTCTGCGCTACCCGTGCGCCCCGCTCGGCATCCAAGAGGTCGCGGCACCGGGCGGTCGAGCGCGGTGGTGCGTCCGGGACATGGGAAGGCGGCGCTAGGCTGCCGCGCGTTGGATCACGGCAGCAGCGGCGTCGAGCAGTGTGGCTGCTCTCACGTTGGGGTTGTGCATCGTCGCCGACAGGTGCTGGCGGAACAAGCGTGCCCCGGGACGGCCGTTGAACAGCCCCAGGACGTGACGCAGGGTGGCTGCGGGCGGCACGCCTCGGCTGCAGAGCTCGTCGATGCGATCCGCGAGTGCGGCGATCACCGCGTGAAGATCGAGCGGGAGCGGTGTCCGGCCCAGCGCTGCCGCCTCCAAAGCCGGCAGACGGCTGGGGTTCTCGTAGGCTTCGCGCCCGACCATCACGCCGTCGGCCCAAGTTCGGGCAGCGGCGACTTGGGATGGCTCACGCAAGCCGCCGTTCAGCACGATGTGGAGGTCCGGGCGTGCCGCCCTCAGTCGTCGGACGACGTCGTAGCGGAGTGGCGGCACACTGCGGTTGGCCTTCGGGCTCAAGCCTTTCAGCCATGCTTTGCGCGCATGGATGACGAAGGTGCGCACGCCCGCCTCGGCGGTGGTTGCGACGAACCGTTCGAGGAACGCGTACTCCGCCGAGTCGTCGATGCCGATCCGGCATTTGACGCTGATCGGTCGCGCCGTGGCCGCAGCCAGGGCTTGCAACCCGTCGCGAACGCGCTCTGGTTCCGCCATCAGGCAGGCGCCGAAACGGCCACGCTGGACCCGACTCGAGGGACAGCCGCAATTGAGGTCGTAGCCGGCGTAGTCGTAGGCTTCGGCGACACGCACGGCGCGGCTGAGATCATCCGGGTCACTGCCGCCCAACTGCAGCACGACGGCCCCCTCCCGTGGATCCTTTTCGAGCAGCCGGTCGACGTCACCGTGGAGTATGGCTCCGGTCGTCACCATCTCGGTGAACAACAACGCGCGCGGCGCCAACAACCGATGGAAGAACCGACAGTGCCGGTCAGTCCAGTCCATCATCGGCGCCACGCAGAAGCGATGATCCAGGTGATCCGTCATGTTTCTTTCTTTTCCAGCGGCTTGATTGCTGGCCAGCTCATGCTGGGACACCGTGATCACCTTGACGAACCCTTGTTTCACGGTCGATCTGCACCAGAATCGAGAATGGCAGCGATCGCTAAACGCGGCGAGAAATGGTGGGTTTCCGTCCGCCGAGTCGGCATCCCGACCCCCACCGGAACGTTCGAGACCAAGGGTGCAGCACGACGCTGGGCGCGGCAAGTCGAACTCGACATGGACCAGGGCCGCGTCGCCGGCCGCGTCGCCACCGGCACCGTCGGGGATCTCCTCGATCGCTAAGCGCGCGAGCTCCATGTGCTGGGTCGAGCGCCCGGCCGCAACAAGCAAAGCGTTCTGGATGTCCTCAACGCGGGTTTAGGGGAGGTGCCCGTTCGACGCCTCTCCGCGGAATGCATCGTCAACTACGCCAAAAGAATGTCATGCTACCGGCGCAGGCCCGGTCACGATCAACATCGATCTGTCCTACCTGGGCGGAGTCCTGCGCATGGCCAAGGCCGTTTTGCGGTTGGAGGTGAGCGACGAGCCGGTTCGTGACGCCCGCGCCGGCTTGGCGTATCTCGGCCTCGCTAGGCGGAGCCGGCAGCGCGATCGTCGACCGAAACCGGAAGAGCTCCGCAAGCTCTACGACTACTGGGAAGGCAATCCGCGCATGCGGCTGCCCATGGTCGACATCGTCAGTTTCGCGACCGGCACCGCCATGCGCCTCAGCGAGATCGTCGGCCTGCGGTGGGCCGATCTCTAGCTATCGGAACGGCTCGTCGCCATCCGCGACCGCAAGCATCCGCGGGAAAAGCGGGGCAACGACGAGGTGGTGCCTCTTCTGGCCGTGCGTGGCATCGATCCGGCCCTGATCGTCGACGCCCGACCGCGTGGCGACGACCGCATCTTTCCGTTCAAGGCCGAGAGCGTGGGCGCTGCGTCGAGCGTGCTTGCGCCAAGTGCGGGATCGAGGACCTGAGATTTCACGACCTTCGCCACGAAGGCGTCAGCCGCCTCTTTGAGATTGGCTTGAGCATCGAACGTGTGGCCCTGGTTTCGTGGCACAGGGGCTGGAAGACGCTACGGCGCCATACGCATCTCAAGCCGCAGGACCTACTGAACGAGGTCGCGCTTCTCCCGCCGCTCCAACCAGCGAAGTAGCGAGTCCCGGCGATACATCGGGGTCCACCCGACCGACACCCAGGGCGGCCCGCGCCGTTCCGACCGCCAATTCGACGGGGTGCGAACATCGAGGTCGAACGCCGATGCCAGCCCGTCCGCGGTGAACAGACCCAAAGCGTGCCGGACCGGGCGAACGGCTGCCGGTATCGCGACCTGATGCCCTTCGAATGGGACTGCGGCGCCCAGGGCGTTCGATCGGGCCAGTCGCTTCGACAAATCTGCCGGTGTTCGGAGCCACGGGCAGCGGCATTGACGACGCCATGCCGCTCACGCGAGGCCAGCATCTGGAAGCCGGTTCTCTTGGAAGGCGCGGCCGCAAAGCCTGCTGCGGCCGCGCCAGGGAGTATCGCCAATCGTGATCGCTCACGGACCCGCAATCGTGCTGAAGGTCCGTTCGCGTTGTCTGTCCGCTAAGCGACGATGTCCTGTACCTCGATCACCAGGTCGTCCCAGTTGCGCTGGTTCTCGATGTCGTGCTCCAGCCCCTGTTCGTCGGCGATCGCGAATCGCTTGACGGCCGGCGTTTTGCTGGTCGCTTGGTACAACCAGTAGGCCTCTGCTTTCAGCGCCTCATCGATCGGTTTGTCGATCGATTCGTAGACCATCTGCTTGCAGGCGTTGATGGACTCGGCGGGGAACCGAGCGATGCGCCTGGCGAGCGCGTCGACGTAGGGGCCGATCTCGTCGGGCTCGAGCGCCTTGTTGATCGTGCCCATCGCCGCCGCCTCGTCCGCGGTGAAATCGCGGGCACTGAGGATGATCTCCAGCGCGCGGCCGAGGCCGGTCTGACGGGCCATGCGCGACGCGCCGCCGCCGCAGGGCAGGATGCCCATGCCGACTTCCATCTGCATGAACTTGAACTTGCCGCGCGCGGCGAAGCGCATGTCGAGTGCCAGAGCCAGCTCGTGACCGCCGCCCCTGGCGAAGCCCTCCAGTTTGGCGATGGTCGCCTGCGGAACCTTGCTGATGCGCTCGCAGACGGACTGAAGATCGAGGAGCTGCGCCTCGTCGCGCGAGACGGCCTCCGTCGACATGTCCTTCAGAAGCTCCGTGTCGTAGTGGCAGACCCAGATCTCCGGATTGGCCGACTGGAACACCACGACCTTCACGTCGCGGTCCCGTTCCAGGCGCATGGCGAGGCTGTTGAGGTCAGCCAGCATTTCCTGGCCCTGGACGTTCACCGATCCGAAGTCGAAGGTGACCGTGGCGATGGCGTCTTCGACGTCGACGGTGAAGGTCTGGAAGTTTTCGTATTTCACGGGGCGGTCCTTGTCAGTGCATCGGACGGGATTGGACGAGGCGGTCATCGAGTTCTGCGAGGTCCTCACCGGGCGCGCTGCGGTGCGCCGAGGCCAGACACTCGAAGTCTATTGATTTGACTTTTCCAGCGATAGGCAGAGCAAATCGCATCAGAATACGGAAATCCCAGATAATCAGCAGCCCGCTCTGCCGGCTCTACTGAGCGAGGCGGCTTACGATCCGCATGACCTCAGCCGCGTGGTCAGGGGCGAGCGCTGCCGCATGAGGCTCGCCGAAACGACCGGCGTCGTTGTCGAAGTAGGCTCCGGAGGCGGTCGCGAACCGCTCCCCCAGCGCGGCGTCGCAGAGGACGTCGGCCCCGATGGCGAGGTCGTTCCCCGCGACGCCGAAACCCTGCTTCACCATCTTCGAAGCGAGCAGCGAACCGGGGTTCACGGCCACCACGACCGGGCCGTCGTTGAGCGTCCTGGCCAATTCGCGGGTCCAGATGGTGATGGCGAGCTTGCTCTGCGCATAGGCGCTCATGTCGTCGAGCGGCCGGCGCCCCTCCATCGCGTCGAGGTCGACACGCGCCTGCGCCGCCGACGACAGGTTCACCACGCGTCCGTTCTTCGGCATCACCGGCAGCAGGCGCCGCGTCAGCAGATAAGGCGCGAAGGTGTTGACGACGAAACGGATGTCGAGCCCGTTCTCCAACGTGGGCTTCGGGGCTTTCAGGACGCCCGCGTTGTTGATCAGCACGTCGAGGCGGTCATGATCGGCACGTATCGCTTCGGCCAGAGCTTCTACGGCTGCGAGATTGGAGAGATCGGCGTCATAGGTCCGTACGGCGCCGCCGACCTCCTCCGCTGCGGCGCTCAGCTTCGACTGGTTGCGTCCGTGCAGCAGGACTGAGTGACCGGCTGCAGCCAGCTTTTTGGCGGTGAGCAGGCCGATTCCGTCGGTCGATCCGGTGATGAGAATGGTCTTGGCCATCGGGTATGTTCCTCGCGTCAGGAAAAGTCGGGCAGCAGCTCGTCGGCGAGCCGTCGCAGCGTGGCGTCGATGGGCGCCCTGTTGAAGCGCAGGTTGAGCGCCACGTGGTTGATCCCCAGCGCCTCGACCTCGCGCAGATATCGCCGAAGGAAGGCGGTGCCGGAGCGGAAGCCGAGGTGGATGGGGTTCGGCTCGGCCTCGTCGTCAGCCAGCAGGTCGACGTAGAGCGACTGCATGACCGGCTTGGGCGGCTCCCCCGCCTCGGTGGTTCGCCGGCGATAGTCGGCGACGACCTGGCCCTGGGCGGCAGCGGCGCGCGGGTAGGTGATCCATCCATCGCCGCGCCGCGCCACCCAGTCGGGGGATTGTCGGCTGCCGCCGGTCACCAGCAGCGGCAGGCGCGGCCCGGTCGGTTTGGGCAGCATGTCGATGGCGCCGGACAGCTCGCCGTAGCCGCCCGCGTGGCGCGGATGATCCTCGGCGACGGCACGCATGTAGGCGATGCTGTCGCGGAACCGCGCGCCGCGGTCATCGTAGTTCATGTTCATCGCCGGGTACTCGTCCGGCCGGTCGCCCGAGGCGACGCCCAGCAGAAGGCGCCCACCCGACAGCACGTCAGCCGTCGCAGCCGCCTTCGCGACATCGGCCGGATGGCGCAACGGCAGGACGATGCTGGCTGCGCCGAGCGCGATGCGCTCGGTCGTCGCCGCCAGAGTCCCCAGATAGACGAACGGGTCGAACATCTGCCCGGGATCGCCGAAGGACGGCACGTTGAACGGCACGTCGCGCAGCCAGAGAGCTGAAAAGTCCAGCCCGTCGGCGAGCTGTGCCATCTTCATATGGTGCGCCATGGAGGGCCGGGCGCCGACGGCGTAGGCCTCCAACGGAACGACGAGGCCGATACTGAGGCGATCAGGACGGAAGACGGCGTTGTAGGCCTTGTTGATGAGCGGGAACGCATCGGACGACGTTTGGTCCAGCATGGCTGATCGTCTCGGTCAGTAGCGCACCAGCGTGCGGCTCTCGACGCTCTTGCGGATCGTCGTGACGCTCAGATCCTCGACCATGTCGAGCGCGCTGTGGGCGATCGAGGGCAGGCCGCGGTTGTCGTAGATGCTGAAAACGGCGGTCTCGTCGGGGGTCATGGTCGAACGATAGATCCAGTCGTGCTTCGGGTTCGCCGCCAGCCCCATGATGTGACCTCGCCGGTCGGGATAGATCAGGTCGATCAGGATCCAGTCGTCCAGCGACACGCTCGAAGGGCGCACGAAGCCCAAGGGCGCGCTGTTGATCGGCGCCTCGACGGGGCGCCAGACGTTGATGAAGCCGTAGCGGCCCCCCCGCCACTCAGCGGCCCGGGCCTCGCCCAGGATGTCGACGAGCCGCTTTTCGGCGCCCTCCGGACTGTAGTCGCTGTGAACGTTGCGCGCCGGCTTGCGGTCGGACGCGGGGTCGTCGACGCGCACGGTGTGGTCGAAGACGACCACCTCGCGGGCCCCGAGCTCCCGCGTGAGCAGGTCGGTCAGCTCCGCGTCATAGGCGGCCTGCCAGCCGTCCGCCGCGGCGAAGGACGCGACCGAAGTGGGCGTCTCGAAGAAGGCCAAGCCGTCGTCGGCGAAGCGGACCGCGGCGTCGTCGCCCCGAGCGTCCGAGACGCGGACCTCGGTGGCGACGAGTTCGGGCGAGATCATTCTGCCGACCACGCCGCCGGCATCGATGTGGAAGGCTTGGCGCTCGGGACGGTGGACGTGGTAGTTCACGGAAGCGGTGCGCGGCATGACAGGCCTCCTGCGATCGGTCAGTGGACGCCACAGATATCGTCCGCGCTCCTCCATGAAATCGGCGCATTCTCGGCTTCAGTTTTCGTGTTTCGCTGATAGTCGATCTGGCCGACAGGCCGCCACTATCGCTCCCAGACCGGCGGCCGCCCGATCTTCTCCAGAAGGAAATCGATCAGTACGCGCACCTTCGCGGTCAGGACATTGGCCTTGGGATAGACCAGCCAGAGCGCCGAGCGGTCTTCGATCTCGTACTCGGGCAGAACGCGCTGCAGGGACCCGGCCTTCAGCTCCGCATGCACGCTCCACAGCGCGTTCATCGAGATGCCGGCCCCGGCCATGGTCGCGATCTTGAGGCTGGTTCCGTCATCGCAGGTAACCCGCGTCGCACGTTGCGGCGGCGGGAACAGGCTGGTTGGTAGCTCCGGTCCCGCTGAAAGCGTCCGCGCCGCGGCATCCCGGAACGCGAGCGCCCGATGATCGGCCAGATCTTCGGGCTGCCCCGGCGTTCCATGCCGCGCGAGGTAGTCGGGAGACGCGCAGAGCACCCGCGTGTCGTCGGCCAGCTTGCGGGCGCGAAGGCTGCTGTCCTCGATGGACGCGTTCCGCAACGCCAGATCGTAGCCGCCCTCGATCAGGTCCACCTGCGTGTCCGACAGCCTGAGCTGAAGGCCGACGCCCGGATACCGTTCGATGAAGTCAGGGATGATCGGCGCGATGTAGAGCTGGGCGAAGCTGCTCGGCGCCGCGAACCGGATCGTGCCCGCCACCTCCGAGCGTCCAAGCCCGAGCGCGGCCTTTGCGGCGTCCTCCTGCGCAAGCATCTCCCGCGCGAAGGGCAGAAACTCCTCCCCCGCCAGCGACAGCGAGACCTTGCGCGTAGAGCGGTGCAGCAGGTCGGCGCCGAGCTGCCCCTCCAGCTTGGCCAGCCGCGCACTCGCGACCGCCGGAGCGAGCCCCAGCCGACGCCCCGCGGCGCTGATGTTCAGCATGTCGGCCGCCATCACGAAGAGGCGCACGCCTTCCGTATCCATCCAGAGGCCGCCCGATCCCGAGAAACACCAAATGAACGATCCTTCGACCTCCTTGGGCTTACGTCAATCCGCGCTGAGAGATGTTGCGCGGAGCGTCGTCCTCGACCTGTCTCCGCCGCCATTCGTTCCAGAGCCCGCACACGCGACGCGGTGCCGATCGCACGTCGTCGCCCCAACTCCGGCCAACTTGGAAGTCCGCTTCGTCTCTGCCCTCCGACCGGCTGCGACGACTCCATGCTGCGGGTTGCACGAACGGCCCCATTTCTCACGGCGCTGCACACCAAGGGTTTCGCGCTCGAAGCAAAAAACAGGGATGACCGGGAAGCGCCCGTAACGGTTGTTCGAGCGCTCAGACCCAGACGGCCCAGCCGCACCCCTCCCGCGACAGCGGGTTGGTCCTTAGGCCGAGAGCGCCCTTCCGCCTCGGCGAACCGGATCGCTGCTCCTGGCGAGCTGCGCCCAAGAGGCGAAGTTGACCCAGAGCGGTCCAAAGACCTGGCCACGCGGACGTCACCAAGCGTCACCTACAGACTTGGCGCATCCTGCAGCCGTGGCGAACGCTAGGTCGGAGATAGGTGATGATCCCGGCGCAAGCAAAACGGTGCCGGCTCGATGGCTTCTGTACCGAAGAACGAGCCCACACCAGTTGCACGCGGCTCGTAACGTTATAACATTGCAACTGGTGGTGCCCCGTGAGGGGTGAAAAGGGAATGCCGTGCGGGCCTTCTGGCCTCAGTCGGCAGCTGTGCCCGCAACTGTGAGTGGGTAGTCCTTCCGTGGGACGCCACTGGGCCTCGGCCTGGGAAGGCACGGAACGGGTGACGATCCACGAGCCAGGAGACCTGCCGCCGAGGTCGCCCATCCCATGGCCGGGACCTGCCTTGGGAGCGGATGTCCGCCGCGGCGACGCCTTTCGGAGGGTGCCGCCGGGATGTGCATGACACGCCACGAAAATCGACGGCCGGCTTCCGCGCATGGGATTGCGCGCACCCTTTTTCGTTCACCTGAGAAAACAATGAGGTCGCCAGCCATGGCCATTTCGACCACCTCTCGTCCCTTGCTGGGTTTGGCTGTGTTCAGCTGTTGGGCCCGCGCCCTGCTGCTCTCCGCTGCACTGGTCGCGCTTTCGCCCGACGCAGCGCTCGCAGCAGACGAAGACTCTGACGTCCGCATTGCCCTGCCGTTTGGCTTCAACACGCCGAACCCCGACCCGGCGGTCGGCTGGACCGGCTGGCAAACCAGCGGTTCGGGTGTCACGGAGACCCTCTTCTGGCTCGATCTGGAAGGCCAGATTGCGCCCCGGCTCGCTGTCGGCGCCGAAGCCGTCACACCTACGAGCTGGGAGATCGCGCTGCGCGACGATGTGGTTTTCCACGATGGCACGCCACTGGACGCCGAGGCCGTCCGCTTCTCGATCACGCGGGTGATTGACCCCGAGAGCCCGGTCTACAACGAGCGCATCGCCTCACTCGTCGGCATCGAGGACGTAACCGTCGTCGATTCACATCGAGTGCGCATCGAGACCCGGGCAACGAACGCAGCTTTCCTCAATGACCTCGTCGACCCGGGCCTATCCATCCTCTCGCCCGCCGCGCCCGGCGAGATGGCCGTCGGCACGGGGCCATTCCGCCTCGTCGAGGTGGTGCCGGGCGAGCGCGCCCGGGTGGAGCGCTTCGACGACTACTGGGGCGGGGCAGCCACGGCATCGTCGATCGAGCTCATGGCCATCAACGACCCGGCAACGGTGATGCTGGCCCTCGAGGCAGGCGATATCGACATCGCCGCCAACTTCCCCGACAGCGACATTCCGCGGGTGGCCCGTCGCGATGACCTG
Organism: Pseudomonadota bacterium; assembly: GCA_039818825.1. Classification (GTDB taxonomy): domain Bacteria; phylum Pseudomonadota; class Alphaproteobacteria; order Geminicoccales; family Geminicoccaceae; genus JBCBTD01. Next base: position 15,873 of record JBCBTD010000029.1, read on the forward strand.
ACGATCGGCGCGGTACCGACGAGCCGCGTGATGTACTTTCACATGCAAGTCAACGAAGGGCCGCTCGCCGATCCGCGTGTCCGCCGCGCCATCGACCATCTCTTGCCCCGCGATGAGATCATCGCCTCGGTTCTGAACGATCTCGGTGGCACACCCGGCGCCGGCATCTTCCCGCCCGACATGCCCTGGGCCAATCAGGCGATCACCCCGACCGCCTACGATACGGCCGCCGCACTCGATCTCTTTGCGGAGGCCGGGATCACCGACACCGACGGCGACGGACGCCTCGACCACGATGGCGAGCCGTTCCACCTGTCCGTCCGCTCCTATCTCGGTCGGCCGTCAATGCAGCCGGCAGCAGAGTTGTTCATGGCGCACCTCGAAGCAGCTGGCATTTCGACCGAGCTACGCGTGCTCCGCGATTGGACCGTTGCCGTCGACGACTTTCGCCGCGGCGATGCAGACATGCTGATGTTCTCCACCAACGCTGCGCCGACGGGTAACCCGGGCTACTTTCCCAACGCGTCCTTCCGCACGGGAGCTGTCGAGAACTGGAGCGGTTGGTCCAATGCTGAGTTCGACGCTCTGCTGAAGGAAGGCATCGCCACGTTCGATGACGACGACAGGCGAGCGATCTTCGACCGCATGCAGGCGATCGTCGCCGAGGAACTGCCGGTGATCATCGCCTTCTACAAGAACCGTGTCGCCGTGTGGCACGAGGGTGTGCAGGACTTCACGCAGCATCCCGTCGACTTCTACCTCGTCAACAACGCGCTTCACGTTGATCGGTGAGATGTCCGCGTTCGGTCCTCGGGGCGGTGCGTGCGTGCTCGACGTGGAGGGCCTCCGCGTCGAGGCGCGCCACCGGACCGCGCCTGTTCTCAATTCGATCTCGGTGCAGACCGAGCGTGGCGAGGTGCTGGGCGTCGTCGGTGAATCGGGATCTGGGAAGACCACCTTTGCCCGCTGTCTCCTTCGTGTCGAGGCGCCGCTCAAGATCACCGGCGGGCGCATCGGGTTTGCAGGCATCGACCTCGTGAATGCGCGTTCAGCTGATGTCCGAGGGCTCCGGGGGCGTCGGATCGCGCTCGTGCCTCAGGACCCGATCGGCGCCTTCGACCCGCTCTTTCCCGTGAGCGCCCAGATCCGGGCCTTCGTCACTACTCATGCGGGGCCAATCGTGGCGGCCGCCGAATTGGCGGCCGGGCCTGCGCTAGAGGTCACGTTGGCCCGCCTCGAAGCGTTCGGCGTGCCGCGCAGCTTCGCCGTTGGCCGCACCTATCCCCACGCCTGGAGCCGGGGCATGCTGCAGCGGGCACTGTTCGCACTGGCGACCGCACCCGCCCCAGACTTGCTCGTCCTCGACGAGCCGACGGCCGCCCTTGATGCACCGGTGGCCGATCGCCTCGTCGCCGACATCACCCGGCTCGCCCGAACGCGGGGTACGGCGACCATCCTCGTCACGCACGATTTGGCGTTGGCGGCGACGGTCTGCGACCGTCTGCTCGTGCTGAAAGACGGCGCGATGATCGAGACCGGCACGATGGCCGACGTGATCGGCGGGGCCAAAACGACCTATGCCCGCTCGCTCGTCGAGAGTGCGGTCTGGTGACGTGACACACAGTCCCCCCTTGCTCGTTCTCGAGAGGCTTCAGGTTGACGTTGCCGCAGCCTTCGGCCGGCGAACGACACTCATCGCCGAGACTTCGCTTCAAGTTCGGGCGGGTGAGATCGTCGCCGTCGTCGGCCCTTCGGGCAGCGGCAAGTCGACCCTGCTGAAGGCCATCTTGGGCCTCGTCCCGTTCACGAACGGATCCATGGCGTTTCGCGGCGAGCCGATCCGGCACTCCCTCGATCGAACCCACCGCCGATTGCGAGCCGCTGCCGAGGCTGTGTTCCAGAACCCTTTGGGCGCGTTGAACCCACACCGCTCCCTCCGGCACACGATCGAGGAGCCGCTCCTGGCGCGTGGCATGGGTCAGGTGCACCGGCGCCAACGCGTCGACGATGTTGCCCGACATATGGGCCTCGCCAGTGACGTGCTCGAGCGTCGGCCCGCCGCGGTTTCGCTGGGCCAAGCGCAAAGGGCGTGCATCGCCCGCGCTCTGGCACCGCATCCGTCGCTACTCTTCCTCGACGAGCCGCTCAGCGCACTAGACGCGGTCGTCGCCCTCGACGTCGCAAAGCTACTCGTTGCCACCATCCACGAGGCGCGTCCGACGGTGCTGCTGATCAGCCATGATCTGCGGCTGGTACGTCGCCTTGCCACCCGGGTGCTCGTGGTCGACGCCGGCCGTATCGTGGAGGATGCCGCAACCGAGCGCTTCCTCGCTTCACCGACATCGACCGCCGGCCGTGCTCTCGTGGCCAGCGATGCGCGCCGCCGCGCCGTCCTGGAGGCTTGCGCACGCAGCGTCGCGCAACCGCTCGAGATCAGCGGATGATCGCCTTTCTGCTACGGCGGGTGGTGGGCGCCCTGTTCGTGATCATCGGCGCCAGCTTCTTGACTTTTTTGCTTCTGCAGCTGGCCCCGGGCGATGCGATCATGGCGATCGCCCAGGCGCGGCACGGGACCGAACTGGCCCTCGACGAGGCTAGTCTCGATCGCATCCGCGCCGAGATCGGGGCCGACCAGCCACTGCTTGTCCGCTACGCCGCTTGGGCCTCCGATCTGGTTCGCCTCGATCTCGGCCGGTCGCTCGTCGAGGATCGCGCCGTCGCGGGCCTGCTTGCGGAGCGCTTCGGACGAACCCTCGAGCTCGCGGTAGCGGCGATCGCTGTCGCCGCTGTTCTTTCAGTCCCCTTGGGGCTGATGGCGGGTCTCTGGCGGGGAACCTGGTTCGACAGCCTTTGCGTCGGCCTTGCGACCCTTGGCTCTGCCATGCCCAACTTCTGGCTCGGCATCCTGCTCATCTTTGTGTTCGCCGTAACCTTGGGTTGGCTTCCTGCCTTCGGCCGCGGCGATCTCGACCATCTCGTCCTACCGGCTCTGACGCTCGGCACGGGCATCACCGTCACCACAGCCCGACTTCTGCGCTCAGCGACCATCGACGCGCTCGCGGCCAGCCACATCGCCGCCGCGCGGGGCCGCGGCCTCTCGGAACGCCGGGTGATCGGGCTGCATGCCCTCCGCAACGCGCTCCTACCTGTCATCACCGTCTTCGCCCTTGAAATCGCCTTCGTGCTCGAAGGCGCCGTCGCCGTGGAATACGTCTTCGGCTGGCACGGGATCGGTCTGCTCTTCGTCGAAGCGGTCGACGGCCGCGACTACCCGGTCATCCAGGCGATCGTGCTCGCCAGTGCTGTGCTCTTTGTCGTGATCAACCTGATCGTCGATCTCCTGACCTTCTGGCTTGATCCGCGCACGCGTGGCGGTGCGGCATGAACCCTTTGCGCGCCCTCCAAGAGACCGACCCTCTCAGGCTCGTCGCGTTCGTCGTCGTAGCAATCGTGCTGCTCATGGCGGCCTTTGGGCCCATGCTCGCGCCCTACGACCCGCTGAGCCCCAATCCGTCGCTGCGGCTTCTGGCTCCCAGCCCGGCGCACCTCATGGGTACGGACCACCTCGGGCGAGACATCTTCTCACGCGTGCTCGCGGGCGCGCGCCTGTCTGTGGGTCTGGCACTCCTCGTCGTCGCGGTCTCCGCTGTGGTCGGCGTCGCCCTAGGCCTGCTTGCCGGGGCCGGCGGGCGGCTCGTCGATGCCGTGGTGATGCGAACGACCGACACCTTCTTCGCCTTTCCGGAGCTCGTTGCAGCGCTCGCCGTCGCCGGTATTCTCGGCGGCGGGGGTCTGGAGATCCTCCTCGCACTCGGCGTGGTCGGTTGGATGCGCTATGCGCGGGTCGTTCGCGGGGTCACGCTTGCGACGGCCGCGAGCGAACACGTGGCACTCGCCCGGCTCAGTGGCGTGCGCTCGTGGCGGATCGCCATCGATCATCTCTTGCCACCGGTTCTTCCGGCCACCGTCGTCATGATGACTTCTCATCTCGCCCGCTCGATCATGGCGATTGCGAGCTTGGGCTTTCTCGGCTTCGGTGCGCAGCCACCCCATCCCGAATGGGGCACGATCCTCCTCGAGGGACGGACCTACATCCTGTCGGCGCCCTACTATGCGCTGTTGCCGGGCATCCCGATCGTGGTGGCGACGCTAGCCTTCAATCTCGCGGGTGACACCCTGCGCGATCGGATCGGGGCCGGACGCGAGGCGCCCTGATGAGACAAGAAACCTGGGGTATCGGGCTCCGCATCCTTTCGGGCCTGCTCTTCACCTTGATGATAGCCAGCATCAAGGCGATCGGCGACGGGGCCGCGCTCGGGCAGGTCGTCTTCTTTCGCTCGGCTGTGGCCGTGGTGCCGCTCGTGCTCTTTCTTTGGTGGCGCGCCGAGTTCCCGGCCGGCCTCGCCACCCGCCGCCCGTGGGGCCATCTCCGCCGCTGCGTGCTCGGCGGGGCGGCGATGTTCACCTCGTTCGCGTCGCTGCGCTTTCTGCCGATCGCGGAAGCGACCATGCTCGCCTATCTCTCGCCGGTGATGGTGGTGGCCCTTGCCGCAACGCTGCTGGGCGAGCGGGCAGGGCCGCGCAGCTGGCTCGGTGTGGTCCTGGGGCTCGCGGGCGTCGCTGCCCTCACCGTGCCGCGCTTCGGTGCCGGAGAGGCCCACCTCATCGGCATCGCTCTTGGCGTCGCCACAGCGGCGCTCACGGCGGGCGCCCTCATCCAGCTCCGCGCGCTCGCCGTCTCCGAGAACCCGGGCGCTATCGCCTTCTACTTCGCGCTCTTCTCGGCGATCGCGGGCCTTGCGACCTGGCCGTTCGGCTGGTTGCCTGTGGACGGCACGACGCTCGTTCTTCTCGTTCTCTCGGGCCTGCTCGGCGGTGCCGCCCACATCGCCATGACCCTTTCGTTCCGCTACGCCGAGGCCTCGGTCTTGGCCCCCTTCGAGTACCTCACCATCCTCTGGGCCACGAGCGCCGGCTTCCTTCTCTTCGCCGAGGTGCCCGCCTCCGCCTTCCTCATGGCGGCACCCCTGGTGATCGCTGGTGCCGTGGTTGCCTCGACCCAGGAGCATCGCCCTGCGCCGAAGACGCGCACGGCTCCTCAATGCAATCGCTGCTTGCCGGGTCCCGGCTCGTAGGCGTGGGCCCGGGAAGGAACGCCATGCAGTCCTTCCATGGCGGCCAGGTCGACGCCGGACGTCGGCCGTGCCCCGTCGCCGCAGGCGAGTTGTTGCCGCTTCGGTGCTCGCTGCAGGAGGGGTAAGGCGGGAGGGGCAAGAACGCCTCGCGCTCAGCCCACATCAGCCAACAACGTCGGGTCGATGCTGACCCAAACCAGGTCGCCGGCCTCGTCGCCGATCGCCAGGAACCTGCCGTCGCTATTGAACCCGAGCGCCGTGATCGGCAGCTCTCCGCCTTCTTTGGCCAGAATGCTGGGCACCGTTTCGTCAAGGTGGCAGAACTGCACGCGCCCGTCGGCGTGGCCTACGGCAACCCAGGGACCACGAGGATGGCACGCGACACGTCGCACGAGCCGGTCGTCGCCGTCGCCGATCTCGGTAGGCCTGCGATCCATCGGGCCATCCTTGCCGGCGAAGGACCAAACGACCGCCCGCCGTGCACCTGCCGTCACCAGAAAGAGGCCCTCCGCGCTCCAGTCGAGGCTGCGGATTTTGCCGGGATAGCCCGACATCCGCAGCTGCAGCTTGTCGCGCACACGCCAGCCGTGGAGAGCGTTCTCCTGCATGGTCGTGACGATGTACTTGCCACACGGGCTCCACGTGATCGCCGTGTGCGAGCCCTGCCAGGGGTAGCGCGACGCCCGGAAGCGACCCTTGCGCCACTCCCAGAGCGTGGCGCCGCCGTAGTGGGCGACCGCAAGCCGCTTGCCTGACGCATCGAAAGTCAGCCCACCCACGCTGCTCGGATGCTCGAGCTCGTGCAGCCGCTCGCCACCCACTTCGCGCACTCGGACGATCCGTCCCGCTGCTGCTGCGCGCAGGCCCGAGCGTGGGGACGCGGCGATGTGCGTGAACCAGCCTCGCGGCACGTCATCGAGAACCTCCGTCGTACCGTCGGGCGCGAGCCGCACGAGGCGTCCGTCGTCACCGCCGGAAAGGAACCCGGCGCCGTCGACGTCCGGGGCCAACGCCAGGCACGTGCCAGCATGGAGGTCGACCGAGAACGGATCGGGCACGGACTCGGGGATCCATAGACGGGCTGTGCCGTCGCCGAGGGTAGCGACCACGCGCGAGCGATCGCCGTTGGTACGTACGGCAACGATATGGGCGCCGAAGTCAAAACGCAGCCCACGGCGAAGGGCCAGCGGCGCCTCGGTCGGCAGAGGTGGGAGATCGGAGACGATCACGCCGCCACACAATCGGCAAAGCCCGCCCGCAACGAAGCCTCGTCGAGGTCGCGGCCGATGAAGACCAGCCGCGACCGTCGCGCCTCGCCCTTGGGCCATTCGCCCATGAGGTTGCCCTCCATGAGCATGTGCACGCCCTGCACCACGAAACGTTCCGGCTCGCCGCGGAAGTCGAGAATACCCTTCGAGCGGAGGATGTCCTGGCCACGCTCGGCGAGGAGGCGCTGGAACCACGCCATGAAACGCTCGGGCTCGAGCGGCCGGTTCGCCGTTACCGAAACGCTCGTCACCGCATCGTCATGCTCGTGGTCGTGGTCCTCCAGGAAGTCGGGCTCGATCTCGAGCACCCTCTTCAGATCGAAAGCCTCGAGCCCCAACACGTTGTCGAGCGGTACGTCACACCGCTGGGTATGGAGAATCCGGGCGTAGGGATTGATCGCCCGAATGCGCGTCTCCAGACGCCGGAGGTCGACGGGCTCGACGAGATCGACCTTGTTCAGCAGCAGGACGTCGGCGAACGCCACCTGCTCAGCCGCCTCCGGACTGTCCTCCAGCCTCGCCTCCAAGAACTTGGCGTCGACCACCGTGACGATGGCATCAAGGTGCGTGCGCTCGGCAACATCGTCGTCGACGAAGAAGGTCTGGGCCACCGGCGCCGGGTCCGCGAGGCCGGTCGTCTCGACGAGAATGCCGTCGAAGCGGTCCTTTCGCTGCATGAGCCCGCCCAGGATGCGGATGAGATCGCCGCGCACGGTGCAGCAGATGCAGCCGTTGTTCATCTCGAACACCTCCTCGTCGGCGTCCACGACGAGGTCGTTGTCGATGCCCACCTCTCCGAACTCGTTGACGATGACCGCAAAGCGTTTGCCATGCGGCTCCGTCAGGATGCGGTTGAGGAGCGTGGTTTTGCCGGCGCCGAGATAGCCAGTCAGCACGGTCACAGGCACGCTGTTCATGGCGCGATGTCCTCTATGGGCGTGACTTCTGTTGCTACATTATAACATAACGTTCGGTTGTCGAGATGGCTGGAGAAGCGCGCCAGCAAACAGCGGTCCAAGGCTCTCCCAGCGATGGGTAGGCAACGTGACCAGCGCTCCTCCCCGGCAAGTTCCTCGAGGTCTAGGCGCCACCACCATCAGCACCGATTCCCCCGGCATCCGTGATTTGGCGACGAGCGTCCGCGGCCGTGCCACGGCGCTACGACCGCTTTGGGTCGCACAGCGCCCAGAAAGCCGGGCTCGTCCTTCGTCCGCTCGTGGCGAGCCTTCGCCCGAACCTGTTGCCGATCAATGGCGTGGGCCCGGCGAGCGTAAAGCCAAAGCGAGGTAGACTGATCGGGGCTCAACGGAAAGGAGCCCGAGGATGACGACGACCATGACCGAAACGATCACTCGCCCGTCGCCCTCTCCAGCGCATGTGCCGTGGAACAAGGGCCGCCTGATCGGCTAGCGGCCGCCCCTGCGTCCGCGGCACTCGCGTCACCGTGGCCATGATCGTCGGGCAGATCCGTACTGGTCGCTCGGTCGAGGAACTCCTCGCCGATTACCCGTACCTCGAGCGCGAGGACATCGCTCAGGCCCTTCGCTAAGCCACTTGGCGCGCGGAGGAGCGGGGGATCGTACTGCCGACGTGAAGCTCCTGATCGACATGGACCTGTTGCCGCGCCGGACGGGCAACATCCGCAGCCAAGGCGGCTGCGGCTCGCGCCAACGAGGCGAAGGGCGGCCGGCCGCGGAAGCCGGTGAACCAGTAGACAGCACCGCTGCTCGACCTTCATCGGCAGCGGCAAGCGAGGTTTACGCCCTATGCACGGTTTCGTCTTCGGCGTGATGCTTGCAGTGACGAAGAGGGCGAAGCCGAGCATGGTGCAGCCGCGTGCAGTCGATGTCCCGCTGGCCCGCCCATGAGCTCACACATGACCAACCAGCGATTTTAGCCCCGGGGGCCTGACTCCTGCCGCAGGAGCAACGCTGACCCGAAGCGGCCCCAAGCCCGTCCGGCGGCTATGCCCCATACGCGCCAGAAGGCGACGTCGAGACGTTGAGTCCGTGCGACCGAGAGTATCCGGCAGGCGGACGTTCGTCCGGCGACGAGTGCCGCGAGAGAGCGGTCATCGGGCCAGAGTGGTGGACGGCAGCTCTCCGAAAAGACGCCGATAGTCTCTGGCGAACTGGCCAACGTGGTAGAAGCCGTTCGCGGCCATCGCCTCGCCGACGCGCCCGTCGACCGGGTCCGCGTTACGCAACTCCTGCCGCACCCGCGCTAGCCGGATCGCTTTGACGAATGCAGCGGGCGTCAGCCGATAGCGCTCGCGGAATGCGTATTCGAGCGTTCGTTCGCTCACCCCCGCATGTCTGGTTAGATCAGCAGGGCGTATGGTCTCCAGTTCGCCCGCCTCCAGTAGCTCGAGACTGGCGCGGATGGCGTGACGCCGTAGTGCGAGCGCAGGGCGCCATTGGTGAGCCCGCCGCCCGCCGAGCCAGTAGGGCGCGAGCAGCTTCGCGCAATGGCGTAGCACGCCATCGATGGTACCGAAGCGACCGTCGACCGCGCGTGCGAGCCGTCGGCGCACGTCGGCAAGGACATCAACGGGCGCGCGAAACACTTCCGGCCTTACGTTCGAGTTTGCGACATCGACTTCCAGTGCGTCCGCGAGTTCCCACAAGTCCTGCTCATGGACAGACAGCGTGAAAACCGCAAAGTCCGGCCCGGAGATACTCGCCAGTTCGCCGTCGATCGGAAAGGCCAGCACCGAATCGGCGTCGACGTCCCGCCCGCGCCACCACAACACGCGCATGCCTGGCCCGAAAACGACGAACGTGACACAGCCCCGCGGTGGTGAACCCGCTTGGTAGAGTGGCAGATGAAAGCGCGCCTGCGTGATCACGCCCACTGGCGAGAAGAGTTGCACGACGTCTCCAGCGCAGTTGCCCTCGGGAGCCGCCAGTGGTTGAAAGTCGAGGCTCCAGTCGCGGACGCTCATGCACATGCTGTCGACGTCGTTGAAGCTGAACGCCAAACGTTCCATGCAGCCGACGTGCCCCCGTTCGTTCTTCGTGCCACCGGTTTGCGGTTTCTCGATCACGCGTCCTGCCGACGGAAGCTAGACTGTCCGACAATGCGGCGACCGCCGTCAGCACAAGGGCCCGTTGGTCGGGAGGACGCGACACAGATGTGGGTTGAGGGACTGTTCTGGCTGGGCCTCATTGTCTCGGCTGCCATTGGCTTTCTGTATTTCCGCGATCTCGGCGACGTGACGCAGATGATCTTGAAGGTGAAGCGGCAGAACATGGTCCGCTTCATTCGCCATGAGAGTCGACTGTTGGCCTTGGGCGGCGTGGCGCTCGCGATCATGGTGGCCGCGCATCTCGGCTTCGGCGCTGGGCCGGCCTGGGCGTTTTGGCCGGCGCTCGTTGTCATCGTCGTGCTGCTCGCCTTTCCATGGGTCTGGGTTCATGTCGGCCTAAGGAACCAACAGAAGAGCGCCCGCTATTACAGCGTCGCAGAGGCCGCTGAGTTCGTGAACCCGCATTCTCGTGTCATCGCGATCGAGAAGGACGGTGTCGCTCGCGCGCATCCGGACGCACAGCTCATGCGACCTCACCTGGCCGGCAACGACGAAGGCCTAGCCGGCGAGAACGTGGTCATGACCTACTGCGCCATGGCCAATCTCGGCATCGGCTACAAGCCCGTGGTCGACGGCCAAGCCTGCGCGCTCGAGGTCCTTGCGCAACACGGCAACAACCTGATCCTGCGCGACAACCGGACGGGCGATCCGATCCAGCAGATCTACGGTCGGACCGAGCGAACGGACGGCACAGGCCAGGCGATGGAGCCGTGGCCGACCTTCCGCATGACGTTCCGTGGCTTCGCCAAGGCCTATCCGAACGGACGGGTCTTCTTGAACAAGCCTTCGTCGAACGTGCTTCTCCGGCTGTTCGATCTGGTTACGGAAACGGTGTTCTCCGCCGGTATCGCCAAGCAGCACCAGGAGGCTCGCCCGGTCATGGACAACATGACCCGGCACGACCCGCGGCTGCCCAACAAGACCTACGTCTGGGGCGTCGATGTCGGCGACGACGCGACGTGCTGGACCGACGACTTCGTCATCGAGCATGACGGTCCGATCAATGCCAACGTAGGCGGCCGACCGGTCGTCGTCGCGTGGAGCCAGCCCTTCGAAAGCTTGGGCGTTTGGTGGAACGACACCGGCGAGCCCGTGACCCGTATCGACTTCTGGGGCGATAGTGACCGCGGCAAGTTGGCTCGCTCCGAGGCGCTCAAAGCAGGCCTGTTTTGGCACGTCTGGGCCGAGTTCTTTCCTCAAACCGACATCAACCGCGTCAGCGTGCCCGCAGAGACAAAGACGGCTGCCCGCACTGGCCAGCCCAAGACTCGCCGAGACACTGGAGTTGGAGATGCTTGACCGGGCCGCGGTGGCCACCGCGATTGTGATGATCAGCGCAGCTGCTGCCGCGCAAAACGTGCCGATCATCCACGACGCCGAGTACTACATCCTCGAGGCGCAGCACGCCGATGCTTGGGCCGAGGACGACGTTGCGGTGGAAGAGGCGCTCGACGCATTCCGCGAACGCAACGGCGGCAAGCCACCCAACATCATCAACATCCTCGTCGACGACATGGGCTTCGGCGACATGGGCATCCCAGAGCTCAATGCAGTTCGGGGTTACGCCACGCCCAACATCAACGCCTTCTCCGACGAAGCGATGCGGATGGTTCGGATGTACACCGAGCCGTCGTGCACACCGACCCGCGTGGCGCAGATGACCGGGCGGCTCCCGGTGCGCATGGGTATGGGCGACACCGCGGTCGACATCGCTGGCTTCGGCCTGCCCGGCGACGAGGTAACGCTCGCCGAAGTCCTCAAGGAGGGCGGGTACAACACGGTCCATATCGGCAAGTGGCATATGGGCGATATCGCCGAGAGTTGGGCGATGAACCAGGGCTTCGACTTCACCGCGATGCCGGTCCATCAGCAGGGTCAGCTGACCATCTTCCACGATGACGCGATCAGGGAACAGGTCGCGGTCGGGATCAGTGATTTCGACCCGGAGTACACGCTCGACGACCTGTTTCGCCCCGATGCCTCGGCCATGGTCACGGTGATCGAGGGGAGGGCGGGTGGCCCCGTGCGCGAAGTGCGCATGGCACCCGGCGAGCGGTGGACGGCCGCGAAGTACGACGAGATGAACCAGACCTTCCAGGACCAGACCCTGGAGAGCCTGCGCGAGCTCGCCGCGCGCGAGGAGCCCTTCTTCCTCCAGTACTGGCCGCTGCTTCCCTTGGACAACACCAGGGCCGGCCGCGACGGCCCGGAGAGTCCCAATGGCGGGCTCTATGCCGACAAGATGCAGCAACTCGATGCCTGGTTCGGTGAGTTGTTCGCCGAAATGGAAACACTGGGAATCGCCGAGAACACCATCGTCGTGCTGATGGGCGACAATGGTCACTTCACCAAGTATTCGCCGCAGTCCGGCTTCACGCCGATGATCTTTCGCGGCGGCAAGGGCGACACCACGGAAGGCGGCATTCGCGTCGACGCGTTCATCCGCTGGCCGGGCATGATCGGCGAGGACGCGATGCTAAACAGCATCATCCACGTCTCCGATCTCTACACGACGCTCGCCCGGTTCGCAGGCGCTCTGGATCACGTTCCTCGCGACAGGCTCGTCGATGGCGTCGACCAGTCGGCCTCGATCCTCTTTGCCGACGAAAGCAAAGGGCGGCGGGACAGTATCATCGTCTACTCCGTCGCCACGCCCCGCGCGCTCGTGAAGGACAAGCTGAAGCTCAACCTGCCAGGCCCAGGGCAGAGCGCGATCCTAGCCGACTTCTTCGACGTGTTCCGCGACACGCACGAGAAGTACCCGGTCAGCACCGAGGTCGGCGCCTGGGGCGGCCAGGAGTTCGTCCGCATCCTCGGTCGCCACAAGGCGCGCAAGGAGCTCTACCCGGACACGCCGCCGGCTACGGGGCGCCCCTATGAGGGCATCGAGAACCTGCGCCCGGAGACCGAGGCCGCCGTCGAGGCGTTTCTCGTCAAGCGATCCGCGGTGGAACGCTGAGAACCCAAAGAACGATCCGAACACTAGATCTGGAGCTGCTCATGCTCAGAAAGCTCGCCATCGTGGTGCCGGTGGCAACGTTTGCCAGCTTGGCCGCAGCAGAGGACGCAGACCGCATCATCCACGACGCCGAGTACTACGTCCTCGAGGTGATCCACGGAGACATGTGGGAAGTCGAGGACGAGGATCTCGATACGCGTCTCGCCGAGCTCCGCGAGCTTCATGGCCGGCCGCCGAACATCATCCATGTGATGTGGGACGATACGCCCCTGGGCGAACTCGGCATTCCGGAACTGCAGAAGATCCGCGGGTTCGAGACGCCGGCGATCAACCAGTTCGCCGCTGAAGGCATCAATTTCATGCGGATGTACACGGAGCCGTCCTGCACGCCGAGCCGGGCGGCGGCCATGACCGGGCGGCACGCCGTCCGCAACGGCATGTACAACGTAGGCTTCCCCTATGAGTATGGCGGCCTTGCCGCCGACGAAGTCACCGTCGCCGAGGTGCTCAGCGAAGCGGGCTACGCCACCGGCTTTTTTGGCAAGTCGCATCTCGGCGACGTCGAGTCGTCCTACTTGTCGAACCAGGGTTTCGATGAGGCGATCTGGACACCCTACAATCAGGTGCCGAGCCTCTACGTTCCGCAGGGGCAACTGGCGGCGCTGAGCGCCGGGACGCTGTTTCCCGAAATGTTTGGCGAAGACCCCTACGACATCGACCCAAGCTGGCGCCCGACGGGCTACGTTTGGGCGCTCGAGGGCACGAAGGGCGGCCCAGTCCGCGAGTTCGGCACACCGCCTTTCGACCATGGCGGCTACATGGCACTGGAGGATCAGTTTCAGGACGCCGCGTTCGACTTCATCCGTCGGCAGGCCGAGGCCGACGCGCCGTTCTTCGTCGCTTGGTGGCCGCAGCTCACCTCGTTCCTCGGCTTCCCCGACCGGGTCACGGCATCGGGCGGCTTCATTCAGGAAGCGCTCGTTCGGCTGGATGATCGTGTGGCCGAGCTCGACACGCTCCTGGAGGAACTGGGCGTCGAGGACAACACGCTCGTTGTGCTGATGGCCGACAACGGTCCAATGGTGCACAACGGCCCGCCGGGGTTCGTCGAGACCCTCTATGCCGGCGGCAAGGGCGACTACACCGAGGGCGGTGTCCGCGTGCCCGCTATGGCGCGCTGGCCCGGCGTTATCGAGCCCAGTCAGGTGGTCGGTGACATCATCCACATCACCGATCTCTTCACCACCTTTGCCCGCCTGGGTGGCGCGCTCGACGCAATCCCACGCGACCGGATCATCGATGGCGTGGATCAGACCTCGCTCTTGTTGAACGGCGACACCTACAGCCGCCGGGACTATGTGACGATCTACACTGGTCCGATTCTCGCGGCACTTGTGAAAGGGCGTTACAAGCGGCACCTGGTAGGCGCGCAACCGGGCCTCTCGGGGCCTGAGTTCTACGACCTCTACAACGACCCGCGCGAGGATGGCGGTCAAATGCTGCCGATGTTCCCGGCCAAGGGCATGTTCAACCAGATGAAGCTGCGTCATCAGCTCTGGGCGACGCGCTACCCCAACACCGGCCAGAACCGAGACCTCCCATTCCTGGGGCTGGAGGATCCCAGGCCCGAGGTCGCCGCCGCCGGCCAGTTCAGAGTCGCCCCAGACAGGCTACCGTTCGACCCCTATCAGTTCCTGCAGCTGCAACCGGAATGGGAGAACATCGACCGCCGTTGGAGCACTGCCGGAAACTAGTCCCAAGAATGGTTGCAAGTCGAGAAGGCGCCGGGCGCCCGCGAATCGCGAGACCGCGCTGCATGAGTATTGGGTCGCTATGATGACTACACGCCAAGAGATTCGGATCGCAGCGGCAGTGCTGCCGTTGCTCGGTGCCGGCGAGGCGGTCGGGCAGTCGCTGGCGCCGCCTACATTCAACGATGAAGCCTGGCGGGTCTCGATCACACCGTACTTGTTCCTGCCCGTGACAACGACGGGCACGTCCACGGTGGCCGACGGGTCCGTCGACATCGATCTCGATCTGGGCGACCTGTTCGACGTGTTGAACGGTGCGATCGCCGGACGGGCAGAAGCTTGGCGCGGTGACTTTGGGCTCGTCACCGAAGGCTACTTCGTGAGCATCGGCGGAGACAGCTCGATCGACCTGCCGGGTCCGGCCGGCGGCACCACCGCCGTCGACGTCAAGGTGAAGCAGGCCTTCGTCGACCTCCTCGGCGCCTACCGCGTCGTCGGGGATACCTATGACGAGACGGACCGGCGCTACGCGTTGGACGTGCAAGCGGGCGCGCGGTTCAACAGCCTCACCCAGGACGTCGACGCGAAGCTCAACGTGAACATCGGCAGCGGCGCCGGTTTTCAGCGCGACTTGGGCGGTACCGAGAGCTGGTGGGAACCGGTGATCGGTGCGCGGGGGATGGCCGAACTCAGCGAGCGTTGGACGGCGGCGCTACTCGCCGATTTCAGCGGCTTCGGCGTGAACGGCGACGATTTGCAGTGGAAGGTTCGCGCCGGCCTCGACTATCGACCGTGGGAGCACGCGTCGTTCCGCTTCGGTTGGCAGTTCTACGGGATGAACTTCTCCACCAACCGGGACGACGGCAAGTTCGCCTACGACGTCTTCCAGACCGGGCCGTTCCTCGCGTTCACCTATCAGTTCCAGTAGGGATCGGCTGTACACGGACCTCGCCTACCAGCCGCCACTCGAGCTGCTCGACGACCTGCGGGCGAACGATGTCACGACCTACATCATGGTCGACGGCACGCCCGAGCTGATTCGTGAAGCCGACATCAACTTGATGGACGACAAAGCCGGCAAACCCGTCGGCATCAACCAAATCACTGGCAAACGACTGATCGCCGCGTTCGGTAATTCGGACGGCGATCGGCAGATGTTGGAGTGGACCGGCGCCGGCGACCGGAAACGCTTGATGATGCTCGTCTTCCACGACGACGCCGAGCGCGAACACGCCTACGGCCCGGCGAATGGCCTGCCGGACACGAAGTTCGACACTTGGACCTTCCGACCTTTTGCGGAATCGCTGGTACCGAGATCGGAAGATGGCCAAGGGCATCTGGCACGAGGGCAAGCGATGAGACTGACCGCCAACGTCCGACGCGTCGCGTCGAGCGTGCGACCGTGGTGGCTGCACGGCGCGTTCACCATGGCCGCCGCCCTCGTCGGGCCGGCCCTCGCGGCTGCTCAGGAAAGCGACGACGACGCCGGCTCGCTCAGGGCGTTTCCGTCGGCGGTCACGTGTACGCACGGAGGCACGGTCGATCTCTACGACCTAGCCCGGGTTCGTGACGACGGTCGTGCGAATCTACACCACGTTGGACGGCGGTCGCAGTGGCCACGAGACCGCCGATGGCCGGATCGAAGAGCAGACCGAGATTGCGCCCGGCTCGTGTCAGGATCGGTCTCTCCAGGCGTTGCGCGACGCCGGGCACACCATCGAGATGCTGTGACCGGAAGGCTGGGACGTGCCCACCGGCGTCGGGCCCCGATCGTCGGCTGGTACTGCCGCCTTCCGCCGCGGTCGGCTCGGCGGACCCAAGTGGAGCTTGCCTGATGCCGTGGCGCGTGATCTCGGTCCTCGTCGTCACCTTGGTGGTCGCGCTGCTTCCGGGTAGGCCGGCGAGCGACGCGAGCGATCGCATCGGCTCGGAGTCGGACGGCCGCTACGTCGGCTCCGCCGCCTGTAGCAACTGTCACGAGGCCGAGCACGCGGCGTGGACGGGCTCCTATCACGCGCTCGCCTGGACCTTGCCCTCACCTACGACGGTTCGCGCCGATTTCGACGGCACCTCGTTCACCCATGCCAGCGTGACGACGCGCTTCGAGCGCGACGGGGAAGCCTACGTCGTCGTAGCGCCTGGGGCGAAGGGGCCCGAGCAGCGGTTCGCCGTCGTCGGCGTCGCCGGTTGGGCGCCCTTGCAACAATACCTCATCGAGACCGAACCCGGCCGCGTTCAGACCCTCGACATCGGATGGGACGTGGTCGAGCGGCGCTGGTATCCGGTCTTCCCGGACCACGTCGTCCACGGGCCGAGCGACGGTCTTCACTGGACCGGACCCTACAAGTCGTGGAACGCCCGGTGCGCCGAATGCCACGCGACGGGCTACAGCCGCAACTACGACCA
This sequence comes from Pseudomonadota bacterium, assembly GCA_039818825.1. Taxonomy (GTDB): domain Bacteria; phylum Pseudomonadota; class Alphaproteobacteria; order Geminicoccales; family Geminicoccaceae; genus JBCBTD01. The sequence continues at coordinate 32,480 of JBCBTD010000029.1, forward strand.
GGCCACCCGGTCGTATGCCCCGCGGCAGGCCGAGATCGGCGTCGGCTGCGAGGCCTGCCACGGCCCCGGCCAAGCGCACGTCAACTGGGCCGAGGCCCCCGGCGCCTTCAGCGGCACGGGCAACGGGCTGACCTTCGACATCGCGGCGTCGGCCGAGGCCGAGATCCAGCAGTGTGCGCAGTGCCACAGCCGGCGCGAGCCGTTCTTGGACGGCAACCCGCCGCCGGGCATCGCCTTCCATGACGCCTACCGCCTCGCTCTGCTCCGCCCCGGCCTCTATCACGCCGACGGCCAGATCCGCGAAGAGGTCTACGTCTACGGATCGTTCCTGCAATCGAAGATGTACGCTCGAGGTGTCCGCTGCAGCGATTGCCACGACCCGCACGGTGCGCGGCTCGAACTGTCCGGCGATGCCGTCTGCACGCAGTGCCATTCGCCTGCGGGTGAACCCCGTTTTCCGACGCTCCGCCTCGCCGACTACGCCGCGCCCGAGCACCACTTCCACGACCCGCGGGGCGAAGGCGCACGGTGCGTGAACTGTCACATGATCGAGCGCTTTTACATGGGGATCGACGGCCGTCGCGACCACGGCTTTCGGGTTCCGCGGCCGGATATCTCGGCGCGCGTCGGTACCCCCGACGCCTGCACCGACTGCCATGCGGACGAGGGAGCCGCGTGGGCAGCGGCCGAGATCGCCCAACGATATCCCGAGAGCGTCGTGCGCGACCGTCTCGTGGCCGTGACCTTCGCGGCGGCGGCCGCAGATCCTTCGTCACAGGCCGCGGACCTCCTCGCGATCGCCGAACGTGGCGACCTGCCCGGTATCGTCCGCGCTTCGGCGCTCGACTTCCTCCAGCCGGTCGCCGATCCCGCCATCGCGGCGCGCGCGGCGTGGGCGCTCGACGACCCCGACCCTCTGCTCCGCGAGGCCGCCACCGCCTTGCAGGTCGGCCTCCCGGCAGGCGAACGGCCTGCACGGTTGCAGGCGTCGCTGGAGGATCCCTTGCGTGCCGTGCGCATCGCCGCCGCACGAGCCCTGCTCGACGTGCCGACCGACGGACAACCGCCGGCGCTTGCCGAGCCCATGCGCCGGGCGTTCGACGAATGGGAGGCAGCGCAGCGGACCAAGGCTGACTTCCCCGAGGCGCAATTGGCGCTCGGCGGCGCCGCGCTGGCGGCGAGAGACACTCGAAGCGCGCTGCACGCCTTCCGCGAAACGGTCACCCTCGACCGAGAGTTGGTCGCCGGCTGGATCATGCTGACGCGTATCCATTGGGCGCTCGGACGCCCGGACCGCGCCCGCGCTGTTTTGGCCGAAGCCCTCGCGTTCAATCCCTCCGCTCCCGAGCTCCAGGAGCTCGCGCGCCGTCTCGGCCTTCGGGGCCATCGATGACTTGCCACATGTGGTAGCGGCGAACGTTCGCGTTCCGATCTCACACCGGCAAGGTCCGCTTGGGGCCCGCTTAGCTGCACGGCCAGCGCGGCGCTCAATGACCGCTTTCTGTGAAGGGTTTCGAACGCCGGTGAACCTGCCGCGCGCCAACACCACGACCCGCCGGCATCCGAAACCCTTCACAGGAACTGACATCGAGACCGCGTCGGCGTTCGTCCGGGGCGGACAAGCTAGCTGAGGCTCGGGGCAGCGGTTGGCCTCATGGTGCACCTTTGGATCGCTCTGGGCGGCGACCGACGGCCTGGCGCACGATGGCAAGCCCGCGTTGCGCCAGGCGTGCCAAGCACCGCTTCAGGGCGGGAGGTACCCGCTCGTGCTCGATGCGTGTTGGGAGAACAGCGTGTTCGCACGTCCAGTGTCGATCGCCTGCGCCTCGGTCGTCGTGTTCTGTGGCGCGGCAGGGGCCACGGGTCCGACCTTCCAGATGACGACCGACATCCCGGTTTCGATCACGACACCTGACGCAGTTGAAACCTCGATCGGCACGCTGGAGTTCTTCGACGGTGTGTCCGACCGGGCGACCGTGGATGCCGTCTACGACTACATGGATCGCGCCCGTGCCGTTCAGGCCTACGTTCTGGGCCTGCCGCTGGTTTCGATGCACAGCCTGAAGGTCGGCGGTGAGGCAGTTGGATCCGAGACCGCCAACCAGTTCCTCCTCGCCGCGGATATGCTCGATTCGCGGCCGCTGGTCCTGACGGCCAACACCTCGACGCTGTACACCTGGAGCTTCCTCGATCTCGAGCGCGACGGGCCGACGGTCATCGAGCTGCCCCCGGGCATGCTCGGTGTCCTAAACGACGCGTCCTTCCGCTACCTCGCCGATCTCGGTGTCGCGGGGCAGGACCAAGGCAAGGGTGCCAAGTACTTGGTCCTGCCGCCCGGCTACGAGGGCGATGCGCCCGACGGCTATTTCGTCGTGCAAACGCCTACGAACGCCGTCTGGGTGTTCATGCGTGGCTTCGTGAAGGATGGCGTCGAGGCTGCAGTGGCCAACGTCGAAGGGACCCTCAACGCCTACCCGCTGGCGCAGGCCGACGCGTCGCCGGCAGCCGAGTTCATCAACATGAGCGGGCTCGCCGGCTACAACACGATCCCGCCAAATGATGTCAGCTTCTACGCCATGCTCGACGACGTGGTGCAGGCGGAACCCGCGAACTTCATCCCGCCGACAACGCGGGGCATGTTCGCTGCCATCGGCATCGAGAAGGGCCGTGAGTTCGCGCCCGACGACCGTATGCGGGCGATCCTCACGGACGCAGTCGCCATCGGCAATGCCTATGCGCGCGCCAACACAGTATTCCTGCGCGACCCTCGCCAGCGCATCTACGGCGACACGAGCGAATGGGTGATGGGCTACGCGGGCAAGGACACGACCTTCGGCGCGACCACGTCGGAGGCTTACGACGCCTTGCTCTGGTTCCACTACAACGCGATCGTCGTCACCCCGGCGATGGCGGTGACGAAGCCTGGGATCGGCTCGGACTACGGCATCGTCGGCATGGCCGAGGGCGCCGAGGTGCTCGACGGCGGGAAGACGTACCGGCTGAACCTGCCGCCCAACCCGCCGGCCAAGGACTTCTGGGCGGTCACCCTATACGACACGCAGACCCGCTCGCAGCTCCAGACCGACCAGCAGTTCCCGACCCTCGGCAGCCAGACCGAGGGCGTGCAAGCCAATGCCGACGGCTCCTACGACGTCTATTTCGCGCCAGAGGCGCCGGAGGGCCAGGCAGGCAACTGGTTGCAGACCATCCCCAACAAGAGCTGGTTCGCGATCCTTCGCATGTACGGCCCGGAGCAGGCCTGGATCGACAAGAGCTGGCGCCCGGGCGAGATCGAGCTGGTGGAGGACTGAGCATGCGGAACATCCATCTCCTTGCCGGGTGCGCCGTACTTGCGTTCGCATTCGCCGATGCCGCGGTGTCCGCTGAGCCATCGCCGATGCAGATGACCACGCCCATCCCCGACGGGATCGCAGCTCCCGATGAGGTCGAGACCTCGCTCGGCACGCTGCGCTTCGAGGACGGCGTGCCCGACATGGCGACGGCCGACGCGGTCTATGAGAGCCTCGATCGCTCGCGCGCGGTCGTCGCCTATCTGAACACCATTCAGATCGCCTCGATGCATGCCATGCGCGAGGGCATGCTCGGCTTCGGGCCCGCCAACTACACCGTGCTGGCTTTCAAGGAGCTGATGGACTCCAAGGCGCTGTTCCTGACGCCCAACACCAGCTCGGTCTACTTCTTCATGTGGACCGATACGGAGGAAACCGGCCCGCTGGTGATCGAGACACCGCCCAACGTGCTCGGCATCATCGACGACGCCTGGTTCCACTACGTCGCCGATTTCGGCAATGCGGGGCCCGACAAGGGGAAGGGCGGCAAGTTCCTGCTGCTGCCGCCGGGCTATGAGGGCGACGTCCCGGATGGGTATCACGTCGCGCGGTCGGGCACCTACGGCAACTGGGTTCTGTGGCGGGGGTTCTTGAAGGATGGCGACCCGGGCCCCGCGGTCGCCGAGACGGAAAAGACGTTCAAGATCTACCCGCTCGGCAAAGAAGACGACGCGCCGCCGATGACCTTCGTCGATGTCTCCGGCCAGCCCTTCAATACGATCCACACCATGGAATTCCGCTACTGGGAGGAGATCGACGAGGTCATCCAGGCGGAGCCGGGCGCCCCGCTCGGACCCGAGTTGCTGGGCCTGCTCGCTTCCATCGGCATCGAGCAGGGCCAGGACTTCGCGCCGGACGAACGGATGAAGGCGATACTGACCGACGCCGCCAGTATTGGCGCTGCCGCAGTGCGCTCCTTGGCGGCACGGCCGCGCGAGGACCGCTTCTACTACTATCCGGGCGAGAGCTACTGGGCCACGCCCTTCGTCGGCGGCAGCTATCTCTTCAACGACGAGAACGGTGCGCGCATCCTGGATGCGCGAGCGATGTTCCACTTCTACGCCACCGGCATCACGCCGGCGATGACCCAGGCACCGGTGGGCGCCGGCTCGCAATACGCGATGCTCTACCTCGATGAGAGCGGCGAGCCACTGGATGGGTCGAAGACCTACAAGGTAACGCTGCCGCCCGACGTGCCGGCCAAGAATTTCTGGTCCTTCGTCGTCTACGACAACCAGACCCGCTCGATGCTGCAGACCGACCAGCAGTTTCCCAGCGTCTCGAGCGCCAAGGGCCAGGTGCAGCCGAACACGGACGGCTCCTACGACATCTTATTCGGACCCGAGGCACCAGACGGCATGGCGGACAACTGGGTTCAGACCATTCCCGGCAAGGGCTGGAACATGCTGTTCCGCCTCTACGGCCCGCTCCAGCCCTGGTTCGACAAGACCTGGCGACCCGGCGATGCGGTGGTCGTCGAGTAGCATGCGCAGCCGAGTTGCTGCTTAGAGCGCGGATCGAAGCATGAGCACGATGGTTTTTGCGGCGGTGAGTCTGAGCTTCCGCCCCGCCGGCGGCCGGACATGAGCAACCACCAACGTCTAGTGGAGACGGCTCTTGGTGAACCCGACCACCGAGAAGGGGCAGATTCTGTCGGCAGCAGAGCAGTTTGGCCCCGCGCTGGATACGTCGACAATCCAGCCCGAAAGTATCGAGCGTGCCAAGAAGGTGATCGCCAACACGCCGGTGATTGACGTCCACAACCATCTCGGCGTGTTCGAGACGCGCGGACTTGGCGAACAAGTCGGGATGAATCTATCTGTTTACAAGGGCGACGACCAGCTACGCCGCAGCATGCAAAATATGATCGCCGGCGGCAATAAATGCGCCTACTTGAACTTTACCGGTGATTTTTCCCTTATTAACTTCGCTAAACCGGGCAACAAAGAGCGTGATTGGGCGCCAGGCGAAGCATGGCAGTACTATCGGCACATGTGGACGCAGCTTCGTGAGCTGACCGGCATCGTGCCAATCGAGATCGCCAAATCCTCGGCAGATATCGACGCCATCCATTCGTCAGGCAAGGCCGCGCTATTGCTCTCCACTGAAGGTGGGCACATGCTTGAAGACGATGTCGGCAGGCTGGGGACGCTCTACGCCGACGGCATTCGGAAGTACTGCACGTTCCACTACGTGCGTAACCATCTCGGCGACAATGGTCAGGACGAGCCGCATTTCGGCGGGCTAACGCCATTGGGGCGGGAGTCGGTGATACTGGCGACCCGGCTCGGCATGGTCATCGACTGCGCGCACGGCTGGTTCGAGAGCGCCTACCAGGTGGCCAATCTCGCGGCCGGGCCGATCATGTTCTCGCATGGCTTCATGAAGTACGACTCGCCGCGCTTCGGTTCGTATCTCTACGACTATCCCCGCTTCATCTCGAGGGACTATGCCTTCCTCGTCGCGCAGACCGGCGGCGTCATCGGTACCTGGGCCGTCGCACCCTTGGCCGGCAATGTCGGCAGTGCCGAGGCGTTCGTCGAAGCCGTCTGCCGGCTTGCGGATACCGTCGGTATGGATCACGTGGCCTGGGCTACCGACTACATCGAGGGCGGCATGCCGAACTGGTTCGCCGATTTCTCCTATCTCCCGTATCTCGGCGCAATGCTGCTGGAAGCCGGTTTCACGGAAGACGACCTCGGCAAGTTTCTCGGTCTGAACACCCTGCGCGTCCACCGCGAGGTTGCCGGCCAATAGTCGTTTCAGCCTGGGAACGACGCATCGAGTACACCCAGTCGCCGAGTTAGCTCGAACAGCGGTGTTCTCTGCCCCTCTTGGTCCGCGATGCATGCATCGAGCGCCTGTGCAAATCCCAAACACTCACCAGCGCCTTGGCCGCCAATGAGGACGATGTCCGATCCAGGTGGGCTCGCGGCCCAGGGTCCGAGCTCTTGGAGGCTTTGCCGCCCGCCGACGACCTGAAGTGCAACGCGAAGCTGTGGCAGCTCTGCGAGGTGGACGATGCCCTTCGCTCGATAGACCGTGTCGGGAAGCGCCCGGAACGCACTTCGCAGCTTTGGCAGTGATAGCGGAAGCGGTGACGTCCAATGCCAGCTCTGGAAGCCGTGCTCACCCAGAGACCGGCCGCTAGCGCTTTCGCTGACGGTTCTAGAACGCGGCGCTGCCGTCGACGTGCCAAGCAGCAGATGGAACGCCACGTGTTCGTCGCGGCACGGTTCCAGCACGCGTGCCGCCGGCGCCAGCTTTCGTAGATCTGCCGCAAGGGCTGCGGCCGCCTTAGGGCCAGCCAGATCCACCTTGGTGAGCATGACGAGGTCGGCAGCCTCGACCTGGCGGATCGCCAAGTCCCGCGCCGCGCCGTCGAGCGCTCCGAAACGCTGCGCGTCGACGACGGTCAGCACCGCGTCTAGCGGCAAGAGATCGCGAAGCTCGCCTGCTAGGAACGTGTTGGCGATGGCCGCGGGGTCAGAGACACCGCTCGCTTCGATCACCAGTCGGTCCGGCGGTGTCGGTCGCGCCAGCATGGCCAACGCGGCACCGGCGAGGTCGTCGCGCATGCTGCAGCAGACGCAGCCGTTGGCCAGGCTGACCACGTCGTCCTCAACGCCAACGATGAGTTCAGCGTCGACGTTGACGGCGCCAAAGTCGTTCACCAGCACGCCCAGGCGCAGCTCGCCCGGCTCGCTCAGAATGCGGTTCAACAGCGTCGTCTTTCCGGCGCCGAGAAAGCCACCCAGGACGGTGACCGGCACGGACCGGTGGCGTGCGGCGCGTGCTCCCACAGCTCAGCCCGCCATCACGGGGCGGCGGATCGCGCGGCCGGGGAAGACGCCCTCGACGAGGCTGCCGTCGCGTACGACCGGCGTGCCGTTGACGATGACATGTGGGATGCCCGCCGACGGCAGCGCGCCATGCTCCCGCGTGGCACGGTCCGCAATCGTCGAGGGATCGAAGATGGTCAGGTCCGCGTCGGCGCCGACCTGGATCCGGCCTTTGGTGGCCATCTGCGGCACGCCGCATTCAGCCATGAACCTGGCGAGGAAATGGCTCGACTTGGCGACGGCGAGCGGCAGCGGCATGAGGTTCTTCTCTCTCACGAGCCTGAACAGCTTGGCATAGCTCCCGGCGCCGCGTGGGTGCCCCCGGGCCTCCTCGTAGGGGTAGTCGTAGGGTACCGTGGTCGCGCCTTCAGCGTCGTGGCTTGCTTCGGCGTCAATGTAGGGAACGCCATCGCTGCCGAGACAGACGGATGGCCACTTGAGCGCCTTCTCCATGTCCGCCTCGTTGCAGTGCTCGAAGAGGATCGTCGCTCCGGGGTTCTTCTCGAGCTCCGTCTCGTAGGTTTCTTGTGTCAACGGCTTCATATCCCGCACGAGCGTGATGTCACCGTAGCTGTGGCCCATGTTGTGGTTGTAGTTCTCAGGATGGAGGTAGTCGGCCATCAGCACCGACGAGCCGAACGTGTAGGGGTAGACTTCCAGCAGCACTTTGATGCCGGCGGCATTGGCGCGGTCAGCGAGTGCTGCCATGGCCTCGACCTGATCCAGCACTTGGGCGTGGTAGTGATGCACGAGGAGGCCGGCACCCGCCATGTTGGCGCTCGCAATCGCCTCGAGGTGGCCGAGCATGCCTTCGGTCGGCAGGGCTTCGCTGGAGAAGCGGCCATGCACGGTGGCAAACAGGCCGTACTTGCCCGCCAGCTGCCAGACTTGGTTCATCTCGTCGGCCGATACGCCGGAGGTGGCGTAGCCGACCGGTGTACCGACGCCGAGACCGCCCTGGCGTAGCCCCAACTCGACCTTTGCCAGGATCTCTCGCAGCTCGCTTTCGTTCGCCGTGCGCACGGACCACTGACTCTTCGACTTCCACATTTCGATGAAGAGGTTCCCCGTGGTCGTGACGACCCCGCTGAAGACGTCGTCGCGGATGTAAAGATGCGCCACCGTAGCGCCGTAGTTCGCCTGCGCGCGGCCTTCCCAACGGTCGTACCAGCGGTCGACCGGCCAAGCGCCGCCTTCGAGATCGAGCTGCGTCGTCTTCCCATCCAGAATGCCGAGCTTGACGGCGAAGGGGTCCGTCGCAGCATGGCAATGGCCGTCGATGAAGCCTGGGGCGACGACGAGATTGGCGGCGTCGATGGTGTTCGGCGCGTCGATCGGAGCCTCGGTCACGGCGACGATCTTGTCGCCGCGCAGGCCGACATTGCGGATCGCGTCGAGATCGCTCTCCGGATCGATGACGCGGCCGCCAGTGATGGCGAGATCGCAGCGTTTGCTTTGCGCATTCATTCGAGTTGCTCCTTGCATCGATCGTTCGCCCGAGTGGTCGTGAGCCACGCCGGCACCCTCAGCCCCCAGCGGATCGCCGCGGCACGGAATGAGAACGTCAGGATGACCAGCGCCACGGCCACGCCGGCCCCCGCGTCTGGCCAGCTTGACAGGACGACGGCATGGAGCATGCAGCCAATGAGGACCGGGATGGCGTAGATCTCGCGGCTCATGAGCAGCGTCGGGCGGCCCGCCAGCACGTCACGGATCAGCCCACCGCCAATCGCCGTGACGACGCCCAAGAGGATCGGGACCAGCGGCAAGCCGAAGCCTAGACCCCAGGCCTTCTGAACCGCTTCGATGGCGAAGAGCGCTGCGCCAAGGCCGTCGAGATAGAGCATCAGCCGAAACATCCGCGCTCGGCTGAACCAGCTCTGGGCGAAAAAGGCGGCCGTACTCGCCGCGATCCCGACCCAGAGATACGTCTGGTCCTCGGCCCAAAAGACGGGGACGTCGAGGATCAGGTCGCGCACCGTCCCGCCGCCGATGGCGGTAATGAGCCCCAGGACGATCACGCCGAACAGGTCGACCCCGCGCGGGGCGACGGCCAACACGGCGGTCACGGCAAACGCGACCGTCGCCGCCATACCCAGCCAGTAGCCGGTCATCTCCATGCTCAGCGTTCCCTGTGACCCCAACGACCGAAGCGCAGCGTGCGCCCGACCAACGCGTCCACGCCTGCCACGCGCGCGACCGTCCCATCTCCACATCATCAGCGCGCGTCTGCGCAGGCGCTTGCCCTTGCGCGCCAAACCGGGCGCCAGGGCACCACCGTGGTCTCGCTCGGAGACGTGGCGCAGCCGGGCAAGGACGGTCCGCCGGTACATGCCAACAATCAAAGGGAACTTGGTCGATGCTGGCGCTTCGTTGCCCGCATTCAACGAGGAAGTCGTTCGATGCCGATTCGTGCCGCCACAGTCCCGCTCGCCACGGCCTACGCGCTCATCGCGAGCGGCGCCGTCGCCCAGGACACCGACGCTGACCTCGCGAAGCAACTCTCGAACCCGATCGCCTCGCTGATCTCCGTGCCCTTCCAGTTCAACTACAACGACGGTTTCGGCAGTGAAGACGGCGAGCAGGTGTTGCTGAACATCCAGCCGGTCGTGCCGATCAAGCTGAACGAGAATTGGAACCTCATCTCACGCACCATCCTGCCGGTCGTTTGGCAGGACGACATCGCCGATGCCTCCGGCTCTCAGTTCGGCCTGGGTGACACGCTGCAGAGCGGCTTCTTCTCGCCGCAAGCGCCAGCGGAAACGGGCATCGGCAATATGACCTGGGGTGTGGGGCCAGTCCTCGCGATCCCAACCGGCACCGACGACCTCGTGGGCTCAGGCAAGCTTTCGCTCGGCCCGACCGGCGTCGCGTTGATCCAGGAAGGCGCTTGGACCTATGGCGCGCTCGCGAACCACCTCTGGTCCGTTGCTGGCGACAGCGATCGTCAGGAGGTGAACGCCACCTTCCTGCAGCCGTTTCTCGCCTACACGACGCCGGCCGCCTGGACCTACTCGTTGAACACGGAATCGACCTACGACTGGCGCGCCGAGGAATGGTCCGTCCCGATCAATGCGACCGTAGCGAAGCTCGTCACGATCGGCTCGCAGCGCGTTCAGTTCCAAGTCGGAGCTCGATACTGGGCCGCCAGCTCCACCGATGGTGCGGAGGGTTTCGGTGCACGCGCGACGATTACGCTGCTCTTTCCCGAGCCGCCCCAATAGGTGCGTTCGCGCAGTTCAAGGCGCGCCGGTAGGCGCTTGGCGGCATGCCGGTCCAACGGCGAAACGCGCGATTGAAGTGCGCCCGATCCGCATAGCCGACGAGATCGGCGACGGCGTCGAGCGGGACGGACGCGTCCTGCATCAGCTGCCGTGCCGCCAGGAACCGAGCCTTGCCGACGAGTTCGGAGAAGCTCGTGCCTGTATCCTGGAGCCGGCGCTGCGCCGACCGGCGGCTCAGCCCCGCTTCCTCGGCCAGCATGTCCACGGTCGGCGCCTCGACGCTGATCAAGCTGCGGACGAAGGCTAACGCGGCGGTCCCGAAGTCGCCAGGTATCCGAACGATGTCGTCGGCCATGCCGTGTCTCTGATCCGTATGGTGGTCGGAGCAGACATCATCGAAGACGGCAGAGAGCATGGTCGTGGGGAAGAAGATGGCGATGCCGGCTGGCGTTCGGCCGAACGACGTGTTGGGGAACATCGAGGCAATCGTCGCCGGAGGTTCGCTCAGGACCGTCGTCTCAATGCGTTGCGGGCGCCAGCCCGGCCCGCCCGCCGACCGCAGCATCTGGAACATGATGAGGACGTTGAGCCAGACTTCGTCGGTGGCTTCGTCATGGGTACGATCGGGCCGTGTTCGGGTGAAGACAAGGCCATCCGCTACGCGGTACACGTGGTAGCTTGGGGTGTAGGGTCCTTGATAGTATTCGCAAAGAAAGCGAAGGCGCCGGAAGAGCGTGAGTTCCCGTCCCAGCCGCGCGCCCTCGGCGCCCATGGTCACGACGTCGAGGCGCCTGCACAACGCATCGTCAAAGACGGCCGTGTCAGCGTCGGCAGACCAAGACCGAAGCAAAGCGTACGTGGCGCCGTAGGATACGAGCGTTGGTCGACCAGGGGCATCAGGATGGGGCAGCCGCACCTCGTCCAATGCGGACGTCGCATCCCAGCCCATAGTTTCGGCAGCGCCCACGATGCCCGCGTAGACGCCGCCATGCAGGAGCGCGAGCTTTGCCAGTGTTCACATCCCCCGTCCCGCCCGTCGCCGCTGCAGTTCAATGCCGATTGGGCGACGCCGCGACAACGTTACGGCTAACTCGTTCATGGTCGCATAGCATCAGCCGAACGAATGGGCGCTTGCCATTTCGCGCCATGGCGCAGCCGGCCCGGATCAGTGGCGCGCGCGTCCGTACCTGAGGATCGCATGTTGCCGCGCCCCGCGTACCGCGTGCGGATTGGTGCCGTAGACGCGGTTGAAGGCGCGCGTGAAGTGTGCGGGGTCCGCGTAGCCGAGCCGGCGACCGATTTCCGCGATCGGGAGATCCGTGCACTGCAGAAGCAGTGTTGCCTCGTCGAACCTGACGCGCGTCAGGAGAGCGGAGAACGTCAGGCCTTGCGCCTCGAGCCGGCGCTGAAGGCTCCGCACGGACACCCCAGTCGCGCGCGCCAAGTCGGCGACCCGTGGCGTCGTTGGGCCCAGCATCGCGCGCAGCCGTCGTGTCGCCGCGTCGATCTCGGAGGCGTCGACGGAACCGTGTGCGGCGGTCGAGCTGTGCACGGCTGGCCGACGCGCGATTGGCCGCCTGCACGGTGTCATCGAGCCTCCGAAAGCGCGTACGCCCCGCAAGCGGAGTGTCGGAGCGGTCCGCGGATCACTGCCATCGGGGGCTCCCAAACAACGACCTCGCGGCCAGCCTACATGTTTGGGTGCATGGCAGATTGCCTCTCCACGCCAGAGTGCGCGACGCGCTCCGCCCCGATGTGGCGCGTTGTGGCAAGAGAGCTTTCAAGGTTCTTGCTAGCGTCTTCCGTGGAGTCGTCGGGCCTCGGCACGGGCGACGGAAGCGCCGTCCTACGTCCGAGAGAGTTTTGGGTAGCTGGTGATCGCCGCGTTTTTCAGTATCGCAATGGTGACGACAACATGACGAATCACCTCCGACGGCGGCGAGGCTTGCCACTGGCGATGGCTGTTGCCTGCTCACTTGGCGCAAGCGCGGGAGCCGCCGCGGAGGAAGCGGCGGGTGTCGATCCCGCCTGGGCCTTCGGCGCCGAGATCTACCTTTGGGGCGCGACGATCACCGGCGAGACGACCGCTGGCGACGAGGTGCGGATCGACTTCAGCGACCTCTTCGACAATCTCAATTTCGGCGTGATGGGCACGCTCGTAGCACAACGAGACAAGCTGACCTTGTTTGCGGACGCCATCTACCTGGATGCCGAAGGGGACCGGCGCACGACAGCGAACATCGTCGGCAGCTCGGTGACCGCCGCTGCCACGCTCGACCTCAAGGGCTTCATCACGACAGCCGGTGCCGCGTACGAGGTGTTCTCATCCGGCAGCACGGGTCTCGGGACGACGAGCATAGATGCACTCGGCGGTGCTCGGGTCCTTTGGCTCGAATCGGACCTCGACTTCGACCTGGCGGGCGGCAGCGCCTCGGCGTCCGAGTCCGGAACGAACGTCGACGCTGTGGTCGGCGCTCGCGGCCGAACCGACCTCACCGACCGCCTGTACCTGACCTACTACGCCGATGTCGGCACCGGCCAGAGCAACCTGACGTGGCAGGCGCTCGCCGGCCTCAACTACAGTTTCAAGCGCGTCGACCTGGTCGGCGGCTACCGCTATCTGAGCTGGAACTTCCAAGATCGCGACACCTTCGACAACCTCAAGCTCCACGGGCCCTTCCTCGGCGTGAAGTTCGGATTCTGAGTTGCGCGTCGAAGCTAAGGTCGCGGACTGAACGGCGCTTGGCGTTCCTGGTTCTCCGGTCTCATCTGGCGACTGGCAGCGTGAGCACCGGGGACGCTTCGTTGCGATTGGAGGCATCCGCAATGCGCGCGCCGACGAGGTTCTCAAGCAGGTTGAAGTAGGTCTTGTTGCCGATGTCGTCGGCAGCAATGAAGTGCCAGTGGCCTTCATGCTTCGCTGTGGATCCGCGTGGAATGGGGACCCCGTGACCGGGTGATCGGCGTCCGAGCTTGCCCCCCTCGCGCGGCCGTCTCAGGCGGTTCCCTCGCCGAGGAAGGAGACGTGCGCCGACACGATCCGCCAGCCCTCGGTGAAGCGGACCCAGTTTTGGGTTTGCCGGCCGAGACGCGTCTCGCCGTCATGAACGAATTCCGTGTCCGCCGTCGCGAAATCGCGGCCGTAGGTATGGATGCGCGTGTTGCGCAAGGCGCGCTTGGGGACGCTCGTCATCGTCCGACGGAATGCGGCGATCGCGTCGTGTCCGTAGAGGCATTCGCCCTCGCCGTAGCGCGCGACGCGGGCGTCCTTCCAAAAAAAGGCATCGAGCCGGTCCGGATCGTAGTCCATCAGCGCGCTCTCGTAGGCGGCGAAGAGCGCCTGCAGCTCAGCGATCACCTTCGGATCGTCAACGGTCGTCAAGGCCAAGCCTCCTCATTGGCGATTCGCGCCTCGGCGAGGCCGACGTCGACGAGCCGGTGGGCGGCAGCGAAGAGGAGATCCTCGCGCCAGGGCTTCGCGACGAGTTGAACGGCGCGGGGCAGGCCGAGGCCGTGCAGCGGCACCGTCAGCGCCGGAAGGCCGATCGCGCTGAAAGGCTGCGTGAACAGGCCGAAAGCGCCGCGGGGGTTCATCGTCTCCCCGGCGATCTCGACGGAATCGCAGCCGATGGGCGGTGCCGCGAATGGGGCACCTGGCGTGACGAGGACGTCCGTCTCCGCCAAGGACGCAAGACAGCGCTCGCGCCAGAGACGCCGGGCGCGCTGCGCGGAGAGATACGCTTCGGCGGGGACCAGAGCGCCTGCCAGGAACCGGTCGCGGGTCATCGGATCGAATCCCAGCGGATCGGCGCGCAGGTCGGCGATGTGCGCGCTCGAGCCCTCGATGAGCGTGACGACGAGTGAGGCTGCCCAGCCTTGCTCGACGCCCGGGAGCTCGATCGGTGCGAGCGCGTCGAGCGCCACCCCCGCCTCGGCCGTCCGAGCGCGGCCCTCGTCGTCGCAGCGCTCGAAATGCGGCCCAGCGGCAAGGCGGACGCGAATGCGCTCCGGCGCGGGGTCGATCGATGGCGCAGACGCCTGGACCGGGTCCTCGGGATCTGCGCCCTGCATCGTCGCGTAGGCCGCCTCCAGGATGTCCAGATCCGCGGCCAGCGGCCCGATATGGTCAAGGCTCTCGGCGAACAGCGCGGCGCCTGCGCGCGAGAGGCGCCCGTAGGTCGGCTTGAGGCCCCAGACGCCGCAGGCCGCGGCCGGCACCCGGATCGAACCGTTGGTGTCGGAGCCAAGCGTGAGCGGCACCATTCCCGCAGCGACCGCCGCACCCGAGCCGCCCGACGAACCGCCGGCCATGCGTGAGAGGTCGTGCGGATTGCGCGTCGGCCCGCAGTGCGTGTTCTCGGTCGTGAAGCCGGAGGCGAACTCATCCATGTTCAGCGTGCCGACGAGAACGGCGCCCGCGGCCTCCAGCCGGCGGATCGCAAAGGCGTCGCGTGCGGCCGGCGGCCGGCGCTCCCAGATCTTCGATCCGGCTCGTGTCGGGATGCCGGCGACGTCGAAGAGGTTCTTCACCGCAAATGGGACGCCAGTGAGCGGACGCGTCGGCGCGCCGGCGTCGAGTGCTGCAGCGGTCCGGCGCGCGCGATCAGCGAGCACATCGGTGAAAGCGTTCACCTCCCCGTTACGCCCTTCGATGCGCGCGAGCGCCGCCTCTACCCGTTCAGCAGCGCTCGTCATGCGCGGTAGACCGGCGCGATTTCGACGAGCGGCGCCTCGTCGAGATCGGCGGCCGCCGTCTCGGCGTGGGCGAGCAACGCGCGGAGATTGGCGACGACGCCCGGTCGGGCTTCGGGTGGGATGGTCAGACCGAGGGCCTCGGCCGCCGCGTCCATCATCGCCTCGAGAGCCGCATCGTCGGGCACGGGCATCCGATCATCCTCCTTCGCGCAGTCGCGTCCGCGGGTCGAAACGGTCGCGCAGTCCGTCGCCCACGAGGTTCAAACCCAACACCGCAACGAAGATCGCAAGGCCGGGAAACCACGCCATCCAGGGCGCGAGCGTCAGGAAGCCGATCGCGTTCTTCAGCATCGCCCCCCAGCTCGGCTGCGGCGGCTGAATGCCGAGGCCGAGGAACGAGAGGTAGCTTTCGGTGATGATGGCGTCGGCGAAGAGCAGCGACGCCTGGACGAGCAGTGGTGGTGCTATGGTCGGCGCGATGGCGCGCACCATGATCGCGACGTCCGAAAAGCCCATGGCCCGGTCCGCCTCCACGAAGGCGAGCTCGCGAGCGACCAGCGTCTGACCTCGCGACAGCCGCGCGAAGACCGGCAGATAAACGATCGAGATCGCGATCATCGCGTTCGTCAGGGACGGCCCGAGTGCCGCCGTGATCCCGAGCGCCAACAGGACCGGGGGAAAGGCGAAGAGGACGTCCATGCAGCGCATCAGGACTGCGTCCACCCACCCGCGATAGAAGCCGGCGAGCACGCCGATCGTCGTTCCGACCGTGGCCGACCCGCCGACGCTGATCAGCCCGACGAAGAGCGAGACCTGAGCGCCTGCGATCACACGGGCGAGGATGTCGCGACCGAGATCGTCGGTGCCGAACCAGTGCTCCGTGCTCGGTGGACTGAGCGCGTTCAGGAAGTCGGGCTTGGTCGGGTCGTAGGGATGGAGGACCGGGCCGAAGAGAGCCGTGCCGGCGACAAGCATCAGGATCAAAAAGCCGATCGTCGCGCGCGGATCTGCGAAGAGCGTGGCGCGAAGCCATGCGAAGCGTCGGGTGCGGGCAGCCACACCGGTACTTGGAAGCACGGTGCTCGGGACGACGCTCATGCCGACCGCACTCTCGGATCGAGAAGGGCGTAGACGAGATCGGTGGCGAGGTTGATCAGCACGAAGATCGTCGCCGTCAGCAGGACGGCTCCTTGCACGATCGGGTAGTCGCGCGCGAAAATCGCGTCCACGGTCAGCTTGCCGATACCGGGCCAGGAGAAAACCGTCTCGGTGATCACGACGCCGCCGAGCACCTGCCCCATCTGAATGCCGAGGAGCGTGACGACCGGCATCAGCGCCGTGCGGAATCCATGGTGCATGATCACGCGCCAAGGCGAGAGCCCCTTCGACCAAGCGGTACGCACGTAGTCCTGGCTCAACACCTCGAGCATCGCCGAGCGGGTCATTCGCATCGTTGCCGCTGCGAGCGACGCGCCGAGTGTCACCGCCGGCAGCGCCAGCGTCGCAAGGTTGCCGAAGGGGTCTTCGAAGAACGGAACGCGTCCGGACGAGGGGAAGATCGGGAGGGTGATCGAGAAGGTGAGGATCAACATCACGCCGAGCCAGAAGCTCGGGATCGAGAGCCCGCACAGCGCTACGAAGGAGGCCCCGAAATCGAGGACGCTGTTCTTGCGGACGGCCGAGATCACGCCCGCCGGGATCGCGATCAGGAGCGCGATCGCCATGGCCGAGACCGCGAGTTGAATGGTGGGGCCGAGTGCTTCCAGCAGCATGCCCGCCACCGGCCGACCGGTCTGGATCGAGCGGCCGAGATCGCCCTGCAGGACCGAACCGATCCAAGTCGTGTACTGCTCCCAGAGTGGCCGATCGAGGCCGTACTTGGCGCGAAGGGCGTCGATCGCCTCGTCCGTCGCTTCGAGACCGATCATGGCGACGATCGGGTCGCCTGGGACGAGATGGACCAGCAGGAACGAAATCAGCGAGATTCCGAACAGAATGGGCGCGAGCGCGGCGAGCCGTGTCAGCACGTATCGCATCGAGGTCGTCTTTCGTCCCGTTTCCGTGTCGAAGCGGGCGATTGTTCCCGCAAGACCAAGACGTTCGGTCGTTCTTGATTTAAGCGTTTAACTCGACCACTGTCGGCGTGCCTGACGCCCCTGTCAATCGCCTCGGAAACCGCTCGTGACCCCAATCGAAGAGCCGGCCGCCGCCGAGATCGTGGGGCTCAGCATCGCGTTTCCCTCGCCGCGCGGCCCCGTCCGAGTCGTCGAGGAGGCGAGCTTCTCGGTCCGGCGTGGTGAGGTGCTCGGGCTCGTCGGCGAGTCGGGGTCCGGCAAGTCGGTCACGGCGCTCGCGCTGACCGGGTTGCTCGCGATGGCGGGCGGGCGACGGGAGGCGGGGCGCATTTGCCTCGATGGCGCGGACGTGACCGACATCCCCGATGCGGCGTGGCGGAAGCTGCGCGGTAGCGCCGTCTCGATGATCTTCCAGGACCCGCTGATGTCGCTGAACCCCGTCTACCGCGTCGGCGCGCAGGTGGCGGAGGCGCTGGAGCGCCACCGGTGGATGAGCCGGCGTGCGGCGTGGCGGAGAGCCGTCGAACTGTTCGATCAGGTCGGCCTTCCCGACCCGGAAGAGCGGGCGCGGGCCTTTCCACATCAACTTTCGGGCGGCATGCGACAGCGTGTGATGATCGCGATGGCGCTCGCTTGCGAGCCGAAGCTTCTGATCGCGGACGAGCCGACCACGGCGCTCGACGTCACGATCCAGGCGACGATACTCGAACTCATCGAAAGCATGATCGACCGCGCGGTCACCGTCTTGCCCGAACCGGATTCGCCGACTAGGCCGAAGGACTCCGCGGCACCGATGGCGAAAGAAACGCCGTCGACCGCCGTCAGGCTGCCGCGCTTCAGATGAAAGCGGACGGTCAGATCCTCCAACTCCAAAATCGGCGCGGCCATGCATCTCCCCCGGTGGCGGGCTG
>JBCBTD010000030.1:0-50557 GCA_039818825.1 Pseudomonadota bacterium
CGGCACCGCCGGCGCTGGAGGTGTTGGAAGGGCTGCTGGACGATCTGAACACGCCGCGGGCGATCGCCGGCCTGCACCTGCTGGCCAACGAAGCCAACAAGGCGCATCGCCAGCGCGATCGCGAGCGGCTCAAGCGGCAGCTGCTGGACAGCGGCCGGCTGCTCGGCCTGTTGGGTGAGGAGCCCCGGCGCTGGATGCAGGGCGAGGGCGACGATGCCGGCGAGATCGAGCGGCTGATCGACGAGCGCAACGCCGCCCGCGCCGGCCGCGACTTCCGCCGCGCCGACGACATCCGCGACCAGCTCAAGGCCCGCGGCATCACCCTGGAGGACGGCCCCAGCGGCACCACCTGGCGCCGCGACGCCTGACCCCGCTTTTTTGCTTGGTTCCCTCGCAAGTCGAGGGAACGCAACGAGAAAACGCGAATTTGGGTTCGTTCGGCAAACCGGGACTCGCGGATGGGGCCTGGCTCGTCCGGACACCGACCGTCGTCTCGAACGATAGCACGTTTGGGCATGCGCTCCTAGACTCGCGTCGATCCCGCCCTCCACCAAAGGGCGGTGGATTTGCTGGACAACGCTCCGCGCTGCCCACAACCCCACCGCCGCCAACAGCCTCCACCCTGAGGTGATCTCTCATGCTGGTAGCGAGCGCTGCGACCGGCAGCGAGGTGAAACCTTCCCTACAGATCCCACACGTCACGGTATCGGACGGATCTGGGAGCCGAGAGCGCTGATGTCCGCTTCCGGTGGTCCAAAGGCCCGCTACCCTTCCGGCTGAGGTGCGCCAGGAACCGGAATTGACGTGATGGGGTGCGGCCTTGGTTGGCAGCCCAACCCCACCATCGCGCTCTGAATGCCATTGGCCGAGCCGAGGCCGGCGGCGGACCGAAGCGCCCCTACCTAGAGGCTATTGGGCCAGCACCATGTACGGATGGCTACTTTCCGCGAGGTGCCAAAACAACAAACCTCGCCCAAGTTGATCGGTTGGGCGAGGGCACAGCAGTGGAGGAAATCGTCGGCTTCCCGTGGCCGTGGGCAGGAAACGCCTGGTTGAGCGCCGTCTCGCTCCTGGTCTTCGGAGCGATCTTGTCGCTTCGTCTCCTCCCAGAGGGCCGCGCGTTCGCATCGCGCTATCGTTGGTCAATGGCGATATCGAACCTCGTGCTTGCTCCGCTGGTTGCCGGCGCCCTCGGTCATCTTTTCCACCAGATGGCCGTGGCATTTGAAGCACGAGGGCTCGCCAACAACATCAGTTTCGGCACCTCCTTCATTGTTGCGCTGGTTTTCGCCGGTGCCTTTGGGCGTTTGTTCGAGGTTTGGCTGCTCTCACGCTAAGAAGACGGTCGAACTGTTCTGCCGCAGCTTGAACGCAACCTACTCTACGGCTTTTCGCTGTTCATGGGCGCATTTGTCTATCTCGTCTGGGAAGGCCACTCCCCGGCCGAACTCTATCTGTCGACTGGGGCGGTAGCCGCGATTGCGGCATTTGCTTTGCAGCAAACGCTAGGCGACTTGTTTGCTGGCATCGCGCTCAGCATCGAACGGCCCTTCCGCGTGGGCGACTGGGTGACACTGGCGAACGAAACGGAGGGGCAGGTCATCGACATCAATTGGCGGGCCACCCGCCTCCGTGGATGGGACAACGCCACCCACGTGATACCCAACAGCGTGCTCGCTCGGCAGGGTTTCCGCAACCTGCATGGAGGAAACCACGTCTTCTCGCCTTGGTATCTCGTGCGGATTCCGGGAGAGGTGGATCCGCGCGTCGCCACGGCGCTCTTGATCGAGGCGACGCTTCGATGCTCGAGGATCTTGAACAATCCACTACCGGTCGTGCGCCTGAGTGATGCGACAACCGTCCCTTACACCTACATGGTTTGGGTGCATTTCCCGAACTATCCGGCGAAGTTCGCAGGCCAAGAGGAGCTCTTTCGGGAAATCCACTACGCACTGAAGCGAGCCGGCGTCCAAACGGCTCCCGCGATCGAGGAGATCCACCATCGGCAGGTCGACATCGTAACCGTCGATCCTCCGACCGCGGAAATCGCGCTCAAAGGTCTCGATCTTGCCAACGTCATGAGTGACGCCGAGATCGAGCGTGTCGCTGCCATGAGCCAGCGGCGGTTCCACGACTCGGGGAATGTCCTGTTACAACAGGGCGAGACTGCCGACGCATTCAACATACTCGTCAGCGGCATTGTCGAGGCGAGCGTCGTCCTCAAAGATGGCTCCCGTAAGTTAGTCGAGCGGCTGACGGCCGGCGGCTACTTCGGTGACACGTCAATGTTGGTAAGCGGACCTTCAACGCTTGAGTATCGGGCCGCTTCCGATATTACCGTCATTCGTGTTGACATCATGTGCTTGCGTTCGGTTCTGTCCGATCGGCCCGACTTGGCGGCTGAGCTGGCCGAAATCGTTCATCGCCGAATGCAGCGGGCCGAAGAGGCGCGCCAGGCGGCAAACCGCCCCGTAGATCGCATCGACCTCCACGATCTTGTGCGTCGGATCGAAGCCTCTCTCGGCCTTCGTCGCTGACCACTTGGAACAGGTCGAGCCCTTTTGATGGTGACGCGCCAGCTTGGCTGGCAACTGCCGAGCCTACACAGCTCCTGGCCTAGGACTTGATCGGGCGCCTTGGGCAAGCGCGCAGTCGCGCTGCCGGCTCGGGGAAACGCTCTTGGTGACAGACTGATGGCGACTGACCGATCCGCAACGTCCTACTTGGGCCGCCTGCGACCATCGGGCCGGACCATCACGCCCCAGCGACGCCGCACGCTCTCAGTACGTCGCCGGAGCTGCCGACACCGCCCGCCGGGTTGCCGGGCGGGCGGGTTTCCGCTTCAAAGCCGCTCCCACGCCCGAACACCCGGAGTCGGCATGGCCGAGCGCCTTTATCTGTACGACACGACCTTGCGCGACGGTGCGCAAACGCAGGGCGTCGACTTCAGCGTCGACGACAAGCGGCGGATCGCCCATGCCCTGGACGAGCTCGGCATCGACTACGTCGAGGGCGGCTGGCCGGGCGCCAATCCGACCGACGACGCGTTCTTCGCGGCACCACCGGCGCTCGGGACCAGCCGGCTCTGCGCCTTCGGCATGACCCGGCGGAGCGGCCGCAGCGCCGCCAACGACCCGGGCCTGCAGCCGCATTTTCAGGCCGACGTCCCGGTCATCACCCTGGTCGGCAAGACCTGGGGCCGCCACGTGATCGAAGCACTCGGCGCCGAGCTCGACGAAAACCACGTGATGATCGAGGACAGCGTCCGCGCCGCCCGGGCGCATTGCCCTGAGGTGATGTTCGACGCCGAGCACTTCTTCGACGGCTTCGCCCACGACCCCGACTACGCGCTCGCCTGCCTCGCGGCGGCCCTTCGGGGCGGTGCCGAGTGGCTGGTCCTGTGTGACACCAACGGCGGCGCGTTGCCGGCTCGGGTGGAGAAGGTGGTCGGCGACGTGCGAGCCGCGTTTCCGGACGCGAAGCTCGGCATCCACACCCACGACGACGGCGGCTGTGCCGTCGCCAACAGCCTTGCCGCGGTGCGCGCCGGGGCGCGCCAGATCCAGGGCACCTTGAACGGCCTCGGCGAGCGCTGCGGCAACGCCAATCTCGTCAGCCTGCTGCCGACGCTGGTCCTGAAGGAGGGCCACGATTGCGGCGTGCCGCCGGAGCGCCTGGAGGGGCTGACGACGTTGTCGCGGTTGCTCGACGAGGTGCTCAACCGCCCGCCGGACGCGAGTGCGCCTTATGTCGGGCGCAACGCGTTCGCCCACAAAGGCGGGCTGCACGCGTCCGCGGTCATGCGCTCGCCGAGCCTCTACGAGCACGTCGAGCCGGAGATCGTCGGCAACACCCGCGACATCGTCGTCTCCGATCAGGCGGGCCGCGCCAATCTGGCAGCGCGGCTGGAGGCGATCGGCTGTCCGGCACCGCCGGCGGCCGTCGCCGAGCTCTTGACGGTGGTCAAGGAACGGGAAGCGCAGGGCTTCGCCTACGAGGGCGCTGCCGCCAGCTTCGAGATGCTGGCCCGGCGCACGACCGGCGAGGTCGGCGACTATTTCGAGCTCTTGAGCTTTCGGGTCAGCACCGAGCGGCGGTACAACGCCAAGGGCGTGATCGTCACGGTCTCCGAGGCGACGGTGAAGCTGGAAGTCGACGGTGAGCGGCAGTTCCGCGTCGCCGAGGCCGACGGTCCGGTCGACGCCCTCGACCGCGCCCTGCGCGCAGCCCTCCTGCCGACCTACCCCGTCCTCGCCGAGATGCACCTGGTCGACTACCGGGTGCGGATCCTCAACCCCGATGCCGGCACGGCCGCGGTGACGCGGGTGATCATCGTGAGCCGCGACGGCGACGGCCGCACCTGGTCGACGATCGGGGTGTCGCCGAACATCCTCGATGCGTCGTTCGTCGCCCTCAGCGACGCCGTGGCCTACAAACTCTACTCCGCCGGCGTTCGGGCGGTCGGCCGGCATGGCGGGGACTGATCGCCAAGCGGTCGTCACCGACGAAAGCGGTTTCGCGGTCGTCCTGGTGCGGCCGCAGATGGGGGAGAACGTCGGCACCGCGGCGCGGGCGATGCTGAACTTCGCCCTCACCGACCTGCGTCTGGTGGCACCCTCGTGCGGTTGGCCCAACGCCAAGGCCGTCAACGCCGCATCGGGTGCCAGCGAGGTGCTGAACGCCATCCGGGTGTTCGACGATGTGGAAAGCGCGGTTGCCGACCTCAACCTCGTCTTCGCCTCGACGGCGCGCCCCCGCGACATGACGCGGGCGATCGTCACCGCCGAGGGCGCCGCGGTCGAGATGCGCAACGCCGCCGGCCGCGGCGAGCGGGTCGGCGTCCTGTTCGGGCCCGAGCGGACGGGCCTCGAGAACGAGGACCTGGCCCTGGCGGACGCCCTCCTGTCGGTGCCGCTCAACCCCGGCTTCGCCTCGCTCAACCTGGCCCAGGCGGTGCTGCTGATCGCGTACGAGTGGTTCAAGGCCGGTGACGCGACGCCGGCGCGGCGCGAGCTTGCCGACGACCTGGAGCCGGCGACGAAGGCCGACGTCGACGGGCTGCTGGCGCAGCTCGTCGGCGAGCTCGACGACACGGCGTTTTTCCGCAGCGGCGACCGCCGGACCAAGCGCATCCAAGAGCTCGAAATGCTGTTTCAGCGGCGCAACCTCCGTACGGTCGAGGTCCACACGCTGCGGGGCGTGGTCAAAGCGCTGGCCCGGCGTCGTCGCGCCAGAGGGTGACACCCCCGGCGCCAACGGACCGGGTCGCGCGACCCGGCGAAGGATTTGACCGGTGGCTGCCGAGCGGCTATAGCCTCGCCGCTCCTGCGAAAAGCCATCCATCATCGGTACGAAATGTCCAAGCGCGTTGAAGCGAAAAGCAAGATCTGTCGCCGCCTCGGGGTCAATCTCTGGGGCCGGGCGAAGGATCCGTTGGCCAAGCGGAATTACGCCCCCGGCCAGCACGGTCAGAAGCGGAAGAAAGTTTCCGACTACGGCCAGCAGCTCATGGCGAAGCAGCGGCTCCGTGGTTACTACGCCAACATGACCGAGCGGCAGTTCCGCCGTGCGTACGAAGAGGCGAGTCGGGGCCGGGGCGACACCGGTGAGAACCTGATCGGGCTGTTGGAGCGGCGGTTGGACACCGTGGTGTTTCGGATGAACGTGGTGCTGACCATGTTCCAGGCGCGGCAGTTCGTGAACCACGGGCACATCCGGGTCAACGGCAAGCGTGTCACCATCTCCAGCTACCGCGTCCGCGAGGGCGACGTGATCGAGGTCGCCGAGCGCAGCCGCGACAAGTTGATGGTGCTGGAAGCGCTCAAGAACCACGAGCGTGACGTCCCCGACTACATCGACATGGACGACAAGCAGCTCAAGGCGACGTTCGTCCGCTCGCCAAAGATGAGCGACGTGCCGTATCCCGTGCAGATGGAGCCGAACATGGTCATCGAGTACTACTCGCGCTGACCGACCACTGACGAAGACAGTGACGAACGAGCCCGCCGCGGCAACGCAGCGGGCTTTTTTCGCGCCCTGGCGCCCGGCCCAGTCGGTCTTCGGTAGAAGCAGGCAGCGGAGCGAGCGACCACAGCCGAACTGAAACGTGCCACGCGGACACCGGTGCGCCCTGCCCTCTGCGGCGACGTCGATCGGCAGTCGGATTTTGCGCGCGACGCCCCAGGCGCTGCGGAAGCGGCGCTCGTCGAGCGCGTCGCCCAGATCATGGACGAGACGCTCGCCGGCTTCGATCTGGTCATCTTCGACAAGGCGCCCGCCGGCGTGGACCGACGGCCTCATCCGGAACCGCGAACGATCGACGCGGCTCTCTCACGTGCTCGAGGGCATCGCCAGCGATGGCCGCGGGCCGGGGGACACGCTCTCGCAGTTCGACCAGCACCGTCCGGTCAATGACGGCCCTCTCGCCAAGATCCACGACCGGCTGGTTCGGCATCGAGGTGGGCGCGATGGTCGTCAACCGCGTTGTCCTCGAAGCCGCCGACGGCGTGTTCATGGCCAATCGGTGTCTCCGTGAGACCAGCTACCTGGCGGAGATCGACACGACGTTCAGCAACGTCCCGCGGCAACGGCTGGCGCTTCGCGACGGCGATGTCATGGCGATCGAGGCGCTCTTGGCGCTTGCTTCGGAGCTGGCGTGAACCTTCCCAGGATCACCACTGGTCGCTGTCGAACGCACAAGCGTTGACGTAGCGCGTCTCGACGCGCCGTTGCACCTGCCCCAGGCACCGGTCATCGCCACGTCGTGGATCGCGGCGACCACCACCAGGGCCAGCGACGTCCACTGTCCGATCCTGGAGCGCGGCATCCCGGCGCTCGGCGTCCGACCACGCTGCGGCGATCTCACGCAGAACGGCCGGGCTGACGAGTGGTTCGACATCGCCGCGTTGTCGCGCGCGATGGCGGATTGGTGCGGCGCAGACCGTCGATCAGGATCGCCTTCAGGCATCTCGCGGCGCGTCAAACTAAACCCACGCGCGGAGCATTCGACGTTTTTCTATCTTAAGTTGATAGATGTCATGCTCTCCAACCATCCGCATGTCTGCACGAGGTTCCGCGAGACGTGACGCGGTGGCGAGCCGCCGGTTGCTCGACCGCCTGACGACGCAAGCACTCAGTTGCGCGGCGTGGGACGGTCTGTGGGTGGCGACCGGGGAGCTGGAGCCGTGCACCGACGTCCCGGATGGTTTCCATACGCCCAGCGCCGACGCCGTGACTCGGCTGACGCGCCTCGGGTGTCTGCGCGTCGACTGTTTCGGCCCTCAGGCGCTCGGCGTGTTGAGTGGCGAGGTGGTCCGCGACGTCGACTGCGCCGAAGAGTTCCGGATCGAGGGCTGCTGCATGTCGCTCGCCAGCGATGGCAGCAACCGGATCTCCACCAACGGCGTCGGTGCCGCCTATCGGCCGCGCGTCGCCTACGTCGTCCACCTCGAGCTAGCGGAACCGACGACCGGTCGGGCGTCCTTGTTGATCCAGCGCCTCTACACCCGCCCTCGCCCACTCATGACCCCCGCCTCCGATGCGTCGACCTCGGCCACCACCGGCATGGTCGAGGCCAGCGCGGTCTATCGTGTCGAATGCGCGAGCGAACTACCGGCCGCGTTCCGGCGATTGGACATCCATTGCGCGGTCGCCGAACCGAGCGGCGATGGTGACCATCGAACGGCTGCGCTCGCCGCGTTCGGGGTGACGCCGACGACACTCCGTGAGGCACATACGCCGATCCAGGCGGTGGGATCCTCATCCCTGACGGCGATCCCCACGGCGCTGCGCAACGCGGGTATATGGAGTACGACCCGGGTTTCGAGCGCCCGGCGCGGGGCGGAGCCCGGTGCCAGGCTGGCCGCTGCGCTCGTCGCGATCGCCGCCACCGGCGACGACGACCTCGAGGCTGTGGCAGAGATCGGTGCCTGGTCCGAAGACGAGATCGACCAAGCGATCGTCGCAACGACGTCGGCCGGCCCGAACGAGCCGCCCGGCCCGGCGCCGTGGACCGCCTCGATCGTGCTCGCACCGCGATTCGCCGAGCGTCCCCATGCCATCGGCACGATGTTCAGCTCGCGCAACCGCCCGCGACGCGGCTGTGCCGTCTTCTACGACCCTGCTGGCGATGGCGCCTGGACGGCGGGCGATGCGCGGCGGGCACTGACCTTCGCGGCGATGCACGAGCTCGGCCATCTGCTCAATCTCCTGCATTGCTTCCAAGCCGAGGAGACCCGCCACCGGCGACAGCCGCAGCGGCCGGACGGCCTGACCTGGATGAACTATCCGAACCGGTTTCCGTTCGGCCTCGACCTACCGCCCGACGACCAAGCCATGTGTCGAGACGCCTTTTGGCAGCGCTTCGAGGGCGAGTTCGGTCGCGAAGACCTGATGCATCTTCGCCATGGCTGGAGCCACGACGTCCGACCGGGCGGCGCCGCCGAGCCGCTGATGAACGTCACCGCCGATAGTCCCTATGGTGACATCGGCCTGGAAGAGGCCAACGCCGGTGGCTTCGAGGCGCCGTTGCTTCTGGGCAGCGACACGGACCTCCTGGCGCTGCTCAGCACCGACGCCATCGAGCCCAGGCGCGACGCCGACGAGCCCGAGCTGCACGTTCACCTGCCTGACGACGTCGAACTCGGCGAGCCGGTGCTCGGTTGGGCGGAGCTGCGCAGCCCTGGATCGGCACCGCTGTTGATCCACCACGCCTGGGACCTCTGCTCGGGCCGCCTCCGCCTGCGCATCGAAACCGACCATGCGGAGCCGGTCACGTTCGAGCCCCATCGCCGGGACTGCAGCTCGACGACGGCGTGGTTGCCGGCCGGCCAGTCGACGACCACGCCGCTCCAAGTGAGCTACGGTGCCACCAGCTACTTCACGGTCGCCGGCACCTACGCCCTGCGCTTCCAGTACGGTGACACGCTCGTCGCCACTCACTGGCTGCGGGTTCACCCGACGAGTGCCGTCGCCAGCAGCGGGCTCAACCAGCTGCAGCGGACCGATGGCTTCGGGCTGTCGCTGCTTCGACACGAGGCGCCAGCGGTGGCCGAAGCCGGTCTCGCGGCGCTCGGCAGCCCGGTCGCCGCCCTGCCGAGCCAGCTCCAGCGCGCCATCGCCACGTTCGAGGCGTTCCAGACCCTCCGTACGGCACGCAACGAGCAAGACGTCCGTCGCCAGGCCGCCGACCTGATGTATCGGGTCGGCGAGGATTCCGGCTCTCCCGGAGGGGCCTGTCGCTGGCGGGACCATGTCAGCCTACTCCACGGCGTCGCCCGCACCGTGCTGCGGCGGAACGATCTCCCGGCCCGCGCAACCGCCGAGATCGCGCTCGCTGCCGCCGGAACCAGCCTCCAGCTCTGCTCTTCGCGACGCGCGGAGCTTGCCACCACCCGCACGGCCAGGGCCATCCGCAAGGTCGCGGAAGCCATCGCCGAGTGGTGATCGACGACCAACGGCCCACGTCCACTTCCAGCGAAAGTCAATCTCATGGCTGACCTGCTCCTCCGCCTCGGCGGCCGCCTCTACCGCGCCGACACTTCGGAACTCGTCGAAGTCGCCGACGTGGACATTGCCGAGCGGGCGAGCCGCCCGCCCTTCCTCGTCAGGCTCGGGTTCGCGGCCTGGTGCGACGACGCGCGAACGCTGACCAACGACCCGGTGGCGTTCGACGGCGCCGAGCTGGACGCGGCGGCAGCGCCGCCGAGCACCGCGGAGATGCAGGCCCTGCTCAAGCTCCTGGTCGTCGTTCGCCATCGCGGCGCGCTACGCCTCCTCGACGGGATCGATGCCACCCGCCACCTCGTCCAGATCAACGATTCCGCCTCGCGGCAGCTCAACGCGCGATCGGTTCAAAGCCCGTTCCTCGTCGGCCTGTCGTTCGCGGCGGCGGTCCCGGACCAGGACGTGTTGCGCAACCCGACGGACGCGAGCATGGCCGAGCTCTGAACCCGACGAAGGCCACCCGCGCGCTCAGGCAACGGCTTCGCGCGCACCTGCCGCAACTCGGCATCACGAGAGTCGCCGATCTCACCGACCTGGACGTGATCAGCGTGCCGGTGTTCGGCGCGGTGCGGCCGGCCGGGCGCAGCCTCTCGGTCAGTCAGGGCAAAGGGCTCACCGACGACGCGGCGTGGGTCGGCGCCGTGTTCGAGGCGATCGAACTCGATGCCGCCGAGCGGTGCACGGCAGCGCACGGAGCGCGCGTGGCCAGCGAAATCGCCATCAGCACGTTCACGCCCCTGGACGTCGGGCTGCCGTTCTCGCCCGCGTGGCGCGGCGACTGGATCGACGCAGTGGACGCTGCGAGCGGCGAACCCTTGGCGGTACCATTCGACATGGTGACGCTCGATCTCACCCGGCCCTCCGCTCTGCCGGCATGGACGAGGACCAGCAACGGCCTCGGCGCTGGGCCGACTAGGCGCCATGCCCTCGTCCACGCGATCCTGGAGGTGGTCGAACGCCACGCGCTGGTGCGCAGCCGACGAGATCGAGACGCCCCGAGGCGGCTGGACGTCGCCGAGGCGTCTTCCCGACCGCTGCGCGATCTCGGCGACCTGCTGGCAAGCGCGGGGCTCGCACCGCGCGTCTGGCTGCTGCCGGGCGTGGCCGGCCTGTTCACGGCGAAGGCGAGGCTGCCGGCGGCACCACCGTCCACGGCGACCGTGTACGGCGCTGCGGCCGACGTCGACCCGGCACGGGCGGCGTTGCGGGCGCTGCTCGAGTGCGTCCAATCGCGGATCACCCGGCTGTCGGGCGCTCGAGATGATCTTGCACCTGCAGACTACCAGGACAATGAAGACACGCGCCTCGCCATGCGGTTGCGCGAAGCCCGGGTCGAGGTGTCGTCGGCCTGGCCGGAGCCCACCTCGCTGGACACTGCCGGCACCGTGGAGCCCGAGGATATCGTCGGTCGGCTGCGCCGAGAGGGCGTCGGCCGCATCGCCGTGATCGACCTCGCCAGCCCGGTCGAAGGTGCACACGTCGTGAAGGTGCTGATCAATGGCTTCGCGGATGCCTTCGCCCGGCGCGCCGATCTTGCGGCATGAGCACGTGGTTGTTCGCGGGCCCATCGATCTGGCCGGACGCCAGGACGCTGCCGCCGGCGACCAAGCTAGCGCCGCCGATCGCGGCGGGAGACGTCTACCGTGCGGTGGCCGCCGGCGCCTCCCGGATCGCCATCGTCGACGGTCTGTTCGGTGATCAGCCGAGCGTGCGCCACAAGGAGATCATGTGGGCGCTGGAGCGGGGCATCCCGGTCGTCGGCAGTTCCAGCATGGGCGCGCTGCGGGCGGCGGAACTCCTGCCCTTCGGCATGATCGGGATCGGGCGCGTGTTCGCCGCTTTCGCAGCCGGCGATCTGGAGCGCGACGGCGATGTCGCCGTGCTGCACGCGCCCGCCTACATGCGCTGGCAACCGCTGACGATCGCCGTCGTCGACGTCATTGCACGGTTGGAACGCGCGGCACGCCGGCTGGCGATCGGCCCGCACGAATTGGAGCCGTGGATCGTCGCTGCGAGAGCGATACCGTTCCGCGAGCGGACCACGGAGCGCATCGGCGAGGCGCTTCGAGGCTGTACCGGTTTGCACGCCGGAGCCGCGGAGCTTGCGGCCCTGGCACTGGACGACACGTACTCGCAGAAATACCATGACGCGCTCGCCTTGATCGACGCGCTCCACAGCCCGACGGCTGCCCCACTGGCGACGAACCGTCCGCCGACGGTGTTCGAGGAGGCCGCACGACGCGACGCGACGCCCGACTCAGACGGGTAGGCCGGCGATCCCGAGGCCTGCCTCGAAGTACGCGCGGTCGTCGTCGCGCGCGAACGGCAGATGCTCGCGGAGCCAAGGCATCAGTCGCTCGGGCGCGAACGGTTCGGGCCCGACCCAAAGATCGGTGGCCAGGGTCAAGGCGGAGCGAATCGCCTCGCGGGCGCGATCCAGATCGCCGGCATGCGCCGCGGCGGCGCCGACCCAAACACTTCGCTTGACGTCGACCGCCCTCAGCTTGGTCGCCGCAGCGAGCGCGCTCTCCGGATCCCGTTTGAGCAGGTGAATCTCCAACGCATCGGCCCAACGCTGCTCCAACACGCGCGGATCGAGCTGGAACGCGCGGTCCAGGCTCCAAGCCGCGCGTTCGGTGTCGCCCAGATACATGAAGGCGGTCGCTGCGTCGGTCAGGCGCTCCGGGTGATATGGATTGAGCTCCAGCGCCTGCTCGATGTGCCAACGCGCCTCTTGGAACGAACGCTGGCGAAGGTGACACCAGCCGATGACGAAGTTGGCCGCGGCGGACTGCGGCTGCAGATGGTAGGCGCGGACGGCAAGCTCCAGGGCCCGCGCCCGTGCAGGTGCTGGATCGGCACCAACCTCGGTCTCCAGCAACTGCGTGTTGAGCAACCGCACCAGATAGACCGTGGCGATCAGGTTGTGCGGGTCGGTCTCGACTGCCTTGGTCAACAGCTCCACGGCAGCCCGCAACCGATCCCGTTGCGGCATGATGTCGACGAGGTCGCGGGCTTTCGCAAAGCACCGGTAGGCCTCGGCTTGACGTTCCTGCGAGACCGCCTGCTGTGCAGCGACGTGGCGAATGATCCCGGCGAGTGCCGCCGCACCCATCCGCGCCGTGGCGTCGTCCGACAACGGCGTCGCCCTACCGACGGCCATGTCGAAACGCTCCGACCAGAGCCGCACGGGCGAATCAGGTGCGTGCAACCAGAGATGGATCCGGACGCGCTCGCCCATGCTCGACAAGCGCCCGTCGAGAACCACGTCGACCGAATCCGTGTCGTCGACCGCGCCAGCAATGACGTCGACCTCGTCCGATCGCTCGAGGAAGAACGCCAAATCGTCCACCAACACCGACGCGAGCGCGGCCGCGCCACCCTCACCGCCGTCAGTCTTGAACGGGCTGACCAGGACGTGCGGTCGAAGGCTACGCCTTCCGGCCCCCGAGACAGCGGTAGGTGCGGTCGCTGCTGCGGGCGCCACCAGAGCCGCCGCGCCAGTTTCGGCGATGGGCGGGAGGGCGGGGCTCTCACCGAGGCCGAGCGCGACCTCCCGGGTCGCTTGGTCCGGCGCAACGCCGAACTCGGTCTGGAACAAGCGCTCCAGGCTTGCATAGTGCGCCGCGGCGGCGCCGGTCCGCCGGTCGCCGCGTAAATCGTCCATCAGCAAACGGTGTGCTTCCTCGCGGGTCGGATCGAGCTGGACGATCAGCCGCGCCAACTGCATCCGCTGGCTGCGGTCTTCCGTCCGCTGCAACACACCTGTCGCGGCTTCGAGGAACGTGTCCCGGCGGGTCAGCCGCTCGTCGCGCAACCACTCGTCGAACGCCGGAGTAACACCGTCCAGGTCCTGCATCAGATCGGACTGCCAGGACTGCAGCCGTGCTTCGACGGCGCCGGGGTCCGCTGTCCGCAGGAATGCCGGATCGGCAACCGCATCCACGCCGAGGACGTCGATCGCAAGGCTCACGGTGGTCCGCGCCGCGATCAGCGCATCGGCAAGGGCTGCGACGTCCATGGCCTTGCGCAGCTCGTGGAGCGCCTGGCGAACGGAGGCCCGCGCCTGGGCCTCGCCGCGATCACCCCACAAGACGTCGCCGAGCCGCGCGCGGGTAACCGTCGCCTCCGGGCTCAGCGCCAACAAGGCGATGATCGCCCGGTTCTTGCGCGCCGGGATCGAAACTTCGCATCGCCCTGGGCCGAACAAGCGAACCGGCCCGACCAACCGTAGCGCGTAGGCGTCTGGCGCCATCGGCTGCGGCTGGTCGCCGGTCGGCTCCGACCAGGCATCGATCGCGGACGGTTGGGGATTGGAGGCGGCGCACATGGGTCCGGCGTCTTCAGGGCCGATCGAGCGCCGGCATCGCTGGCGCGATGCTGCGATGTCGGCTCCAGCTCGCCAGAAACGACGCGCCGACGATGCAGAACGTGCCGAGCAGCACCACCCCCGTCAGCGGCTCGGCGAAGACCACGGCACCGATCAGGAACGCCGTTGGCAACTGGACGTACTCGAACGGGGCCAGCAGTTCCGGAGGCGCCAAGCGATAGGCGCGCATGATCATCAGCTGCGCGAGACTACCGATGGCGGCAAGACCGACGAGGCCGAGCCATTGGGTCGGCGTCGGGGCCACCCAGCTCAGCGCCGCGGGGATCGCGAGGCAGGCGGCGGTCAGCAACGTGCCAAGCAGCAGCAATGGCCCGTCGCCTTCCCGCTGGACGATCGCGCGGATGACCAGCGCACAACCAGCCGCCATGGTCGCAGCAGCGAGCGCAACGGCGCCAGCCGTCGTGAACATGCCCCAGCCCGGCTGCAGAATGACCAGAACGCCGATCAAGCCAAGTGCCGTGGCACACAGTTTCCGCGGCGTCAGGGGACGCCCGAACCAGCAAGCCGCAAGCACGACGATCGCCAGTGGCTCGACGAACAACAGTGCAGCAGCCTCGGCCAGCGGCAGCTTGGCGTAAGCGTAGAAGGCGCCGACGAGCGCCAGACCAGCGAGCGCCGCGCGCAGCATGTGCAAACCGAGATGGTGGGTAGCGGCCAACCGCAATGCCGGACGCCCGGCGACCAGCAAGACCACGGGGGCCGCCAGGAGAAAACGGAGAAAGGCGATCTGCACCGCGGGCAACGTGCTGCCCAGCGCCTTGGCCATGGCGCCCATGGTGGCAATGAGGATGCAACCGACGATGGCCAACATCGCCGCCACCGGCCAAGACGACCCATGGCCCCTCATGTCAGCATGCGGTGTGATCGGCTTGACCTCGATGAAAACGCGAACGCAACGACAACAATTTCTACCTATGATTGATGATTGCACAAGCCTGTTCATTGGTGGCTGCAACCGACCAGCCGCGCCGACCGCACCCCATGAGGTACGCGTGGACGCGGCGTCGTTCGCTCGCCGGCTTGGCCGAAGCCCGCGGTCACGGTCAGCGGAGAACTTGCTGCTGCATGATCGAGTAGACGCCGTCGCCGACGATCACGTGCTCCAGCAGGTCGATGTCGAGCGCGGCCAGGGTCGACTGGAGCTTGCGGGTCATGACCTCGTCGATGTCCGACGGCGACAGCCGACCGGACGGGTGGTTGTGCGCCATGATCATGGCGGCAGCCTGGTGCTCCATGCAGCGACCGACGACCTCGCGGACCGTCAGCGGGCACCGGTCGACGGTGCCGACTGCCAGCACCTCGACCGCCACGAGGCGGAGGTCGGCGTCGAGAAACAGTCCCAACACGGCCTCATCTTTGCGGTAGCGGAGTTCGTCCGCGAGGAAGTCCATCAAGGCGTCGGGGCTGTCGATCCGCACCCGCTCAGGCAGCCGCTCGCGGAGCGTCGCCCGGTGCACGGCGAGGGTCGCCTTCATCACTGCGACCGCGGCGGTGGGAAGGTCGCGCTTCAGGTCGCCGGGTGTTGCCCGGAGCACCGCCCCGAGCGAGCCGAAACGACCAAGCAATCGCGCGGCCATCTCGCCTGCATCGCCGCTGACACCAGCATAGCTCAACAAAGTGCCAAGAACCCGAACCGCGGCACTGTCATCGGAGCCAACAGTCGCCGCGTCACGACCATTCGTCTCGAAACGGTTGGCGGCGAAATCATCGAAAGTGAGCGTCGTCATTTGTGGCTTCCTCTGTATCGGCCACTGAACACGGCGCTGATGGTGCGAGACGGGCGTCATGGCCCGATCAGAGGGACAGGAAACGGGCGTCAATCGGGCGTCAGATCGGCGTTGCGTCCGTCAAACCGGACGCCCGAACGTCAAACGGCTTTGACGATCGCAGCGAACGTCAAAGCCGCTGCCGGAACCCGGCACGGCTGAGGAACGTCGTCGAGGCGGGTCTGGTGAAACTCGGCCGGCGTCAGCGGCCGACGTCACCGTCGATCGTCGGCCGAGCTGCAGCGAGCGGGCCGGTCCGTGCTTCGCCGACGGCCGCCAAGACGGCGTCCGTCGTCAACAGCTCCGAGAGGACCAACCCGGCGGGTGCGGCTGGCCCGTAGACGGCATTGAACGGAATGCCGTAGCGCCCGTGGCGCTCGAGGAATGCGGCGATGGTCGGATCGGGCAACGTCCAGTCCGCCCGCATGAGCACGACGTCGGGGGCGGCCAGCGCGCTCGCGACCGGTTCGCGGTCGATGACGAACGACTTGTTGGCAAGGCAGGTGACGCACCAGGCGGCCGTAACGTCGAGGAACACGACGCGGCCGTTGGCCACCAACTCGGGGATGCGAGCCTCGTCGAACGGCTCCCACCGGGCTTCGAGCGCCGTCGCGGTGGCCGGCATCGCCGACACCGATGGTCCGCTCGATGCCGGCAACACCAACGCCAGGGCGGCAGCGGCGACGGCCGCGGCCCCGGCAACACGCCGGACGGTCCCCCGGCGGCGGAGCGCCCATATGGCGAGGGCCAAAGAAGCCGCGAGCACCGCCAACACGACGACGGTCATCGACACTCCGCGCTGCAGAGCCATCACCCAGCCCAGCCACGCCGCCGTCGCGACCAGAGCCACGCCGAGGATCGGGCGGACCCAGGCCAGCCAGGGTCCCGGCCGCGGCAACCAGCCGGCGACCTGCGGAAACGCTGCAACCGCGAGATATGGCAGGGCAAGGCCGATACCGAGCGTCAGGAACACGACGAGGACGATCGCTGGATTGCCGGCCAGTGCGAACCCCACGGCAGTGCCTAGGAACGGCGCCGAGCAGGGGGTCGCGAGGAGGGTCGCCAGCACCCCGCTGGCGAAGTGGCCAAGCAAACCTTCCCGCGGCACGCTGTCGATCCGCTCGCCGATCGCCCCCGGCAGCGCTATCTCGAACGCTCCGAACAGGTTGGCGGCGAACAGGAGGACCAGGGCCATCATCGCCACGATGAAGATCGGCTCCTGGAAATGGACGCCCCAACCGACGGTCACGCCCGCGCTTTGCAGCGCAACGAGCACGGCGGCGAGGAAAAGGAACGACGCGACGATACCGGCAGCCGTCGCGAGGAACCCCCGCCTCACGCTGGCACGCGATGCCCCTCCCTGACCGAGGACCGACGCCAGCTTCAGCGAAAGGACCGGCAGCACACAAGGCATGATGTTGAGGATGAGGCCGCCAGCCAGGGCGAGCACCAGGATCCGCAGCAGATCGGCGGTGGCGACACCCGCAAGCGCCGTCGTCACCGAGCCGGCCGCGGCGGCACCGCCGACGACGGTAGCCGCCTCGACGACGAAACTCTGGTCGACCGCCGTCACGCGCACCGAGTCGCCGGCCAAGCCGGCAACGTCGGCACCGGCTTCCAACGGCACGCTCGCCACCCAGCCATCGCCGTTGCGCGACCAGGTCGGCGTGCCGAAGAAGCGTCGTCCATCGGCTTCGACGAACACGTCGGCCCCGAGCGCCGGCTGGTTGCCGCTGAACGCCACGCGAAGGCCCTCTGCGGTGGTCTCGACGGTCGGCAACGGCAAGCCAAGCGCCGCCATGTCGACCGGTACCCGGCCGGCCCCGCGGCTGATCGAGGCGGCGGCGCCCTCGTCGATCGCCGCAGGACCCGCCGGCAAGTCCAGGGCCAGCTCGATCGTCCGCGGAACGCAGATGGTGCTGCACACGAGAAGGTCGGCGGTCGCGCGCAGCAGCACCGGCTGACCTGGCGTGGCAACGGTGACGTCCAGCGGGAATACGGTGTCGGCGTCGTAGCCGATCGTTTCGACGCCGAACTGGGAGAACCGGGCCGGCGCCGGCCACTCCATCGTGACGTCAGCGACGTTCTCGGACGCAGCCCAATCGAGCTGTGGCGGCAAGCCGGCGTCGCCGGGCGAGCGCCAATAGGTCTTCCACCCGTCGCCCAGGAACACTTCGAAGCCGGCGGTGATCGACGGCAGGCTGCCGGTGGCGTCGACCGCCGTCAGCAAACGCGCGCGCACGGCGTCGTCGCCCGCGATCGGGCCCGTCGCGGCTGTGGCGGGCGACGCCGGCCATGCGAGTACAGCGACGAGCCATGCCGACACCAGCAACCCGAACACCCTGCCCAACGACGCTCCTCGCTTCATCGGCTCCGTCTCGATCACCCGCGGGCGCGCCGCTCGAAGGAAAGCGTCGCGTCATCGCGATGTTGGCCGTGGCAGCTGGGAGCGCAAGCGCGCAAGACGTAGCGGGGGATGCGGCGCCGACACGTCTCCGTGCGCGATCGGGCCGGCACCGGCCGGGCGGTGGTCGTCTGGCCGGCTCAACTGCAGGCTGGAATCGGTCCGTCCTGGCGTTCCCGCTCGATCAACGCCCGCAACTCACGGTCATCGATGGCACCCTGGACGACGGTGCGCCCGACCACCATCGCCGGCGTACCGACGAAGCGGAAGAGGTCTGCCACTGCTTCGGTCCGCTCCAGCTCGCCAGCCACGGCCGGACCGTCGAGGTCGGCCAACATCGTCGCCGGGTCGATGCCGACATCGAGGGCGACCCGCTGGAGCTGCGCCGGGGTCGGCAGGAATGCGCTGCCCATCAACGTCGCATGGAACGCGACGTAGGCGCCCTGTCGCTTGGCGGCCAGCGCCGCCTTGGCGGCGTCCACCGACGCGTCACCTAGAATCGGCCACTCGTGCCACACCACCCGGAGCGTTCCGGCTGACCGTTCCTCGAGCTCGGCCAGACTTTGCGTTTGGACGCGGCAATATGGACAAAGAAAGTCGGTGAACACGGCGATGGGCACCACCCCGTCGGGGATGGTCGAAGTGCCGAACAACGCGTCACAGGGCCGGGCGCGGGCCCAAGCGAGCACCTCGGGGGACACCGCCTCTCCGTTGCCGCCGCCAAGCCCGAACAAAGGTGACGGGCCGACGGTGACGTTGCCGCCCGCAAGCGAGCGGAAGCCCTTCGGCTCGGCGAGCGGTTCGAAGCGGAAAGCAGCCGGGCTCGGGGCGAGCGCGCGCTGCAGGCCCAGCCAAGCGGCAACGCCGACGGCGGCGATCCCAGCGAAAGCCAGCAAGCTTCGCCGCGAGCGTCGCGCCGGCCCGGCTTCACCAGTGCTCACGACGTCACGGCTCCGTTGCCCTCACGTGGCTGGGCAGAAAAGGCGGTAGGGGTGACCATGCCTTACCGCTTTCCAGCTTCTTCTCACCGTAGTCGTAGAGCGCTGCCATGTAGTCGACGTCGAACGGTCCACTGTAGGGCACCGTGAAATCATCGCCGATCCAAGTGGCGTAGAAATTGGCGTCCGCGGCCTCTGCCGCCAGATACCCTACGTAGATGTCGGTCAGCCCCGACATCTTGATCATGGTCGACGCCGCGCGGCCGACGACCGTGATCAAGTCGTACTGTACGCCTTCGTGCTGCGGGGCGACACGGCCGTTGCGGACGACGTAGATGTCGAGGGGTGCGCGTTCGACATCAGGAACCTGGGCGGCGATCTCGTCGAGGCGGAAGAGCCACGACGCCATGACCGTATCCTGCGAGATCACGCCGCCGTCAGCGTGGATCTCGTCGTAGCTTTCGCCGTCAGCTTCCACCTCGAAGGTAACGGGCGGGAAGGCGCCGGGAATCGAGGCGGAGGCCAGTAGCGCTTTCCGGAACACGTCGAGCGCCTCGGGCGCACCGCTGGAGGCGATTGCGGTCAGATCCCAGATGACCGGACGCTGCGCGTCGAGATTGGTGGACTGGACGAACAGGCGCCGCCCTTTGGCGGCTTCGGCGGCCACCGCCTCGAGCAACGCTTCGTCGGCGTAGCTGCTGATGACCTCGAAGAGCGGCAGAGTGTCCATTGCCGACGCCTTCGGCAAGATGTTGACCCAGGCGCGCTCACTGAAGATTCGATCTGCCGGCAAGGAGAAGACCTCCTTCAGATCGGCGTCGTAGTCGGGGCCCAGAAACGCGAACGGCGCCGAGAGCCCGCCGGTACTCACGCCGGTCACCAACTGGAACTCGGGTCGGTCGCCCGCATCGGACCAAGCCTTCAAAAGCCCCGCACCGAAGGCGCCATCATCGGCACCGCCGGACAACGCCAACAGCACGACCCGGTCGGGGCCACCGCTGGAAAGCCGCTGCTCGCGCATCGTCAGGAGATAGTCCTCGAGCCCCGGGCGGGGCGCGTCACCCCAGTGGCGTGCGTCGGGAATCCCAGGGATTTGCGCGATCTCCGAGTGATCCGCCGGCACCGGCCGCCGTTCGACCGACGCGCAAGCCGCGAGCACACCGACGACCAACACCAGCAGCAGTGCCCGCGACCCCGGCCTGGACCAGGGGACGGCCGATCGACCCCAGTCTCGATAGCGCACTCGTCCGTACATCGATGCACCTCCACGGCAATGTCATTGGACCAAGACCAGCCGCTGCCGGATCGAAGATGCGGGCCTGCGGGTCGGCGGCACCTCCCTGTCTGCCGTACCTGCGGGACGAGCACCAGCCGGCGGAGCTCGCACCCAGCTCCTCCGTCAACGATCGGGCACGACGGGCTGCCCGGAGGCCGCCGACGCGTAGGCCGCTTCGACCAGTGCGAACGTCTTCGCATTGTCCCGGCCGGAGGTTTGGAACTCGGCACCTGACCGCAGGCAATCGGCAAAATGCTGCTGTGTGTTGAGCACGGATTCCTGCACCATCGCCCATTGCGGGTCGGCCCAAGCCGGGGCACGGGGCGACACGTCCTGCACGGTCATGCTGCCGGATCGATGGCACTCGAGGCGGTAGTCCGCCTTCAGTAGGAGGCTCCCGTTCGTGCCTTCGACGTCCACCAGCGTCTGCGGAAAGGGATCCGGCTCGATGCGGTTCGTGTAGGTGCACACCACCTCCGACACCGCACCCGATTGATGGCGGAGCGACATGGTGGCCTGTGCCTCGCCGGCGGCACCCGGCATCGTCCGCTGGGTCCGGGCATAGAGATCGGTGACGTCGCCCAGAAGAAAGCGGGCGACGTCGAGGACGTGGATGCCGAGATCCAGAACGATGAAGCGCTCGACCTCCGCGAGGTAGGGCTGCCCCTTCACCACGTCGAAGCCCGTGCGGAAAGAAATGTGAGCGAAGAACGGGGCGCCGATGGACGCGACGGCATCCTTCAGCGCAATCAGGGGCGCTTGGAAGCGGAAATTCTCGTGGATCATGACGCGAATGCCGGCGCGTTCGCACGTTGCCAGAATTCGCCTCACGCCCTCGAGGTCCGGCGCGAAGGGCTTCTGGCAGATCACGTGAACACTCGCCGCAGCGGCCTTCTCGACCAACCGCTCGTGGGTCTCCATGGTCGTCGCAACGTCCAGGAAATCGAGGCTTTCGGCCGCCAGCATCGCATCGATGTCGGTGTAGGCGGTGGCCCCGGTAAGCGCGGCGGCCGCCTCGGCCTTGGCCGCATCGAGATCACAGACGGCGGCAAGGTTCGCCCCCCGCACGTCGCCCCACGCCCTGAGATGGTTCTGGGCAAAGAAGCCGCAGCCGATCACGGCGCCTTTGAGCACCGTCGTCACAACGCCCTACCCGTTTCCGCCGAGCGATAGGCTTTGAAGACCAGATCGAGCGTTTCCAGGTTGTCGGCACCCGACGTGGCCGGGGCACCGCCAGTGCGGAGACAGTCGATCCAATGACGCTGGATGTTGAGCACGCTATCCTGCACCACGTGCCAGGGCTTGGCACCGAACGGTGGTACCTCTGGTTCGACCCGTGTCTGGTGCGCCGGGCGGTTCCCTGAAACCCTCATCTCGTAGCCGCCGCGCAGCTCGACCGTTCCTGCCGTGCCTTCGATGCGCACGATGGTCTCGGGAAAGGGATCTGGATGGCGCTTGGTGAAGAACGAGACGTCGACGAGGCTCACCGCTCCCGATTCGTGGTCCAGCGTGATGGTTGCCGCATCTTCGCCCGCCACCTCCGGGTTGATTCTCTGTGTTCGGCAGTGCAACCGCGTTACTCGGCCGAGGTAGAACCGAGCGACGTCCAGCAAGTGGACGCCGACGTCCATGATCGCCAGCCGTGGCTCGGTCCGGAGATAGGGCTGACCCGAATAGATGTCGTAGCCGTGGCGGAACTGGATGCGTCCGTAGGTCGGCTCGCCGATCTCACCATTGGCGATCACGTCGCGGACGGCGACGAGCGGCGCCTGCCAGCGAAAGTTCTCGTGGACCATCAGCGGAACGGCCGCCGCCGCACACGCCGCGACCATGGCCTCGGCGTCCGCGAGGTCGAGAGCGAAAGGCTTCTGGCAGATGACGGCGACGCCGTGCGACGCGGCGAGTTCGACCAGGGCTCGATGACTATCGA
Organism: Pseudomonadota bacterium; assembly: GCA_039818825.1. Lineage (GTDB taxonomy): Bacteria > Pseudomonadota > Alphaproteobacteria > Geminicoccales > Geminicoccaceae > JBCBTD01. The sequence goes on from JBCBTD010000030.1 coordinate 22,209, forward strand.
CGGTGGTGATGACGTCGACGAAGTCGAGCCGCTCGTTCGCCAACATGGTCGCCGCGTCGGCGTAGCTGACCGCACCCGGCCACTGGGCCTTCGCCGGATCGAGATCGCACACCGCAGCAACGGTGACTCCGTCGAGCATCTCCCAAGCCGCGAGATGATTGTGGGCGAAGAAGCCGCAGCCGATGACCCCCGCACGAAGTGTCATCGCCCGATCATCCTTCCTCGACGCGGATGCTTCGCCGCCGCATCGCTTCGGCTATCCGCGAGCGCTGACTGTCGATGAGAACGGCGAAAAAGATGATGCTCGCGGTCACCAAGGGGTAGATGTACGGATTGGCGTTCGTCATCACCAAGCCATTCTCGACGGTCTGGATCAGGATGGCGCCGAACACGGTACCGACCACGCCGCCGCGGCCGCCGAAGAGGCTGGTCCCGCCAAGCACGGCGGCGGCGATCACCGGAAACTCCTTTTGGAAGCCGAAGGTGGACGAGGCAGCGGCGACCTGCGCGATCGAGACCAGTCCGCCCAGGGCGGCGCAAAGCCCACAGATGCAATAGACCGCGAACAGCACCATGGGCACGTTGATGCCGGCCTTGGCGGCGGCAACGGGATCCTGGCCGACCGCGTAGACTTGGCGGCCGAACGGCGTCTCACGCAACACCAACCAAGCGCTGACGAACACCGCCAGGAACATCCAGATCGCCCAGGGCACGCCGAAATAGCTGGTGCGTCCAAGGGCCATGATCGGCTCTTCCACGAACACCATGCGCGTGTCCGTCATCCAAAGCGCTAGGCCACGAAGAATGAACAACGTCGACAGCGTGATGATGAACGGATGGAGCCCGCGCAGCTGTACGACGAAGAAGCCGTTCACCGCGCCCAATGCCAGACCCAGCAAGGCCACGAGTGGAAACGCCATCAAGACTGGCAGATCGCCCAACACCAAAGCCAGCACGGCCACCACGACATACATCACGGCACCGACGGAAAGGTCGATGCCCGCCGTCAGCAGCACGAACGTCATGCCGATCGCCATGATCGCGATGTGCGATGATTGGGTGACGATGTTCGTGAAGTTGCTGAGGGTGAAGAAACGGTCGGACAGGCTGGCAAACACCACCAGCACCAAAGCGAACGCGATCAGTGGCGCACTCTGAAGTAGGAGGATCGTCCAGCGGCGCCGGCGTGCGGCCTGTTCCTTCGCCTCCATCAATGGCTCCGCTCGAAATCATCGAGACTGGTACGCATCGCCGTCTCGAGAATCTTCTCGTTGTCGAATTCGTGGCGATGATGAATGCCGGTGATCTCGCCTCGGTTCATCACCAAAATGCGATCGCACATGCCAATCAACTCTTCCATCTCCGACGAGATGAACAAGATGGCGGCGCCTTCGGCTACGAGATCGTTGACGATCTTGTATATCTCGTACTTGGCACCGACGTCGATGCCGCGAGTCGGCTCATCCAGCAGAAATACTTTGGGATGGCGCAGCAACCATTTGCCGATGACGACCTTTTGCTGGTTCCCGCCGGAAAGGTTTTTGACGAGCATGGAGCCGTAGTCTGTCGTGTTGACCTGCAGCCGACGACTGACGTCGGCGACATCGGCGGCAAGTTTGGTGCGGTCGATCCAGCCGGTCCGTTCGTTGGCGTAGCTCTGCAACGACGGCAGTCCGGCGTTGTCGATGATCGACGCCTCCATCAACAAGCCTTCGCCGCGCCGATCTTCGGTTAGGAACGCCATCCCGCGGGCCATGCACGTCTCGGGCGTTACCGTTTCGAGCACCTCGCCATGCACGCTGATGCTCCCCGCCTCGAACGGATCCAGCCCGAACAGGATGCGGGCCAGCTCAGAACGACCGGCACCCATCAGTCCGGCAAGACCCAACACCTCGCTCTCGTGCAGGATGAAGCTCACATCCTTCACCACCCCGGGCTGGGTGACGCCCTCGACGGTAAGCGCCGGCGCAACCGAAGGCTTCGTGTCGCGTTCAGGGAACAGATTCTCGATCTGGCGGCCGACCATCATCGAGATCAGGCTCTCGATCGTCATCTCATCGCGCGTACCGCCACCGACGAGATGGCCGTCGCGCAGCACTTGGACGCCGTCGCAAACCCGCAGCACGTCGCCCAGGATGTGGCTGACGTAGATGACGGCGATGCCTTGAACGCGCAGCCTCTCCATTATCTCGAAAAGTTTGGCCGTCTCCCGCCGCGTCAACGACGTGGTCGGTTCGTCGAAGAGGATGATGCGGGCGTCGACACTCAACGCCTTGGCGATCTCGACCAGTTGCCGCTCGCCCTGGCTCAGCCTGCCCACCAGAGTGTTTGGCGGGTAGCGAACGTCGACCATGTCCAGCAGTTGACGGGTGCGTTCACTGATCCGGCCACGATCGATCAGCGGCAGACGGCCCCAGCGTCTCGGAAAACCGCTGACGAACACGTTCTCTTCGATGCTCAGATTCTCGAAGAGATTGAGCTCCTGATGAATGAAAGCGAGGCCAGCGGCCTGCGCGTCGCGGGGGCCGCCCGGTACGTAGGCTTCGCCCGCCAGCGTGATCGAGCCGGCATCGGCTTTGTGGATACCGCCCAAGATGTTCATCATGGTCGACTTGCCGGAGCCGTTCTCGCCGACGAGACCGATGGTTTCACCCTGGTGCAGCGCGAAGCTCACCTGATGCAGAACCTCCACGCCGAAGAAGCTCTTCGACAAGCCTTCCACGCGAAGGATCTCGGCGCCGCTGCTCACGTTTCAGTGCCGCATGAGGATACGTTGACGGGTGGAATCGATGATGGCGGCGAACAAGATGACGGCACCCTTGGCGCCCAGAACCACGAACAACGACATACCCAATAGCTTGAGGCTGGTGTCGATGACGACGAGGAACAGGACGCCGCCCACGGTCCAGACGATCTTGCCCTTGCCGCCGGCGAGGCTGGTACCGCCAATCACCACCGCAGCGATGATGTCGAGCAGAATGCGCTCGCCAAGCACCGGCGTGCCGGTCTCCAGCCGCCCGGTGTAGAGGATCGACGCGATGGCTGCGCAGACACCGGAAATGACGAACGCCCAGAGGATTGCCGTCTTCACCGGCACGCCCGAGACTTCCGCCGCTTTGCGATTGATGCCGATCGCATAAAGCCAACGACCGAACACCGTGCGGCTCAACAGGAGATGGGCGGTGATGCCGACCGCCAGCGCCACCCAAAGCGAATGGGGGATGCCGTAGGCACTGCCCTGTCCGATCGCCACGAAGCTCCGCGGGAGGCCGGCAATGCTGCTCGTCTCACTGTGACCCGTCGTGTACCAGATGGCGAGGCCGCTCAGGAACATCAGGCCGACCAGGGTGACGATGATGGGCGGCATGCCCAATCGCGTACAGCTCCAGCCGTTGAACCAACCGACCAGCCCGCCGACGACAAGGAAGGTCAAGACACCCACGGGCACGGCGAGCCACGTATCGCCCAAATAGCCACCGTCGCTGGTCATGACTGACGCGCCAACGACACTCGCCATGGCGATGATACTGGTCACCGAAAGATCGATGCCGGCGACGATGAGTACGAACGTCTGCCCAATCGCCACGACCAGCAGCGGGAGCATGTCGGTCAGCATGTTGTAGATCGACCGCGGGCTGGCAATCTCCGGCACGATCGGCAACACGGCCACGAAGTAGATGAGAGTAAGGTAGAAGACCAGATACTCTGACAGAATCAGCCGCTCGACCAGATGGCGAGCGCCCGCCGCTGAGGCCGAGGCCGGTTTGCCGGATGCTTCGCGAGCTCTGAGCACGCCTCGCCCTGTTCTTGTCAAGAAGTCATGCACGAGTAGCGGGCAGAGGTACCCGGCGCATCTCGAGAAACGCGCCGAGGGCTCTGTTCATTCGGAACCCTATTGTTCCTTCTGCCAGACGATGTAGCCCCACATCTCGTCGCGGACATCTTCCAGGTTGGCCTGGGTGATGACGAAGCCCGGATCCAGCAGCAACTTCTCGGGCTTCTCGCCGGCCCAAAGGTCCTCGAACGCGCCGAACGCCATGTCCACCTCGAGAAAGAGGTTCTGCACGCCACACGCATCGAGATAGCCGTCGATCAAGCGCTGATACGCTCCGGCATCACCGTCGAAGCCGCCGAAGAGAACGTGACCATCCTCACCGCGCGGATGCCATTTGCCGGCGATCTTGAGCGCTTGCTCGATTTGCGGATGCAGGAAGTCGGAGGACGTTACGAGGAAGTTGATGTCGGGGTTGGCCTGGAGCGCGTTCGTCAGCCCCGCAAAGGCCTTGTCCGCATTCCACTCGGTCGAGACCCGCGAAACGACCTCGATCATGTCCCGGTTCTGGTCGACGACGTCGAAGAAGCCGTCACGGCGCTGAATGGCGTTCACGTCGCCGAGATCGCCGATGAGGATGCAAGCCTTGTAGCTGCCGCCGAGCGCCTTGGCCTCGTCGACCATGAACTGCACGGTGTCCTGCATGATCTTGCGGTTGTCGGCCTGGATCGCGACCGAGTACGCATCGCTCTCGGCCGGCGGCCGATTGAAATGGACCATCGGGATGCCGGCTTCGTTGGCGGCACGGATGGCTGGGATCACGGCGTTCGCGTCGGTCTGGATGATCAGGATGCCGTCGACCTCGCGCTCGATCATCGCACGAACTTGCTCGAACTGGCGGTTGTCGTCGAAATCGGAGATCGCTTCCAACGTCTCCCAGCCCCGCTTCTGGCCTTCCTCGCGCATGATCTCGATGCCCGAGACCCAGAACGGCGAAACCAGGCTGTCGAACAACAAAGCGACCGTCTTGCCTTGCTGTGCCTTGACCATGATCGGCAGGCCAGCCGTGCCCGCCGCCAAGAGGGCGCCGATGGTGAAACGACGGCGCCCGATGCGCCCTGCTGCAATGGACACGGATGCCTCCCTTGGCTTCGTTCGTTCTTGCGGATGTTCGACGCCCGTCTTCAGCGCGCACGTTCCGAACCCCGTTGGTGGTGAGTATGTCAGTTCCAATGCCGCATCAAGCATCCTGGTCGATCTCTCGAGCACCAGCCCCTCGGCACCGACGACCGACACGGCACGCTTGCTCCACGCGGTGTCGTCAGAAACGATACTGAACGAGCCGTCACGACCTTGCGGCGCGATGGCTTCCTCCGGCCATGGCCGGCCCGCTCGACAGGCGAGCGCTCGGTTCACCGACCCGCCTTGGGTCGCAGGCTCGTCGGCGGCGAACCACGCGCGGTCCGCGCGTTCTGTTCGGCCAGGGGATCCGCATCGCTCCCCTGGCGATCGATCGAGACGGGTCGTGGGTCGTCCGGAACGGCGCTGCCGCCAGCACACCGCCCAAACTCTGGCTATTGGTGATGTTGCCGACGCATTCGGCGCGACCCCGATCGACGACAGAACAGGCGCATCCAGGACACTCCGAGCAGCCTTCGAGGTACCACTTGCCGCCTCAGGCCGCTGGCGCGGAGAGTGGACTCCAGGGCACGTCACAAGGCTCTGATCGAGTGGCATGCGGCTGGCTTGGCGTGCGAACGGTGTACGTTGCCGTCGCGCGACGAGGTTTTTTGATTGCTGTTTAGATACAAATAGGACACACTAACGTTATGATGTTTGCCGAGACGCCGTCCTGAGCAGAAATGTGAACGTCGTGGTTCGACTCAGCCGGCACCTGCCGCATCAGCATTCGCCGATGGCGGCATTCGGAGTACGATCACAACGATCTGCCTATCCGCTATTCTTCTACTCGGGCATTGAAGATCCGCAGCGCGCGGCAGTTGCCGAGAGAAGGAACAGGCGATGAAGCACCATCTTCCAACAGCGCCTCAACAGCTGCTTCTCACGCTACTGATGACGGGTGTGTGATGTGCTCGACTCACTTTTTCACGCGGTGGCCGAGGACACGCCCGACATGAACCGCGGCGGCCGTGGCGTGGCCACGCTGGCAAACATGCCAACCGTCGCCAGCCGAGGTCCGGAGCGAAGATGGCGCCGGGCCCTCGAGGCCTCGAGCTCTTCGAGTGGCGTCGATGCGGCGCTTTCACGGTGCTTGGCCCTTGCGTAGGGCGGCACCTGTGACGGGAGCGAACAGGGGGGACACGAAGCGATGAAGCCGATCAACGTCATCGCGCTCGAACGCAGTCGTGTGCTTTCCACGCTGGTCGACGTGTTGCGGGGACTGCGTTTCGACGTCGCCATTGCCGAGCCTGGGTCTGCGCCGCTGCCTTGTGATGCGGGCCGGAGCATCGCCTATCTCGGCCCGCGCCCTTGGCCCGAGAGAACGATCGATTCAGCCGTCTCGGCTGACCTGCTGGCGGTCGGCGACGGTGCTTTCGATTGGATCGGCCCCCAGGTCGAGCGTGCCAGCGACTTCCTCACCTGGCCGTGCAGCACGCGCGAACTCGTCGTTCGCCTGCGCCGCAACGGTTTTTCGACCCATCGAGAGCGCGAGGCTCCAGAGCGTCGTGCATTGAGCGAACGCGCGGCCGAGATGGGCATGATCGGCCGGTCGCCGGTTTTCGTGGACGCGCTCGTCACGCTCCGCCAGTTCGCGCAAAGCGACGCAACGGTACTGATCGAAGGCGAAACGGGCACCGGGAAGGAATGCGCTGCACGCGCCATCCACGCGTTCAGCGCGCGGCGCGACGGCCCATTCGAGGCGGTCAACTGCGGCGCCCTACCCGAAGCCCTGATCGAGAGCGAGTTCTTCGGGCACGAGCGCGGCGCCTTCACCGACGCCAAAACCGCGCGTAGTGGTTTCGTCGATCAGGCTGCCGGCGGCACGTTGATGCTGGACGAGGTCGAAGCGCTGCATCCCAAAGCGCAGGTCGCACTTCTGCGTTTCCTGGAGAGCTTCGAGTACCGCCGAGTAGGCGGCGCGCGGACGCGTCACTGCGACTTGCGGATCATCTCGGCCAGCAACGAGAACTTGGATGCGCTGGTCCGGCGGGGCGTGTTTCGGCGTGACCTGCTTTACCGGCTGAACGTCCTGTCGCTGACGTTGCCGCCGTTGCGTGACCGTCCAGGCGACGTGGAGCTTCTGGCCGGGTATCTCCTGGACCGGTTCACCGCACGCTACGGTCTTCCGCCGATGCGCCTGACCCCCGCTGCGCGCCAATGGCTGACCGCACAACGGTGGCCGGGCAACGTGCGCGAGCTGGAGAATCGAATACATCGGGCCGTGGTCAGGGCGGCCGACGGCCATCTGTCGTTGGGCGACTACGCCGTTTCCGAGGACGGCGCGTCGCTGCCCCCGTTCAACACGGCCAAACGAGCAGCGATCCAGCGCTTCGAGCAACAATACGTCACCGAACTTCTGCAGCAGACCGGCGGCAACGTGACCCGCGCGGCGCGGCTGGCCGACAAGGAGCGGCGTTGTTTCGGCAGGCTGCTCGCCAAGCACAGTATCGAGGCTGACGCCTTCAAACCGCGTCCTTGACCGTCAGCGGATCCGCCGAGAGGCGATCAGGCTGCGCGCGTTCTGGACCAACCTCGCGGCGAGCTGCGGCGCGAACCCGAGGCGGCGCACCAGCGCGTCCGGTCGCGCCATGGCCAGCTGACGCGGCGAGGTGATGCCGATCTCGCGGAGGGCCGAAGCCCGCGCTTCCCCGACCTCGGTGACCGTGGTGATTTCGATCGCCGGCTCGATCAACGCCTCGCCTCTGATCGTCAGCCGGTGATCCCGCTCGCGTTCGATCCCACGCGTCAGGGCCAGGCGTTCGGCGGCCAGGCGGGTTCTGGCGTTGAACGTCACGGCGCTGCCTGGCCGGATCATCGAAATCGCGGCCGGCGACTGCATTTGCTGCTCGGTCGGCTTGGCACAGCTGCAGCACGGGTCCGCCTCGCAGTCGTCTCCAGGGATGGAATCGGCAGGCGTAGGCTGACAAAGCCCACCCGCCGGTGTCTCGGTTGGTGGCGAGGGCGCCGGCTCGAAGGCAACCTTGAAGTTGCGGATCGTGAGATTGCCCGAAGCCTCGGACAGGAACGACAGGGGCAAGGTCGTGACCGCCTCCTGCCGCAACGTCACCTCACCGACGTTCAGCACAGCGCCAGGCGCCAGCTCGATCGCGACAGCCAGCGCCGCAGCCATCGCCGGCGCCGGCGCGGCAAGGCGGGTCAGACCGCCGCCGCCTTGCACGATCTCGGCCGTCAGGGCCGGTCCGACCGCGTTGGCGTCGGCGTCTTCCCAGGAAAGCGAAACGGTCGGCGCGCCCGCCTGGATGGCCCGATCGACTCGTCCGTGCAGCTCGAGGGACACATCGGCCGCGGCGACGGCCTCGACACGTTGCGTCAAGCGCACGGTCCGGCGCGCAGCGTCGACGTTCTCCAGCCTGGCGATGCCCGAGGCGAAGTCGATGTCCAGCGCCACGGGCTGGCTCGCCTCGAACCCGTTGGGACGCGGCGCCAAGGCTTCGGGCGGGTCGAGCTGCCAGCCCGGAAGCTCCGGCGGATCGGTCGCCGGCGTTTTCGGTGCGTCGCGAAAGCCGGCGTTCGCAAGTCCCGTCGGCGTCGCCTGCAACGAGACGCTATCCAGGACGAATGCTGTCTCACCGACAGCCAAGAGCCGGAGTTCCAGACGGGTCGCATCGTCGGGCGCCGTGACCCGCAGCCGGTTCTCGTGGAGGATCACCGACCTGATGACCGCGAGTACGGTCACTGGCGGTGGCACGTCGTCCCCATCGAAGACCGGCACGTGTTGGTGCGGCACGAGCACGTCGACGCGCGCTACGCCGCAATCGCCGCGCCGCCAAATCAGTTCGGCGCGCGCGTCCTCGCCAACACGGAACCCGGCCACGATGAGCTCGTAGGTGCAACCGGGGCTGGCAACGAGCAGCTGGGACAGCGAACTCGGGTCGGGCCCGGTCAGCGCCAACACGTTGCCTCCCCCTGCCGTCGTGCTGATGGCCGACGTCACGAACCTGACGATCGGCTCGTTGCCGTCGCTGATCCAGCCGCCGGGCACGTAGGAACCGTCCACGCCCTCACGGTCAGCGAAATCGCCGTTCTCCAGCTGCTCGCCGCGCGGGCATGCAGCTGCTCGCTTTTTCGCGACGACCTTGTTGGCGGGTCCCGTCAAACGGGTGCCGCCGAACGCGAAGTCGACGCGTCCCAGAGGCTGGAAGTCGTCGAGCGACACCAATTCGGCTTCGGCATCGCGTCCGATCTCGACCTTGACGGGCACTTTGAAGGCAGGGCTTTCACGGCGGAGGCGCAATCGGATCTCGGGCACACTGGCCGTGCCGTCGATCTCCGCCGGCCGCCACGACAGGCCGCCGTTGCCGCTGGTCTGCGGCGCCACCGGGTCGGGAACCTTGGCCTCACCGACCGACAACGTCGCTGCACCCTCGACCGCCTGCACCACCAGCCACCAGCGCTTGCGCGGCAGGTTCGCCGCCGCGGCCGCCAAGGTGAGCGCGCGCGCCAGTCGGACCGACGCCCAGCCGGGCGAAGCGAACCGCGCATCGGTGATTTGCAGCGACACCGGCTCGGTCAGGATGCTCTCAGGCGAGGGTTTGCCGTCCTGGTCAGCCCGGACGTCGCACTGCAATCCGCATTGGCGCCCGTCGGTTGCGAGCAGCAGGTCGATCGCGTTGACCTCTGTCTCCTCCGTCAACGCGAAGGGCTGCGCGACGGCCGTGCCAGCGGCCAACGACAGGCGACCCGGCGGCGCGCGCTCGACCAGTGGGCCCAGAACGACCTCACTGCCATCGAAGCGGCCGATCAGGTCGATCGACGTGCCGTTGGCCGCCAGCTGCTTTCCCGCTGGGACCATCAGTTGCAGCAGGTCGTCGGCCGCCGCCGGCGCACCAGCGACGCCGAACTCCAGCTTGGCCTCGGCCAGGTCCTCGCCCAAGGGTTCGACCACCTCGTCGAACTCGATCTCTGCGCTGAGCGTCAAGCGCGCGGTGCCGTCGACGGTGAGGGTGACGGGGATCTCCAGGCTACCGCCCGCGGCCGCGCCACCTGCAGCCGTCGCCTCGTCGACCGCCAGCTGCACGACGTCGGCGAGGTCCGGCGTCTCGATCTCGGTAAGAAGGTCGCCCGCTGATACGAAAGCACTCTCCACCCCGCCCACGGTGAGCCGGAGGTTCGAGGCGACGGCCCGCAACGTAAGACGATTGAGGTCGATAGCGGTCGTGCCAGGGGCTGGCGTCCAGAGACGCATTCGCGCCGCCGCAATTGCTGGCAGCGACGCACCGTCCGTCGGTATGTTGTCGGGTATGGTGAAGTCCGGATCACCGTTGGCCGCGATCGTCCCTCGAGCATTCACGCGCACGAAGACACCACCCAGGTCGATCTGGAAGGTCGCGCCCGAAAGAGCGTTCACCAGCGGAGCGACCGCGTCGGCCTGTTCGGCGATCCGCCGCCCCTGGAAAGCGATCTCCACCCAGTGCGGGGGGCTCACGGAAACGGTCTTCTGAACGCCGGGCCGCCGGTCAGGGTCGAGGTCGTCGAACCCAGGCGCATCCCCGGGGTCGAAGCGTACACGCTCGCGGTCGATGCCTAGGCCGTCGGTCGCATCCGGGCGCACCGGCGTGATGGTGAAGCGAGCGGAGCGCACGGTCGAACCCGGCGGCAGGCTGCGCAGCGTGTACCGCCGCTCGCCACTGAAGAAGCCTGCCGCCTCGAACCGTTCAACCGTGCGCATCCCAAGGCCCTCACGCGCCCACCGCCGATGGTGCTGCCGTCACACCTTCAACAGCACGGCGACGCACAGTGGCCGCGGCGGCTCGCCGTCGGCGCGGGTCTCCGACGTCTGAAACAGCAAGCCCACGGTGTTGAGGTCGACCTGTGCAACCGTCACGTCGCGCGGGCAGCGCTCCGTCCGGTCACCGTCGTTCCCGTCGTCATCGGTCGTCGTGAGACCCGGGTTGATCGTCTTCGCCTTGATCATCTTCAAGAACAACTCGTCGGCGTCGCCCTTCTCCTTCAACGATCCGACCGTGCGCTCTTCGCGGCAACAGCGCTCGAACCAAGGCGAATGGCAAAACTCCTCCGGATCGAGCGCGTCGCTGGGATCCTCGAACATCTTCTCCCAGAACTCCGCCTCGAAATCTTGCAGACTGCTTTCGTCATTGTAGGTCACGCCGAGAAGATCAGCGTACTCGAACAACGGGTACTTGAACGCAGGGCCGTTGGTTTCTTCGATCGTGATCGACCCAGGGCCGCCGGCGTCGGGGTCCGGATTACGGATCTTCCTCTCGCTGGAGTGGTAGAGGAACATCTTCACCTCTTCGACGTGCCGGTCGTCATCATGGGCACAGACGACGTCGAAGGATTTCAGCTCGTAGACGTCGACGAGCGGGCACCGCTTCAAGCCGTGCTCGATCAGGCGCAGCTCGCCGTGAACGAGCCGCTTGATGACCATTCGATAGCCGGTCTGGGTAGGGAATTCCTGCATAGCCTTCTCCAGAAATCTGTCCAGGAGCTCCTGGGGTGTTTCACCGGCCAGCTTCTCGCTGTTGCCGGCATTGGCGATGTCGGTGAGTTCGGCGACGGCGGCAGCTATCTGCGTCTGGATGTCGGCGCAGATCCGTTCCTGCATGAGGTTGAATTCCTCGGCGCAAACGGGACCTCCGGCCTTGAACTCGACGTAGGTCTTTTGCTGGTCGTTCATGGTCATGGCGCCCCTTCGTACGTGGCGGTATCGGGCGAGGCAGGCGTCCCGTGGATGCCGTGCCGCGTGACGTCGATGCGAACGCCGCCGGCCTTGAGATGCCGCACGCCCTTCGGCCCGGCGGCAAGCAACGCGTCGGTGAACCCAGGTGGATCAGGGCCAGCCACGACGGCCCGAGCGCTTTCGAATCGTGCACCCGCGAAGCTCACGAGCACGTCGTATCGCCCGGGCGCCGCGTCGCAGACGACCACGGCGATGTCGTTGCCAAAACGGCCGGGCGCGATCGCCTCCAGGAGCAGGAACCCAGGCAGTCCGGCTGCGGAAAGGAAAAGCTTGGCCGCACGGTCTCGCCGTCCGCCGCTCAGCCCAACCGGTGTGAAGAACGGGACGTCGATCGGTTCGAAGCCGATGCGGACCGTGTCGACGACCGTCGCCTCGAGCAAGCAGGACGCCGTCGCGTCGGCAGCGATCCGATCGACGATGAAATCGGCGTCCGTCGATGGCTCGAACACGACACCGGCGAGCTCGATCGGTGCGGTCGCGGGTAGCGCGAATCGGTCAGTGCCGAAGCGGGCGCCATAACGACGGGGCAAGTCTTCGGGCAACACGACCAACGCGGTGCCTGGCTCGGCCGATCGCCATGTCAGCGTGACCGACGTCGTCGGCGTCTCCCTCGGTGGATGCTCCGCAAGCGTGGCTTGGACCGCGGCTGGCGGTTGCTCGGCAAAACGCGATACGTCGAAGATGCCGTCGCCGAAGGCCGGTGGCCCGGCGAACCTCGAAGTGCCGAACGACGCTTCCCCAAAGCGGCTGACCTTGGCCTCGACGTAGAACCATTCGCTGGTCCCGCGGTCGAGCCGCAAGGCGCTCGCCGCGGTCAGCGTCCTTGCCCGAGCCAACGGATCCGGCGCCGCCGCCAGACGCGTCTCGAGCGACAGCGGCCCAGCCTCCGCATCGCTGGCGAGCACGACGTTCTCGACGGCCATCTGCACGCCCGGCGCGTCGACGGCCGCGTCGCGGCTGACCGTGAGGTCGACGACCGGTAAGAGCCGACGCGGGGTTACCGTCTGGGGCGTCGTCGCCCCGTCCACCACACCGATCGCCGCCAGCACGGTGCCCTCGGCAACGTCATCGGGCACCTCCACCGTCAGCCTCGCCAACGGCTCGTCGGCTTGGTCCACGAGCTGGGTGGAACCCTCGACCCGTGCGAGCTTGCCGGCGACGACGCCGGGCGCCGATGCCGGGATGCCGCTCGCAAGCGACAGGCTGACGAGGTCGCAGCCGGCGCCGCCGCGCTGGTACAAGACGACGCGCTCCGGCGCATCCGCGGCGCTCAGCGTAATGCCCCGTCGGCCGTCGCAGCCGGGCGCTGTGCGCCGCCCCACACCTTCCTCGACACGGAGATGAGGCAGGAGCGGCGCCGCTAGGACGTGGGCCATGTCGGCCGGCCTCGTGACGCCTTCAGCATCGAGAAGGCGAGCCTCGATCCCGCCATCGGTGCCGGGGGCAAACGTCACCGTCTCGCCCGCACACAAGGGTGCCACGTAGCGAACCTCCCAGCCGTGTGCGATGTCGACGAGACCGGGAGCATACGTGCCGCAGGGGGCATGGAAACTGACCTGGAGGCTGGCGTCACCGACGCCTCGGTTGCGCGGCCGGATCGACTCGCCATGGCGAAGCGTCCGGGTCAGCGTCGTCGGCGACGGCAGGTACTCCTCCAGCTCGAAGTGTCTGCGGGCCGGCACCTCCAGCCGTTCTGGCTCGTCGATGGGTGCCGAGATCCGCAAGAAGCCCTCGGCCGTCACCGAGGCGGTGGCGCGGCCCACGCCGTTGATCGCCGCGACGATCTCGTCGGCGGCCGTCGCCTCGGGGTCCTCGCCGGCGACGTTGACGTCGCTGCGGCCCGAGTTGGTGACGATCGGCAGAACGGCACCGGCCGACAGATCGACGCCGCCTGCGAGCGCGACCGTGCCGATGATCTCGGCGGGGCTGGCGGCGCCACCGACAGACTCCGATTGGCCCGCACCAAGGAGGGCGTCGCGTGCGTCGCCGCCGGTCGTCGGTACGATCGCCAGCCGGCTGGCGGAGCCGGTGATCGGCGAGGTCAAAACGAGCTTGCCGCCCTCGTCGGTGGCGACCGGAACGCCTGCTTGGTCGTTGATTGCGGCGACGATGTCCCCCAAGGGGGTCGATGTCGGGTCTTCTGTCGCCGCCGTCAGATCGACCGCCACCGCGTCGCCGCCGTCGACCGACAAGCTGAGGAAACGGCGCACCGACAGGTCGACGCCGCTGCCCAACGCGTCGGGGGCAGCGATGCGCGCGCCCGTCGCCGCTTCGCCTTGGTAGCGCCGGTCGGGGTCGATCCCGAGGATGGCGCGCGTCGCGTCGCCGGCCGCGGGCGCAAGGATCTCTAGAACGGCACCGCTGCCGGCCTTGGGTGTCGTCAGTGTTAGCCGCGCCCCATCGTGCGAAGCCACGTTCACGCCCATCGCCACATTGATCCGGATGGCGACCTGCGCTGGGAGCGTCACAGCCGGCTCGGGCCCGGCGCAGTCGATGTCGACCGGTGCGCCGTCGTCGACCGCGAGACGCAAGAAGGCATCGGTCGACAGATCCACGCCGGCGCTGAGGTCTGCCAGACCGAGGAAGCTCGGCCGCGTCGCGTCGCTGCCGCGTATCTGAGCTTCGCCAGTGCCGAGCAGCAACCGGGCAGCATCCGTCGCCCGTGGCGCCGACAGCAGGATGCGGCTGGCGGAGCCTGTTGTGGGCGATGTGAGCGCCAGAAACTCCCCCTCGGCCGCTGCCACCTCAGCGCCCAGCGCAGCGTTGATGTTGTCGGCCGCCTCCTGGAGCGTCGTCGCCCGTGGCCGCGGCCCGGCGCAGTCCACGTCGACGGTCTGGGCGCCGTCGATCGAGATGCCGATATGGCGTCCGCCGGTCAGGTCAGCCCCGCGCCCGAGCCGGCGGCTACCCACGATCCGCGCAGCCGTTGCCACTCGGCCAGTCGCACGGGCCGCGGACACGCCGAGTACGGCCATCGCCGCGTCTTCGGCGATGGCAACGCGGCTCACGTAGTGCCGCCGGCTCGTGATCGTGATCGGTGCGATCACGAGACTGCCGAAGCTCCCGGCCTCCAGGCTCTGTAGCGTCAGACGGCCGTCCGGCGCGCTGGCGATCATCTGGCCGACGGTGTCGTTGATCGCGGCGGCGATCTCGGCGCCCGTCACCGCCGCTCGATCCGCGGCACCCAGGGCGAGGTCGATGATGACCGGCGCCGCGCGGTCGAGCGCCAGCGAAAGGCGCGACCGCGCCCACATGTCGAACGGCGCGGCGCTGCCGACGGCCGCTTCGATCCTGGCCGTCTGAGCATCGCTGCCGCGAGCGGTGCGCGGCGGTAGCCCGAGCAGCAACTCGCTGGCGTCGTCGTCGCCGGAGAAGCCGATCGCCAACGCGCCTGCGGCCCCTCTCGTGACACCTTGGACGATGAGGTTCCGGCCGTTCTGGGCCGCGATGGTGACTCCGGCGGCGGCATTGATCGTCGCGACCAGCTCCGGCAACTGCGTCAGTGCCGGGTCGGCGCCTGCGCAGTCCATGGCACGCGGTGCGCCGCCATCGACGGTCACCACCAAAACGGATCGCTCGGACAGGTCGACGCCGCGACCGAGATCTCGATTGCCGACGATCCGCGCCGGCGCGTCGTCGGCGCCGACGACGCTCGTCGGGACCGCGCCGAAGAGGATCGCCGTGGCGTCCTGCCCCGCGGGCTTCAAGAAGTTGATCCGTCCGCCGACACCGACGGTCGGCGACACCAGCGACAGGCGCGCGCCGTCGTGGCTCGCGACCGCACTTGAAAACTCGGCGTTGATCGCTTCGCGAACGATATCGAGTGTCACCACGCCCGGTGCGCCGGCCGCGCAATCGATCTCGGCGAGCGTCCCATCGACGTCCAGCCGAACGTACCGCCTGTCCGTCAGGTCCGCGCCCGCCGCGAGGTCGACGGGGCTATCGTAGCGTGCCGCCCGCGCCGACGTCCCCGTCGCCTGCCGCGCCGGGAGACCCATCAATGGAAGCGCGGCATCGTCCGTGACGTCGGCGAGGTGGATCGATGCGCTGGAACCTGGCGCCGGCGAGACCAAGCTGATCCTACCGCCTTCGGCCTGCGCCGTTCCCGGCCCGAGCGCGGTGTCGATCGCAGCAATGACGTCGACCACGGGCACCGCAGTCGCATCCGGCGCTCCGGCGGCGACGTCGACGATCACGTGCGGGCCCCCGTCCAACGCTATCGCCAAGTTGGCCCCGGCCGAGAGGTCCACCGTTTCGGCGAGCGTCACGCGGCCGCGCAACACCGCCGGCGCCGCGTCCACGCCAACCGAGCGGGCCTCACCAAAGCCGAACACCAGCGCTGCAGCGTCGCGACTGTCGGACACCGTCGTCGCCAGCGTCCGACCAGGGCGCGTCCACCACGGATCGAAAGCGTCGTTCCCGTCGTCGATCGCGACGCCCAGGATCGCCGACGTCGCGCGCAGCAGGTTCCGGACGCTCGCCGGGCCGTCCAGAATGATCTTCACCCACAGCTTCAGCCGCGCGCGGAATGCTTCGACACTGTCGTCTTCACGCGGGGCAAGGCCGTAGAGCGCTGCGATCCGCGCGAGGTCGTCGATCGCCGGTGCGCCGCGATCGGCCTGGTCGGCCCAGTGCGCCCGCATGACCGCGACCAACGCGTTCTCGGCCTGCTGCAGTTCGGTACCGAAGGTCGACACCAACGACCCGAGCGGCGAGTCCGTCGGCCGCGCCAGGAAGGTGCGCGGTAGCAGATCGAGGATGCGCTCGGTCTTGGTCACCATCAGCCGGCCGTCTCGATCAGGGTGACGTCGGCCGGAGTCATGGATAGCGCGATCCACCAGGGATCGCCGTCGATGGTCGCGGTCACTTGGAACGTTGCCGCCTCGATCTCGATGTCGGTGGCCGGCGCGTCCCCGGCGGCGTTCAAGAGCAGACTGCGATCGGGGATACGTCCGCCGCCGGGCACGCCTGCCCGGCTTTCGAACAGCAGCTGCTCGACGTCGCCGCGGAGCCTCGTCTCCTCGGTCGCTGTCCCGGCCGAGATGAAACTCGTGACCGCGTCGACCAGCGTCTCAGGCTTGGTGATCGAGATGTCGCTACGCGCCACGCCAACATCCAGAATCAGCGCCTCGTCGACGTCGTCGACCTGCTTGACGGCAGACAGCAGTGCCTCGCCCAGCAGTGGGTCGCCGCTGCTGAGCGGCTGGATCAGCGCGTCGGCCGCGGCAACCACGTCGGCCGCCAGCTTCTGCTTACCGGCGCTGGTCAGGCCCGGCGCGATGGTGACCGCCAGCCGGGGCGTGACGAAAACGTAGCGCGCGATCAGCGTGCTGCGGATGCCGGCGGCACGCGTGGCATTGACGGCGGCATCGAGGCCGGGGAACCGTTCGGGTTCGGCCTCCACGAGCAGAACGACGTCGCCAGGCGTCGTGCGCCGTGCGGGCGGGCCGTTCGGATCCCAAAGCTCCAGCGTTTTGGCAAAGCTCTGGCGCACCGCCGATTCGATCGCAGGCAGGGTCGCATTGCCGAGGGCGAAGAGCGCTGCCTTGGCGCGCTTGCGCAGTTCGTCATCGGACTCAGGCTGCGCGCCGAACACGGTCGCCTCGACGTTCGTGATGCTGGCGACACCAGCCAGCGGGCGGAGCATCACGGTGATCGTCGAGGCGGCAACCTGGCCGATGTCGCCGGGAAAACCCTCGGCGGCGCGCACCGGGACGTCGATTCGGGGCTGGCCGCGCTGCAACGTCCGCAGCTGCGTCGTCTCGAATACGACGGCAGCGTCCTCGGTGGTCACCTGGGTGCCCGAGGCGATGGTGATGTCCCCGGCAACGCCCGGATCGCGGAAGAACGTCACCAGGCCGACGGCCGTGTCGTTGGTCTTCCGCCGTACGTCGAGGATCGAGACCACCTGGTCGAGGGCGCGCCCCTCGGCGTGGTCGACGAAGCCGAACCGCCAGGCGCGGTTGATCTCCTCGTAGACCGTTGCGATCTCGCGTCCGACCGCCTCGCAGAGGGTGCGCGCGACGCTGCCGGTGTTGATGTCGGTGATCGGCGGGTCCGCATCCGGCAACGTAAAGTCGACGAAGAACCGACTACCCTGGCGCGGTCGGGCGCCGCCCGGCAGCCATATGATCGCAGCCGCGTCGGCGTCGTAGGCGTAGTCGACGTTCTGCCGGAACGCGTGGTTGCCCTCGACCAGGTCTTCGTCGTTACCGGCGCTCGGCACACCGTCACCGCGCTCAAGCGCCCCGGTCAGTCCCCGCACCGTCAACGCCGGGCGCGACAGCGAATAGGCGTCCGTCTTGACGTCGAACAGGATCGGCTCGTTGACCACGCCGCCGGCGAGCCGGGTCAGGACGTCGTCCACCACCTCGGCGAACGACCGCCGGATCAGGTGCTCGGTCGCCGGGTTCATGGCGCGGCGCCTCCCTCGGCAGGTGGATCGAACGAGAACGGGAAGACCAGGTTGAGCGGCCTGTCGGCGTCGATGATCTGGAGGCTCAGCGCGATGTCGACGCGCCCGCGGTCAGCCCGCCCCTGGGTGACGCTGACCGACAGCACCTTCTCGACCCGCGGCTCACGGCCGACGGCGCGCAGGACATGGAGCTTCGCGAGCTGACGATTGGTCTCCGTGTTCGGCTCGCCGATCAGCTCGGCAAGGCGCGAGCCGTATTCCGGATGGCCAAGGCGCGCGAGTTCCCCCTCGGCCGTCAGAAACCGCAAGAGCAGCGCCTGAGTGACGTTCTCGACGCCCGCGAGGGCGGCGAGGTCCGAACCCCGCGTCGCGTCGGCTGTCGTCGCCAGATCGCGGCCGACGTCGCGGTCGTTCTGCTCGCGCCGGTTGCGCAGCAGCACGAGGTCCGTTCCCAACCGGTCCTCGAACGCGGTCACGGCTCGGCTCCGGTCAGGGCGGCCACTGGTCGATGACGAAGGGTGCGATCGGCGGACCCAAGATCGACAGGACGCCCGGCGGCGAGAGGATGAAGTCGCCGACGCGTACCAATGCGCGACCCGCCACGCGCACCCCAGAGCTCGCAATCGGGCCGATCACCAGTGGATAGGGCACGCCCGAGAGCGAGTTGATCATGGTGCAGAGCGAGCCGGCAGTGGCGAGCGGCAGGCCATTGGCCATGATGAACGGCGGGAAGATCACGGTGATGGTGCCGGTGTCCGGTGCTCCGGTGGCGCCCGGCGTCACGATCACTGCGGCGCCGATGGAGACGGGCGGTCCTGGCATGATCGTTCCTCATGGGCTGAAGCTGGTTACCCCCTTGATGCTCACGACGGCGCCCTTCACCGTGGTCGAGGCGGAACCGTTGGCGTCCACCAGCGTGCCTTTGACGGTGGCCTTCACCCCCGCCTCGAGATCGGTGTTCACCTGTCCCTTGATGCGGACGTTCAATCCCTCGATCGTCACGTCTCGCCGCGCCTTCATCGTCAGCGCACCTGCCGCCTCCACGGTGGCATCGCCGTCCTGATCCAGCGTGATCTTGGTGCCCCCGGTCACCACCGTGACCTGCCCGCCGGTCGAGCCGGTCTGGTCGATGAAGAGTTCGGAGGGTCCGGCCGTTGCGGAGACCGTGCCGTCGGTGATCCGCACGGTGATCTTCGGCGGCATCTCGATGATCACCTCGCGGGGCGGGTTCTGGTCCTGGTGGTTGCGGATCGCCGCCTTGACCGTCTCCGCGTCCGCCGCTGCCAGCGGTAATCTGAAGATCACTTCGTTGGTCGTGTTGATCGGTGGGCGGTCCTCGTCGTTGTAGAGCCGCCCGATGACGATGGGTTGGTTGCTGTCACCCCGGTCGAACGTCAGCAGCACGAGATCGCCCACGTTCGGGATCGCCACGGTGCCGATGTGGCCCGTGGCAACCGGCACGCGGAGCAGTTCCAGACCGCTGTCGCGCAGCCGCACGTCGACACTGTAGTTGTCGCTGTCGCCGGCGTCGGCATGGGGCTGGACCGCAGTGACCACGGCCAGCTCGGCGATCCGCCGCCGGTCCAGCTCGCTGCGGACGACGGCTTTGATGGTCGAGATGGCGTCCGTCATGCCGGGCGCTCCAGGCTGCGAAAGCGAATGTCGGTGACGAAGCCGGACTGTCGGTCGAGGCGATGACGCAGGGCGCGCACCTGGAACGTCGCGTTCAGGTCGTCTTCGGGCATGTTGGAAAGGCGGATGGCGTCGCCGAGGCCGATGGCCGGACGGCCGATGACCTGCACCTGGCCGGCCAGCCGTTGCCGGTCGACGAACGTCAGGGCGGCGTCTGCCGCCTGCTGCGCCGCCTCGGCCGTCCGCAAGGCGCTGCGATCGACGTGCAGCACCGGATCGCCGCGGCCAGCGCTCCCCTTTCGTGGGCCGAAGTCCTTGGTGAGCCACGACCAGCTGTCGGCGCCGGCGCTGGCGCCAGGGCTCTCGCCAAAGGCCTCGACACCGCCGAAGACGGCGGGACGACGCTTGGCGTCGTAGGACAGCACGTCGGTCGCGTAGGCGATCGCGAACACCTCGCGGCCGCTACCGAAGGGCTCGAACACCAGTTCGCCCGCGGCGTCGACGTAGAGGTCGAATCCCGTCAGCGCGGCAAGGTCGGCCATGTGGCGGAGGAGGCTGCGTTGCCGGTCGACCGCGTAGTAGGGCAAGACGCTGCTGGTCCCGGTGCGGGCGACGGCGACACCGGCATCTGTCGCCAGTGCCCGGACGATCTCGCCCGCCTGCCGGTCGCGGAACGTGGTGGCCGTGGTTCGCCGCGCGAGCGTCGCGGCAGCCCCCAAACACACGATCCGCTCGGTCGTCACGGCGTGGCCGACCTCGAACACCGTGCCAGCCATCACCTGCACGAGGTTCTCGCCTTCGTCGGCGTAACCCAGCTCGATCGTGGCCGCGTCGTCCGGCGCTGGCGTCAGCGCACCCACCTGCCCGAGCGTGATCGACGTCTGGTCGGCACGCATCGGGTCCATGCTCAGCTGCACGTCCAACGCGCTGATGGTGTTGGACAGCGGTGCCCCGGAGCTGTCGACACGCTGGCCGCCCAGCGTGACTTGGAAAGCGGGGCGCAACAAGGTCATCGCCCGCCCTCCGCGCCGGAACGGCTAACCGCGGTCATCGAGCCCCTCCCGTTGCTGCCGGTCCATGGCCAGGAGGGCGTCGCCTGCGGCAGGCGCGAGCAAGCCCGCCATGTGACCGCGCCATGACGACAGCGCCTCGGTCTCGGAGCAAAGGTCGACGACGTCGGCGTCGCAGATCAGCCGCGCAACCGCTTCCGGTTCTTCCTCGGAGAGCGCACGAAGCTCGTGCTCGAGCCAAGCAGCCCCCGGCTCCTTCGCGCTCATGTCCACACCCTCGGCGAAGAAGACCGGATTCCAATAGCCGCGAAAATGGCTGAGAATGAACCCGACACGGCTGTCGAGACGGGTGAAGCGGCCGTAGGTCCGTCGCAGCATGCGCGAGCGCTCGCACTCGGCGACGGCCGCGCGGATCTGGTTGTCACGAGACGCGTCGCCGATCCTCGCCAGCTCCCGCGCGACGACCGCGTCGTTCGGATCCCGCCCCAGGATCAGGATCGAGAAGTAGGCCAGCCACTTGTTCTCGGCATGGCGACGGGCGTTGGCGAGGAAGTACGCTCGCGGTTCGCCCAGTCGCCACAATGCGTGCAGGGCATCGTAAACGACCTCGCGGTTGGCTTCGCTCACGACGGTAGAAGCAAGCTCGCGAAGCTGCGGGCGCAGAGCCGCGTCGCCGCTCTTGCCGGCCAGCTGCACCTGCCGGCGGGCGTCTCTCGGCGGCACGGCGGTGCCACAAAGCGACGGCATCGCATCCCGAAGCGCTTCGGCCGTGCTCTGAGCGGCGGTCATCGCTGCCGGCCTCCCTCTCATCGCTGCCGCAGGAGCGGCGGCACCGTCGTCGGGCCGCTGCGTGCACGGGCACGAACGTTCTGCGGTTCGTCCAGCCGCTTCGCGCCGCCGATGGTGTCCGTGGCGGGCAGAGGCCCGGCGTTGAATATGTTCGTAGCGGCCGGGTGGTGGATCGCGTTGCCGCCGTCCAGGATCGCGTGACCGACCTCATGACCGGCGACGTAGGGGAAGATGGCGTCGCTGGCGTCGACCGCCTGCTCCTGAATGATACAGAGGTTTTGCCAAGCTGGCAGGTTGGTGGCCAGGAAGTCGCCGCCGGTCGCCCCAGCCAGGATCGGCCCGCCGGGCGAGAGCTGGATGTTGACCTGCCCGATCGCGATCACGTCGAGCGTGCTCAGATTCCCGTCGTTGAAGTTCAGCCCGAGGACCGTGCCTTCGAGCAGGTTGATGTCGTTGGTGAAGTTGAGCGCCGGTTCCTGCACCACGAGGCCGGGCGGCACGTTGGCGATCAGGTCGAAGTCGACGTCCTGGCGCGGATTGACCAACACCACGAACAGATTGGTGATGGCGTCGCTGTGAGCGTGCGTGGTGGCGGCGAACCCGGCCTCGCCGTTGATCTCCGTCGCGATCTTCTGCGCTGCGACCTGATTGCCGTCGCCGCTGGCGATATCGACGCTGACCGCGCTGGTCGTGCCAGCGGCGTTGGTCATCTCGAACGTCATCGTCCCGGCGGCGCCCGCCGTCCCCGACACCGTCAGGACGTTCCGCACCGGCGTAACGGTCTCGGCGCTTACCAGGGCGAAGCGGATGGCGAGCTGCGCCCAGTCCTCGCTCATCCTTTCGACCGTGGTCGCCGGGGCGCTGCTGGTGCCGGCGAGCGTCACGAAGTGGATGTCGCAGGTCCGCACCGCTTTCGGCCCGGCCTCGGCCGGTGGGCGCCCGACCGGCAGCTCGACGCGCGCGATCTCGCTGCCGTTCAGCAGCGCCGTCGCCCGTATCGTGTCCTCCAGCCGGACCAGCACCGTCTGGTGCGCCAAATGCGCGTCGTCCACGGCGTTCGAGACGAGGCGCACATGCTCGTCGATGCGGTAGGCCGGCAGACCACCGACGGTACCCTCGACCATGTCGAACGTGTGGTCGGTCCGTGGCGCACCGCGCCGGAAGCTCTGCAGACGGATTTGCGGTGTCTCACCGCTCGGCAACCCGGTGAGCTGCAGCCGGAACGTATCCGGATCGGGGGTTGCTCCCGGCGGGCCATCGAACGTCGCCGTACCTGGCAGGTTCTGATTGGTGATGGCCTTGCTGACCATCATGCAGGCGTCGTCGCCCGTGAAGGGGAAGCCGACATTCGCTTGGTTGACGAAGATGCTGGCGACGTTGGTCATCGCCACCCGGTCCCCGTCGGGCTCGAGCCCGGCGACGCCGAGTTGCAGCACGACATCTCGCGCCGCCGCGCTCACTGCCGCGGCCTCGACCCAGAACTTGCGGCCGAGCTGGTTCGGCCCGGGCGGCAACCCGGGTGTCGTCGTTCCCGGTATCGAGACGTTTTCGATGGCGAGCGGCAGGGTGACGGCCGTCTGCCCGGCGGCCGCGACCTCGTCCGCGAGTTCGAACACCCGTAGGCCGGCGCCGACGAGGGTGAGTTCGAGAGTGCCGTCGAACGCTTCCGGAACTGCGCGGCGGACGATCAACAACGCGCGGCGCGCCTGAAACGCGTCGTTCTGCACCTGCAGGAAGCGACCAGGATCGATCTTCTCGGTCTGCGACAGCGGTGCCGGGTCGATGCCGGGCACGGTCCTTTCGCCGGCGATGTCCAACGTGAGCTCGAGCGCCGTGATCGCGGCCAGAGCCGTGCCGCCCGGCGCGCCGTCGATGGTGAGGGCCAGTTCCAGATGCACGTCGCCCAGCGCGTCACTGTGCGCGGGGCCGCCGATGGCGAAGAGCGTGACCGTGTCGTTGAGCTGTTGCGCAGTGAAGACGTCGTCACCGTCGCGGAAACGGATCTCATTGCCGCCCACGACGGCGTCGAACAGTCTGATCTTGCCGGTCCCTTCCGCCAGGCGCAGCCTGCCTTCGCCGACGAACGGCTCGTCCACCGCCAGGAGCACCGGTTGCCGCCGCGGGCTGGTGTGCGGCTTCTCGACCAGGACCACCGGCGGCGCGTCGGCGATCCCGGGGCCCGCCGCCTCGCGGCCGGGGAGGTCGATGCGCGGTACGATGTCGGCGATCGCGCGATCGACGATCACGACATCGAAGAGGTCACCCTCGCGGGCCAAGCGTTTGCAGACGATCGGCCCCTTTGCCTCGCCCAGCGGCGTGCCGGCGTTGCGGGCGACCACGTCGTCGAGAACTTCCAGGATGAAGACGCCGGGCGCTTTCCGCTTGTCGTCCGGGTACGTGAACGTGCCGTCGGCAAAGGTGGTGCCAGGCTCAGGCGTCCCGGCGCGGCGGTTGCCCGAGGTGCGTCGGACTTCGCCGTCCATGTACTCGCCGTCTGGGGCGGTGAGCACGTACTGGCCGACGTAGGGCGTGCCATCTTCGAAGCGAATGCGGACCCGTACGACGAAAACCGGCGTCGCTTCGGCAGGCGAACGGGTCCATCGCGGCCCCCGCGGCTGGTCGGCGGTGCACCCCTCCTTGTCGTCGACCCCTGGATAGCGTTGCGTGAAACAGCAGCGCCGCGTCGTGTTGCTTTCGTTCAGGCACCAGCCGGGCGCCCCTGCCCCAGGTACCGGCAGATCGATCGTGACCGGCGCCGGCACGTCGCTCGGTAGCGCCGTCGTACGGACGAAGAGGAACTCGGTCCGCCGGTTGGGTCGCGCGGCGTCCTCCGTGTCCTCGACCGGATCGAACTCGCCGCAACCCAACCAGCGCAGGAACTCGTCCGGACAGTTCGGCAGGAACCGGTCATCCGGCACCGACAGGTTGTCCGCGGCAAGATACGCCTCGACAAGCGCAGCCCACGTCCCGTCACCGACCGCGCCGTCCGCTGCGAGACCGTTGTCGTCCTGAAACTCGCGTACGGCTGCGTCCGTCCGCGGCCCGTGGTTGCCGTCGATCGAGCCGTTGTAGAATCCGCGATCCTGGAGGATCTGCTGGTACTCTCGCACGCCCCAGCTGTCGTTGACGGCAGGCAGCGTCCCGGGCGTCCGAAGACGCCGTAGTGCGTCCCATTCGCTGAGGGAGGTTGCCCGATCGTTGCCGAAACGCAGCATGGCGAAAGCGCTGCGCGCCCGCCTCTCGGACAGTGACTGGTTGTAGTCGGCGGAGCCGACGAGGTCGGTATGCCCGACGACCACCAGCTTCAGGTCGGCGTGCTCGGCCGCGAAATCGGCGACCTGCCGGATGACCTGCTTCAGGCAGGGCTCGATGAAGGCGCTATCGAAACGGAAATGCACCAAGAAGCGAAGCGCGATGACGGCTCCGTCGCGCAAGACGATCGTGGCTTCCGTCGTCTCGCCCGACCGCACCTCGACCGCCACCTCGCCGTCGAGGTCGGTCCCGTCGGCGGCGGCGCCACGCCCGACCGCGCTCGCAACGAAGCTGCCTGCCGGGAACGGGTCCTCGGTCCACGTGTTCCCGTTCCGATCGGTCATCGCGCGCTCTACTCTGGTCCCGTCCTCCTGGGTCCCAGTCACGCGGGCTTCGACGACGGACGGATCGAAGTTGGGGTCTCCCTCTTTGACGACGTGGACCACCAGCGTCCCGTCGTCCGTCAACGGCGGGTCGATGGGATCGATGGGGTCGATCGGCCGTTCGCTCGGCGCCTGGGGCGTGGGTTGGTATTCGCGCAAGCGGAAGCGATAGCCAAAGCAATCCGGGTGGCCTGCCCGCTCGCTGATCTCGAAATGCTCGATCAGGGTTTCGTCGACCGTCGTCGCCGACACGATGTCGGCAACGAAGCTCACCGGATCGCCGGCGCGGAAGGCCTCGCGCAGACCGTCCAGACCGTCCCGCGCCTCGGGGCCGGATTGGACGCCGACCAACTCGATCGCCGCGCCCACGCGGCCGAGGTCCTGGAGGAAATCGCCCTCCAACCCCGGCACCTCGTGCTCGGTCACGCTCTGGCCCTGCTCCAGCCCGATCAGCTGAGCCTGTTGCAGCGCCAGATCGCCCAGCATCGGTCGGATCGGGTTGGCCATCTTGGGAACGGGCCCGGGATCAGGCGTTGAGCGTGTTGAGATGGCCGACGATCGCGTCGATGAGCGCGATCAGCTCGGTCTTGACAGCGTCGACCGACGGCAGCCCGGTGATCACGTCCGCCGCGTCGCGCACCGCTTGGAACTCGCTCGAGTCGCTCGGCAGGATCTTCTCGGCGGCCGAGATGAAGTTGCCGATCTGACCGGTGAACGCCGCTGCTTCGCCCAGTCCGGGGATGGAGCCGACGTCGAGATTCTGGATCTCGGTCTTGAGCTTGCCCATCAAGCTGATCAGCTTGCCGAGCAAGTCACCGATCTGATCGGGGACGATCAACTTCAGCGCGTCGATCGCCGGTTTGATCGTCGCGACATTGCCGTCGAGGAAATCCTTCAGCTCCTGCAGCGCGTCCTTCAGTTCGTCGAAGAGTGTGTCGGCCATGTCCGTTGCCCTTGCTTGAGGTCGCCGATGCCCGGAAAGGTGTCAGCTTCCTCGATTGACGGCTTGCAGGCGCTCCAGGAGAGAACCGAGCGGTGCTGCGAACCGCTCGAGCCCGGTCTCGAAAACCGGGAACAAGTCGAGACCCTCGACGAGGTCCTCGATGAGCCCGGTCGCGTCGCCGAGCACGTCGGCATCGAGAGCGTCGAGCCCGGCGGCGGCTGGCGGTTCGGGCTCTCGGTACTCGTAGAGCACCATGGCGTAGGCCAACCGCTCTGGGGTGCCGGCCACTTCGCGCGTCTTCAGATCGGTGATCTTCACCCGCTCGATCTCGGCATCGGTGGCGATGTCGGAGACGAATTCGACCGCCTCGCCAGCCTCGAACTTGTCGGTGAGCTCGGTGACGAAAGCGAGCGCATCGGGGCCACTCGCGACCCCGGCGAGGCGAATGACCGTCGCCTTGCGGCCGAGGTTCTGAAAGTAGCTGCCGTCGGCTTCTGGCGCTCGATGCTCCGCCAGCGCACGCACGTCGGAGGTACGCAACGTCTGGACCTGCGGCAGGAGAAGGCCGTCGAGCACCGGGCGCATGTTCAATCCTCCATGCCGACGTCGATGCCGTGGCGGCGGGCTTCGTCGGCAAGGGCGCGGGCGAGCGCGTCGGCGAAGTCCAGTTCTGGTTCAGGCGGCGGGGGTGCAGTCATCCGGACGTCGCCGTACGTCGCTCTGCTGGGTGCCTCGCCGGCGCCGCGCAGCGACGAGCCTTCGGCTCGCTCGTCTGGCTCTGGCGTCGCAACGGGCGGCAGCAGCGATGCCGCGGGGCCGCCGCCCAGCAGGCTGGCGAACAGGTCGTCGCTCTCGAGTTGCCGGGAGGTCGGCGCAGCTGGCCAAGACGCCGTGGCCGCAATCGCCTTCGCCGGCTCGACCGCGGCATCTGCCGGGTTTTGCTCCGCGGGCGCAGTGAGAACGGAACGAGCTTCGCCTCGGCCATGCCTGGAGGCGCGCCGCTCGGAGCGTGCGCTTCCAGCGCCGTCATGTGCCGCAGCGAGCGTGGGCGCCGACCGCGGTCCAGGCTCGCTGCCAACGCCGTCGCGCAACATCGCGGCGAGCGTTTCGGTGCCGCACCGGTCGCCCGCCAAGGAATGGTGCCAGGCGGCAGTGGCCGCCGCGCCGCTCGCGGTGACGTTCCGTAGCGCGCGCACCGAAAGGCGCTCGCGCCAAAGTGGCGCCGCCTCCGACCACGCATCACCGTGCTCGCCCGGCACTGGACGACTCCAACCCGCACGATCCGGAGACGGCATGACGCTCACGCCGTTCTGTGCCGGTGCGCGGGCCGGAACCCTCGCTCGCCGGCGCGGCGCGTCGGTCCCGGGTCCTGTAGCCGGCAACGCGCGCTCTGGGACCGCAGCACCGGCGATTCGCGCCAAGCACTGATCGTCGGCCGTAGTTGGCATCGCACGCACGGCTCCAGCAGTGACGCTGGTCGCCGGATCGTCCGGTGCGGTTTTGCTGGCGGGCCGCTGAGGAACGGCCCGCTTCCCAACGCACTGGACGAGTTCGGGTGATGGCGGCTTCGGGCGCTCGGCCTTCTCGGGCATGCCAGGCCGCGCCGAACTCCACGGCACCGGCCGGCGCGCACCACCGACATCACTCTTTCGCTCGGACGAGTCCGGGCGTGCACCCCGCTTCCTGCGCCTTACCTCGAGCGGCGCATCGGGCACCGCCTGAGTTTCCGTGGCTTCAGCGAGGGCGCGTTGCCAACGATCTTCTTTCGACAAGGTGGGGCGGTCTTCCACCCAGCTGCAGGCATTGGCCGAAGCGGTCATGCGGGCCGGCGCCACCGCATCGTGGGCCTTCGCTAGCGCCGTCGCTACGGCACGTGCGGCCGCAACCGCGCCTGCCCGCAAGCGTTTGGACGACGCGCATGCGAGTATCGGGGTCACGCTTCCCGACCCTCTGACCGCCCCATCTCCAGGTAGAGCAGGATCTGGCCGATGGTGAGCCCGCTGACCTCCTCTGGCGTCCACCCGAACTCTTTGCTCAGCACGAAGCAAGCCTTGGCAAGCGGCGCCTGGACCATCTCCTGGAGGGCGTCGCGGGGCAGGTCGACGCCCGAAATCTCGTTGATCCGCGTCACCAGGTGACGCGCCAAGCCTGCCGGCAGACGCTGCGCATCCTCCAGCTTCAGTGCCGGATCGACCATCGCACGCTGGATGATGAGCGCGGCCGAAAGCCCGTCGTCGTCCTTCGCCGCAC
>JBCBTD010000031.1:0-49058 GCA_039818825.1 Pseudomonadota bacterium
CCTCCGCCTCCTCGCCGAATGTCGACGCATGGCGCGCGACGACGGGATCGACAGAGTGATGCGCACGCACCAACTCGACGCGATCGTTGCCCCCACCGACGGTCACCCCGCCTGGGTGATCGACCCGATCGTCGGTGACAAGATCAAGGGCGGCGTATCCACGCCGCCGGCGATGGCAGGCTATCCGCACGTGACGGTGCCGGCGGGCTACGCGCACGGCTTGCCCGTGGCGCTGTCGTTCTACGCCGGGGTTTTCGACGACGGAAAGCTGATCGGCTACGCTTACGGCTTCGAGCAGGCGACCGCCGTGCGCCGGCCGCCGACCTTCCCGCCGACGGTCGTCGATCTGTGAGCCGCTTCGGATACGATGCTCAGAGCAACGGCTGGTGTGGTGAGCGTCCCGGTGCTCGCAACCGCGTTGGCTCACCCCGCCGCCAGCAGGCCGCGAAACCGCCGCTACGAGGCGGCTCGACCGACCGACATCATTCTGCTGCCGTCATCACCTCGGCGTCGTCGGCCTGCCAATCGCCGAGCGGATCCGTTGCAGGTGTCGTCAAGACGTCGTCGGACGGCAGGCTCACGCCCTTGATGAGATCGGCGGCCATCTCGCCGACCATGATCGATGCGGCGTTGGTGTTGCCGGTCAAGTTGATGGGGAAGATCGAGCTGTCCGCGACCCGTAGGCCGTCGATGCCGATGACGCAGAGCGAGCCGTCGACGACCGCGTCGTCGTCGCTGCCCATCCGGCAAGTCCCGCATGGATGGTATGCGGTGATGACCGTTTCGCGGATGAATTCGTCGAGGGCGGCATCGTCCCAGCGCATGGCGCCGGGCTGCAACTCGCCTCCGGTGTAGTCGCGGAAAGCCCGCTGACCGAACAGGTCGCGGGCCAGGCGGATGCCGTCGCGCATGTCGGCCCAGTCGTAGCGACCCGTCATGTACCGAGGCTCGATGATCGGCGCCTCGCGAAAGTCGTCGGAACGCAAGCCGAGCCAGCCCCGCGCCTCCGAGCCGCAGGTCGACACGTGAATCTGCATGCCGTGGTCTTCGCGCCGCACCGGCCCCTCGCCGCCGATGGCACGTGGCATGAAATGCAGCTGCACGTTCGGCCGGTCCAGCCCGCCGCGCGTTCGCGCGAAAGCGCCGACCGCCAAGTGATTCGATGCGCCCCACCCATCTTGGGTCGCCAACCATCTGAGGCCGACCTTCATCCGCGTCCACCAGTTGCGGACCGGCGCCAAGGTGATCGGGCGTTTGCAACGCTGCTGCACGAACAGTTCGGTGTGGTCCTGGAGATTGCGCCCGACGCCCGGCAGATGGCGCCGCGTTCGCACGCCGACAGCGTTCAGCATATGGCGCGGGCCAATACCGGACAGCATCAGGAGCTGCGGCGAGTTGATCGCGCCGGCCGCCAGCACGACCTCGCGGCGCGCCCGGACCACCCGTTGCCGGCCTCGCCGAAGAACCACGGCGCCAACGCAGCGGCGGCCCTCGAAGTTCAGCCGCGCCACCTGCGAACGCGTCCAGACGACGAGATTCGGTCGGGAGCGATCACGGCGGAGGTAGGCGGTGCCGGCGCTTTCACGCCGCCCTTGGTGAATCGTCCGATCGAACCGCCCGAACGCCTCTTGCGTAGCGCCGTTGATGTCGTCGCTGAACGCGTGCCCCGCTTGGGCACCCGCCTCGAGAAAGGCCTCCTCGAGCTCGCCGACGTTCTCGACCCGACCGACGTTCAACGGTCCGCTGGAACCGCGGTAGGGCGACGGTGGGCCGTTGAACGTCTCCATCCGCCGGAAGTACGGCAACACCGACGCGTAGCGCCAATGCTCCAGGCCATACTCGCTGCCCCACTGGTCGTAGTCGCGCGGGTTGCCGCGGTTGAACACCATGGCGTTGATCGCCGAGGAGCCGCCGAGGACACGTCCCCGTGGCCAGTGCACACGGCGGCCGCGCAGTTGCTCCTGGGGCTCCGTATCGTAGTGCCAGCAACGATCACGGCTCCGGGCTGCGAAAGCCATGGCCGCCGGCATCTCCAAACGCACGTCGAACCAAGGCTCCCGCCCGCCGCCAGCCTCGAGGAGCAGCACCGTCGCGTCCGGGTCCTCGCTCAAGCGCGACGCCAGCGCACAGCCAGCCGAGCCAGCTCCGACGATCACGTAGTCGAACGCGTTGCTTGCCATGCTCTCACCAGGACCACTCAGGGTTGGAAAAAAGTACACATTACGAAACCCGGCGTCATCTCCTGCTACCTAGAGCTAAAACGTTTGGCTAGAAGGCAAGTTCCGCTGGATCCGGACAACCCTCCAAATGGAACGAGCCGGGATTGGACACGTTCTCTTCATTTTCATGATTTATCATTCATGAAAATGGCAAGAATCGAAGCTTGCAACACCGCAATCGACCTACCAGCACTGCCCAACGAAGAACGGCGGGACTCGAAAAATCATGATTGCTCAATCATGCTTGAGTCGTCGGCATTCCTCATCCGCTCTGGAGCCGATCACGCTTGGACGAGAGTATGCCTGCTCCGCTTCGCAGGACAAGGTGCCTTGCGGCAGGAATCTGCTCCGCCATCGCGTCGCACACCGAGGTACAGCTTCCGCATCACTGAATTTGTGACGTGCCGCACCTCCGCCTCGGCTGGACGCCGAGGCGGAGGTGGCTTCGCGATCGGTAGACGTCGAAATCCTCATGAGCGTCCGAGCGGCTCCGCGGAATGTCAGAGGCCCTTGCGCGTAACCAGCCCCAACCGCAGGATTGAAGCATACCTCGGTAGGGCCTCCCGTTTATTCCACATGAACGCTACGACCAACGTCTAAGTCGTTGCATACGATGTCATGCAGCGAAAGTTGTGATGCAAAGACATGAAAGCGCGCGCAACGTTAGTTGCCGCCTCCCGGTCGTCGCGAGATTGGAAAATGCTGGGCTCCAACCGTCAGCGAGACGGCCGACGATCGCCCCAGCTAGTCAACGGATCGCTCTGAAGCGACGTCGAGGACGGTGGGTGGCGTTCGACGAACACCGGACGCAGCCGCCGGCAAACTCAGCATGACGTCCGGCTGAAACCGGGTCCCCGACCCCGTGCGCCGGAACGACGTTACCGGTCCAGGCCGCCTAGGCTCACGTATTTGAGCTGAAGGTAGTCGTCGACGCCGTACTTCGAGCCTTCCCGCCCGAGACCACTTTGCTTGAAGCCGCCAAATGGCGCCACCTCCGTCGACACGACGCCGTCGTTCACGCCGACGATGCCGACCTCCAGTGCTTCCGCCACCCGCATCACCCGGCCCAGGTCTCGGGCGTAGAAGTAACCGGCAAGGCCGACGTCGCTGTCGTTGGCCAGTTGCAGCACCTCGGCCTCACTGTCGAAGCGGAAGATCGGCGCCACCGGCCCGAAGGTCTCTTCGCGCGCAATCAGCATCTCGGCGGTGCACCCGGCCAGCACCGTCGGCTGGAAGAACTGGGCTCCGGCGTCGTGGCGGCGGCCGCCGGTCACCACCCGCGCGCCTTTGGCAACCGCGTCGGCGACGTGCTCTTCGACCTTCGCCACCGCCGCCGCGTCGATCAACGGTCCCTGGTCGACGCCGGCCTGAAGGCCGTTGCCGACGGTCATGGACGCCACGCGCTCGGCGAAACGCTCGGCAAAGGCGTCATGCACGCCAGCCTGCACGTACAGCCGGTTCATACAAACGCAGGTCTGCCCGGCGTTGCGGAACTTGGAGCCGATTGCCCCCTCGACCGCGGCGTCCAGGTCGGCGTCGTCGAAAACGATGAACGGCGCGTGCCCGCCGAGTTCGAGGCTCACCTTCTTCACCGTCGAGGCGCACTGCTCCAGCAGCACCTTGCCGACCTCGGTCGAGCCGGTGAACGAGATCTTCTTGACCTGGCGGTTGGACGTCAGCTCGCCGCCGATGGCCTTGGAGTTGCCGGTGACCACGTTCATGACGCCGGCGGGGAACCCGGCGCGCCTTGCCAGTTCGGTCGCGGCCAGCGCCGTCAGCGGCGTCAGGCCCGCAGGTTTGATGACCACGGTACAGCCGACCGCCAAGGCCGGCGCGCACTTGCGCGTGATCATCGCGAGCGGGAAGTTCCACGGCGTGATCATCCCGCAGACACCGATCGGCTGCTTCAGCACGAGGATCCGCCGGCTCGGGAAGGGCGACGGGATCGTGTCGCCGTAGACACGCTTGGCCTCCTCGGCGAACCACTCTGCGAACGAAGCGCCGTAGACCACCTCGCCCTTGGCTTCGGCGAGGGGCTTGCCCTGCTCCAGGGTCATGAGCATCGCCAAATCATCGGCATTGGCCATCAGCAGATCGAACCAAGCCTGCAGCGCCTGGGCCCGCTCCTTGGCCGTTCGTTGGCGCCAATCGACGAATGCGCGATCGGCCGCAGCAACGGCACGCCGCGTCTCGTCGGCGCCGCAGTCGGGAACGTGGGCGAGGACCTTGCCGTCCGCCGGGTTGGTCACGGCGAACCGCTTGCCGCTGTCGGCCGTAGTCCAAGCGCCGTCGATGAAGACGCCATCCTGCAGCAGCGTCGGGTCTTTCAGCCGATGCCGCGGATCGTCAAGCGCTACGGCCATGGGAGCCTCCCTGCCCTTGTCTACGGCATGGATTTAAGCACTCGCTGCCGCGGATGCCATGGTGGCGAACACGCGCGCCGCAAACACCGGATAGCTCTCCGCCAGCGCCGCGGCGACGGGGCCGCGGAGCGTCGCCAAGGTCGCCTCACTCGGCGTGCCGAAGACGGCGACGTCTGGTGCGACGTCGAAGACGAAGCCGGTCGCCGCCTCGATCGCCGGGACGCTGGTCCCAACTGCGTGCGCTTCCAGACGGAAGCGGCCGGCTTGGCGGTCGAACCCGAATGCGGCGAGGCTCGTCAGCAGATGGCTGGGGCCGCCCGGCCGGTACAACTCGGCCGCACTGGTCCCCGGCGCGCTGACGAAGGCGACCCGCTCGACCAGACTGCGCGGGCTGTGCTCCTCGCGGAACAGAATGACCCGCGGCACCACGTAGTAGAGGTAGGCGGAGCCGAACGAGCCTGGGAAGCGGCGCTCCATCCGCGGGTAATCACCCGTGCCGACCAGGTTGACGTTCGCCCTGCCATCGATCTGGACGCCGCCCAGGAAGAAAACATCGATCCGCCCCTGACCGGCGAGGTCGAACAGCTCGCGCGAGCCGTCGGTGAAGCCGTTGTGACGGCGGCTGTGCAAGAGCGTGACCCGCGTGCCGTGGCGCTCCCGAGCCAGCAGCGCTGCCGCCGCCGGGATCGGTGAAGCGGCGCCGACGGCGACGTGACGCGCGGGCCCGATCAGCTCGGCCAGCAGGTTGATCAACACTTCCTCAGGAGCGATCCCGTTCAAGCCGCCACCGCCGCCAGGCGTGCGTCGAGCCATTGGCGGAACCCTTCCCGAGTTCGGGCCGCCTTGGCGTAGGCACCCAGCGCAGCCGCGTCGACGCCGTAAACGTCGCCGAGACCCAATGGCGCCGCACCCTTGGCCGCCACGGCGATCGCCTCGACGTAGAGCGCCGAAAGGCCGCCGGCAGCCGTACCCTCCCGCTCGAAGATCGAGCCCGGACGGATCGCCTCGACGGTGACGAGTGAACGCTCCGCCGCATGGGCCAATGTCGCCAGCTCGCGGCGACGGCCGATCCAGACATTGCCTTCCTCGTCGGCGAAGGGCGCGTGGAACACGGCGACGTCGAGCTTGATCGCCGGCAGCAGGACCAACGGATCGCCGCCGTCACTGAGCGGGTTGTCGACCACGCGCCAATCGGGGCGATGGGCGAGCACGTCCGAGCCGATCAGCCCGCGCATCGGCATGAACGGCACGCCGCGCTCGGTCGCGGTCAGCTGGGCGTGCATTGCCGGGCAGGTGCTGTCGCGCACCACCACCTCGCTGTGCTCACAAGCCCGCGAGAAACACGGCGCCAGGCCGAACTCGCCGAGGCTGACGGCCGACGTCTCCACCTCGGCGACCGCGCCCGCACCGATCAGGACGTCGACCTGCAGATGACCGGTCGGCAGGCAGAACAGCCTGAGACCCCGCGTCCGCCGCCGTAACAGCGCCATGGTCAGCGCCATCGGCACGCCCGAATAGTCGGCCGGCACGCCGACGAGCGCGCCGTCCGGCAGGGCTTCGGCCAGAGCCTCCAGCGATCGCAGCATTGCCGTCCCCATCTCGCCCGCCCACGTGCTTGTGCTACAGCACGCCTCGAAGCAAGGCTTAGCGGCCGGTCTTGAAACACGGCCGGAGGGCAGGGAGACGACATGGCGGGTTTCGGTGCGCTGGACGGGCTCAAGGTGATCGACCTCACCCGCGTGCTCGGCGGCCCCTACGGCACCCAGGTGCTGGCCGACCACGGGGCGGCGGTGATCAAGATCGAGCCGCCCCAGGGCGACGAGGTCCGCGACTGGGGCCCGCCCTTCAA
Source organism: Pseudomonadota bacterium (assembly GCA_039818825.1). Classification (GTDB taxonomy): domain Bacteria; phylum Pseudomonadota; class Alphaproteobacteria; order Geminicoccales; family Geminicoccaceae; genus JBCBTD01. The sequence goes on from JBCBTD010000031.1 coordinate 6,432, forward strand.
CGAGGACGGCGACGCCTCCTACTTCCTCGGCATCAACCGCAACAAACGCTCGCTCGGCCTCGACCTGCAGAAGGAGGACGGCCGCGCCCTCCTCCTCAGGCTCCTCGAAGGCGCCGACGTTCTGGTGGAGAACTACAAGCCAGGCTCGATGGAGCGCTGGGGCCTCGGCTACGAGGATGTTCTGAAAGCCCGCTTCCCGCGGCTCATCCACGCCCGCATCTCGGGCTTCGGCGCCGACGGCCCCTATGGCGGCCTGCCCGGCTACGACGCCGTGGTCCAGGCCATGGCCGGCCATTTCAGCGTCAACGGCGACACCGCCTCGGGCCCGACGCGCATGGGCATCCCGCTCGTCGACCTCGGCACCGGCCTCTACACCATGCTGGCGATCCTGATGGCCGTCATCGAGCGCCAGCGCTCCGGCCAGGGCCAGTATCTCGACATGACGCTCTACGACTGCGCCATCGCGCTGATGTTCCCGCACATCCCCAACTACGTGCTGTCGGGCAAGACGCCCGGCCTCACCGGCAACGCGCACCCCAACATCTGCCCCTACGACAAGTTCGAAACGGCCACGGGCCCGATCTTCGTCGCCGTCGGCAACAATCGCGCCTTCCAGCGCTTTTGCGCCGTCGTCGAGCTGGAGCAGCTCCTGGACGACACGCGCTTTCGCACCAATGGCGACCGCTTGAGCCACCAAGGAGAGCTGACGGCCATCCTCACCGACCGCTTGGCCAAGCTCGATGGCCACACGCTCTGCACCGAGCTTCTGGCCCAAGGCGTGCCCGCCGGGCCGGTGCAAGACACGGCCGAGGTCTGGGCCGATCCGCACACGGCGCACCGCGCCATGGCCGTGGACAACGGCGCCTACAAAAACTTCGGCACCCCCATCAAGCTCTCCCGCACGCCGGGCCAAGTCGAGCGCACGCCCCCACGCTTCGCCGAGCACGGCCGCGAGGTGCTGCGTGAGGCAGGGCTGACCAACGCGGAGGTCGAGGCCCTGGTGGAGGCCGGGGTCGTCGTCGAAACGCGGCGGCGGGGATAGCACGCTTTCCATCGCCACAGCGCCCCCAGCGCTTCGCGCCAAATCACGCGAACGTCGAAGCCATCGTCGCCGAGGCGGACGCCCGCGGCCATACGGGGCTCGCCTGTCCATTCATCCGAAAACCCCATCGCCACGATCAGCGGCAACGTCAACGCCGAGCCCGACACCTACGTCCAGATTCGCCGCTACGCGGCGGCTTTGGACGGATTGTGTTGAAAAACTCCTGCACGAGTACTCAGGTGTCCATATCTTGAGGACAAACCGGCGGCTGACGCAGTATCTTGCGGCTCGATCGGTTGGTTTCGAGTTTTTCAACAAATTCGATGGCGAACAGACATCTGCCTGAATGGGCGCCATAGCTGCTTGGCAAGATGCAGCTGACGTTCGCAGGACCGACGGTTTCGCCGAATGCAAGCGTCGGCCCATTGCTCACCAGTCAGCCGCTTGGCCCCAAGTTCGGTCATTGCACCAATGTATCGAAAGCTGTTTGAAGTTCCTCTGCCACGGTTGATCCCTGGCGCTTCTTGCGTGTGCCCAGATGCTCGCAGCGGAGATCATCCATCAATCTGGACCACATTGCCGGGCCGCCTTCTTCTAACAATTGTGCCCGAATCGAGTATTTCGGCATTGTCGATAACCACTGTCGCCCCCAGGCTCCAAGATGTGCGAAGATCGGCACAAGCGAGATCGACTTTTCAGTAAGCGAGTAAATCGCCTTCTGCTTGTGAGAGGCATCATCTGTTTTTGTTAGCATGCCGGCATCGACGAGTTTCCTTAGCCTGTCCGCGAGAAGATTGGACGAGATCCTCTCCTCGGAATCCGATAGCAACGCCCCATAGGTTCGCCGATTGCCGAACATGACGTCTCTCAACACGATCAGGCTCCAGCGGTCGCCGAGCAGTTCGACGGTCAGATTGATCGGGCATCCCGAGCGGCGATCGGGCATCGGGCCACGCTCCCATTCAAACCACTTGCATTGTGGCAGCAGTTGGATCATCTTGAAACCACTTGCGAAATCGCATTGGTTTGCGGAGGTCGCCGTGGCGGAAGTCTCGTCTATCGAAGCGAAGGTTCGCGCGATCTTCGACGCCTATCGCGCCTCGGACGCCGAAGGGTTTCTAGCGCTACTGCACCCGGATTTCCGATTCACGAGCCCCTACGACGACGCGATCGATCGCGACGCTTTCATGGAGCGCTGCTGGCCGACCGTTCGTCAGCTAGCGGGTCACGAATTGGATCAGGTGATCACGAACCGCGATACCGCGTTCGTGCTCTACCAGCTTGGAACGGTTTCGGGAGAGACCTATCGCAATGTGGAGCGGTTCATCTTCCGCGACGGCCTTCTTCTTAGCATCGAGGTCTTTTTCGGCGATCCTCCGGCAGGGCACGGCCGATGGAGAAGCGAGGACATCCGTGCGGCGTCGACTGTCCGCAAGCTGATCGAGGATCGCTATCGGGCCATCCGAGACAAGGACATTCGCGGAACCATGGAGCCGGTTGCGGAAAACGTCGTCATGTTCGACGTGGTCGATCCACTACGCCACACGAGCGCCCAGAGTATGCATCAGCGCGAGCAGGACTGGTTCGATCGCTTCGACGGGCCGATCACTGTGGAGTTGAGAGACCTCGTCGTTTCAGCCGACGGTGACACAGCGTTCGCGTACAGCCTCAATCGATATGCGGGCCGCTTCCGATCAGGCGGATCGACCGACATGTGGGTGCGCCAGACGTCATGCTACCGTCTCAAAGGAGGTGGCTGGCAGTTGGTGCACGAGCACTTGTCCGTCCCGTTCAACCCGCAAACCGGAATGTGGTCGCTCGACTTGGAGCCATGAGAGCACCGAACAAGTGGTCCGGCCCGGTACGCCGAAGACACGATCCGGCAGGCCTATGGGCAGCTTGGTTGTACTGACCTGCCCAAGCGTGGGCTGGTTTGACATGAATGGATGACCAGTGTCCGGCCTCGAGGAAGCGTGCCACGGTGGAACCGTGACGTCGCCTTGGGCTCAGAAACAGCCGTTGGCTCCACGCCGTCTAGCGACCGCTTCAGGCCGACACTAGCCGCGACACGAATGACATTGGTGGCGGCAGCGGTCCGATTGCACCAAGTGGCTGACTGGCGGCGAGTGCGTCAGCCGCTTGCGTGCCGAAGCGGTTCGGGGTGCAACCGTTCGAGCAATTGCCCGACCAGCCGCGAGAGGTGCGTCCGCATGGCGTCCTCCGCGCCAGCCGCGTCGCCCGCCGCCGTCGCGTCGAGGATCGCCAGATGCTCGGCGGCGTCGTCGGCGACGCGCTCGAAGGGGTTGGCGAGTTCGAACAGCCGGGTCGGCATGCGCACGCGGCGGATGGTGGCCGCCAGCACCTGATTGCCTGAGGCCTCGGCGATGCCGTCGTGCAGCGCGTCGTCCGCCGCCCAATGCGGCTCGATCTGGCGCCGTTCGTCGGCGAGGCTGCGGATGGTCGCGGCGAGCGCCGTGACCTGTTCGGCGGCGATCCGGCCGGCCGCCAGCCGCGCCGCCTCGGGCTCCAACAAGAGCCGCACGCGCATGGTCGCGAGGTAGGTTTCGACGGTGACCGCCTTCACCGCCCAGGCGCGGCCCTGCTTGACCAACAAGCCGTCGCCGGCAAGGCGGAGCAGGGCTTCGCGAAGCGGCGTCCGCGAGACCTCCAGGTCCTCCGCCAGGCGCTCCTCGACCAGTGGCTGGTCGACGGGGATCTGCCGCAGGAGAATCCGCCGGATGAGCGCCGCGTAGGCCTGTTCCGCAAGATTGCCCGTGGGGATCATGGCGCCGCGCCACCGAAAAAACCGCCGACGTCGAGTGCCGCGTCCAGCCGCTCGCGCTCGGTCGCATCGAGCGCCGCCATCGGCCGCCGCATGACCGCGTTCGGCAAGTGGCCCAGGCGCGCGAGGCAGTGCTTGAGCCGCGCCGTCGCCCGGCCGCCCGGAGGCGCGCCGTAGATCGCTCGAGCCAGCGGCGCGATGCGGTCGTTGAGCGCCCGCGCCGCATCGAGGTCACCGGCGGCGACGGCCCGCTCCAGCGCGACGATCGTCTGCGGGATCAACGCCGCCAGACTGACCAAGCTGCCTTCGCTGCCGATGGCGAAGCAGGCGAACAGGTGCTCGTCGCCGGAGGCCATGACCGCGACGTCGGGGCGAAGCGCGTGAACGAGGCGCCGGTTGGCCTCGTACGCCGCCGTCTCCCAGCTCCCTTCCTTGATGCCGACGACACTGGGCAGGCGCACTAGTTCCTGCAACAGCGCGGGACGGTAAGCCATGGCGCCGGCGCCAACCGGCGCCTGGTAGAGGAAGAGCGGCACGTCGGTTGCCTCGGCGACCGCCTCGTGATGCGCGAGGATCAAGGGCGCGTCCTGGCTCAAAGCCCAAGAGAACGGCGGGAAGATCATCACCGCGTCGGCACCGGTCGCCGCCGCATCGACGGCCTCGGCGACCGCCCACTCGGTCGCTTCCGCGTTGATGCCGGCGACGATCGGCACGTCACCCAGGGTGCGCCGGGCGACGGCCAACAGCTGGCGTTTCTCATCGCGGTTCAGGGTGAAGTTCTCGCCGGCGTGGCCGTTGACGAGGAAGCCCTGGACGCCGTCGACGGCGGCAATCCGCAGCAGATGCTCGGCCAAGCGGGGCTCGTCGACCCGGCCGACGTCGTCCAGCGGGCACACCGTGGCGGCATAGATGCCCCCGAAACGCGCGCTCAACGGGCCGTCTCCTCGGCAAGCGGCCGGACCAATCGGTCCATCGGGAACAACGGCCGCTCGGGTTCCTGGTCCAAGAGGTGCTGGGCCAGCAGGCGCCCGACGTAGGGACCGCTGGTGTAGCCGGAATGAACACTGCCGATGACGTAGGCATCGGCGACGCCAGGCACCGGCCCGACGACCGGCATGGCATCGGCCGTCTCCGCTTCCAGCCCGAGCCAGCCGCGCAGCAGGCGCGCCTTGGCAAGCGCCGGCACCGCCCAACAGGCGAGCCGCAGGTTGCCGATCAGGTTCTCGGGCACCAGTTCCGTGCCGCCGAGGTCCCGGCCGCCCCTGCCCTGCCAGCCGCCGCCGACCAGCACCGTGCCGTTGTCGAACTGTTTGAGCGACAAGAGGCCGTTGGCGATCGTCAGGACGCTGCGCATGACGGGCGACAGGCGTTCGGTGACGGCAAGCTGATTCACCAGCACCTTGATCGGCAGCCGCACGCCGAGCCAGCCCAGCATCGGCTCCAACCAAACGCCGCCGGCCAGCACCACCCGCCGCCCACGCGGCCCGGCGACGCCGTCCACCTCGGCAACGAACTGCCCGCCCGCCCGATCGAGCCCGCCGACCGGCATGTTCTCGAAGAGCGTCACCCCCGCCTCGACCAGGGCAGCGCGGTAGGCGCGGCCGGTGAGGTAGGCGGTGACGTGGCCGTCGAGCGGACAATGGGCGGCCAGCTGTACCTGTGCGGAGAGCCCAGGCTCGATCGCCCTTGCTGCCGCCGCGTCGACGAGCTCGATCGGCGCGCCCTGCGCCCGGCGCGCGCTGGAACGCTGTTCCAGGAGCGCGGCCTCGTCGTCGGTGAAGGCGAGGCAAAGCCCTGGTGCGGGCACCACGCCGACGTCGCCGCCGAGCCACGCGTCGGCGTTGGTCCACAATCGCCAGCCCTCGATCGCGTAGGGGATCAAATCGGCGCGGGTCATGTGCAAGGTGAGCGTTCCGGCGTTGACGCCCGAGGCTTCGCGACAGATCGGACCACGATCCACGAGTGCGGTGCTTAGCCCGCCCCGCGCGGCATGGAGCGCGACGGTCGCCCCCATGACACCGGCACCGATGACGAGGCAATCGAAGGGCTTCACAGCGGCGCGGCCTTGGGAATCGCGATCTCGCCATACTCGTAGGTGCCAATCAACGCGTCGAGCGGCACCGGCCGCAGCGGCGCCCGGCCAGTCCAAAGGCCGGTACGCTCACGCCCACCGACGTGCATCGCGACCAACTCGGCTGCCGCTTCGCCGCACATGCGTCCCTGGCAGGGCCCCATCCCGCACCGGGTCCAGGCTTTGACCTGGTTGACGTCCCGAGCGCCGGCCGCGACGGCGGCGTCGATCTCCGCCCGCGTGACGTCCTCGCAGCGGCAAACCACGACATCGGCGGATGCCGCCGCGAGCAAGCCCGGCCGGGGCTTCGACAGTCGCGCCATCGCCCGGCCGAACCGCACGGCCGCTGCGCGCCGACGGCTGAGCGAGCGGACCTCGGCGCCATCTGGGTCACCTACCGAACCCTCGGCATCGTGCGCCACGGCCGTTGCCGCCAGCCGGCCGGCGAGGGGCGCGGCGGCCGCACCATCGATCCCGGCCGTGTCTCCCGCGACGTAAAGCCCGCGAACGCTGGTCCGGCCGAAGGCATCGGCAGCCGCGATCCAGCCGCCACGATCGCGGCGAAAGACGTGGCGGGCGCCGAGCAGGCGCGTGATCTCGGTCGTCGGCACGAGGCCGTGGCCGATGCACAACGAGTCGGCGGCCAAGGTTCGCCCGACGACGCCGGTCGGTCGCCCCTCATCGTCCACCGGCGCAATCTCGACACCCAGCGCGTCGCCGCTGGGCGTGACCCGAGCAACGGTGTGCCGGAACAGCCAAGGCACGCGGGCGAACGTCGCGCGGGCGAGCCATCCAGTGCCGCGCGCGACCAGATCCGGCCGTGACCGGCCCTCCAGTGCGGCACGCACCCAGTCGTACCTTGCCGCCAGGTCGACGACCGCCTCGACGCGGGCACCGGCGGCCAGCGCCTTGGCCACCACCAGCGGCAGAAGCGGCCCGACGCCCGCCACGACCAACCGCTCGCCAGGGACGACACCGTCGGCCTTGGCGAGAATGGTTGCCGCCGCGAGGCCGATGACGCCAGGCGTGGTCCAGCCAGGAAACGGCATCACCCGTTCGGTGGTTCCGGTGGCAACCAGCACCGCGGTCACGCGGTACGTCCTGGGTCCGTCCGGGCCGAGCGTCGCCAGCCGGAACCGCTCGCCGATCCACCACAGCCGGTGGCCGAGCGCTAGCGTCGCACCGCTTCGCGCAAGCTCGTTGCGCAGCGCGTCGCCGTCGCTGCGGTCCCGATCCTTCTTCGGCGCGCGGAAAGCCACGGGCGGCGAGCGGTAGGCCTGCCCACCGGGCAAGACCGCTTCTTCGATGACGACGCACGAGAGGCCGCACGCCGTGGCGGTGGCCGCGGCAGCCATACCGGCAGGACCGGCACCGATCACCGCGAAGTCGAAGGCGAGATCATCCATCGCTTGCCCATACCGTACGCACGTCCAGCCCGGCCTGCACAGGCACGAGGCACGCCTGGCACCGCACACCACCAACCTCGACCAAGCAGTCCTGGCAAATCCCCATCATGCAGAAGGGCCCACGCGGCAGGCCGCCCCGGGGGCTACGGCCGATTGCCCCGCGCCCGGCAACCATCAGCGCAGCGACCAAGCTCTCCCCCGGCACGGCGTCGACGGGTTGGCCATCGACGGTGATGGTGACGAATGGCGGACGCTCGAAGGCGCGGGGATCGCGGCAGGCGGGCACGGAATCTGGCACCGAGATTGCTGCAAGGGCTTGACGTCGGTTTGGTATACAAGCCGTATACAGCTGTCCAGAAGCAAGACGACCGTGCGGTGCCGCTGCCGCCGGCGAAGGAGGAACACGTGACCGGATCGTTTCGGCGCCTCTACCTTGCGGTGCTCGCGCTCGCCGCAGTCGCCCTCGTCACGACGCCGGTCGCGGCGCGGACCCTCGACGAAATCCTCGCATCCCAGACGCTGCGCGTGGGCGTCAATCCGACTCTGCCGCCGCTGGCATTGTTCGACGACCAGAACGAGCTGGCCGGGTTCGACGTCGACGTCGCCACCCGCATTGCGGAGATGCTCGGCGTCGAACTCGAGCTCGTGCAGGTCGGCTCGCCGGACCGCATCCCGTTCGTCGCCTCGGGACGGATCGACTTCGTCATGGGCGCGATGACCCGGACCTCGGAACGGGCAAAGGTCATCGACTTCACCGTTCCGGCCCATACCGAAGTGTTCGGGGTGCTGACCACCGAAGATCGGCCCTATACCGACTGGCGCGAGCTCGACAGCCCCGAGGTCACCCTCGTCCAAGTCCGCGGCACCACGCCGATCGCGTTCATCGAGGAGAACCTGCCGCAGGCCGAGGTGCTACTCCTCGACAATTACCCAGACGTGATTCGCGCGCTTTCACAAGGCCGCGGCGACGCCATGCTCGATGTCGTCGACTTCGTCGGTGAATTGATGAACCGATACGACACCGCTTGGAAAGTCGTCGAAACTCCGGTGAGTATCTATTACTGTTCGCTCGGCGTCGCCAAGGGCAACTACACGTTGCGCGACTGGCTCAACGTGGCGCTCTACGACCTCCACCGCACCGGCTTCATCGACGAGACGTGGCGCAAGTGGTTCGGCATCGACATGATCTATCCGGTTCAGGCCACGCCGTACTTCTGATCGCAGCGACGAGGAGACGTCAGATGGTGAAGCTGGTCCTAGGTCTCGTGGCGCTAGCGGTGTCGCTGGTCGCGGGTACGGCCCGGATCGAGGCGCGGACGCTGGACGAAATCCTGGCGTCCGGCGAAGTTCGGGTCGGGGTCAATCCGAACCTGCCGCCCCGCGCCCTGTTCAACGACAAGAACGAGATCGACGGCTTCGAGCCGGACGTCGCCCGGGCCATCGCCGAGAAGCTGGGCGTCGAGCTCGAGCTGATCCAGGTCGGCTCGCCGGACCGCATCCCGTTCGTTGCCAGCGGTCGCGTCGACTTCGTCATGGGGGCGATGAGCCGGACGTCGGCACGGGCGTTGGTTATCGACTACACCGTCCCGCTCCATTCGGAGAACTACGGCATCGTCACGACCGACGAGAGCGGCATCGAGAGCCTCGCGGACCTCAACGATCCTGACGTCACCCTGGTCCAGGTGCGCGGCACGACCGCCATCCCGTTCCTCCAACGCGAAGCGCCCGAGGCGGAGCTCTTGCTGCTCGACAACTACAACGACCGCGACCGCGCCCTGGCACAGGGCCGCGCCGACGCCAGCTTCGACGGCATCGACTCCGTCTCTTACCGCCTGCGCCTGTTCCCGGAGCGCCAGTGGAAAGTCATTCCCTCGCCGGAATGGGGCGTGACCTACTCGGCGCTGGGTGTGCAGAAGGGGAACGAAACGCTCAAGGATTGGCTCGACGTAGCGCTGTTCGAGATCCACTCCAGTGGGCTGATCGAGGAACTGTGGGAAAAGTGGTTCCTCGCACCGATGGCGACCAAGGTTCCGGTGACGCCCTACTTTTGAAGTCCGGTAGTGGCGCGACGACGCTCCGCTAGCGGCTGCCACGGCGCCTGATCGGTCATGGCCTATACGCTCCAGTTCGGTCAGGTCACGCCCTATCTCGGCTACCTCGCGGGCGGCGCCTGGATCGCCCTGCAGCTGGCGGCGATCGCCTTCATCATCGGCTGGGCGATCGGCCTCGCCTGCGCGGCCGTCAGCGAGTACGGCCGTGGTCCGCTGCGCTGGGTCGTCCGCGCCTACGTGATCTTCGTCCTCAACACGCCGTTGTTGGTGCAGATCTTCTTCATCTACTTCGCGCTGCCGGACGTCGGCATCCTGCTCGGCTCCTACGAAGCCGTGGCCATCGGCATGGCGCTCAACGCCGGGGCGTATCTGACCGAAATCCAACGCGCGGGCTTCCGCTCGCTGCGCCGTGAGGAACTCGACGCCGCCGAGACGTTGGGCTTCTCGCGCGTCCAGACCATCCGTTTCGTCGTACTGCCGCACATCGTCAAAGTGCTGTTCCCGCCCTTGAGCAACCAATACATCATCCTGACGATGACCACTTCGATCGCCGCGATTTTCGGCGTCGAAGAATTGACAGGCCGTGCCTACAACATCAATGCGGAGACGTTCCGCTCTCTCGAAGTTTTTTCGATCGCCGCCGTCTATTACATCATCTTGACCTTCGTTGCCAGCACGGCGCTGTACTGGGTTGGTCGATATTTCTTCCGCATCCGCGGTAAGGTGTTTTGATGATGAGCGGGATCATCGCCGAGATTCCGGAGTTTTTCAGCTACTACAACGTCATCTTTCTCGGTAAGGCGTTCCTTTACACCACTGCGATGTCCTTCGTCGGCTGCACCGTCGGCTTCGCGGCCGGTTTCGGCCTTGCGGTGATGCGGCACGAACGCATCTTTCGCAGCTTCGTCTTGCGCTGGCTGGCCATCATCTACACCGAAATCTTCCGGCGGATCCCGTTCCTGGTGAAGTTGATGTGTGTGTTCTTCGCCTTCCAACTGCTGGGCGCCGACGTCAGCATGTTCACCGTCGCTGTGACCACCGTGGCACTGTCGGCCGCGGCCTTTGCGAGCGAGAACGTCCGGGCCGGGTTGGAGAGCGTCCACCACAACCAGTGGGACGCCGCGGAGGCGATGAACCTGGGTGGCCTCACCGCGCTACGCCGCGTCGTGCTGCCTCAGGCTTGGCGGGTCATCATCCCGCCGTCGATGACCTATTCGGTCGGCCTCGTCAAAAGCACGTCGATCGCTTCACAGATCGGCGTGCTGGAGCTGACCTACGCCGCCAAGGTCATGACCAACAAGGGTTTTTCGGCGTTTCTCTGTTACGGAACGATCCTCGTTCTCTACTTCGTCTTGTGTTTTTCGCTGAACCGCTTCGCGGCGTGGCTGGAGGAACGGCTTGACCCAACTCGTCATCGAGCGGCTTAGCGCCAGCTACGGCCCGGCGCCGGTCCTGGTCGACGTCGATCTGGAAGTTCGACGCGGCGAGATCGTCAGCCTGATCGGCCCCTCCGGCTCCGGCAAGAGTACGTTGCTGCGGGTCCTGGTCGGCCTGCTCGTGCCCGCGGCCGGCAGCGTCACCGTTGCCGGCAGACCCATCGACTACCGTAGCCGGCGCGAGCTCAAGGCGGTCCGCGACCGCATCGCCATCGTCTTCCAGCAGTACAACCTGTTCCAGAACATGACTGCGCTGCGCAACGTCACCATCGCCCCCACGGTCGTCAAACGACGACCGACGGCTGCCGTCACTTCGGAAGCCGAAGCGCTGCTCGCGAAGGTCGGCCTCGCCGACAAGATCAAGAGCTATCCGGACCAGCTCTCGGGCGGGCAGCAGCAGCGGGTTGCGATCGCCCGGGCGTTGGCGCTCAAGCCAGAAGTCCTGCTGCTCGACGAGGTGACGTCGGCGCTCGACCCCGAGCTGGTCGGCGAAGTGCTCGACACGATCCGGCTCCTGGCCGGCGAAGGTATGACCATGCTGATCGTCAGCCATGAAATGGGCTTCGTTCGCGAGGTTGCCGACCGAGTCGTGTTCATGGCCGACGGCCGGATCGTCGAGGTGGGACCGCCCGAGCAGATCTTCGACGAGCCCAAGGCGCAGCGAACCCGCGAATTCGTCAGCCGCATCCTTCGCCACTGAGGCGCCACCCACCTGATGGAGACCTCCCGATGCGCCCCGGCATGTCCCTTCTCCAGGACGCCATCGACTGCCACGTCCATGCGTGCCCGCACCTGAACGGCCGCAGCGTCACCTTGCTCGAAGCCGTGCGCGACGCCGCCAATGCCGGCATGCGGGCGATCGGCTTGATGGACAACTTTCAGAACAGCTCCGGCTTCGCGGCTCTCGCGCAAGTCGAGCTGGCTGACCTGGACATCGAGATCTTCGGCGGCTTGATCATGCAGCCGGTGGCCGGCGGCGTCAGCTTGGAGGCGGCGAGGACCGCGATCGGCTACGGCTACGGACCTGGCACAGGGGCGCGGTTCGTCTCGCTGCCGACCCACCACACCCGCTACGTCGCCGAGCGCGAGGGCCGCAGCCCGGCCTTCCTGGAGACGACCTTCGCCGTGCCGGAAGCGGGCCCTCTGCCCGATCCGGTGCCGGCGATCATGGAGCTTTGCGCCGAGCACGACGTCGTGTTCGACTGCGGTCACGTCTCCGCCGCCGAGGCCGTGCGGCTGGCGGAGGCGGCCCGTGACCGCGGGCTGGTGCGCGTACGGACCCACTGCAGCCGCTACCCGCCAGACGCGATCGACGCGATCGTCAACGCCGAAGCCTATGCGGAATTCTCGTTCTTCCTCTTCACCCACGCGACGCAGGTCGGCCTGACCCACGTCGACCAGGAAAAGCATCGGGTCGGCATGGACAGCATCGACGACCTGCTGCCGCGGTTGGCCGCGGCAGGCGACCGGGCGATCCTCTCGTCGGACGCCGGCGTGTTCCTGCTCCCGCCGCCGGTCGAGGCGATGCGCGAGTTCCTGGTGCTGCTGGAAGCAGCCGGCGTGCCGCAGTCGGCATTGGAGCCGATGGTCAAGACCAACCCCGCAACGTTGTTCCGCGTCGGCGGTTGAACGCGTTCGTCCGCACGGTCACCGGCGACGTCGCACCGGACACGCTCGGCCTGACACTGATCCACGAGCACCTCTTGTGCGACCTGTCGGCACCCGAACTGCGCCACCACTCGAGCGAGCCGATCGCGCCGGAGCAGGCCCATGACCTGAGGTTCGGCTGGGGCATCGACCATCCCGGCCACCACCGCCTGGACGACCTCGATGTGATGACGGCTGAGCTCAGGGCGTTCGCCAGCGCCGGTGGCGGCTGCGTCGTCGACCTCACGGTCAGGGGTATCGGCCAATCGCCGACCGGCTTGCGTCGCCTCGCCGAGACGACCGGTGTGGCGGTCGTCTGCGGCTGCGGATGGTACACGGACGACCGTGCCGGCGAGCTGATCGGTGACGCGAGTGCCGCGACGCTTGCCGACAGGCTCGTCGCCGACCTCGAGAGTGGGATCGACGATACCGGCGTGCGTGCCGGCCTGATCGGCGAGATCGGCTGCTCCTGGCCGCTGCGTGCCACCGAGCGGCGGTCGCTCCAGGCCGCCGCGAGGGCGCAGGCCGAGACCGGCGCGGCGTTGAACGTCCACCCTGGGCGGGCCGTCGCCGCGCCCTTCGAGATCCTCGACTGCCTCGCCCAGTCGGGCGGCAACCCGGCCCGCACGATCATCAGCCATCTGGATCGCACCCTGCGCGATCCGGACGACCTGGCGCGGCTCGCCGACAGCGGCTGCGGGCTGGAGTGGGACTTCTTCGGCATCGACGGCGGCTACTACCCGTTCGCGCCGATCGACCTGCCGCACGACGGCGAGCGCCTCGACCACGTTCAGCGGCTCGCCGACCGGGGGCACGGCGCGCAGCTGCTCGTGTCGCACGACATCTGCACCCTGACGCGGCTCCGCCGCTGGGGCGGCCATGGCTACGCGCACCTCTTGACCAACGGCACCACCTACATGCGACGGAAGGGTTTCGATCCGGCGTTGATCCGAGCGCTGCTGGTCGACAACCCGGCTCGGTTCCTCGCCCGCTGAACGACCGACGCCTAGGTCAACCCTGGAGCGCCTCGCTCACCACCGGCCACAGGCTGAGGACCAGCAGCAGCGCCATCAGTCCGTTGAACACGCGAATCCGACGAGGTTGCGCGAGCAGCCGACGGACGCCGAGACCGACCAGCGTCCACGTCGAGACGCTCGGCACGCCCACCGCCCCGAAGACCAAAGCGACGACGGCGACACTGGTGAGATAGGCATCGGGTACCGTGTAAGCACCGATCGCGGCGACGGCGATCGCCCAGGCTTTCGGGTTCACCCATTGGAAGGCGGCAGCCTGGAGGAAGGTGAACGGACGACCGGCGGCGCTCGTCTCGCCGATCCCGGCACTCGTCGCGATCTTCCAGGCCAACCACAGCATGTAGACGATGCCGACGACGCGCAGCGCGTCATGGGCCCAAGGATAGCGTTGGAAGACGCCGGCAAAGCCGAGGCCGACCAAGAAGATCATCGTCGTGAAGCCGATGCAGATCCCGAACATGTGCGGCAGTGTCCGCCGCCATCCGAAGTTCACCCCCGAGGCCAGCAGCATCAGCGTGTTCGGCCCCGGGGTGATCGAGGCAACGAGGGCGAAGGCCACGAGAGCGACGAAAGCGTCCAGAGCGAGCGGCATGACGGGACCATAGCCGCTCCCGAGCCCGCGAGCGTCACCACTCCCGCATTCCGCGCTTGCACGAACGCCGCCGGCGGGCGTCTCATGGGTTCCAAGGGAGAGCGCCGATGATCGGTGAAGAGGAGCAGATGGTTCAGGAGACCGCACGGCGCTTCGCCGACGAGCGGCTAGCTCCCTTTGCCGCGGACTGGGAGGCGGCCGGCGCTCTGCCTCGGACGATGCTGACTGATTTGGGCGCCCTCGGCTTCCTCGGAATGACCGTTGACCCGGCCTGGGGCGGGGCGGGCTTCGGCTACGTGGCCTACGCACTGGCGTTGATGGAGATCGCCCGCGGCGACGCGTCGACGTCGACGGTGATGAGCGTCCAGAACGCGCCGGTCTGCGCGATCCTCGAGCGCTTCGGCAACGACGCACAGAAGGAGCGATGGCTGCGGCCTTTGGCCGAAGGACGCATGATCGGCGCCTTCGCCCTGACGGAACCCCACGCCGGTTCCGATGCGGCCGCGATGCGCAGCCGCGCGCGGCGCACCAACACCGGCTACGTCGTCGACGGCGCCAAGCAGTTCATCACCTCGGGCGCCATCGCTGGTGTCGCGGTCGTCTTCGCCGTCACCGACCCCGAAGCCGGCAAGCGCGGCATCACCGCCTTCGCCGTGCCAACCGACACGCCAGGCTTCGAGATCGCCAAACCGGAAGCCAAGCTGGGCCAAAAAGCGTCGGATACCTGCGCGCTGCGCTTCGAAGGGATGTCGATCGGCGACGACCATCGGATCGGCGAGGAGGGCGACGGCTATCGGATCGCCCTGTCCTCTTTGGAAAGCGGCCGGATCGGCATCGCCGCCCAGTCGACCGGTCTTGCCCGTGCTGCGTTCGACCATGCTGTCGCCTACGCCCGAGACCGCGAGAGTTTCGGTGTGCCGATCAAGGATCACCAAGCCGTCGCGTTCCGTCTCGCGGAGATGGCGACACGGACCGAGGCTGCGCAAGCGCTCACCCTCGAAGCGGCACGCCTCAAGGACGCTGGCCAACCGGCGCTCGAACGCGCCGCCATGGCCAAGCTGTTCGCCTCCGAGGCGGCGGAATGGGTAGCCTCGCAAGCCATCCAAGTGCTCGGCGGTTACGGCTACCTCCAAGACTTCCCGGTCGAGCGGATCTACCGCGATGCCAAGGTTTGCCAGCTCTACGAAGGCACCTCCGACATTCAGAAGCTTCTGATCGCCCGCTCGATCCTGGCCTGATCCTGCGCTCGCGATCGTGCTAGGAGGTGCGCGGACGTCGAGATCAGGGAGGGGAAGCCATGAAAACCGTCGCGCTGGGCACGGTCTTCGCCATCGCTCTTTCGGCTGCCGTAGCGGCGCAACCGACGCTCGAGACCGTCGCGACGTTCGGCGCCGATACGCCGCCCGGCAACATCGCCATCGGCCCTGACGGCCGGATCTTCATCAGCGTTCACGGCTTCTACGGCCAGCCCCTCCGGGTGGTCGAGGTTCACGACGACGGCTCGACCTCGCCCTACCCGAACGAGCTGTGGGCCAACGCGCCGGACGGCGATGGCCCCGGTCTGAACGGCGTTCTGGGGCTGAACGTCGACCGCCGCGGCGTGCTTTGGCTGCTGGATGGCAGCACCGAGACCAGTGCTGGCAGACTGATCGGCTGGGATACACGAGCCGAGGCCCTCGAGCGGATCATCTACCTCGCGCCACCGGTCACGGTGCCGGAGTCGTTCCTCAACGACCTTGCCGTCGACCGCGAACACGACGCGATTTACGTCACCGACACCGCCGGCCCGGAAACGGCCGCCCTGATCGTGGCCGATCTCGCGACGGGGCAGGCCCGTCGTGTGCTGGAAGGGGCGTCGTCGACCGCGCCGGAAGACATCGACATGGTGATCGACGAGCGGACGATCACCCTCGGTGGCGCCCCGGCGCGAGTCGGCGCCAACCCGATCACGATCGATCCGGAGAACGTCTGGGTCTACTTCGCGCCCATGTCGGGCACGGCCATGTACCGCATCCGCACCAGCGATCTTCGCGATCCCGATCTGACCGCCGCAGAGTTGGAGAGCCGAGTCGAGCGCTATGGCGACAAGCCGATCTCCGATGGCTCGACCGTCGATGGCGGCGGCAACGTTTACATCACCGCAATCACCGAGGACGCGATCGGCGTCGTGCGCCCGGACGGGACCTACCAGACGCTGTTCACCCAGGACGACCTGTCGTGGCCGGATGGGTTCGCCTACGGTCCGGACGACAAGATCTACGTCACGGTGAACGAGTTGCACCGCTCGCCGCCGCTCAACGAAGGCGAAGACGGCAGCCAGGGCGAATTCAAGATCATGCGGTTCGATGCGCTGACACCCGGCGTCCCCGGTCGCTGAGCGGTGGCCGACCTACCGCTCGACGGCGTGCGTATCGTCGACCTGTCGACGCTCCTGCCTGGCCCGCTGGCGACCCGCCTGCTTGCCGAAGCCGGTGCAGAGGTGGTCAAGGTCGAACGCCCCGGCGGCGAGGACCTGCGCCACCTGCCGCCGCTGGTCGACGGCGTTTCGCTGCTGTGGACATGGTTGAATCGGGGCAAGCGGATCGTCGAGCTGGACCTGAAAACCAGCAGCGGTCACGCCGCCGTCCTGGAGCTGGTCGCCGGGGCCGACGTCGTGGTCGAACAGTTCCGGCCGGGTGTCATGGCACGTCTCGACCTTGCCCCCGACGTACTGCTGTCACGCTTTCCCAAGCTCGTGCTGTGCTCGATCACGGGCTTCGGGCAAGGCGATCTCACCGCCGGCCACGACCTCACCTACCAGGCCGAGAGCGGCGTGCTCGGGCGGCTCGGGCAGCCGGCGATTCCAGCAACGCTGACTGCCGACATCGCCGGTGGCAGCTGGCCGGCCGTCATCAACATCCTGCTTGCGCTCCGCCGGGTCGAACGGGGCGGCCCGGGCGCCCATCTGGACATGTCGATGACGACGAACCTGGCACCATTCCTGCTCTTTCCGCTGGCTGAGCAAGCGGCTCGAGGGCGGTGGCCCGAAGCCGGCAGCCTCGTTCTCGAAGGCGCGTCGCCACGCTACGGCCTCTACCGCTGCGCCGATGGCGAGTGGCTGGCCGTCGCGGCGCTGGAGGACCGGTTCTGGAACCGCCTGACTGCGGCGCTGGACGTCCCCCCCACCATCGACGGCGACCGGCTGGCCGCCCGGCTGGCTATCGAACCGCTGGCGACGTGGGTCGGCCTGCTGGGCCCGCTCGACGTCTGCGTCGCGCCACTTCGCACGGTCGAGCAGGCGGTCGCAGCTGGGCGGGTCGCCGCCGACGCTGAGGGACCGGCGATGCCTCTCGCCGCAGCCCTCAGGGCTTCGGCTACAGGCGCCGCTCCGGGTAGGAGCGAGCCGCCGCAGGCACCTTGGCCTTGAGATCGAGGACGAAAGCCCCATCTCAATTACCAACATCGGCTGTCCGACCGGCCGCAATTCTCACAACGACGGGCGAACGAACCGCATGCCTCCAAAACGTTCTGGCCAAGGTCGGCTCGTTGTCGTCTCCAACCGCGTCACGGTCGCCAACAAGCGGCAGCTTGCGCAAGCGGGCGGGCTCGCAGTCGGCCTGTTGTCGGCTCTGCGTGAGGCGGGCGGCATCTGGTTCGGCTGGAGCGGCGAGGTCAGCAAGGGCCAGCCCGGCGCCGTCCGGACGCACACCAGCGGTGCCATCACCTATGCGTTGACCGATCTGCCGGAAGCCGATTTCGAGGACTACTACGGCAACTTCGCCAATCGAACCTTGTGGCCGCTGTTCCACTATCGGATCGACCTCGCAACCTACGACCACCGTTGGTACGCCGCCTATCGTCGGATCAACCGTCTGTTCGCCGAGCGCCTGAAGAAGATGCTGCGGCCGGACGACATGATCTGGATCCACGACTACCACTTGATCTCGCTCGGTGACGAGTTGCGGCGGCTGGGTGTCGAAAACCGGATGGCGTTTTTCCTGCACATCCCGTTTCCGTCGCCGGAACTCTTTGCCACCCTGCCCTGGCAGCGCGGTCTTGCCCACGACCTCTGCGCCTACGACGTCGTCGGCTTCCAGACCGAAATCGATGCGCGCCAGTTCCGACTGTATCTGGAGCAAGATCTCGGCGTGACCTTCGACGCCGAGGGGCGTGGGGCCCTGGACGGCCGGTCGTTCCTGGTCGCCGCGGTACCGATCGGCATCGACGGCGACGAGTTCGCGCGAATGACCGAACTCCCCGAAGCGCGACGCAACCGCCACCGTCTGCAAGAGGCGCTGCGCGGCCGCCGCCTGATCATAGGTGTCGACCGCCTCGACTACACCAAGGGCATCGCCGAGCGGTTGAAGAGCTTCAAATCACTCCTGGAGCTGATGGGCCCCGAGGGCAAGAGTGTCTCGTTCGTGCAGATTTCGGCGCCATCCAGAGGCGATCTGCCCGAGTACCGCAACCTCCGCGTCGAGGTCGAAACCCTCGCCGGCCACATCAACGGCACCTATGGCGATGCCGATTGGGTGCCGCTCCGCTACATGAACCGGAGCTTCTCGCGCACCGCGCTCGCTGGGTTCTTCAATCTGGCTCGAATCGGTCTGGTCACGCCGTTGCGTGACGGCATGAACCTTGTCGCAAAGGAGTTCGTCGCCGCGCAAAACCCCGAGGACCCAGGGGTGTTGGTCTTGTCGCGGTTTGCCGGCGCCGCACGTGAACTCGACGGCGCGCTGGTGGTCAATCCGTACGACATCGAAATGGTCAGTCAGGCCATGGCAGGCGGGCTGTCGATGCCGCATGACGAGCGCAAGGACCGTTGGGAACGGATGATGGCGGAGGTCCGCCATTTCGACATCCGTGGCTGGTGGACCAAATCGCTGCGCCTGCTGCGCGAGGTGGGCGAGGAACCGCAGCGCCGGCCCGAGGTTGCGGAGACGTCGTGAACCTATCCGGACTGCCGGACGTTGCAGGCCCAGGACGGCGACCATATATGCGCTCAAGGTGAGCGCGTCGCTGCCCCTGCCCGGAAGATCTGCAGTTCCTCGAAGCTGTTACCGGGGTTGCGCTCGCCGGGACGAAACACACCTGTGCTCTGCACGTGAATGAGAGGAATTGCATGAGCAAGATCATCGGCATCGACCTCGGCACGACCAACAGCTGTGTCGCGATCATGGAGGGCAAGAACGCCCGCGTGATCGAGAACGAGGAAGGGATGCGGACGACGCCGTCGATGGTCGCGTTCACCGAGGACGGCGAAACGTTGATCGGCATGCCCGCCAAGCGGCAGGCCGTGACCAACCCAGAGAACACGTTCTTTGCCGTCAAGCGGTTGATCGGCAGGCGCTTCGACGACCCGATCGTCGCGAAGGACAAGGGCATGGTGCCCTATCAGATCGTTCGTGCCGACAATGGCGATGCGTGGGTGGACAGCCGTGGGCAGAAGATGGCCCCGAGCCAGATTTCCGCCCAGGTCCTGAAGAAGATGAAGGAGACCGCCGAGCGTCATCTCGGGACCCCCGTCGACAAGGCGGTGATCACCGTGCCGGCGTACTTCAACGACAGCCAGCGCCAGGCCACCAAGGACGCCGGCAAGATTGCCGGGCTGGAGGTCTTGCGGATCATCAACGAACCGACCGCCGCGGCGCTCGCCTACGGCCTCGACAAGTCGCAATCACAGACCATCGCCGTTTACGATCTGGGTGGTGGCACCTTCGACGTCTCGATCCTGGAAATCGGTGACGGCGTGTTCGAGGTGAAGTCGACGAACGGTGACACGTTCCTCGGCGGTGAGGACTTCGATCTCCGGCTCATCGACTACATGGCCGACGAGTTCAAGAAGGAGAACGGGATCGATCTCCGCGGCGACAAGCTGGCGTTGCAACGGCTGAAAGAGGCGGCGGAGAAGGCGAAGATCGAGCTGAGCTCGACCAGCCAGACCGAGGTGAACCTGCCGTTCATCACCGCCGACCAAGCCGGCCCGAAGCACCTCACGATGAAGATCAGTCGGGCCAAGCTGGAGATGCTGGTCGACGATCTCATCCAGCGGACCATCGAGCCGTGCAAGAAGGCGTTGAAAGACGCCGGACTGTCGGCTGGTGACGTGAACGAGGTCGTGCTGGTCGGCGGCATGACCCGGATGCCGAAGGTGCTCGAAACCGTGAAGCGGTTCTTCGGCAAGGACCCGCACCAGGGCGTCAATCCGGATGAGGTGGTGGCCGTCGGCGCCGCGATCCAGGCGGCGGTGCTCGCCGGCGACGTCAAGGACGTGCTGCTGTTGGACGTGACGCCGTTGTCGCTCGGCATCGAGACGCTGGGTGGTGTTTTCACGCGGATCATCGACCGCAACACGACCATCCCGACCAAGAAGGCGAACACCTTCTCGACCGCCGACGACAACCAGAACGCGGTGACGATCCGGGTCTTCCAGGGCGAGCGCGAGTTGGCGGCGCAAAACAAGGTGCTCGGTCAGTTCGATCTGGTCGGCATCCCGCCGGCGCCGCGCGGCGTGCCGCAGATCGAGGTGACGTTCGACATCGACGCCAACGGCATCGTCAACGTCTCGGCCAAGGACAAGGCGACCGGCAAGGAACAACAGATCCGCATCCAGGCGTCTGGTGGTCTGTCGGACTCCGAGATCGACGCGATGGTCAAGGACGCCGAGGAACATGCCGAGGAGGACAAGAAGCGTCGCGAGTTCATCGACGCGAAGAACCAAGCGGACAGCCTCGTCTACTCGACCGAGAAATCGCTCGGCGAGTACGGCGACAAGATCGACGCCAACGACAAGGCAGCCATCGAAGCCGCGATTGCGGCGCTGAAGGAAGCCATCGAGAGTGAGGACGCCGAGGCCATCCAGGCGAAGACCCAGGAATTGGCCGCGGTCTCGATGAAGCTCGGCGAGGCGATGTATGCCGGCCAGGGCGGCGACGAGCCACCCACCGGCCAGGGTGACGCGCAGCCCGACGATGTCGTCGACGCTGACTTCGAAGAGGTCGACGACGACAAAAAGAAGTCGGCTTGATCGAACCTACGTGAATTGGAGGGCCGGGGCATCGCCTCGGTCCTTCGCACGTTCAGCGGCGGTGATCGCCGTGCGCCTCAAGGATGCCGCAGACCATGGCGAAGCGTGACTACTACGAGGTGCTCGGCGTCAAGCGCGGTGCCGACGGCCAAGAGCTGAAGTCCGCCTATCGCAAGCTCGCCATGCAGTACCACCCGGATCGCAATCCCGGGGATGCGACTGCCGAGACGCGGTTCAAAGAGATCAACGAGGCCTACGAGATCCTCAAAGACGACCAGAAGCGCGCCGCTTACGACCAGTTCGGCCACGCGGCGTTCGAGCAAGGCGGTGGCGGCCGCCCGGGCGGGTTTGACTTTTCCAGCTTTGCCGACGTCTTCGACGACCTGTTTGGTGATCTGTCCGGCCGGCGGAGAGGCAACGGCCATCGCGGTGCCGATCTCCGTTTCAACCTGCAGATCAGCCTGGAGGATGCCTTCCACGGCAAGAAGGCCCAGCTCAACGTTCCGACTTCGGTCAGCTGCGACGCCTGCCAGGGTTCCGGCAGCGAAGGCGGTGCGCCGCCGGGCGGCTGCCCGACCTGCCGCGGCAGCGGCCGCATCCGCGCCCAACAAGGCCTGTTCACCCTCGAGCGCACCTGCCCGACCTGCCAAGGCTCCGGCGTGGTCATCAACGACCCCTGCCGAGCCTGCAACGGCGGCGGCCGCCAGCAGCGCGAGAAGTCGCTGGCCGTGAACATCCCGAAGGGCGTGGAGGACGGGACCCGGATCCGGCTCAGCGGCGAGGGCGAGGCCGGGCTACGGGGTGCGCCGGCGGGCGATCTGTACATCTTCATCAGCGTTGCCCAGCACCGCATCTTCCAGCGACAAGGCCGTGACCTCTACTGCGAGGTACCGATCGCCTTCACCACCGCGGCACTCGGTGGCGAAATCGAGGTTCCGACCATCGAGGCCAAGCGGATCAAGGTACAGGTGCCGGCCGGCACCCAGACCGGCAAGCAGTTCCGGCTGCGCGACCGCGGCATGGTCGAACTCCAGGGCACACGCCGCGGCGACATGTACGTGGAGGTCACCATCGAAACGCCGGTCAATCTGACCAAGCAGCAGCAGGAGCTACTCCGCGAGTTCGACGGCGCCGGTCGCGGCGGCGACGCCCACCATCCGGAACGCAGCGGTTTCTTCGCCAAGGTGAAGGAGCTGTGGAGCGATCTGACGGAATGAACGCTGGCCAAGATCCCCGCAGCCGAGCGGTCGCTACCGCGTTTGGTGCCCTTCCGTCGCTTGCCGTTCGAGTGAGACCCGGTCGACCTTGCCCGTGGGATTGAGTGGCATCTGGTCGAGAAACACGATCTCTTCGGGCGCTTTGTACCCCACCCGCTGCCGCGCGAACGCGATTAGCTCAGTGGGTGTCGGTGGCGTCACCTCCGCCTTCAGTTCGACGTAGGCACGCACGTTCTCGCCGCGAACGAGATCATGGATGCCGATCACCCCCGCCAGCGCAACTGCATCATGGACGAGCAAAGCGTCCTCGACTTCTTGGGGAAAGATGTTCGAGCCGTCATGCACGATGATCTGCTTCTTCCGACCACAGAAGTAGTAGCCCTCGGCATCGACGCACATGACGTCGCCGGTATCGAACCAGCCGTCAGCGCCGTAGACGGCCGCCGTGGCTTCTGGCGCATTCCAGTAGTACGGCATGGTTCCCGGGAACTTGACCCAAAGGCGGCCTTCGACGCCTGACGCAACCGGGTCGCCGGAGTCGTTCCGAACCTCGGCGGCATATCCGGGCCCGACACGCCCGACAGAACCCGGCTTGACCAAACCCGACGACGGGTTGACGTGGGACAGGCCGATCTCGGTCATGCCATACAGTTCGTCGATCCTGAGCGCGGTCTTGGCGGTGAATTCCGTTGCGAGCTGTTCGGGGGCCTTGTCACCGCCGGAGCAAACCACCCGCAGCGAAGCAAAATCTTCAGGTCGCGCCAGCGCGTTGCGCTCCAACTGAAACAGTGCTGCCGGCAGCATGACCACCACCGTCGGCCGCCAGCACCGCATCATCTCCAGCTGACCCAAAAGATCGCCGACCCGAGGCACCAGTGCCGTGCACCTTCCGACCAAGCAGCAAAGACGTTCAAGTAGCCACCAACGTGGGAGCAGGACGACGCCGCCATGACCCGGTCATCAGGTGCCAGCTGATAGCTGCGCGCTGCGCTCGCGAAGACCCAACCGAGGCTTCGGTGGGTGTGGGTGACGCCCTTTGCCGGTCCGGTGCTCCCCGACGTAAAGAAGATGATCGACGCCGTGTCTTCGCTCGCCTCTGGAAGCGCGGCACGACCTGCGCCAGGCACCAGCAGGTCGGCGAAGTCGACAGCCTCGTTTGGGCGCCCACCTTCCCCGTGCACGATGCGCCATTGTAGTGCTGCCGTAGCTTTGGCACCGGCAACGTCGTCTTGGCGTTCGACTTCGTGAACGAGCGCTCGCGCGCCGCTGATGTCGAGCGCATGGTCGATCTCGAAGCTCGTGTAGCGGTAGTTCAACGGTACCGCGACGAGGCCCGCTTTGATCGCACCCAAGTAGTGGATGAAGAGCCCGCCGCAATTCGGCAACAACGATGCAACACGGTCGCCAACGACCAGCCCGAGACCGAGCAGGTTCCGCGCATAGGCCTCGCTCAGGTCGTCGAGCTCCCGCCACGTCCAGCGCCCGTCCGCTGTCACCAAGGCCACCTCGTCCGGGTAGAGGTCGAGGCCGCGGGCCAGCGCCTTGGAGAGCGTCACCGGTTGTGACAGCAACCCGCCGTGGTTGGTCATCTTCCGGCTCCCTGTCGTACTCTGAACGTGGAATGCCGAGACCGGTCGAACCGAACAAGGGGGAAAGCCGCGGCGCTGCTCGTCCGAGGCGGCGAACGAGTCCCCGCCAATGCGCCGTTGGGAGGAGCGGCGAAGGCGACCGGGGCCATCGCCCAGAGCTGGGAGCAGTGCGTCGCCGGCTAGGCACAGATCGTCCAGTTCCCCCGCACGCCGCGACGCTGAAGGTCTCCCGGCTGTCGATGCTTGCGGTTGTGTTCGACCACTGACCGGGATTACCCTTCGGCTCATCGAGTGGCCAACGACTCGCGGGGGGCAACCATG
Source organism: Pseudomonadota bacterium (assembly GCA_039818825.1). Lineage (GTDB taxonomy): Bacteria > Pseudomonadota > Alphaproteobacteria > Geminicoccales > Geminicoccaceae > JBCBTD01. Next base: position 30,626 of record JBCBTD010000031.1, read on the forward strand.
CCGGTTCGAATGCACGCACTCACGTTCGGCGTCAGCCTGGCGGCGCTCGCCGCCGGTGGTTGGCTGGCTCCGTCCGCCAACGCGCAGGGCCTGTCGATCTCGTGCGGCGCCGTCGGCCAGGAACTCAAGCTTTGCCAGGACGGCGTGGCCGCCTGGTCGGCCGAATCGGGCATCCCGGTCGAGGTGGTCTCGACACCCAACGCCACGAACGAGCGGCTCGCCCTCTACCAGCAGCTGCTCGCCTCCGGCAGCAGCGACATCGACGTCTTCCAGATCGACGTCATCTGGCCGGGCATCCTCGGCACCCACTTCCTCGACCTGTCGCCGGTGTTCGCCCAGGAAGACCTGGAGGCGCATTTCCCGGCGATCATCGAGAACAACACGATCGCCGACGAACTCAAGGCGATCCCGTGGTTCACCGATGCTGGCGTGCTCTACTACCGCTCTGACTTGCTGGAACAACACGGCTTCGAAGCGCCGACGACTTGGCAGGAGCTCACCGAGATCGCCCAGGTCGTCCAGGACGCGGAGCGCGCCGCCGGCAATGACAAGATGCAGGGCTTCGTCTTCCAAGGGAACGCCTACGAGGGACTGACCTGCAACGCGCTCGAGTGGATCGACAGCTTCGGCGGCGGCACGATCATCGACGCCGAAGGAACGGTGACGGTGAACAACCCGGAGGCGATCACCGCCATCGACACAGCCGCAGGGTGGATCAACACGATCGCACCGCAGGGTGTCCTTTCCTACCAGGAGGAAGACGCGCGCGGCGTGTTCCAGTCCGGTCATGCCGTGTTCATGCGCAACTGGCCCTACGCGTGGGCGCTGGCCAACGCCGCGGACAGCCCCGTCTCCGGCAAGGTTGGCGTGGTCGCACTCCCGGCTGGCGGCGCTGATGGCAGCGCTACCGGGGTGCTGGGCGGCTGGAACCTGGCGGTGTCGCGCTACACCGAAATGCCCGACGAAGCCCGCGACCTCGTTCGCTACCTCACGTCTTACGAGGAGCAAAAACGCCGGGCCATCGAGGGCGCGTACAACCCGACGATCATCGCGCTCTACGAGGACGCGGACGTTCTCGCAGCCAACCCGTTCTTCGGCTCTCTGTTCGAGACCTTTGCCAACGCCGTAGCGCGGCCGTCGGCCGTGGCTGGGACGCGCTACAACCAGGTGTCGACGGAGTTCTGGAACGCCGTCCACCGCACCCTGAGTGGACAGGGTGACGCGACGACCAATCTTGCCGATCTGGATCGGCGGCTACAGCGCATCGCCAGGAACTGGTAGTGGCGACGCGCGCCGGCGGCGCGCCTCCGGCTCTTTCGGCGCTCACCCGGCAACGCCAGAAGAGCGCCTGGCTGTTCCTGGCGCCGATGGTGATCGTGCTGGCCCTTGTTGCGGGGTGGCCGTTGTTCCGCACCATCGCGCTGAGCCTGACCGACGCCAATCTCGCCGACCTCGATGCCCGCAGCTTCGTCGGGCTCGAGAACTACGCATTCCTGATCGAAGATCCGGATTGGTGGCGCGCCGTGCGCAACACCGCGGTCTTCACTCTCGCATCGGTGTCGATCGAGACGGCGTTGGGCTTGGCCATCGCTCTGGCGCTCAACGCGCACTTCCGCGGTCGCGGCCTGCTGCGCGCGGCCGTGCTGATCCCCTGGGCGATCCCGACCGTCGTGTCCGCCCAGATGTGGCGGTGGATGTTCAATGACGTCTACGGCGTGATCAACGAGGTCATGCTGACGGTCGGGCTGATCAGCGAGCCTTGGGCCTGGCTGGCTGACCCGGCCCTTTCCATGACGGCCGTCGTTGCCGTCGACGTTTGGAAGACGACGCCGTTCATGGCGTTGCTCATCCTCGCCGGCCTGCAGATGCTGCCGCAAGACTGCTACGAGAATGCGAAGATCGACGGGGTGCATCCGGTCGTGGTCTTCTTCAGAGTCACGCTGCCGTTGTTGCGGCCCGCCATTCTCGTCGCGGTGATCTTCCGGACGCTCGACGCCTTGCGTATCTTCGACCTGATCTACGTGATGCAGGGGAACAAGCAGGACACGATGTCGATGTCGATCTATGCACGACAACAACTCGTGGACTTTCAGGACGTTGGTTACGGTTCCGCCGCCGCGACCATGCTGTTCATGATCATCGCTTTGTTCACCGCCGTCTATCTGACCCTCGGTGGCATCGGGCGGGAGGAAAAGGCGTGAGTCGGGCGCAGCGCCGCCTCCTCGGCCAGGTCGTTTTCTATGCTTTCCTGGCGATCCTCGTCGTCTACACGGTCTTCCCGTTCTACTGGGCGATCGTCACCTCGCTGAAGTCCGGCAGCGAACTGTTCGAGGCCGGGTTCTGGCCGCTCGCCCCGGCCTGGAACAACTACGTCATCGTCTTCGAGGAACAGCCGTTCGGCCGGCAGATCCTGAACTCCGTGATCGTTGCCGTATCGGTGGTCCTGCTCTCGCTGAGCTTGGCGGTGCTGGCGGCCTACGCGCTCGGCCGCATCGCGTTTCGCGGCCGGCGCCTCTTGCTCTTCACCATTCTCGGCGTCTCGATGTTCCCGCAGATCGCGGTGCTCTCGGGCATGTTCGAGCTGGTGCGGACGCTCGGCCTCTACAACAACCTGCTGTCGCTGGTGATCTCCTACATGATCTTCACCCTGCCGTTCACGGTGTGGGTATTGACCACGTTCATGCGCGAGCTGCCGAAAGAGCTGGAGGAGGCGGCCATCGTCGACGGCGCGACCCCGTTCGTGGTGGTGACCCAGGTGTTCTTGCCGCTGATGGGTCCGGCGCTGGTCACCACAGGTCTGCTCGCCTTCATCGCCGCATGGAACGAGTTTCTGTTCGCCCTGACGTTCACGCTCAGCTCGGAGCAACGCACGGTGCCGGTGGCGATCGGCTTGATCTCCGGCGCGTCGGCGTACGAACTTCCCTGGGCGAACATCATGGCGGCATCGGTCATCGTTACCCTGCCGTTGATCGCTCTCGTTCTGGTCTTCCAACGGCGCATCGTCTCGGGCCTCACCGCGGGCGCCGTGAAAGGATGACCGGCGACGCTCCCTGGTGGCGCGGCGCCGTCGTTTACCAGATCTACCCGCGCTCCTTTGCCGACAGCGACGGCGACGGTACGGGCGATTTGCGTGGGATTACCGAACGCCTGCCGTACTTGCGCGATCTGGGCGTCGACGGCGTTTGGATTTCGCCCTTCTTCACCTCTCCGCAGGCCGACTACGGCTACGACGTGCAGGACTATCGAGACGTCGATCCCATGTTCGGCACCCTGGCGGATGCCGACGCCTTGATCGCCCGTGCCCACGAACTCGGGCTCAAGGTGATGGTGGACTTGGTGCTGAGCCATACCAGCGACCGCCATCCCTGGTTCGACGCCAGCCGCCAGGACCGAAGCAATTCCCTTGCGGACTGGTACGTCTGGGCCGATCCGCGCGCCGACGGCACGGCGCCCAACAACTGGCTGTCGGTGTTCGGCGGTCCGGCCTGGCAGTACGACTCGCGGCGCGATCAGTACTACCTGCACAACTTCCTGGTCCAACAACCCGACCTGAACCTGCACCAGCCCGCGGTGGTCGCCGCGCTGCTCGACGTCGCCAAGTTCTGGCTCGACCGAGGCGTCGACGGGTTCCGGCTCGACGCGATCGACTTCGGCGTGCACGACCCCGAACTCAGGGACAATCCGGTGCGACCGCCGAAGGCCGGTACCGGCGGCGGCATGATCCCGGGAACGCCGTTCGCCCGGCAGCTGCACGCCTACCAGAAGGGCCTCGCCGAGCTTCGCCCGATCCTGCTGACGCCGCTTCGCCGGTTGGCGGACGGCTATGGCGAGATCGCACTCCTGGGTGAGCTTTCGGGCGAGCGCGCGCTCGACAACGCCGCCCGCTACACCCGCGGCACCGACGGCATGCACATGGCGTACACCTTCGATCTGCTGGCCTGCCCATTGGCGGCCGACGCGATCGGCGACATCGTCGAGTCGCTGGAATCGAAGATCGAAGACGGCTGGCCGGCGTGGTCGTTCTCGAACCACGACGTGATCCGCGCGCCCACCCGGTTCGGCGGCGAGGCGCCTTCGGAGGCACTCTGCCGGCTGCTGCCCGTGCTGCTGACCTGCCTCCGAGGGACGCTCTGCCTCTACCAAGGGGAGGAACTCGGGCTCAGCGAGGCGGACATCGCGTTCGAGGATCTCCAGGACCCGTACGGCAAGACCTTCTGGCCGCGGTTCAAGGGCCGCGACGGGTGCCGGACACCGATGCCGTGGAGCGCTGGAGTTCCGTCGGCGGGCTTTACCGTCGGGCAACCTTGGTTGCCGATCCCAGAAGACCACGCGCGGCGCGCGGTCGACGTTCAGGCGGCCGAGCCGACGTCGACCTTGACCACCACCGGCCAGTTCCTCGCCTGGCGGCGGAGGCAGCCCGCGTTGCGCTTGGGTGACTTCGTCAGAGTGTCGGCGCCGGAGCCGGTGCTGGCCTTCGAGCGGCGCACCGCCGGACAACGGCTGCTCTGCGCGTTCAACCTCAGCGGTGAGGCCGTGCATTGGCCGTCGGGGCGAACGCTCGAAGCCGCCGACGCGCTACTGTCCGATGCCGCGAGCCTGGGCCGCGACGGGGCGATCGACTTCCCAGGCTACGGCGTCGCGATCGCAGCCGTGACCGACTGAGGAGAGCCAAGATGGCGGACGTGCAGCTGACGGCGGTCGAGAAGCGCTTCGGGCGCGATCTCGTCATCAAGGGCGTCGACCTCAGCATCCAGAGCCGCGAGTTCGTGGTGTTCGTCGGCCCTTCGGGCTGCGGCAAGTCGACGTTGCTCCGGCTGGTCGCAGGCTTGGAGGACATCACCGCCGGCGAACTCAAGATCGACGGCGCGGTGGTCAACGACCGGACCCCCTCGGAGCGCGGGATCGCGATGGTGTTTCAGTCCTATGCGCTCTACCCGCACATGACCGTGTGGGAGAACATGGCGTTCGGCCTCAAGCTTGCCGGGCGTTCGCGCGAGGAGCGCGACGAGCGGGTCCGCCACGCCGCCGGCATCCTGCAGATCGACCATCTCCTCGAGCGGAAACCTCGACAGCTGTCGGGCGGCCAGCGGCAGCGAGTCGCCATCGGCCGTGCGATCGTGCGCGAGCCCAAGCTGTTCCTGTTCGACGAGCCCCTGTCCAACCTGGATGCCGCACTCCGTGTCCAGACGCGGGTCGAGATCGCCAAGCTGCATCGTCGCCTCGAGGCGACGATGATCTACGTGACGCACGACCAGGTCGAAGCGATGACCCTCGCCGACAAGATCGTCGTGCTCAACGACGGCCGTGTCGAGCAGGTCGGTTCGCCGATGGAGCTGTATCATCGGCCGGCCAACCGCTTCGTCGCAGGGTTCATCGGTTCGCCGACGATGAACTTCCTGCCGGCCCATGTCGCAGGGGTCAGCAACGAGACCATCGACGTCACCGTCGCGGGCGGCGCCACCATCGCCGTCGGGCGCCCCGATGCAACCTTGAACGGTGCTGATCTGACGCTCGGCCTACGGCCGGAGCACCTGGGGCTGGAGGACGCCGGCGCCGCCGGGCTGCGCGGCGAAGCGGTGGCGGTCGAACATCTCGGCGGCGAGACGTTCCTCTACGTCGACGTCGGCAACACGCAGCCCCTGGTCGTCAAGGCGGGCGGCGACTGCAAGACGCAGCCAGGCGAGCAGGTCGGGGTGCGTGTACCGCCGGACGCCGCCTATCTGTTCGACGACAAGGCCCAAGCGCTCGCCAAGCCCGCGGGCTCCTGACAGCCCCAGCTCCATCGCCTCGGCTCAGATCAGGATCGTCAGTTCGCGGCGGCGGCCGGCGCGGAGCCGACGCGGTCGTCGCAGCACAATGCGCGAATGCGTGCCGTCGCTTCCCGCATCAACCGGTGGCCGTCCATCTGCTGCAGGTGATTGAAATGCAGCACGACGGCACCGTCATCGACGCGCAGGAACAGGCAAAAGAACCAGCGCCGGACCGTGTCCGAGTGACACGGATAGGTGAAGGCGAACCGGTCCAAAGCGCCCTCGAGCACCTGCACCAGCGTCCGCTGCGCTTCGTCAGCGAACGGATCGGCGGCGCAGCTGCGGCAGATCTGCAGATAGTTTTGGCCGACGCCGAACGCGCTGTCGTCCAAGCCGTTGTCCTCGGCAAATCGCCGCCACCCGGCGTTGACACAACGAATCGTGCCATCCCGATCGAGCACTGCCGCATGGGCGGGTAGCTCGTCGAGTAGGCTCGCCAGTTCGGTCATCGGGGAAGTCCACAAAGCTCCATCAATATGCGACCATAAGTCGCGGACCTCTGCAGGTCCATGAGCAGGATCAAACCGCTCTTGGCCCTTTCGTCCAAGACCGGAAACGCGAGCCGCCCGCTACGGTCCCGGCACATCCCAGGAAGGACGTCAGCCGTGGCCCGCGAGGCGACGGAAATCAACGCCCCGTCGACGAACATCGGTGTCGCGATCGCGCTCAAGCTGGCAGCCGTGGGGTTGTTCGGCTGCATGTCGGCGATGATCAAGTCGCTCGGCGAAGACATCCCGACCGGGCAGATGGTGTTCGCGAGATCCTTCTTCGCGCTTTTGCCCATCCTCTGGCTCATCTGGGCCTCAGGAGGGTGGCGGTCGCTGCGGACGACGCGTCCGGTCGGCCACGCTCTGCGCTCAGCCGCTGGGCTTTTCGCCATGTTCTGCGGTTTTACGGCGCTGAGCATGGCACCGCTGCCCGACGTGATCGCGATCGGGTTTGCCGCGACCGTGTTCACGCCGGCGCTGGCCATGCTGCTCCTCGGCGAGCGGGTCGGCATCTACCGTTGGTCGGCCATCGGCGTCGGCTTCGCCGGCATCCTGATCATGCTGCAACCGGCGGGACTGGACCTGTTGACGGGCGATCCGGAGCGCACGCCGACCGCGACTCTGGGGCTGATGATGGCTTTGGCGGGCGCCATGTTCGTCGCGCTCGCCACCATCGCCATCAGGGCTCTGGCCCAGAAGGAAGAGCCGGCGGCGATCATCTTCTACTTCACCATGACCTGCACCTTGGTCAGCGCCGCGACCCTGCCTTTCGATTCGGTCTTTCCCGACGGCCACCAGCTGCTGATGCTGATCGCGATCGGCGTCGTCGGCGGGATCGCGCAAATCCTGATGACCCGTGCCTACGTCTTGGCGCCCGCCAGTACGATCGCGCCCTTCGACTACACCGCGATGGTCTACGCGACAGTGCTTGGCTTCGTGTTCTTCGGCGACCGACCGGAGATCGCCACGCTCATCGGTGCGGCCTTGGTGATCGGTTCGGGCTTGGTCATCTTCTACCGCGAGCGCCAATTGGGCTTGCCACGCGGTCGCGCCCGCGGGAGCGCCGTCGGCCCGCCCGGCACACCCGGCGGCTGAATGACAGTCGACGTCATGCGCCGAGTTTCACGACCCGCTCGATCAGCGGCTCCAGGCGTTCGCGTGCGCTGAGCCGCTGCCACCACGCTTCCGGGATCTCTTCGTCGCCCAGGGCGGCACCGAGCCAAGAGCCGACGACGGCGGCGCGGCTAGCGCTGTCACCACCGGCCCGCGCCGTCTCGAGCAAGGCCGTCGGCAACGTGTCCTGGTGGCGCAGCGCCACGTGCAACATCGCCGGGAAGGTGTTGGGAAGGTAGCATGACCGCCCGACCTCACCGGTAGCGTGGATGGCCGGCAGGCCGAGCATCGCTAAGGCATCACTTCGCCGCTCCGCGACTTCTGCGGCAAAGGGAGCGGGCGCAGTCGCGACCGCGGCTTCCACGGCAGCCGGCAGCGGTTCACCCTCTAGCAAGAGGCGGAGAATAGACGCGTGGACCTGGGCATGGGCCACGGCCCGGTCGTTGTTCTGGCACACCCGCACCACCGCTTCGACACGTTGGCCGAGTTCGTGGTCCCGTGCATGCACCACCACTACCGGCGCCAGTCTCGACAACGTCACCGTTTGCTCGTCGTCGGCGCCGTCAACGAACGGGAACGGCTCGCCCGGTCGGCTACGCTCCCAGTCGCGGAACCGCTCCAACAGGATCCGCGTCGGCTTGTCGAGAAACCCCTGATAAGCCTGATCGCCGTAGAGCCGGACCAGTCGTTCGCCCTGGTCGCTGGCGATGCTCTCGCCATGCTCGGCGACCGACGCCAGCACGGCCTCGGCGGCGTCTGCGTAGTGGGTGCCGTCACCCGGTTTACGACCGCGGTGGTAGTGGTCGGCAGCCGGCGCTTCGAAGCCGACGATCCCTTCCGGGAACGCGCGGCCTCGTTCACGCAGGTTGTAGATCCAGTGCGTGCCCAAACAAAGCGCATCGCCGACGAACTGACCCATCAAGGCGCCGCGAATGCGCGACGACCGGTCTGGCATAGCTCCCCCCTCACCCATCGAGCCGGTGAAATGGGGTGCCGGTGCCCTGCCGTCCACCCACGGGTCCCGAAGGCGTGACCGGGTAGCTCAGCTCGCCGCTGGCAACGGCGGGGCCGCTTGGGCCACGGAAGCACCGGCTTGGACGACGCGGGCCTGCTCCTCGGGCGTCAAGCTCCCGGCATCCGCGACCTGCACCGTCACCCGGCGGTCGGCGAACTTGATGCCGTTCTCAGCGAACGCTGCTTGCACGGCGTTGTAGATCTCGCGCCGCGCCATGAACTGTTTACCTGGCTTGGCCATGAACTTGCCACGGACGACCAAGGCGCTGTCGTCGAGAGTAAATACGCCTTGCGACTTGAACGGCTCGAGGAAGTCTTTGCCGATGTCGGGATGGCCCTGCAGATCTTTGCCGATCTGCTTGAACAGGCGCCGCACCAATTCGATGTCGGTATCGAACGGCACCCGAAACTCCAACTTCATGATGACCCAGTCGCGGCTGTAGTTGGTCAGATGCCGGATCTCGCCGAACGGAATGGTGTGGAGGTAGCCGCGGTGGTGGCGGAGCCGCAACGAGCGCACCGAGATTTTCTCGACCGTGCCTTTGACGTCGCCAACGTCGATGTACTCGCCACGGCGGAAAGCATCGTCGAGGAGGAAGAACACCCCTGAGACGATGTCACGGACCAACGTCTGCGCGCCGAAGCCGACGGCCAAGCCGACCACACCTGCACCGGCGAGCAACGGCCCGATGTTGACGCCCAACGCCGACAGAATCAGCAGCACCGCCATCACGATGATGGTGATCTGCAAGGTGACGCGAAACAGCGGCAACAAGGTGGCGACCCGCGAGGCACCGGTTCCGCCTTCGTCACCATGCTCGCCGGCCGCTCCTGGTCCCGCTTCGTCGCGCAATCGCCGGTCGATCAAAACCCGCGCGAACTCCCAGAAGACGTAGGCCAGCAAGACGGTCAGCAGAATGTCGAACAACGCTCCCGACAGCCGTTCGCCAACGCCAGCCCGCGCGAGCTCCTGGAGATCGACGGCATAGACCATGCAGAGACCGCCGATGGCGCCGATCCAAAGCAGCACCCGTAGTAGCCGAACACCGACCATCCGGAGCCCGGCGTCGGCGTCTTCCGTCTGTTCCGCATGCGCCGCCGCCATCCGCGCGACCACCGCGTCCAGATGGGGCACGAACACCACGAGGCCCATGGTCACCAACGCGGCCGCCGAGGAAAGGTCGATGTGGAGGGCGTAGGCGAGGAGGAAAAACGGCCAGAGCAAGGCGACGAACGCCACCGTTGCCGGGGGGACGACCTGGGCGGCGAAGCGCCTCGCCGGGCTCGAGCGATCGAACACCAAGAGGTCGCGACGAAGCGCGGGCTGGGCCTGGGCCAGTGCCAGAACCAACGAGATCACGAAACCAAGACCCACGAGGAACACCAGGAGGTCGTGGACCACCTGCCCCTCGCCCAGCAGGGCGATCAGGCCGCACGCCATCAAGCCGAAGGCGGCGATGGCGGCCGTGCGCACCAGCCCGCGGTGCAGCTTGTCGGCTTCGGCGTCGGTCAGGTCGAACAACCTCAGCCGCTCTTGATCCGGCTCCAGCAACATCCGCGAGAACGCAGCGAACAAGCGGGTGAAGGTGTACGCGGCGATCAGCGTGATCGCCAGATAGCGGCCGGGCACGTTGTCCTGCCAGAGCGCCAGGAAGGCGACGACGCTGGCCACCGTGAACGCGCCGATCTGCAACACGTCCAGCCCGAACCTGCCGACGATCGCCCCCATGCGCGGCAGGACGGTCGCTTCCCGATCGGCGCCCAATGTCCGGAGGCGTTCGGCGGTCGGCCGAAGCCATCTGGCCGCTGCCCACTCCGCCGCGAGGCCGGCAGCGACCGCGGCGGCCACGGCCGCGGCCAGGCCGCCGACGACCAGCAAGGGGCGGCTACCGGCGAACGCCTGCCAGACCGCCGCCAAGGTGTGCGGCAGGTCGCCGATCGAGGCGACCAACGCGATCAACCGCGCCCGTGCGCCGGACAGCCGTTCGCTTACGGTGGTGACGACGTCGGCAGGCGTCGCACCGTCGGTCGGGGCGGTGGCGGCGCGGCGGCCTAGCTCCTGCAGGAGCAGGTCGCGAACCTGAGTATCACTCAAGCGGGCGACCGCAGCGTCCACGGCAGCCGGCGAGAGAGCATCGAGCGTGCTCGCGTCGACCGCCTCCGGCGCGGCTTGGGCGAAGGCCGGCACATGCCCCAGCCAAAGCGCGAGAAGCAAGAGCAGTGCACAAAAGGCTCCGACCGCTCGGGCCATCACGAACTCCGATCCGCTTCGCTCAAGCGCCACGACCACGCCGTCGGGCGCGCCATCGACGCCCGATCGCCGGTAACTGACCCACGCCTAGGCCCCTGGCTCGCCGCTCAGCCGCCGCGCCGGCCCCGGATCAGCTCGATCAAGCCACGGGTCGGGCTCGGCAATGCCTGGGCGCCCTCGCCGGTCTGGAGGACAGGCAGGATACGCTTCGCCAGCTGCTTGCCCAGCTCCACACCCCACTGGTCGAAGCTGTTGAGCCCCCAGATCTGACCCTGGACGAAGATCTTGTGCTCGTAGAGCGCAACCAACCTTCCAAGGCTGTAGGGCGTCAGCTCGTCGTAGACGATCGTGGTCGTTGGCTGGTTGCCGGCGAACAGCTTGTGCGGCAAGAGCGCCTCCAACTCGTCGCCGTGCACACCCTGGCCCTCCAACTCGTGGCGTGCCTCTTCCGGCGTCTTGCCGAACGCGAGCGCTTCGGTCTGCGCCAGCGTGTTGGCCAGCAAACGCAGGTGGTGGTCGCCCAGCGCCGTCGTGCTCTTCGCGGCGACGATGAAGTCGGCCGGGATCATCTCGGTGCCTTGGTGCAAGAGCTGGAAGAACGAGTGCTGGCTGTTGGTGCCGGGCTCGCCCCAGACGATCGGACCGGTCGAGTAGTCGACCCGACGTGAGTCGCGCCTTATCGACTTGCCGTTGCTCTCCATGTCGGCCTGCTGGAGATACGCCGGCAAGCGGTGGAGCCGCTGATCGTAGGGCAGCACCGCATGGGAGACCGCACCGAGGAAATTGCGGTTCCAGATGCCGACCAGCGCCATCAGCACCGGCAGGTTGGTCTCGAGCGGCGCGGTCCGGAAATGCTCGTCCATGGCGTGCGCGCCATCGAGCAGCTGCTCGAACCGCTCGAAGCCGACGGCGAGGGCGATCGGCAGGCCGATCGCCGACCAGAGCGAGTAGCGGCCGCCGACCCAATCCCAGAATCCGAACATGGCATCGAGGTCGATTCCGAACGCCTCGACTTCGGCGGCGTTGGTGGAAACGGCGACGAAGTGCCGACCGACCGCCGCCTCGCTGCCCAAACGCTCCACCAGCCAAGCCCGCGCCGAGCGGGCGTTGGTCATGGTCTCGTCCGTAGTGAACGTCTTGGACGCGATGACGAAGAGCGTCGTGGCCGGGTCGAGGTCGCGGCACACCCGCACGATGTGCGAATCGTCGACGTTGGAGACGAAATGCAGCCGCAGGTCGGGTGTGCCGAAGGGCCAAAGAGCCTCGGTCACCATCACCGGCCCGAGATCCGAGCCGCCGATGCCGATGTTGACGACGTCGGTGATGCGGGCACCCGTATGTCCGGTCCATTCGCCGCTACGAACCGCGTCGCAGAAGGTCCGCAGCCGCTCCAGCACGGCACGGACGTCGGGCATCACGTCCACACCCTCGAACGTCATCGGCCGGTTGGAGCGGTTGCGCAGTGCCACGTGCAACACCGCCCGGTCCTCGGTGGTGTTGATGCGCTCGCCAGCGAACATGGCATCGCGCCACTCTTCGAGCCCCGTCGCCCGGGCCAGATCGCACAGCAGATGCAGCGTCTCTTCACTCAAGCGCTGCTTCGAGAGGTCGACGAAGAGGTCGTCGAGCGCGAAGCTGAAATGATCGAAGCGCCGGCTGTCGGCGCCGAACAGCTCCCGCAGATGCCGGTTCCGGAAGCTGAACGCGTGGTTCTCGAGCGCGTGCCAGGCTTGGCTTTGTGTAAGATCCGTCATTGGTGCGACCATTTCCTGGCGGGTGGCAATCGTTCCAACTCTACGCCGTCCTTTCGGCAGGCTGAAGCCTGGACCCGCCCGCCGTCGCAATTTCGAACGCCAAACCGGCGCCCAAGACGTCGAGATCCGCGCCTTTCGCGCCGATGATCTGCAAACCCAGCGGCAGCCCATCGGGCGTCAGGCCCGCCGGAACGCTGAGAGCTGGCTGCTGTGTCAGGTTCATCGGGTAAGAAAATCCGGCCCATTCCGTCCAGCGCTCCAGGCCCCGATCGGCCGGCACCTCCTGGCCCGCGGCAAAGGCGCTGACGGCGGTCGATGGCGACACGATCAGATCGACGTCGGTGTCGAACAGGCGTTCTACCGCAGCCGTGAACGCCGCCCGCGCCGTCGACGCATCGGCAAGGTCGTCCAGCGTGAGCAGACCACCGACCCTGGCGATGGCCTGCAACCCCGGATCGATCAGGGCACGGCTCTCCGGTGCCATGCCGCGGAGGCGCTGGGCGGCGCCAGCGGACCAAAGCGTCCGAAACACATCGTGCAGGTTCTCTTGCGGCAAGCTGATCTCGACGAGCTCGGCACCCAGGTCCTCGAGCACGGCCAGGGCACGGCCGAACCCGTCGGCCACATCGGGCTCTACGGCGCCGAAGGGCGGCGTCGCCCAGATGCCGATGCGCGCATCGCGCAGGTCGCCGACCATCTCGTCGGCGACCACCTCTGGCGCGAAGCTCTGATAGGCGTCGCGTGGATCAGGACGAGCCATCACCCGGAGCATCCGCGCGACGTCGGCGACGCTTCGGCCCATCGGCCCGAGATGGGCGACGCTGCCGAAGCTGCTCATCGGAAAGGCGGGCACGCGGCCGAAGCTGGGTTTGAGGCCGACCGTGCCGGTGAACGCCGCCGGCACGCGGATCGACCCGCCACCGTCGGTGCCGAGATGCAGCGTCCCGGCGCCGGTCGCTGCCGCCACCGCGGCACCGCCGCTCGATCCACCGGGTGTCCGCGTGGGGTCCCAGGGATTGCGGGTGATGCCGTCGAGCGCGCTGTCGGTCACCGCCTTCCAGCCGAACTCGGGAACCGTGGTCATACCGACGAGCACGGCTCCGGCCGCCCGGAGGTGCGCCACCGCCGGCGCGTCACTCACGGCCGGCGTGTCCGGCGTCGTCAGGCTGCCGTAGCGCGCGACCCAGTCGCGCACCCAGATGATGTCCTTGATCGTCGTCGGTACGCCATCCGCGGCGCCAAGCGGCGTGCCGCAACGCCAGCGCCGCTCGGACGCGCGTGCTGCCGCCTGCGCGCCTTCCGCATCGACGTAGCGAAAGCCGTTGAAGCGGGCGGTGATCGTGTCGATGCGCCCGAGCACGGCGTCGACCACTTCCACCGGTGAGAGCTCGCCAGCTGCATAGAGCGCGGTCAGCGTCTCCGCCGTCAGTCGGCAGACCTCCGGAGCATCGTCCAACGGTGTGACCGTCACCCTCACCTCGCTCTTACGTTGCCCGCCCACGTCGTCGCCGACGCCCGAGCATTACGCGTCCGGCCGCTTCGTCGCCATCAGCGAGAACGCCAAGGGCACGCGCGGCTGGCCGGGAGGCAGCTGATAGTGGCGGTCGTCGTCGCTGACCATCATCGGAAACAGTCGCCAGACCAACCGATCGTGCTCGCGGAACCAGTCGACCCGCAGCCCGGCCGCGATCAGCGCGCCGAACAGCCGGTCGAAACCGTGTATCCACTCGAACGTCCGTCGGTTGACGATCTCGGTCGCATCGCCGGTGTACGTGGTGGCTTCATCGAACGTCAGCGGCGAATCGCACGGCGTCGGCACGTCGTAGGTAGCGACGAGGCGGCCATCGACCTCCTCCAGGGCGAGCACGGCCGGGTGGCCCTCAGCGAGGTAGAGCCGACCGCCGGGCACCAGACAGTCGGCGACGGCCCGAGCCCACAGGTGCAAATCCGGCAGCCAGTTGATCGCGCCCCAGGTGACGTAGACCAGATCCGCAGGCGCGCCGATCAGGGCGGGCGCACGCTCGACCGGCCCCTCGACGAAGCGGACGTCGAGGTCGGCGCGGGTCGCCAGTTCGCGAGCTGCGGCGATCGCCGGCGCCGAGTAGTCGAGGCCGGTGACGCGGGCTCCGCGTCGGGCGAGGTTGAGGCTGTCGAGACCGAAATGGCATTGCAGGTGGCTGACCCGCAGGCCCCGTAGATCCGGGAGCTCGGCCGCCTCGATGGCATGGAGCGTCTCCTCACCGGCGAGGAACCGCGCGACGCCGTAGGCGCCGGTCCGATCGGCAAGGTGGATGGCGACGCGCTCGTCCCAGTTGGCACGGTTGGTGACGACCCACCCGGCTTCGTCCGAGGTCACGCGAACGCGTCCCGATAGGTCTCGCGAAGCGCGACTTTCTGAACTTTGCCCATCGTGTTGCGCGGCAGGCTCGGCACGAAGAAGACCCGCTTCGGCTGCTTGAACTTGGCGAGCTGCCCGGCCAGCGGCCTGAGGACGTCGGCTTCCGTCAGGCGGACGCCCGGTTCCAGTGCGACGACCGCCGTCACGCCCTCGCCGAAATCGGCATGAGGCACGCCGACGACCGCACTCTCGGCGACACCGGCGACAGCGTCGATCAGCGCTTCGACCTCGGCAGGATAGACGTTGAACCCGCCCGAGATGATCAGGTCCTTGTCGCGGCCGACGATGGCGACGTAACCACGTCCGTCGACGACGCCCAGATCGCCGGTGACGAAGAACCCGTCGGGGCGAAACTCCGCGGCGGTCTTCTCCGGCAGATTCCAGTATCCCTGGAATACGTTCGGGCCCTTCACCTCGATGACGCCGACGGAGCCTGTGGGCAACACGGCACCGGTCTCGCCGTCGGCGATGCGCACGTCCACGCCCGGCAGCGGCAAGCCGACCGTTCCGGCGCGGCGTTCGCCGTCATAGGGATTGGACGTGATCATGTTGGTTTCGGTCATGCCGTAGCGCTCGAGGATCGCGTGCCCGGTCCGTTCGGCGAACGCCCTGTGAACCTCCGCCGACAAGGGTGCGGAGCCGGAGACGAACAGGCGCATGTGGGCCACCAGCTCACGGTCGAAGGCCGGGTGGGCCAGCAGCCGGGTGTAGAACGTCGGCACACCCATGATCGCGCTCGCCTGCGGCAGCGCATGGACGACGGCATCGGCGTCGAAGCCAGAGAGGAACGACATCGACGCCCCCGCCACGAGGACCACGTTGGTCGCGACGAACAGCCCGTGGGTGTGGAAGATCGGCAGGGCGTGAACCAGCACGTCGTCGGGGCGGAACTGCCAGTACTCGGCGAGCGTGAACGCATTGGACGTCAGGTTACGATGGCTCAGCATGGCGCCCTTGGACCGACCGGTCGTCCCCGACGTGTAGAGGATCGCGGCTAGGTCGTCCGCCTCGCGGGCGACGACCGGCAAGGGCTCGATCGCCGCCGTCACCAGGTCCATCAGCGAACCGTCAGCAGCGACGCCGAGCGTCTCCAAGCGCGCGCCGTGGCGGGCGGCGATCGGCGCCAGCGCTGCCGCCCGGTCGGGGCTCGTGACGAGCACCCGGGGCTCGGCATCGCCGATGAAGAAGTCGACCTCCGCAGCCGTGTAAGCGGTGTTCAGCGGCAAGAACACGGCGCCCGCGGCTGCGCAGCCGAGATAGAGGACGATCGCCTCCGGGGACTTGTCGATCTGCGCGGCAACGCGGTCGCCAGGACGGACCCCGACGTCCACCAGCGCGGCGGCGGCCCGGCGCGCGAGGATGAAGGTGTCCTGCCAGGAGAGGCGGCGGCCGTCCGGCGTCGTCATCAACGCCGCCTCCGGCTCGCGCGCCCGCGCGGCGAACACCTCGAACAGGTTGTCGCTCATGCTTACCTTCCCCGCACCGGCCGTCTCTGCGCGCAGGACAAGAAAGCACGATGGAACGCCAGGTGCACGGGCTCAGACGGCCGCCGCGGTCGGTACCGTGACGGGCTCTGCCGGTCCACGCTGGGGGACGATGTCCAGCACCTGCAGGAAACGCACGATCTGCCGCAGATGCCAGAAGCCGCCCTTGCCGTGGAAGCCGAGGTGACCGCCGCCGCGTGCGAGGCCGACCATCAAGGCGGGGGATGGACGGATCGAGTGGTAGGCAGCGGCCGGAATGAACGGATCGTCGGCGGCGTGGAGCAGTGCCGTCGGCGTGCCGATCGCCGGCAGATGCTGGGCCGCGCTGACCCGGCGGTAGTAGTCGTCGGCACCGGTGAAACCGTGACGCGGCGCAGTGATGCGGTCGTCGACCTCGAACAACGTCCGACAGCGGCGAACGGCCTCACACTCGTCGGGCCGGAGCGATGTCCAGGGATGCAGGTAGTTGGCCTTGAGCGCGCGCAAGAGATAGTCGTGATAGATCCAGTTGCGCTGCGCGTGGATGGCCACCGACGCTGCTGGAAGGTCGATCGGTGCGGACACGCTGACTGCCGCCCGCACCCGCTGATCGACCGCCGCCAGCGCAAGATAGTCGAGCAGCAGGTTGCCGCCCAACGAGAAGCCGACGAGCACGAGGCCCGAGGCGGTTGCCGGGAGCTGCGGCACGAACGCGGCAACGTCCGGGTATCGCCCGGCGTGGGACCAATCCCTGCAGGTGCGTTGCGACGGCCCGGCGCCCCTGAGGCTGAGGCGGACGACCCTGGCACCGACGCCCGTGAAGAAGCGGCTGGCGTGCAGCACGTAGCTGCTGGTTTCGCAACCTCCCAGGCCATGCAGCAGAACGATGGCGGGCCACGCCGGATCGCGCTCCGCCGGGTCGTCGACGCGCGCCGACAAGACGTCGCCATCACCGAGCGGTAGTGCCAACGGCCGCCCTGGACCACCCGGCAGCCGCGGCGACGGCAACAGCGGATTGCGCATCGATTGGAGATGCGGCCCCAGCCAAGGGAAGCGGGCACGAAACGGCTCGAACACCAGCGATCGCTCACTCTTCGGTCGTTCCGCTGGAGATGCGGCAATGCCGCTCGACGGCAAGAGTCGTGTCATCGCCGCGGCCGGGTCCACCGTCAGCGCTGGACCGGCTCGGGCCATGCAGCGCCTTGGGTGGGCGTGGTGAGGAGCCTGACAGGCTCGTCGAGCCCCTGGACTTCGGTATCCAGCTCGGTGCCATCCTCGTGAACCAGCATCAGGAACCGGCAAGGCAGCAGCGACAACAGCGGATGGTGCCACACACCCGGCGCATAGATGACGCCGCGGGCGCCTTCACAAAGAAAAGCCCGCAGCGTCCCCAGCGCCGGTCGCCCGCCCAGATCCTCGGCCACGACGACGAGAAACCGACCAGCCATGCCGCAGGGCACGAACAACTGCGACGACACCGCGTGGCGCTCCAGACGTTCGATCCGGGTAGGCAAGGCCTCAGCCGCCGCCCGGATGAGCACGACGTTGGGGGACAAGCCGCCGCGCCCGTCGACGAGCCGACCCACATGGTCGAAGCGGCCGGGCGCCCCGCCTGCCGAGAGGTCCAGAAGATCGCCGAACGGCGCGAACGCGGCCGCGGTCAGGGATTCGAGCCGCAGGTCCATGGCTGCTCCCGTCGTCGTTCGGCGGCGCGGTCAGCGCCGCAGCAAAAGGTCATCCTTGTCGAACAGGTCAGCGGCCGGCGCGATCACCGCCGGGTCCGGCACCGCGATCTTCTTCGCCTTCGGCTTGTACGGTACCTGCTGCAAGACGTGAGCGATTGCCGCCAATCGCGCCCGTCGCTTCTCGTTGCCGTTGACGATCATCCACGGTGACGCTTCGGTATCCGTGAAGACCACCATGTCAGCTATGGCCTTGGTATAGTCATCGTACTTTTCCAGCGCGACCTGGTCGACCGGACTGAGCTTCCAATGCTTCAGTGGGTCCTTGCGTCGATCGCCAAACCGCTTCTTCTGCTCCTTCTTGCCGAGTGAGAACCAGAGCTTGATCAAGTGGATACCGTCCTCGATGAGGACGCGCTCCAGGTGCGGGACGTGCTTGACGAACCGGGCGTACTCGGCC
>JBCBTD010000032.1:0-48549 GCA_039818825.1 Pseudomonadota bacterium
CGTGCTCGACAACCTCGCTGGGTTGTTCGAGGAGCTGCGTCATCAGCTTGGCGAGCCGCTTTTGGTGATCGGTTGTGACAACGTCCTCCGGCGACTGCACTTGGCCCAGAGTGGTGGTTTGGTCCGCGCCAGCGCACTGATGCGTGACAATTCGGTCGTGGGATTCAATACGTTCGGTGAACAGTTCGCGTCGATGCACGTCAATCAGACGTTCACCGGCGTGGCCATCGGGCGGGAGAGACGTTGACCACGACGGCGGCCGGTCGCGGCGGCAGCTTGGCCTTGTTGCAAGCGGAGAACGCCAAGCTTCGGAAAATCAATCAGGTGCTGATGAGCCGCGTCGAGCGGAGCATGGACCTGCAGGGCAACGACTTCTCGTTGTTCGAGACGGCGATCCTCCTCGAAGGGCGGGTGAACGACCGGACGTCGGAGCTGCGCCGGGCGCTCGACGAGTTGCAGAGCTCGAACGCGGCGTTGGAAGCCGCGCGCTCTGCCGCCGACGAGGCGAACCAGTCGAAGACCCGGTTTCTGGCTGCGGCCAGCCACGACATCCTGCAGCCACTCAACGCGGCGCGATTGTTCTTGTCGGCGCTGGCCGATACTCCTCAGACCGATGAGGCCCGCCGACTGATCGACTACGCCGACGATGCGTTCGAATCGGTCGAGCGGCTGTTGGGCGCGCTGCTCGACATCTCGAAGCTCGACGCTGGCGTGATGCGGCCGGCAATCACCGACGTCGACCTCGGCCAGTTGCTGCGGACCACGGCGACCGAGTTCCAGCCCGTAGCCGACGAACGCGGTCTGAAGCTGCGCTACGTCCCGGTCCGCTGCACCGTGCGGAGCGACGGGCACCTGCTGGTTCGCGTGGTGCGCAATTTCGTCTCCAACGCGCTACGCTACACCCGGTCCGGTGGCGTGCTTCTGGGTGTCCGACGCCAAGGAGCGTTCGCCCGCATCGAGGTGATCGATACCGGTTCGGGCATGCCGCAGGACAAGCTCGAAGTGATCTTCGAGGAGTTCCGTCGGCTCGTCGGCGCCGCGCAGGACTACGAGCGCGGCTTCGGCCTCGGTTTGGCGATCGTCCGACGCATTGCCCGGATGTTGGAGCATCCGTTGACGGTGCGCTCGGTCGAGCAGCAGGGCTCGTGCTTCGCCGTGACCGTGCCGGTGGTCGGTTGGACGAGCACGGCGCCTACGCGTCCCGTCGTCGACGACCTGACCACCGACAGCCTGAGCGGCGCTTTGGTTGCGGTGGTCGAGAACGAGCCGGCCATCCTCGAGGCGATGCAGACCGTCCTGCAGCGTTGGGGCTGTCGGGTGATCGTCGGCAGCTCCGGGGCAACCCTGAACGCCGCATTGGAAGTCGCGCAGGCAACGCCCGATGCGGTGATCGCCGACTACCACCTCGACGACGATGCGAACGGTCTCGATGTCATCCTCGGCATTCGACAGCGGCTGGATGGAGCGGTACCCGGGATCGTCGTCACGGCCGACCGGACAGCCGAGGTCCGCGCAGAAGTGGCCGCCTCGGACTGTTCGATCTTGAACAAGCCGGTGCGTCCGGGGCGCCTACGCTCGCTCTTGTCCCACGTCTTGGCACAACGCGACGTCTAGTGCGCCCGACGTTGCACCGCGCGGCGTCACATCGGAATCGATTCTTTCGAGAAGTGGGTCTGCGCTGCCAACACGGCTTGGGTCCGACTGTGAACCTTCAGCTTACGCAGGATCGCCGTGATGTGCGCCTTCACCGTGGTCTCGGCGACGTCGAGTTCGTAGGCGATGATCTTGTTGGGCTTGCCTTCGGCGATCAGCGACAAGACCCGCATCTGCTGCGGCGTCAGCGTCGACATCCGTTTGGCGACTTCGAGGCGCTCACGTTCGTCGTCCGACGGCTCGTCCTCGATCTGGGCATGTGGCGGGACGAAGATCTCGCCATCCAGCACGCTCTGGATCGCCGCGGCGATCTCGTGTCGACCCAGCGATTTCGGGATGAAGCCGGCGGCACCGAAGGTGATCGCCTCGCGGATGGTCCCGCGCTCTTCGGTGGCCGATACGATTACGATCGGCACGTCCGGGTAGCTCTGCCGAAGATCGACGAGACCCGAGAAACCGACCACACCCGGCATCTTCAAGTCCAGCAGAATGAGGTCCAAATCCGAGTTGGCCGCTGCGAGTGACTTGATGCCGTCGATGTCCTGCGCCTCGACGATGCTGTTCTGCTCTCCTTGGCAAGCATCGCCCAACGCTACGCGCAACGCCTCGCGAAAAAGAGGGTGGTCGTCGCCTATGAGGACTTTCGCCATGGATTGCGCCTCCGCCTTTGACAAGCGAGTTTTGTGTCCCAGCTTTCGATCAAGATGGCAACCGCGAATGCGCCGCGGATCATGGCCCCGCCGTCCGCATTCTGCCAGTGGGAGCAACGTGACGTGGAGCCAACGCAGCCCGTCGCCGTGGTGTTCGATCTCGACGGAACCTTGATCGACAGCGCGCCAGACCTTCGGGTCGCGGGCAATCGGCTACTCGGTGCGCGAGGTCTTCCGCCGGTCGATCTCCATACCGTTCGCCAGGCGGTCGGCGATGGCGTCGGGCTATTGGTGGAGCGGCTTTTCGCCGCAGTGGGCGCGCCGCTTTCTGCTGGTGAAGTTGCGCTGCGGACGAATGAGTTCAGGGATTTGTACTTGGAGCGCGTGTGCGAGCTCACACGAACACTTCCCGGCGCGACCATCACGTTGGCCCGGTTGACCGAGGCAGGGTGGCGCTTGGGGCTTTGTACCAACAAACCGGCGGCTCACACCGCCCTGGTCCTCGAACGGCTCGACCTTGCGCCGTTCTTCGCCAGCGTCGTCGCTGGCGACACGCTAGCGGTGCGGAAGCCAGACCCGGCACCGCTGCGCCGCGCTCTCGAGGAACTCCGGACGCCGCCGAACCGCGCCGTGTTCGTCGGCGACAGCGCCATCGACGTTCGGACGGCGCGGGCTGCCGATGTTCCCGTGGTCTTCGTCGAGGGCGGTTACGCC
The DNA here is from genome assembly GCA_039818825.1 of Pseudomonadota bacterium. Lineage (GTDB taxonomy): Bacteria > Pseudomonadota > Alphaproteobacteria > Geminicoccales > Geminicoccaceae > JBCBTD01. Next base: position 3,018 of record JBCBTD010000032.1, read on the forward strand.
CATGACGATGTCGAACCGCTTGCGCCTGACGCGCGGATCGCCAACTTGGAAGAGTTGCCCGCCATCGTCGGGCGGTGGCTCGGTCCAGGGAGCGAGGTGCAGCGTTGAACGTCTTCGTTGGTGCCGCCGCAGGCTATGCGGCCGTGGTCGGTACGCTCTACGTGTTGCAGGATCGGATGATCTTTCCGGTCGGGCGGGCGTCCTCACCGAGGCGAGACCTGCCCGCGGAGGCCGTACGCTGGCAAGTCGACGTTGCCGATGGCTTGGCGCTCCGCGGCATGCATCTGCCTGCGCGCAGTGCAAGCGCAGGCGTCGCGATGGTGTTCGGCGGCAATGGGGGCAACGCGCAGGACGCCGCGTTGCTGATCAAGGATTGCCTGCCTGACCACGATGTCGTCGCCTTCCACTACCGCGGTTACCGGCCGAGCGATGGCCGGCCCAGCGAGGCGGCGCTTTGTGCCGACGCCGAGGTCGTGTTCGACGAGACCGTCGCCCGACTGCCGGGCCTGCCGGTCGTCGCCGTCGGCCTGAGCCTGGGCACCGGTGTGGCGGCGCATCTGGCGGCGACGCGGCCCCTGAGCGGTGCCGTGCTGTTGACCCCGTTCGACTCGATCGTCGCCATCGGCCAGGAGCGCTACTGGTGGGCGCCGGTCGACAGGCTGCTCCGCCACCGCTTCGAGAGTGATCGTCGCCTCGCGCGCTCGACGGTGCCGATCGCAGTGATCGCGGCCGAACAGGACGACGTCGTGCCGCCGGAACGCACGAGGCAGTTGCTCACGCAAATCCCGCGGCTGGTCTTCGAGAAGTGGTTCGCCGACGCGGGTCACCGTTCGTTCTACGGCGATCCTGAGTTTCCGGACGTCTTGCGCGATGCCGTCCGCGCCGTTCAGGACGCTGCGACAGCGCCGGAAGCCGCGGCGGCGTCCTGACCACGGGCGGCCGCGCGTAGCGCGTCGTCGAGGTCGTTGAGCAGGTCGGCCGGCTCCTCCAGACCCACCGACAGGCGGATGAGGTCGTCGGTGATGCCGAGTTGGGTTCGCTCGTCCTCGGGGATCTTCGAATGCGTGGTGGTTGCCGGATGGGTCGCCAGCGAACGGGCGTCGCCGAGGTTGTTCGACAAGGTGACGAGTCGGAGGTGGTTCATCACGCTGAAGGCACGATTTTTGCCACCGCCGACGCGGAACGCCAGCAGGCTCCCGCCGCCCGTCATCTGCCGCCTCGCCAGCTCCGCCTGGGGATGATCGGCTGAGCCAGGCCACAGCACGGTGTCGACAAGGGGGTGCGCGGCCAGGAAGCTCGCCACGCGCTCGGCCCCGACACCGTGGGCGTCGACCCGTAGCGACAGCGTCTCCAGACCCTTGGAAAGGACCCAGGCGTTGAACGGGCTGAGCGCTGGCCCGGTGTTCTTCAGGAACGGATGGATCACGTCCTGGCGCGTCGCTGCATCCGACAGGATCACGCCGCCGAGACATCGTCCCTGGCCGTCGATGTGCTTGGTGGCGGAGTAAACGACGAGGTCTGCGCCGAGCGGCAAGGGGCGTTGCAGCAGCGGCGTCGCGAACACGTTGTCGACGATGACCTTGGCGCCGGCGGCATGGGCCAGTTCGGCAACGGCGGCGATGTCGACGAGATCGAGCGTCGGGTTGCCGGGCGTCTCGAAGAAGACCAGGGCCGTCGGCTGCGCCAGAGCGGCGGCCCAGGCGTCGAGGTCGGTGCCGTCGACCAGAACGACGTCGATACCGAAGCGCGGCAGCAGTTCGCTCACCACCCAGTGACAGGAGCCGAACAGCAAGCGCGCCGCCACGACCCGGTCACCAGCTCGCAGCAGCGCCATCAACGACGCGGTCACGGCGGCCATGCCCGTCGCCGTCGCGGCGGCGTCTTCGGCACCTTCGAGCAGAGCCATGCGTCGCTCGAAGCTGCGTACTGTCGGATTGCCGACGCGGCTGTACATGTAGCCTGGATCTTGGTCGCTGAACCGCGCTTCGGCGTCCTCGGCCTGCGCGTAGGCGAAGCCCGAGGTCAGATACATCGCTTCCGAGCTTTCGCCGAAGGGCGAACGCTCCAGGCCGCCGTGGATCATTTTCGTGCGCGGGTGCCACGCCTCGCTCATCGCCGTCCCTTCCGGCCCCGGTCTCCCCGGGAACAAAAAAAGCTCCGGTCGCGACCGGAGCCCTCTGTCCCCGATCTTTTAGCAGCTTGTTTAACGTGGCCTGCAAGCCGACCGGCTCAAATCACCACATGACCCCGTTAGGCCAAGCGCCGCTCGCTGGCAAGCCCGCGGACGATGCGCCGCCCCAACCCCAACCCGCCGTAGACGAGGCCGGTGTAGAGCTGGAGGAGATCGGCGCCGGCGGCGAGCCGCTCGCCGGCGCTGGCCGGCCCGTCGATGCCGCCGACGCTGATGATGGCGCGATCGGGCGCCAAGGCTGCGCGTGCCAAGCGAAGGATCTCCGTCGCGCGCTCGCGCACTGGCCGACCGCTCAGGCCGCCGGCTTCTCGGGCGTGGCGACCGCGGAGATCGGTCGGGCGTGCCAGCAGCGTGTTGGTCAGCACCAGGCCGTCGACGGGGCGATCGTTGACCGTCGCGACGATGACGTCGAGCTCGTCGGGAGCGAGGTCGGGCGCGAGTTTGACGAACAACGGCAACGGCGCCGATCCCGGCCCGCGCTTGCTTCGCTCCGCGAGGATCGCATCGAGCAGGCGCGTCAGCTCGCTGCCGTGTTGCATGGCCCGCAGTCCCGGCGTGTTGGGCGACGAGACGTTGATCGTCAGGTAGTCGGCGAGGTCGGCGAAGGCCCGGATTCCAGCGACGTAGTCGGCGACGGGATCGGCCGCGTCCTTGTTGCAGCCGATGTTGACGCCGACGACGCCCAGACGCCGATCGCGCCCTTCGAGGCGGCGCGCCACGACGATGTGCCCTTCGTTGTTGAACCCGAGGCGGTTGATCACCGCTGCCTCCGCGGGCAGCCGAAACACCCGTGGCTTCGGGTTGCCGGCCTGCGGCCTCGGGGTGACCGTACCAACCTCGACGAAGCCGAAACCCCAACGCAGTAGAGCGCCGTAGGTCACGGCGTTCTTGTCGAAACCGGCGGCAATGCCGACGCCGTTCGCGAAGTGGAGGCCGGCCACGGTTCGTCCGAGCGATGGCGTCGCCGCTGGGTTGGGCGCCGGGATGCGGCGCAACAGCGCGAGGGCGAGATCGTGGGCGCGCTCGGGCGGCAGTGCACGGAGCATCATCGCGCCAGCGCGGTCCAGAGCCAGGCGGTCGATGAGGACGTCGGCAACCGACATTCGCGATCCGTTCGTGGCAGGAGAGGCCGCGGAAGCTCGACGCACGTGGTCCCTCGCGTCAAGCCGTCAGCGCGTTGTGCGGCGATTGACAGAGCGGCGCGTCGACGGCGCATGATGGAGAACGCAGGGCGATCGGCTTGGTCGACCGAATAAGGAAGGAAAGCAATGGGACCGCGGTTGGCGGGGAAGGTGGCCGTCGTCACCGGTGGCACCAGCGGGATCGGACGGCGCACCGTCGAGCGGTTCCGGGAGGAAGGCGCGCAGGTCGCCTTCTCCGGCCGCCGCGAGTTGGAGGGTGCGGCCGTGGCGGCCGGGACCGGTGCGGTGTTCGTGCGGGCAGACGTGGCCGTCGAGGCGGACGCCGAGAGGACCGTCAAGACGGCGGTCGACCGCTTTGGCCGTCTCGACGTCCTGATGAACAACGCCGGTGGCCCGGCGCCGGTCTGCCGCGTCGAAGAGCTGCCATTGGACGCCTTTGACGAAGCGATGGCTGTCCACGTCCGCGGCGCGCTCGCGCACGTCAAGCATGCGGCGCCGATCATGCGCGCGCAGGCGTGCGGCAGCATCGTCAACGTTGCTTCGGCGGCCGGGCACCGGACCGGCTACGTGCCATCGATCCCCTACAGCGTGGCCAAGGCGGCGATCCTGCATCTGACACGGTGCGCGGCGATGGAGCTCGGTGAGGACGGCGTTCGGGTGAACTCGATCTCGCCCGGCGCCATCGCCACTGGCATCCACGGCAAGGCGTTCGGGTTGGCGGCGGACGCTGCGGACGACACCGCCGAGCGGGTGAAGCCGATGCTGGCAACGTTGCAGGCCGTACCGCGTGCTGGCTCGACCGACGACATCGCGAACGCCGCCGTCTTTCTCGCCAGCGACGAGGCTGGGTTCGTGAACGGGGAAGACATGGTCATCGACGGCGGCCTGATCTGGGGCCGGCGGTACTCCGAGGTGATGGCCGGCGGAGCAGCCTGGACCAAGCTGTTCGACTGAGTCTGCGGCGGCCGACGAAGCCTTGACTAGCCGACCCGGCGCGATCCGAGTGGATCGGGGCGCGGTGGACCGCGACCGTTGGAAGCCACGGGAGCGAGCACATGGGCACTCGGCTAGCGGGCAAGGTGGCGATCGCCACCGGCGGCACGAGCGGCATCGGCCGACGAACGGTCGAACGCTTCGTCGAGGAGGGCGCGACCGTCGTCTTCAGTGGTCGGCGTGAACGAGAGGGCGCGGCGGTGGCGGCCGCTACCGGTGGTACCTTCATGGCCGGTGACGTCACGGTCGAGGCCGACGTCGAGCGGACGTTGGGTGCCGCCATCGACCGCTTCGGGCGGGTCGACGTCGTCATGGACAACGCTGGCGGGCCGGCGGGGCAGGGCCGCCTGGAAGATCTGCCGCTCGAGGCGTTCGACGCCGCAATGGCGCTGCACGTGCGAGCGACTCTCGCCCACATCAAACACGCAGCGCCGATCATGCGAGCGCAGGCCGCAGGCAGCATCATCAACATCGCCTCCGTCGCTGGCCACCGAGCCGGCTACTCGTCGTCGGTGCTCTATGGCACTGCCAAGGCGGCGGTGATCCACCTCACCCGGCTCGCGGCAATGGAGCTGGGCGAGGACGGCGTGCGCGTCAACTCGATCTCGCCCGGCGGCATCGCTACCGGCATCTTCGGCAAATCGCTCGGGATGGACCCAGCCGCCGCCGACGCCGCCGCCGATCGGGTGAAAGCGGCGCTGGCCAAGCTGCAGGCCATCCCGCGCGCCGGCCTGACCGACGACATTGCCGATGCCGCCGTCTTTCTGGCCAGTGACGAAGCCGGATTCGTCAACGGTGAGGACATGGTGATCGACGGTGGCTTGATCTGGGGTCGTCGTCGCTCCGAAGTCATGGCCGGCGGCTCTCGTTGGGCCGAGCTTTTCGATTGAGCTGGTCGGTTTCCGGCTGGCAGCCGTCGAAATCGGCAGTGGTCGCGCGTCTTGGGTCCGGATGCGCAATTCGGCGGCGTGCGCATCCGCTACCGGTGCATCTGGGTGCCGGCGACAGTGGCCGCCTCGGGAGTGCGAGCATATGCAGTACATGATGATGTTCTTCGAGCCTGCGACCACGTTTGCGGAGCGCGACGACCCGAGCCGGGCCCCCGACTATTGGGGTGCCTGGAAGGCCTACATCGACAGCTTGGTCAGCTCCGGCGCCATGGTGTCGGGCAACGGCCTGGAGCCGCCGTCGACCGCGACCACCGTGCGCCTCGCGAACGGCGAGCGGCTGGTACAGGACGGGCCGGCGGCCGCAACCAAAGAGCAGCTCGGTGGTTACGTCGTCCTCGACGTCGCCGATCTTGATGCGGCGCTGACGTGGGCTGCGCGTTGCCCCGCGGCTGCATCAGGCGCGGTCGAGGTGAGGCCGGTAATGCCGTCGCCGAGCGCGTGAACCGATCGGCGACCAAGAGCGAGGTCGGGCGGGCGACCGATCGGCTCGTCCGCCTCGCCTATGCGCGGCTGGTCGCCTGGCTCGCCAGCGAGTGGCACGACGTGGCTGCGGCCGAGGACGCGCTCGGTGACGCGTTGCGGGCAGCGCTCGAAGCTTGGCCCCGCACCGGCATTCCCGAGCGCCCCGAGGCATGGCTCCTGGTCGCCGCTCGGCGCCGACTGCTCGATGCAGTGCGCGCCCGGCGCGTGCGCGCCGCCGCCATGGGTGAGCTGGAGAGCTTGGCCGAGCCGGCGGCGCCGGCGCCCCCGCCGGTGCCGGATCGGCGCCTGGCGTTGTTGTTCGTCTGTACCCATCCGGTGATCGACGAGGGTGTCCGCACGCCGCTGATGTTGCAGACCGTGCTTGGGCTCGATGCGGCTCGCATTGCTTCTTGTTTCCTGGTCGCACCCGCCACGATGGGGCAGCGATTGGTGCGCGCCAAGGCGCGCCTCCGCGACGCCGGCACTCGGTTCGTCGTGCCTGAGCCCGACGCATTCCCGGCGCGGGCAGTGGCCGTGCGCGAGGCCATCTACGCCGCCTACGGCACCGGTTGGGACGCGCTCGGCACCACCGATCCGGTCTGTCGCGGCTTGACCGACGAAGCGATCTGGCTGGCCCGCGTCCTCGTCGAAACCCTGCCCGACGATGCCGAGGCCAAAGGCCTGCTCTCCCTGATGCTGTTCTGTGAGTCCCGCCGGCAGGCGCGACGTAGCCAGGAGGGGCGGTTCGTTCCACTCGCCGAGCAAGACCCGGCGCTTTGGGAGCGCACGATGGTCACCGAGGCGGAGGCACTGTTGACCGCCGCCGTGGGGGTGGGCGACGCAGGGCGGTTCCAGCTCGAGGCAGCGATCCAGTCGGCGGTGGTGGACGGCGCACGTACCGGCCGGCCGCCGCGCCAGGCGATCCTCGCCCTGCACACCGCGCTGGTCGCGGTGGCCCCGACCATCGGCAACGCCTTGGCCAGGATCGCGGCGCTCGCCGACGTAGCGGGAGCCGAAGCCGGTCTGGCCGCACTGACGGCGCTGCCCGAGGCGACGGTGGCGACGTACCAGCCATACTGGGCGGTGCGGGCGCATCTCCTCCGACTATCGGGTGACGAAGCCGACGCGCAGGCAGCCTACGAGCGTGCTGCGGCGCTCACCGACGACCCGGCCGTTCGCGCGTTCCTACTCGGACGAACGTCGCACTGAGCCGACTGGTCCGAATTCGCTCCCGTAGTTGAGGTGGCTCAGCGGTTCGAGCTGGTTTGCGGTAACGGCGCAACATCGGAGGCGATCAGATGACAACTTCTCGACTGGCCGAGCTGTTCAACCTAGTTGCACCGCTCTGCAACGACCGCGCTCTTGGCTGTTGAGGGCAAAAAACACTAGATCTCCGCATAGGGGAGCTATCATAAGGTATGATAGCATCAGTCTTTGGTGAACGTGACGGCGCGCTGATGGATTGCTATCGCGTAGATTTGAGTAATAAGAGACTTCTAGGGAGCGTTGCTAGATAACATGACATGCCGCAGTAAGGAGAGATTGATTGAAGAAAGTTTTCGTCGAGCAAATGATCTTGCTGAAGATCTTCATTATCTAAGAGAAATTGCGAATAATAATAATGTAGAAAGAAGAAATCTTCGGCACGCCAGTGTTGTATTGCGACGCATGCTTGTTGAAGACGAGTTAAAACGAGTCGGTGCGCCACGAATTGGTTGCTTAGAAGTCAGGGCACATCAATTAAACGAAGTTTACAGAGCATGCAAAAAACAGAATTATTATTACTACGCAAATCTTGGCGCAAAAGTCTGTGGAGTTTATCTTAAGGGAATCAGTGCTGCAACGCAGCCGGCATCGGCTCGCCCGACGGAGAACGGTGCGCTAGATGGTTCGCAAGATCGGTTCGTTGATCTGAGCATTGATTCTTTTAAGAAGCAGAAAATCTTCTTTCTAAGAGACACATGGGTGACACGAATCGATGTTATCAAACACATTGCGAACAAAGGAGGTGGCGCTCATCCAAGCAATCCGCGTTCAGGGGGCTTCGATGATTTTTTGGACGAAGTAAGATCGTTTCTGATGATTCATAATATTGATGGTGTTCCGAGTATAGGTTTCAATGTTAATAACACACGGAGTTCGCATGAAATAGGCTTCGGGTACGGATCAGATCTTTTTGATCCGTTCTTGGTTGAGATACTTGCAACGGCGTGCCAGCTTACTCTCTCGCCTAAAATCATAGAGCTCGAACAGGTGATCAAGATCGAAATTGAACGAAGAAATAAAAACAGACCGTGGCACAAAAATCTAAGAGATCGTGCGTTGCCAGAGAAGGATGTTTGATCGCGTTCTTATGACCTATGTACGATTGTGGGTAGTGAGCTGGAGTTTTCGGCTTGTTGGTGCGCAGGGTCGCACATGACGGCACGCTTCTCCGATGCGTTCACTGTTGCTTAGCGAGAGGAGGAGCAGGCGTCATGGTCCGACGCGCGCCGGCGGGATTGGCGATTGCCGAGGCGCGGACGGTCGCCTTCCAAGGCATCGAGGTGAAGCCCGTGGACGTCCAGGTCCAGCTCGGCGCCGGCCTTCCGGCCTTCGCCGTCGTCGGGCTCGCCGACAAGGCTGTCGGCGAGAGCCGCGAGCGGGTCCGCGCGGCGCTCGCGTCGCTTGGCCTGGCGCTTCCGCCCAAGCGCATCACGGTCAACCTGGCACCGGCCGATCTCGCCAAGGAAGGCAGCCACTACGACCTGCCGATCGCGCTAGCACTCCTGCAGGCGATCGGTGTCGTGCCCAAAGACGCCTTCCCGGATTGCGTGGTGCTCGGCGAGCTCGGGCTCGACGGGCGGCTCCGCCCGGTGGCCGGCGTGCTGCTGGCGGCGATGCACGCCTTGGGCGAGGGCTTGGGGCTGGTCTGTCCGTTGGCCTCGGGCACCGAGGCTGCGTGGTGTGGCGACGACCTGGCCGTCGTGGCCGCGCCCGATCTGCCGGCGCTGGTGGCCCACGCCCAGGGTCATCACCCCTTGCCGCGGCCGGAGGCCAAGGTCCGCGAAGCCGACGTGCGCTATCCCGACCTGCGCGACGTGAAGGGCCAGGAGAGCGCCAAGCGTGCGTTGGAGGTTGCGGCTGCCGGCGGCCACAACCTGCTGATGATCGGCCCGCCAGGCGCCGGCAAGTCGATGCTGGCGCAGCGTCTGCCGGGCCTCCTGCCGCCGATGGAACCCCAGGAGATCCTGGAGGTCAGCATGATCGCCAGCGTCGCCGGTGCGCTCCAGGATGGCGCGTTGTCGGCCGCGCGGCCGTTCCGCTCGCCGCACCATGCGGCGTCGGCGCCGGCGATGGTCGGCGGTGGCCCCCAGGCGCGCCCGGGCGAGGTCTCGTTGGCGCACAAGGGTGTGTTGTTCCTCGACGAGCTGCCCGAGTTCCAGCGTGGTGTGCTCGAAGCGCTCCGCCAGCCGGTCGAGGCGGGCACCGTGACCGTCGCCCGTGCCCAGTTCCACGCCACGTACCCGGCACGCTTCCAGCTGGTGGCCGCGATGAATCCCTGCCGCTGCGGCCACCTCGACGACGCCCGCCTCGCTTGCCCCAAAGCACCGCGCTGTGGCGCCGAATACGTGGCGCGGCTGTCCGGCCCGCTGTTGGATCGCATCGACCTCACGATCGACGTGCCTGCGGTCATGCCGTCGGACCTGGCGCTCGCGCCGCCGGCGGAGGGCAGCGCCGACATCGCCGCGCGGGTGGCGGCGGCGCGGCAGGTGCAGGCCGACCGGTTGGCGGGGCTGGGCGCGCCGCACCTCAAGACCAACGCCGAGGTCGACGGCGAGCTACTCGACGACGCCTGCCGACGTGCTGAGGAGGCGGAGGCGTTGTTGCAGAACGCCGCCCAACGGCTGCGCTTGTCGGCGCGCGGCTACTACCGCGTGATCAAGGTGGCGCGAACGATCGCCGACCTCGATGGCGCCGACGCCATCGGTCGCCCACACGTCGCGGAAGCGCTGAGCTACCGGCGCCGAGTCGCGCGCTAACACACCCGCTGACGGGCGCCTCGCTCTGGTGGAACGCGATTTGGCGATCGCCGCAACGGTAACGCGCTATACGGACCTGCGCGACGTGAAAGGCCAGAAAGGCGCCGATCTCCCACCTCGATCAGGCCGACGTTCGAAAAGCGGTTCGCGGAACACATGATCACCGAAGCGGCATGACGTGATCGCCGTGGCAGCGGGTACGATCGTAGCGAAAGTCCGTTCATTGAGTGAACGCGCCAAGGATGGATCGGTTCAATCATCGCTCGCGCCGGCGCGATCCGATGGCGTTGCGATCGGCTCGGCGACGGCTGGCAAACGTCCGTTTCGCGAAGGCAAGAGCGCGTGCGCCGCCAGGGCGTAGGGGATGGCGAGACTCACGAGCGCGGCGACGGTAAGGGCATGACGCGGGACGCCGGCCGCGATCAGCAGGCCCCCAGCGCCCCACCCGGCGGGCCGGCCTCGCGCACATCAGGCAGTGCGACGACCAACGCCCCAAGGGTCAACGCAGCGACGGCAGCGCGGCGCGATAGCCAATCCGGATGGCGGCCGGCGAGGTGGCCGAGCAGCATCGCCCCGACGATGGCCTCGTCGCCCAACCGCGGGGACGCGAGCAGCGCCAGCGCGGCCGCCGACGCGAGGAGCGCATCGGGAAGGTGGCGCGCTCCAGCAAGGACGGCCCACCCCATCAAAAAGTAGGGGACGCACCAGAGCGGACCCCAGACGGTGTGGAAAGCGCTCGCATCCGCGCGGACCCAGTCGACGTAGTGAACCCCGGCGAGAAAGGACGCGAGATCGCCTCAATCAGGCGTCGCGGTGAACGCCCCGTAGAGCGGATGCGTGACCCCCAGCGGCGCGAACTGCCGCGCAAGGTCCACGGAGAGGTGGCCCGTGAGTGCTGTGACGGCGACCGTGAACACGGCCGCGAATGCTGCCGCGAGCCACATGCGCAGCGCCCTCACGACAAGGTGGTGAGCAAGCGGCGGTGTGGGAACGGTACGCCCGCTCAGAAACGCAAAGACCGCCACGGCAAAGATGTTCGGCACGAGAAAGGAGAGGGCGCCCGCCGCGTCGCAGGGGAGCGCGAATGGCCGCAGCCTATCGCAGCCGCCGAAGGCGACACGCGGCGCGAACGCCATCTCGGCATGACTTGCAACGACCGATAGGATGCAGATCGCGCGGAGGCGGTCGATTTCGGCGAGGCGCTCGGGCGTCAATCGAGGGACGGTGTGATCGGCGTCGATCTGGTACCTGTCGGCATGGGCGAAGAAGGCCGGCCCCTTCAGCGTGCCGGTACACTATGACGTCAGATTGGCGCGGGCTGTGAACTTCGGCATCATAGCACTGGCAGCCCCGAACGCGGCGTCGTCCAGCGCCTCGAGGTACTCGCGCACGGCACCGAGCGAGTCTTTTGGATTGGGCCGATGAGCCGGCCAGATGACCTCCCAGAGTCGTTGGCACACGTGCACATGGCAGAGGAACCAAGCCTTTGAACGCGATCGGTCCGAATGGCAGAAGGGCAACGTACCCATGTCGCCGAAGCGTTGAGCTATCGCCGGAGTGTGGCTCGGTGACAGCCTTGGGTGTCCTCCTGACGTTGCTCGCAGCGACACCGGCGGTAGCCGAGACGGGCACCGTCGGCGACCTCGAATTGCTTGGGCCGGCGGCGGCAGCGGGCTGGCCGGGCGCATTCGACGGGTTCGCCTACACCCTGGTCTGCAATGTCGACGATGGCGGCAGCATGACGGTGCGCGCCCGTCCGTCTTCCAACGCCACAGTCGTAACGCGGCTACGGCGGTTCACGACCGTCGAGGTCGATACCGGCCAGATCCAGGGCTCTTGGGTCCGGGTGGTCAGCGCCGACGAGAGCTACACCGCTGACGGCATGCGCCAACCCTTCCGGAGCCTCGGCGTCGAAGGCTGGGCCTATGTGGATTTTCTCTGCGCATTCGAGGAACGCTGAGCCTCGGCGAAGGCTGGGAGACGGAGGCTTACGACACCTCTCTCTCCGGCAATGGCGGCAGGCGGGGTGCCACGGGTGACGATTGGATGATCGAGGTGTTGGTCATCGCGAACGGGATGATCTTGTCGATCAGCCGTTCCAGGTCCACTACCGACGATACGTGGGCTCTCGCCAGGAAGCAGTCTTCGCCGGTCACCCGGTCGCACTCCGTGATCTGTGGCAGGCTGCGGATGATCTCCGTGACCTTCGCCAGTTGTCCGGGCACGGGCCGGATGCGCAGCCAAGCGGAGATCGGCAGGCCGATGGCGGCAGGCGAGACCGTGGCCCGATAGCCGGTGATCGCACCCGCCTCCTCGAGGCGCTTGACCCGCTCTGCAACGCTGGGCGCCGAGAGCCCGACGGTGCGAGCCAGGTCGGCCGTCGTCGTCCGCGCATTGGCCACGAGAGCCGTCAGGATCTTCTGATCCACGCGATCGAGGCCGTCATTTTGATTGCCAAGGCGCTTCATGCAACAAGCCTTCGATACGAAGGCAGAAACTCTTTTCTGCCGTCGTGCATGCATTCGTATTGCGAGAGAAGCCTTGCATACTCCTTGCCGTCAAGGAGGACCGCATGGCACCGCAAGCCGGAGCACCCACTGGACTGAACCGCGCGGCAGCATCGGTGCCGCCGCACGTCTGGTTCGGCACCAGCGCCGTTTTCCACTATCTGGGCCCGTCATTCGCCGTCCTGTTGTTCCCCGCCATCGGCGTGCTGGGTGTCGCATGGTTCCGGATCGCCTCGGCAGCGCTGGTCTTCGCGCCGTTGACCAAACCGTGGCGCACCATTCGCGAGGCCGACGCCGGCACGCGCGGGCTCCTGGTCGGCCTGGGCGCCTGCCTCGCGGTGATGAACACCTCGTTCTACTTGGCGCTCGACACCTTGCCGATGAGCCTCGTCGCGGCGATGGAGTTCGTGGGCACGATCGGCGTCGCGCTCTACGGCGTGCGGGTCGGCCGGAACGTTCTGGCCTTGGCTCTCGCGGTCGTCGGTGTGGGGCTGCTCATCGAGGTGAAGTGGGCATCGGACCCGATCGGTCTCTTCTGGGCGACGCTGAATGCCGCGCTGTTCATCGGCTACATCGTGCTGGGGCACCGAGCCGCCGCGCACGGTGCCACGGCCGGTGTGGAGCGCTTGGGCGCGGCAATGGCGATCGCCTTCGTCTTTTTGATGCCGATCGGCTTCGTCGAGGCCGCTCGTGCGTTCGGATCGCTGCCCTTGGTCCTGGCTGGGATCGGCGTCGGCATTTGTTCGTCGGTCGTGCCGTACGTGTGCGATCAGCTGGCGATGTCGCGGTTGCCGCGGGCGACCTTCGCGCTGCTACTGGCTCTGCTGCCAGCCACGGCAACGCTCGTCGGCGCCATCGTGCTCGCCCAGATCCCGACCCTGCAGGATCTGGGCGGCATCGCCCTGGTGATGGCTGGCGTCGCGATACATCGGCCGGGGAAGGATTGAGCGTCGTCGGCGACCCTGGCCCGCTGTGTTCGCGGGCTCAGCCGTCGGAGGTCCGGCGGCCGAGGGCACCCTGCAGGCGTTTGACGAGCGGCGCCATCAGCCGCTTGCGGAGCCGCTTGTAGGCCGGAACTTGGCTGAGAATGGTCAACACGATGACGGTCAACAAGAGAGCCGCCACCGGCCGGGTGAAGAACGGCTCCATGCTGCCGTTCGAGACCATCAGCGCACGCCGCAGGTTCTCGTCGGCCATCGGCCCAAGGATCACGCCGATGACCAGCGGCGAGATCGGATACTCCATCTCTCCCAGCGCGTAGGCGGCGATGCCGACCAGCACCATGAGATAGAGATTGAAGATGTTGAGGCCGAGGGAATAGGACCCGAGCACGCAGAGCACGCCGACCACCGGTAGGAACACGCTGGGCGGTGCCCGCAGGATCTTCACGACCTGGCGGGCGAGCAGGATGCCGTTGATCCACATCGCGAGCGACGCGAGCAGCATGATCGCCACTACCGAGACGATGAAGCCGGGGCGCTCGAAGCTGATCATCGGGCCCGGGTTGACGCCGTGGAGCATCAGCGCGCCGAGCAGCATCGCGGCTGGTGGACTGCCGGGAATGCCGAGCGTGAGGAGTGGGATCAACGCACCGCCGATGCAGGCGTTGTTGGCCGTTTCGCTGGAAACGATGCCGGCGGGCTCACCGTGGCCGAAGGTTTCCGGGTGCTTCGAGGTATTCTTGGCGGTCGCGTAGGAGACCCACCCGGCGATGTCCTCGCCGACACCAGGGACCGCACCGATGCCGACGCCGATGAAGGCCGAGCGGACGATGTGTTTGAGGTTCTTGATGACGGTGCCGATCTCCGGCAACACGCGGCCGACCGGCCCGGGCTTGCCGAGGCGCTCGTTGTTGGCGAGCACGCGCAGGATCTGCGGGATGCCGAAAGCGCCGATCAGGACCGGGACGACCTCGATGCCGCCGTCGAGGGCGGGGATGTCGAAGGTGTAGCGCGGGTAGAACTGCAGACGGTCGCGGCCGATGCAGGCGAGCGCCAGGCCCAACAGACCAGCGATCCAGCCCTTGTAGACGAGGTCCTTGCTGGTCAGCGTGCCGCTGATGATGATCCCGAAGAAGGCCAGGAGGCAGAACTCGAACGACGTGAACTGCAGCGCCAGTTCGGCGATCAGCGGTGCTACGGCGACCAGGAACACGAGGCCGATGCAGGTGCCGATGAACGAGGCCGTGGTCGTCAGGCCCAGCGCGCGGCCACCCTCACCACGTTGTGCCAGCGGATAGCCGTCCATGGCGGTCGCGGCGGCGGCTGCGGTGCCGGGGATGTTGATCAGGATCGATGGGTACGAGCCGCCGTAGATGGCGCCGACGTACATGCCGAACAGTGCCAAGAGTGCCGTCTCCACCGGCATGCCGTAGGTCAGGGTGGTCAACAGCGCGACACCGAGGGTCGCCGTCAGACCTGGCAGGGCGCCGAAGATGATGCCGAGGAAGCTGCTGGTGACGAGGATCAGCAAGTTGGCCGGCGAGCTGACGAGGTTCGTCAGTACCGAGAAGAACAGGCCGAACTGTTGGACGAGGTCCATGACGGGCGCCTAGCTCAGGGCCGCGCGAAACGCGTAGCGGATCATGTCCATGAAGCCGACGACGACCCCCTCGCGTGGCAGGGGGACGAGGAGCGCGTATTTGAACGCCGGAGTCAGGACCAGGGGGGCGATCAGGGCGGTGGCGAGGGTGGTTGCCACCGAGCGGCCGCGGGCCTCCGGCCGGGCAAGAACCAACGCAATGGTCAGGGCGAACGCACCGATCATCAGGAGATCAGAGGCAACGGCCGCGGCAGTGCCTGGGCCCGGCATCCAGCCAGCCGCGCCGATCAAAGCGACCGCGAGAGACGGGATCAAGAAGCCGATGCTGGCGCGCCGCGCGGCCGTTGGATCGACGACGTGGAAGGCGGCGACGAACGCGAACAGGAAAAACACCGTGCCGACGACGTAGTCGACATAGGGGATGAAACCGTAGACGTAGCCGACCAGGAGCCCGATCATCAGTACGAGCTTTTTTTGCCGCTCGCTCCAACCCGATGTCCGATGTCCGAGAGCTGCGATCGCGGCAGCTGCGCCACCGGTTTGGATGGCGTTGGCCAGGAGCACGCAGGCTAGGATGACGAGGGCAACGGTGACGAGCAGTGGGAACAGCGCTGGCGAGACGTACCAGACGTTCTGCACGCCGCCATAGCTGTCGGTGATCGGGAAGCCCAGCGCCCCTTTGAGCATGAGGCCGGCGATGGCGAGCAGGACCAGCGACGTCCAGAAGTCGGCACGGCGGAGCCGGGCAACCTTGTCGTCATCCATGGCGGGGTCTCGTGAGGTCAAGAAGGGCTAGGCGGGCGGCGGTGGTGACCGCCGCCCGGTCCAAGGCCTGTTCCGCGCTCGGGCGGGATGCGGTCAGGGCTTGGGGATGCCCAAGGTTTCTGGATTGACTTTGGCCGCATCGAGCTCGAACAGCGTCCAGCCGAAGAGGCTTTCCAGCTTGGCGAACTCCGCCTGGGCGGCCTCGCCCGTCAGCCCGGAGAGCTGGTAGTAGTTGTCGGCTGCCCAATCCTGCACAGCCTCGCTGGCGAGCGCCTGCTCGAAGGCCGAGGTGAGCGTCGCCTTGACGTCGTCGGGGACGTCGTTCCGGACCGCCATGCCGATGGCCTGGCTGATCGGCAGGTGCTCGCTCAATGCCGGGTAGGCTGCGAAGGTCGACGGGATCGTGCCGACGCCGTCCAAATCGAAAGCGTCGGGTACCAGCATGCCGAGCGCGCGCAGCCGGCCGCCCTTCAAGAGTTCTTGCTGCTCGGCGAGGGAGGTGACGACGACGGTCACTTCACCGGTCATCGCCGCGGTCTGGGCCGGCGCGGAGCCGGGATACGGGATGAAGCTGAGCGGGGCGTCGGTGCCCTTCATCAGCGCCAGGAGGTTGAGGTGATGGATCGAACCGGCACCGCCCGCAGACGCGCGGATGGCGTTCGGCTCGGCCTTGGCCGCTTCGACCAGCTCTTCGAGCGTCTGATACGGCGCGTCGGCGCCGACCGAGATCACGTCCGGTGAACCGCCGATGATGAACGGGTACCAGATGTCCATCCGCTCGTTCCAACCGCCCTGGACGGCAGCGGTGACACAGCTCTCGCTCAGACCGACCATGGTGTAACCGTCGGCCGGCTGGCTGGCGACGAAGCTCATGCCGATCGAGCCGGCGACGCCGCCGGGCTTGTTCGTGACGTTGATGCGGACCGGCAGGAACTCCTGCATTTCCGCCGCGACGATGCGGTTGGAGACGTCGGTGCCGCCGCCGGCGGACCAGACGACGACGTTGGTGATGTCCCTGGACGGATAGTCGGCGGCAAGGGTCACCGAGGCCGCGGTCGACGCGAGAATCGCAAGGCCGACGACGTGTAGGGTCTTCATTCGGAACCTCCCCGAGGGGGGCAGTGCGAGCTGCCCGGTTCGATGCCGACGCGGTGGCGCACACGCGTTGCCGGGCCTTTGCGCCGGTCATCCAGCGACGCCGCAACGTATACATCAACGTATGAGTCGTCAATCATGCGCGCTTTGCTACAAAGGGCGAGACCGGTCGCTCGCCGGCACCCAGAGGAGGCTCGGATGGCCGGGAACCAACGTCTGAACATAGCCGTTCTCGCCGGCGACGGGATCGGCCCGGAGGTCACCGGCCCCTGTCTGGAGGTCGTGCAAGCGGCCGTCGCTGGAACCGGGTTGGAGGTGGACTTCCGAGAATCGGAAGCGGGTGTCGGCTGCTACCGCCGTCATGGCGATGCGCTGCCGGCGGCGACACTCGACGCGGCGCGAGCAGCCGACGCGGTGCTGCTGGCCGCGATGGGCGACCCGTCGATCCGGTATCCGGACGGCACCGAGATCGCGCCGCAGATCGATTTGCGCTTCGACCTCGGCCTGTACGCCGGGGTGCGGCCGGTGCGGTCCGTGCCCGGCCTGCCGTCGGCTCTCGCTGACCCGCGGGCGAACGCGCTCGACTTCGTCATCATCCGCGAGAGCACGGAGGGCCTGTTCGCCTCGCATGGCCGCGGGGAGGTGATCGACGACCAGGAAGCGCGTGAGACCCTGGTCATCACCCGCGCGACGTCTGAGCGGCTGTTCGATTTCGCCTTCGCGCTCGCCACCCGTCGTTCCGAAGCCGGCAGGCCGGGCCAAGTGACTTGTGTCGACAAGGCCAACGTGTTCCGCGCTTTTGCCTTTTTCCGGAAAGTGTTCGACGAGCGTGCGGTCAACCACACCGCAGTCGCTGCGGACCACGCTTACGTCGATGCGGTCGCCCTTGACCTAGTGCGTCGGCCGTGGCGGTTCGATGTCATGGTCACCGAGAACATGTTCGGCGACATCCTTTCCGACCTCGGCGCCGGGTTGATCGGTGGGATGGGCATGGCGCCGAGCGCCGACATCGGCGACGACCACGCCGTTTTTCAGCCTTGTCACGGTTCGGCCCCGGACATCGCCGGCCAAGGCAAGGCCAATCCGACGGCGATGTTCCTCTCGGCGGCGATGATGCTGGACTGGTTGGCGCTGCGCCACGAGCTGCCGGCGGCGAAGCGCGCCGCGGGGCGGATCCGCGGCGCCGTGGACCGCGCGTTCGGCGGTGGCCGCCTGCTGCCGACGGAGCTCGGCGGCGACGCCGGAACCACCCGGATCACCGAGGCGGTCTTGGCGACCATCGGCGAGGTTGAGGTCGTCGACACGGTCGCCATCTGATGCCGGATGCGCCGTCGCCGCTCCGCGTCGCGGTCTCGGGCGCTGGGTTCTTCAGCAGCTTTCAGCTCCGCGCCTGGCGACGCTTGCCGGGCGTGGCTCTGGTTGGGGTCTGCAACCGCACCCGCGCCAAGGCCGAGGCTGCGGCGCGCGAACACGGTGTCGAGGCGGCGTTCGACGATTTGGCGACCATGTTGGACGCGGCGAAACCCGACCTGCTCGACGTCGTCACACCACCCGAGACCCATGGTGTGACGTTGGCATTGGCCACGGCGCGGGGCGTACCGGTGGTTTGTCAAAAGCCCTTCTGCGCATCGCTGGCAGAAGCGCGTGACGTTGCGGCGGCGGCGGATCGGGTCGGCGTCCCGGTTTTCGTCCACGAGAACTTCCGCTTCCAACCGTGGCACGAGGAAATCCGGCGGCTGGTCGCGGATGGGGCCATCGGTGAGCCGTACCAGGCCGCCTTCCGCATCCGACCGGGGGATGGCCAGGGGCCTGCTGCCTACCAAGACCGCCAGCCCTACTTCCGGGACATGGAGCGGTTTCTGGTGCGAGAGACCGCGGTCCACGTCGTCGACCTCTTGCGCGCGCTGCTTGGAGAGGTGGTGGCCGTGTCCGCCAGGTTGCGGCAGCTCAACCCAGTGATCCGCGGCGAGGACTCGGGAATGATCCTGCTGGAGTTCGCCGACGGGCCCTGGGGCGTCATCGACGGCAATCGCCTCGTCGACCATGCGACCGATCAGCCGCGGCGTACACTTGGGGAAATGCTGGTGGAAGGGAGCGACGGCGCGCTGCGTCTCGATGGGGCAGGGCGGTTGTTTCGCCGCAGCCGCGGTCAGCGCAGCGAGCGGCACCATGTTTACTGTTGGGAAGATCGCGAGTTCGCTGGCGATTGCGTCTATAGGTTGCAGCGGGCGTTGGTCAGCCATCTGCGTGAAGGCACGCCGATGCCCAACCAGGCACGCGCGTTCCTGCGCAACGTAGAGATCGAAGCGGCGATCTACCAGGCTCACACGGAGGGGCGGCGGATTGCCGTCGACGATCATGACCACTAGTCCAGTCCTGCAACATGCGGCTGTCGAGGTTCCGTCCCGACTGACCCAGACCGAGCGTGCCTACCGAGCGCTCAAGCAGCGGATCCTCGACAACCAGTTGCCAGCGGGAACGCAGCTTCTGGAGACCGAGTGCGCGGCGCTCTTGGGCATGAGCCGGACGCCGGTGCGTGAGGCGATGATCCGCGTGGCCAACGAAGGCCTCGTCGAGGTTCGACCGCGTCACGGGATGCGGGTGGTGCCGATCTCACCCGACGACATGCGCGAGATTTACGAGGTGCTGACCGGGTTGGAGTCCGAGGCCGCCTATCTGGTGGCCGCCCGCGGCTGCTCGCCAAGCGACCTCGCGCGCCTGGACGCCGCGGTCGCGTCGATGGAGGCGGCGGTCGATCGAGGCGATCGCGACGCATGGGCCGCTGCCGACGAGCGGTTTCATCTCACCTTGGTCGAGCTGACCGGAAATCGACGGTTGGTCACCGCGGTGAACGCCCATTGGGAACAGTCGCATCGGGCGAGGATGACGACCCTTCACCTCCGCGAGCTGCCGACCCGATCGAACGCCGACCACGGCGCCTTGGTCCGTGCCATCCGCGCCGGCAACAAGGCACTCGCCCGCGAGGTCCATCACGACCATCGCGCCCGTAGCGGGGCGCAGCTGGTGGAGCTTTTGGAGCGGCATCGCCTGCATTCGGTCTGACGTCGTCCCGAAGTCTCATTGCGCGCATTAACGTATACGTTATTGTCGGCAGTCGCCGCTTCCGTCAGACAAGGGAGGTGCGACGATGTCGGCGTTGTCGATCGTGTTCCTGGATGCAGCCACACTCGCTAGCGACGTCACGCTCCGGCCGCCCACGTTCGCGCATGACTGGGTGAACCATGCCGCGACGGTCCCTGAGGACGTCGTCCCGCGCCTGGCCGACGCCGACGTCGCGGTGATCAACAAGGTTCGGCTCGACGCCGCGACCCTAGCCGCGTTGCCGCGGCTTCGCCTGATTGCCGTTGCGGCGACCGGTACCGACTGCATCGACAAGGCCGCCTGCCGCGAGCGCGGCATCACCGTGGTCAACATCCGCGGCTACGCCGACACCACCGTGCCGGAACACACCTTTGCCCTGATGCTGGCACTGCGGCGGAGCCTCTGCCGCTACCGCGACGACGTGCGTCGTGGGCGTTGGCAGGCGGCTGGTCAGTTCTGTTTTCACGACCATCCGATCCGCGATCTCGCTGGCTCGACCCTCGGCGTCATTGGCGAAGGTCACATCGGCCAGGAGGTCGCGCGCCGAGCCAGTGCTTTCGGCATGCGGGTGCAATTCGCCGCCCACAAGGGCCGCGACGGCTTGGGGCCGCTCTACACGCCTTGGGAAGAGGTGCTGGCAACCAGCGACGTGCTGACACTGCATTGCCCGCTGGTCCCGGCCACCCAGGGCCTGTTGGCGATGCCCGAGTTCCGCGCGATGGCGCGGCGGCCATTGATCGTCAACACCGCCCGCGGCCCGTTGATCGTCGAAGAGGACCTGGAGCAGGCGCTGGACGAGGGCTTGGTTTCCGGCGCTGCGCTTGACGTGACCCTGCCAGAGCCCCCGCCCGCGGACGGGGCGCTGATGCGCCTCGCCGCACGACCCGACACGATCGTCACTCCGCACGTCGCCTGGGCCAGTCGCGAGGCACAGCAGGCGCTCGCCGACCAACTGATCGAACTCATCGAAGCTTTCGTTGCCGGGCGGCCGACCAACGTCGTCGCCGGCGACTTCTGAACCGTTCGCATCGAGGACACACCATGCTCCAGCTTTCCGTCATCACCCTGTTCCTCGGGCAGACCCGGAACCGCTTCCTGGTGTACCAGGACCCGGCCGACATCGACGTTGCCCTCGATCGCGCCGGGGCGGCCAGCGGCATCGGTGGCGTCGAACTCCGCTACCCGGCCGATTTCGCTGACGTGCCGCGGCTGAAGGCAGCGCTCGCCCGCAACCAGCTCGGCGTCTCTGCCATCAACTTCGCGTCGGTTCGCAACGACCGTTGGATCCGCGGCGCGTGGACCGCCGAGAGCGCGGCCGACCGTCGGGACGCCGTCGACGATTGTCGCCGTGCGCTGGATCTCGCCAAAGAGTTGGGCGCCAACCGGATCACCAACTGTCCGCTGAACGACGGTTTCGACTACCCGTTCGAGTTGGACTACCTGGCCGCGTTCGATCACGCCGTCGGCTGCTTCGAGGCCGTCTGCGCCCATGCCCCTGACGTCAAGATATGCATCGAGTACAAGGCCAACGAACCGCGCGTACGCTCGCTGATCGCCAGCGCCGGAGAGACCATCGCCTTCGCCGAGATGGTCGGCGCGGCCAATCTCGGCGCGACGCTCGACACCGGCCACTGCTTCCTCTGCGCCGAGAACCCCGCCTTGGCCGCGGCCATGTTGGCGCGCGCCGGCCGGCTCTTCTACGTGCATCTGAACGACAACGACGGCCGCGGTGACTGGGACCTGACGCCGGGAACTTGGCACACCTGGGAGTTCGTCGAGCTCTTCTACTATCTCGATCGGCTAGGCTACGACGACTGGTTCGCGTTCGACATCGTCGCCAAGGAACACGACCCCGTCGCCGTGTTCACCGATGCGTCGGCGATCACCGAACAACTCCGCGCCTTGGCCTCGAAGCTCGATCCGGCCGACGTCCGCAAGCAGCTCGCCACCCGCAATCCCACCGCCACGATGAGCGCGCTGAACGCGCTGCTCTGACCAGGAGACGGTCACCATGACCGACACCCGCCGGATGGCCGATGCCATCCGCTTCCTCGCCATCGACGCCCTGGTTCGTGCCGGCGACGGCCATCCGGGCGCCCCTTTGGGTGGCGCCGACATCGTCACCACCCTCTACACGCGGCACCTGAAGTTCGATGTTGGCGATCCGCTTTGGCCCGACCGCGACCGCTTCGTGCAATCGAACGGCCACGGCTCGATGCTCATCTACGCCGCCAATCATCTGGCCGGCTACGAGAAGCTCGACATCGACCAGGTCCGTCGCTTTCGCGAGCTGGGCTCCCATTGTCCCGGCCATCCGGAGTACGATCCGGAAGCCGGGATCGAGACCACCACCGGCCCGCTGGGGCAGGGCATCGCCAACGCCGTCGGCATGGCGGTCGCCGAGGAGAAGCTTCGGGCCCGCTTTGGCCCTGGGTTGGTTGACCACTACGTCTATGCCCTGGTCGGCGACGGCTGTCTGATGGAAGGCATCGCCGCCGAGGTCATGGCACTGGCCGGTCATCTCCGGCTCGGCCACCTCGTTTTTCTGTGGGACGACAACCGAATCACCGACGATGGCGATCTCTGCCAGGCGGCTAGTGAAGACCAGTGCGCCCGGTTCCGCACGGCCGGGTGGCACGTCGTCGAGTGCGACGGCGAGGATCCCGACAGCATCGACGCGGCCATCCGTCTCGCCAAGGGTGACCCGCGGCCGTCGTTCGTCGCCTGCCGCACGACCATCGGCCGCGGCGTGCCGCGGATCGCTGGCCAGCGGGTCGCCCACGGCGGCAAGCTCGGCGCTGAGGACGCCGCAGCCGCACGGGATCTGCTCGACTGGCCCCATGCGCCGTTCGAGGTGCCGGCGAGCCTGCTGAAGCCCTGGCGCGCTGCCGGCCGACGTGGTGCTGGAGCCCGCGAAGCCTGGGCGGCGAGGTTGGCTGCAGCCGCGGGCGACGAGCGGGCCGAGTTCGAACGGCTGATGGCAGCACGGCTCCCGGACGGCGTCGCCGCGGCCTGCGCCGAGCTGAAGTCCAGCTACGCGACCGGGCGGCCGACCCAGCCGACGGTCCAGACTTCGGGCGAGGTCATCGATCGGCTCAGCGATGCGATTCCAGAGCTGGTGAGCGGGGCGCCTGACCTGGAAGCCGCGACCAAGCACAAGCGTCGGCTCGCGCCTTTCACGGCGGGCGACCGAACCGGGCGCTATTTGCACTACGGCGTTCGCGAGTTCGCCATGGGTTCGATGATGAACGGCATGGCGGCCCACGGCGGCGTTGTGCCCTTCGGCATCACGTTTCTTGTGTTCTCCGACTACGAGCGGCATTCGCTGCGCATGGCGGCGCTGATGGGCCTGCCTGTCCTGTTCGGCTTCAGCCACGACTCCATCGGCATTGGTCGGAATGGGCCAACCCATCAGCCGATCGAGCACCTGGCGAGCTTGCGCGCCATGCCCAACCTCCACGTGTTCCGCCCAGCGGACCCGATCGAGGTCGTCGAGTGCTGGGAGGCGGCGCTCGCCAGGCGCCACGGTCCGAGCGTCCTGATCTGCTCCAGGCAGCCGCTGCCTCCGGTGCGCGACGCGGCGGCCGAGAACCTCTCGGCGCGTGGCGCCTATGTCCTGGCGGACGCCACCGGCGAGCGGCGCTGTACGCTCTTCGCCACCGGCTCCGAGGTTCAAATCGCGTTGGCCGCACGGGCCGCCCTGCAAGCGCGCGGCGTACCGACGGCCGTCGTTTCGGCGCCGTGCTGGGAGCTGTTCGGCGAGCAAGACGAGGCCTACCGGGCGACGATCCTCGGTCGCGGCACCGCGCGTGTCGCCGTCGAGGCGGCTTGCGGCCTCGGTTGGGAGCGCTTCATCGGCGAGGACGGCGCCTTTGTCGGCATGGAGAGCTTCGGGGCCTCGGGCCCGCAGGAAGACCTGTTCGAGCATTTCGGGATCACGGCCGACGCCATGGTCCGAGCCGCCGTCGACCGGCTGTAGCTCTCCACCAGGGGGCGCCGGGGCCGCGCGCGGGTCGACCATCACCGCGCGCGGCCAGGGCAAGGCCGGCGAGATCGCCGCTGGCGCGTTCCCACTGGCGAAACGGCTGCGATGCCCGACCTGTCACGGTTCTGCCACCTCACCGCGTCATCAAAGCGCGTGAACGGATGGCCAGGGGGGAACCGAACCGTGACGATGTTGCGAAACATGCTGGCGGCGACCGCGCTGACGGTTGCCACGTTGGCCCACGCGCCGACGGTCGATGCCGAAGAGATCACGCTGCAAGTGTGGTCGCGAGCGGATCGTTCTGGCCCGCTCCGCGCCGGCAACATCGTCGCGGCGTCGGAACAGCTCAACCGGATGCTCGCCGCCACCGGCACCGACACGCGGGTCACCGTCGAGGTGTTCGAGAACAACGCCGCCGGGTTCGATGCCGACGCTCTCGATCTCCTGAAGGCGTTCGCCGTCGACCGAGGACCCGACATCTACGTTGCGGCCCACGAGTGGATCGGGGCGTTCGTCGAGGAGGGCTTGGCCTATCAGCTCGACGACCACATCGCCGCCAATCCCGAATTCTACGGTGACATGATCGACGGCTTGTGGGCGTCGGTCGCCTACAAGGGCGGCGTCTACGGCATTCCGCAGGACAGCGAAATCCGCATGTTCTTCTACGACAAGGAGATGCTGCGGCAGATCGGCAAGTCCGAGGAGTTCATCGAGGGGCTGCCGGCGGCGGTCGAGTCCGGCGAGTTCACGATCTACGATATGACGGACCTCGCCAAAGAGGTGGTCGACGGCGGAGCTGCCCAGTACGGCATCGTCCACCGGCCGAACGTCGGTCCCGACTTCCAGATGCTGATGGCGAGTTTCGGCATCGACCCATATGACGAAGAGCAGGCGAAGCTCCAGATTTCCGAGACGAGTCTCGCTGCTTTCTTCGATTGGTTGAAGTACGCGGTCGACCAGGGCGTGATTCCGGCCAACATGACCTCGTGGTCCTGGGACGAAGTGCACGCGTCGTTCCGCAGCGACCGGACCGCTTTCATCAAGTTCCACGGCATCTGGAACGTCCCGCCCCAACTCGAGGCGCGCGGGCTGGAGGGGCCGGACGAGTACTTCGAGGCGATCGGCTGGACACACAGTCCGGCGGCTGAGCAGGGTGGGCGCCCGGCCAATCTCAGCCACCCGATCATCTACGTGGTATCGGCGGAGAGCGAGCACCCGGAGTTGGCTGCCTATCTGGTTGGCCTCGCCAGCCAGCACGTGCTGAACACCGAGCACGCCGTCACCACGGGCCACACCCCGATCAACTACGGCCAGGTGGCGATGCCGCGCTTCCTCGACGAGGGTTGGCCGCTGGTCGCAGGCGCGCCGCTGCTCCGCTATGCCGACTACATGCCCAACCACGCTATGATCGGGCAGTACAACGCGATCATCTACAAGGGCATCCAGGCAGTGGAGACCGGCCGGCTGGACCCGAAGGAAGCCGCGGCTTTCGTCGTCAGCGAACTGGAGTCCGAGCTCGGCGACGAGGTGATCTTGCTCGACTGAGGCTGGTGGGCGGGCTGGTGTCGATCAGCCCGCCCGCGCCCTGACCGATGACCCGCCCGGCCGCCAATCTCGCCGCGCGACAGTTCCAGAACATGGTCCTGTTCCTGGGACCAGTGACGCTGTTGCTGTTCTTCTTCTTCATCGCGCCGGTCGTGGTCGACATCTTCGTCGCCTTCACCGACATGGGCCGGTCCCTGCAGATCACGGAACTCACCACTGCCAACTTCGAGCGGATGGTGACGCAGGACCGGCGGATTGCCCAAACCCTGGCGCTGACCCTCGTCTACGTTCTGACGACGCTGGCGATCTTCAACGTCACCTTCGGCTTGTTGCTCGCGCTCACGACCACCGCCGTACCCGACCGGGTCGGCGGGTTCTTCAGAGCCGTGTGGCTGCTGCCGCGGATGAGCCCGTCGGTCGTCTATGCATTGCTGTGGTCGTGGGTCGCCGGCCCGACCGAGCGTGGGCTGATGAACCAGGTGCTGACCGGGGTGTTCGGGCTGGAGCCGGTGGACCTCATGAGCAACCACCCGATGCTGTTGATCGTGCTCGCGAACGGGTTCATCGGCGCGTCGATGGGGATGATCATCTTCACGAGCGCGATCCGCGCCATCCCTGACCACCTGTTCCACGCTGCGCGGGCGGACGGCGCCGGCCCCCTGGCGATCGCTTGGCACATCGTGCTGCCGCAGATCCGCTGGCCGTTGTCGTTCATCACCGTCTACCAGACACTCTCCTTGTTGGTCAGCTTCGAATACATCTGGTTGATCACCGATGGCGGGCCGTTCTACGACACGACCGTGTTTGCCCTCTACGTTTACAAGCGCGCGTTCGAGAGCGGTCAATACGCCTATGGTGCCGCACTCGCTCTGGTCTTGGTCGCGATCGGCATCGCTGCGTCGTTGCTGATGTGGCGCTTCTTCAACATGGCGCGGTTACTGCACCAGCCACGGATCGAGGTGCAATGAAGACGCTCGTCGCCGACGAGACGCCGGCTGCACCAGCGCTGCAAAGCCAGGCGCATTGGGACGGTCTAGCTGCCCGCGGGCGGCGCGATCGCCAGGTCCGCTCGGGGCTGCTGGTCGCGTTTCTGGTCACGGTATCGCTACCGATTCTCCTGCCCTACTTCTGGATGTTCACGATCGCCCTGTCGGCCCGGACCGGCGGCGTCGAGAGTATCGTTCTATGGCGGGCCTGTGCGATCCTGGTGCCGGCAGTGGTCGCGATCGGCGCGCTCAACCTCGTCCTGCACCGGCCGATGGCCAAGCTCTACGGCGCGAGCGCCGTGATCGTGCTCGCCGGTGTCGCGATCGCCTGGTCGATCGGCCCCGAGTTGCATCTCGACAACTTCGCGTTCCTCTCCAACCCCAACTTCGTCCAGGACCTGGAAGGCCGACGCCAGGCGACGGTCGAGTCCCAATTCCCCAGCGTCTGGACAGCCTTCTTCAACTCACTGGTGTTGGCGACCGTGCAGACCGTCATGGTCCTCGGCGTCAGCACGCTCGCCGCCTACTACCTCTCGCGCTTCAACTTCGCCGGTCGCGCCAGCTTCCTTCAGGCGCTTTTGGTCCTTCACGCCTTTCCGGCGATGACGCTGATCATCCCGATCTTCCTCATGATGTACTGGATCGGGCTGCTCGACACCCTGACTGGGGTGATCCTGGTCATCACCACCCTGGAGCTGCCGTTCGCCGTCTTCATCATGAAGGGCTTCTTCGACGCGGTGCCGTGGGACATCGAGATGAGTGCGCTGTCCGACGGCGCGTCGCGGCGCCAGGCCTTCTGGTACGTGGTCCTGCCGCAGGTCCGGGTCGGCCTGCTGGCGGTCGGCGTGTTCTCGTTCATCAAGGGCTGGGAAGAGTACGTATTCGTCCGAACATTGCTTTTCGATAAACAAAATTGGGTGATGAGCCTCTACATATTTTGGGTTTCGGAAGATATCATGGGTGTTGACTATGGCGCGGTGGCGGCCGTTGCTGTCTTCTACGTGATGCCGTCGTTGTTGTTGTATTTGTTTTGTCAGAAGTATCTGACGCAGATGACGCTCGGCGGTATCAAGGGGTAGATCGTGGCACGTATCGAACTGGACCGGGTCGCCAAGCGCTGGGGTGACGTGACGGCGGTGGAGCCCACCGATCTGGCGATTGCAGACGGCGAGTTCGTTGCGGTGCTGGGTCCATCCGGCTGCGGGAAGTCGACGACGTTGTTCATGCTTGCCGGCATCTACGCGCCGAGCGAGGGCTCGATCCGCTTCGATGCGGCGGTTGTCAACGACGTCGAGGCGCGCCACCGCAATGTCGGCATCGTTTTCCAGTCCTATGCTCTCTATCCGCACATGACCGTTGCGAAGAACATTCGATTTCCGCTTCGTTTTCGTGGCGTCCAGGGCGCGGACGCGGAGCGGCGGGTCCGCGAGGCCGCGGCGCTGGTACGGGTCGACGACCTGTTGGAGCGGATGCCGGGCCAGCTCTCGGGTGGCCAGCAGCAACGCGTCGCCTTGGCCCGCGCGCTCGTCAAGGAGCCGCAGTTGTTGCTGCTCGACGAGCCGCTGTCCAATCTCGACGCCACCCTGCGCTTGGCGATGCGGAGCGAGATCAAGACGCTCCAGCGGAAGCTGGGCGTCACGACCGTGCTCGTCACCCACGACCAGATCGAAGCCACGACGATGGCCGATCGGATCATCTGCATGGCAAAGGGGACGATCCAACAGATCGGCACCGCCGACGATCTCTACCGTCGGCCGGCATCACTGTTCGTCGCCGGGTTCATCGGCTCGCCGCCCATGAACCTCGTCGGAGGCGAGGCAGCGGGCGGACGACTGCGCGTCGGTGACCGGGACCTCGAGGTGTCGGCGGCGTCGGGGCCGGTGGTTTTGGGGATCAGGCCCGAACACCTGACGCTCGGCGCACCGGGAATGCCGGGGGAGGTCGTCGACGTCGAACCGATGGGCCGTGAGGCGCTCTACGTCGTCGACACGCCGCTTGGCCGGATCCGGGCGCTCGCGCCTGCCCAGGCAACCGGGCCCCGGATCGGCGAGGGGACCACCTTCCGTGTCGACGACACGGATGCCCTGCTGTTCGACGCGGCAAGCGAGGCTTTGCTGCCCGACGCCCGGATCGGATTCGGCCCGTGAGCAGCCGCGTCGTGACTGCACGCGTTGCAGCCTTGCCGGCACCGAGCGCCGAGTGGCGGCGCATGGCGTTGGCGGCGGCGCACGAACGTCACCAAGCGCTGGCCGCCGAGGCCGCTTGCTTGCACGGGATCGAGGCCGTCGACCGGCCGACGTCCGAAGCCGGCTCGGCCGTGAGGGTCGCCGCCTGGAACGCCGAGCGTCTGAAGCACGTCGAAGCGGCTGCGGAGTTGCTCCGCGTGGTCGAAGCCGACGTGATCCTGTTGACCGAGGTCGACTGCGGCATGGCGCGGTCGGGGAACCGCCATACCGTCGCCGATCTCGCCGTCCAGCTGAGTATGAGCTTCCGGTTCGCGGTCGAATTCGTCGAGCTGGGTCTCGGCGACCCGGCGGAGCGCGCGGCCCACGCCGGCGCAATCAACGACGGGGGGCTGCACGGCGCCGCGATCCTCAGCCGCGTTCCGCTATCGGCGGATCGGCTGGTACGCCTGGGTGACGACGGCGCCTGGTTCGACGGGTCGCGCAAAGGCGAGCGACGGGTCGGTGGCCGGATCGGGCTCGCTGCCGACGTGGCGCTCGCAGGGGGGCCGCTGACGCTCTGCGCGATCCATCTGGAGAGCCACAGCGATGCGGCGCATCGCGCCAACCAAATGCGGACGCTTCTCGGCTCGTTGGGTCGCGCGTCGCCGGCTGTCGTGGCTGGCGACCTCAACACCAAGAAGGCAGGCTCCGGCGCGGTCATGGATGAGGCGGCGCCGAGCGACGAACCGCTCTTCGCCGCCGCTCGCCAGGCGGGCTTTGGCTGGCAGTCGGCGAATGCGCCTGGACCGACCCAGCGCTTGCGGCCGCACGAGCCGCCGGTTCCCTTGTTGCGCCTGGACTGGATGCTCGTGCGCGACGTCGCCGCGTCGCGGCCGCTGACGATCCCCGCCGTTGGCCGCGACGGGACCGTTCTCGCCGACCACGACGTTCTCGTCGCCGATCTGGAGCTACGATGATGCGCTTCCTCTCCTACAACATCCAATACGGTCTCGGTCGGGACGGTCACTACGACTTGGCGCGTATCGCCGACGAGGTGCGGGACGCCGATGTCATCGCGCTGCAGGAGGTCGAGCGCTTCTGGCAGCGTTCGGGTGAAGTCGATCAACCGGCGGTCTTGGCCGAACACTTGCCGGACCATCATTGGGTCTTCGGCGCCAATCTCGACATCCATGCCGGTACGGCGACGGCGCCCAACCGCCGGCGTCAGTTCGGGACGATGCTGCTGTCGAAGACGCCGATCCTGTCGAGCCGAAACTTCCCGCTGCCCAAGTTCGGCACGCTTCGTCAGCACTCGATCCAGCAGGGCGTGCTGGAAGGAGTCGTCGACACACCAACTGGCGCGCTCCGGGTCTATTCGATCCACCTCTCGCACCTTTGCCCGGAGACGCGCCTACCGCAGGTCGAAGCGATCCTGGACATCCACCGGCGGGCCTATGGTGAGGGCGGGGCATGGTGTGGTGGTCACCCGGACCCGGACGCGGGTTGGACCGAGGGGGCGATGCCGCCGATGCCACGAGAAGCCGTGCTGATGGGCGACTTCAACTGCGCGCCCGGCAGTGCCGAGTACGCTCGTGTGGTCGGTCCATCGACCGAAGGCTACGGCCGGCTCGCCAATCGCGACGGCTTCGTCGACGCCTGGGTCACCGCCGGCCACGACGAGATCGATGGCGTCAGCTACCCGCGGGGCGAACGCATCGACTACGTGTTCGTTTCGTCGGACTTGGCGTCCAGGGTCCGCGCTGCCGGCATCTCGACTGACGCCGAGGGCTCGGACCACTGGCCGGTATGGGCCGAACTCGCCACTTGAGTGTCGGCGATGCGCCGCGTCCAGCGGGCCGCCGCGCTCAGAGGCGACATTCGGCTTCCAGGACCTTGCGCGCCGCAGGGAAGCACTCCAGCGCCTGGGCACCTCGCAGTAGATGCCGATCACGTGGATCGCCGCGCGGATCTCGTGGCGCGGCAGGCAGTCTTCCTTGGCCTTGGTCGGCCGGCAGTCGTCGTCGACCCGTGCCCCGAAGCAGAGGGAATCGAAGGCGTTCATGGCGATGTCGGCAACGCCGTGGACCATCCACTGAGCGAGAGACTTGCCGGCACCCGGTCCCCACGCGACGCTGAACTGCGAGCCATAGCAGAGCCAGAAGCACCGGACGCCTGACGAACCGAGCAACATGTTGCCGTCGGGCGGGCGGGTGATCGCTCCGCGGACGGTCCGCCTGATCCTGCGATCGGCAAGGACCGGCATCCGCTCCATGGTGTTCTCCAGCCACTGACCGGTAGCTCGGTCTTTGGATCGCGAAAGGCCGGCACCATGTCGGTGACGAGGTAGCGGTGCAGCGGTTTGGCGATCGGCCGAAGCCCGATCGATGCGGTACATCTACCCGCACTTGGTCGAATCGATGCTGGCGACGTCGAGCCGCAGCGGTGGCGGGCACTTGTGATCGGCGATACGGTCTCGGTGTCGTTCGCGTCGGGCCTATGGACGTTCGTGTCTCGTACATCGTCGGCTATGGGCTTCTCCGAGCCGACGTGAGAAGAGCGACAAAACGCGTCGTCATGGGGGAGCCACGCCATCGTCGGCCGAAAGCGGATTGCGCCCGCCGATCTCACGATCGACGCGACGCGCCTGCGCAACGATATCGACGCGGTCAATGCCTTGGGTCAGGTCGACGGACGACCCGGCATCAACCGCCCGAGCTTCTCGGATGCCGACATGGCCGGCCGCAGCTGGTTGCTGGGGCGCATGATGGACGTCGGTCTGGAACCGCGATTGGACGGTGTCGGCAATGTCATCGGTCGGTGGAACCGAGGGAAGGGGCCGTCGATCCTGGTCGGCTCGCATCTCGACACGGTGCCCGAAGGGGGCCCCTTCGACGGCACGTTGGGCGTGTGTGCCGCGCTCGAGGCCGTGCGCGCCATGCAGGACGCCAAGCTCGATCCGGTTCGGCCGATCGAGGTCGTCAGCACCGCCGACGAGGAAGGTCGGTTCGGCGGTATGCTGGGCAGCCAAGCGTTGTGCGGCGAAGTCGATGCCGCGTGGATCGAGCAGGCCGTCGACGACTACGGCAATCGCTTGATCGATGCCATGGTCGATCGCGAACTCGATCCGCGGGCCAACGTGGCCCGCGATCCGAAGACCATCGCGCTGTTTTTGGAGCTGCACGTCGAGCAGGGTCCGATTCTGGAGGCCAGTGGCGACGCGATCGGGATCGTCGATGCCGTGTCGGGCGTTTTCAACTGGACGGTGAAGCTGTCCGGTGCGGCCAACCACGCGGGTACGACGCCCATGGCCCTGCGGCGCGACGCTTTCAGTGGTCTCGCTGCATTCGGCGCGTCGCTCGACGAGATTGCGCGCGCCGTCGGCAGCCCCGACACGCGGTTGACCATCGGCAAGGTCGATCTGCGTCCGAACTTCCCGTTGAGCATCGCCGGCGAGGCGGTCTTCTCGCTGGTCGGTCGTGACATCGACGAACCCGCGATGCGTGCGGTCGCCGACGCTTGCCGACGGTCCATCGACGAAGCCGCGGCCACCTACGGGCTCAAGGCCACGGTCAAGCAGCAGAGTTGGCTGCCACCGACCGCACTGCACGCCGGTCTGGCCGACAAGATGGAGCAACTCGCTTTGGCGAGCGGCCTCGCCACCCAGCGCATGATCTCGGGCGCGGGGCACGACGCGCAGACCTTCGCGCGCCACGTGCCGGCAGCGCTCGTTTTCGTTCCCTCGGTCGGTGGCGTCAGCCACGCGCCGGACGAGACCACCGGTTGGCCGGACATCGAAGCCGGCGCGACCTTGCTCGCCCGGGCGGTCGCCACGTTCGGGCTCGCCGAACGGCTACCCTAGCCCCCGGCGTCGATTCCAAGCGGAAACCGACGAACCTGCGCGCGGAAGCTCAGGCGGCGCGGATGCGTGCGCCGTCGTCCGCGCGAAACGCCATCAGATGAGCCGCGTCGGCAGTCACGGCGACCCGTTCGCCAGGGCGGGCACCGCGGGCGCTTCGGGCTTCGGCGACGAGGCGCGTGCCGTCCGCTGCTTCCAGATGCAGATACGAGACTCCGCCGAGATGCTCGATCACGTCGATGGTGAACGCGTTGCCTGCGGTCACGGCAAGGTGCTCCGGTCTGATCCCGAGCTGGATCGGTGCGTTCGTGGCCGCGGCGGCTTGGCCAAGCGGGCCGTTGGCGACGATGCCCGTCGCTCGGATGTGACCGTCACGCGCTTCGCCGTCGACGAAGTTCATGCTCGGTGAGCCGATGAACCCGGCGACGAAGCGGTTGGCCGGGTCGTCGTAGATCTCCAGGGGTGAGCCGACCTGCTCGATCATCCCCGCCCGGAGCACGACGATCTTGTCGGCGAGTGTCATCGCTTCGACCTGATCGTGCGTCACGTAGATCATCGTCGATCCGAGGGTGCGATGCAGCTTCGCCAGCTCGAGGCGCATCTCGACGCGGAGTTCCGCATCGAGGTTGGAGAGTGGTTCGTCGAACAAGAACACGCCCGGATCGCGCGTGATCGCCCGGCCGATGGCGACGCGTTGCCGCTGCCCGCCCGACAGCGCCTTCGGCTTGCGGTTGAGCAGCTCGCCAAGCTTGAGGATCGTTGCCGCCCGGCCGACCCGCTCGTCGATCTCGGCCCGGGGTCGACCGGCCATGCGCAGCCCGAAGCCCATGTTCTCGGCGACGGTCATGTGCGGGTAGAGGGCGTAGGTTTGGAAGACCATCGCGACGCCGCGTTCGGCAGGGTCGATGTTGGTGACGTCGCGGCCGCCGATGTGGAGGGTCCCGGCCGTCGCTTCCTCGAGGCCGGCGATGATACGCAACAGGGTGGACTTGCCGCAGCCTGAGGGGCCGACGAACACGCAAAACTCCCCCTCCTCGATCCGCAGATCGACGCCGTGGAGCACGGCGGTCGCGCCGAACCGCTTGACGACGCCTTCGAGCGACAGGCCGGACATCCTCACCTCCCTGGTCGATCCTTCGAGCATCAGCGTCGCCGCGGCCCGACCCCGCCCGCCGGCGTTGACATTCATTCGGCCGCTCTGCACACGGGAATCAAGATCAAAACGAGCAAAGGGATCGGCCTCGGCGTCGGCCCGACAACAGGGAGTTGAACGATGAACCGGACCATGGCGCTGGCCCTGGCGAGCCTGTTCGCACTGTCGCCGGCGCTCGCCCGCGAACTCGTGATCAACACCGACACCTCGGACCCTGCACCCAAAGCGGCGATGGAACGCTTGATGGAGGGGTTCAAAGCGGAGAACCCGGAGGTCGAGATCGTCTGGAACAACTTCGACCACGAAGGCTACAAGACGGCGATCCGCAACTTCCTCACGGCCGAGCCGCCGGACATCGCCGGTTGGTACGCCGGCAACCGCATGGCGCCCTACGTGAATGCCGGGCTCTTCGAGCCGGTGACCGACGTGTGGGAGGCCGAAGGCCTCCACGATACCTTGGCCTCGGCGGCATCGGCGATGGAGATGAACGGCGAGAAGTGGGGCGTTCCCTACACCTACTACCAGTGGGGCATCTACTACCGACCGGACATCTTCGCCGAACATGGCATCGAGGTTCCGACCACCTGGGACGAACTGAAGGCGGCCTCTGCAACGCTGCAGGAGAACGGTGTCACGCCCTTCGCCATTGGGACCAAAGCGCTTTGGCCGACCGGCGGTTGGTTCGACTACCTGAACCTGCGGGTCAACGGCTACGAGCATCACATGGACCTGACCGCCGGCAAGATCCCCTACACCGACGACAGCGTGCGAGCCGTGTTCGACAAGTGGGAAGAGCTGGTCGAGCCCGGCTATTTCCTGGCGAATCACGCCGCCTATGACTGGCAGGAGGCGGTGCCGTTCTTCGTCAATGGCGATGCGGCGATGTACTTGATGGGCAACTTCGCCGTCGATCTGTTCCGTCAGGGCGGGCTGAGCGACGACCAGATCGGCTTCATGCAGTTCCCGGTCATCGACCCGTCGGTCCCGATGGCCGAGGATGCGCCGACCGACACGCTCCACATCCCCTCCGGCGCCTCCAACAAGGAGGACGCGAAGGCATTCCTCGCCTACCTCGCTCGCGCTGACGTGCAGAGCGAGATGAACGCGCTGCTCGGCCAACTGCCGGTCAACAAGGACGCGACCGTGCCTGACGACGAGATCCTGGCTCAGGGGTTTGTGATGCTGTCCAACGCCCATGCCCTCGCTCAGTTCTACGACCGCGACGCGCCGGCCGAGATGGCCAAGGCCGGCATGGAGGGGTTTCAGGAGTTCATGGTGCGGCCGGAGAACCGCGACCGCATCCTCGACCGGCTGGAGAACGTCCGTAGCCGCGTCTACTGACGGGGTGCGGGCAAAGCGGTGAGTTCGACCGCCCTCGCCGACGGCACCGCGACGTCGTCGGCCGGCTGGTGGCGCCGGAACCAGCGGCAGCTGGCGCCGTGGCTGTTCATCGCCCCCGGCGCCTTCATGTTTCTGATCTACGTCATCATCCCGATCTTCGAGTCGATCTGGATCAGTTTCTACGACTGGGACGGCATCGGTGCCGCCACCTGGATCGGCCTCGCCAATTACGTCGAGTTGTGGAGTGACTATGCGTTCTACACGTCGCTCTACAACAACGTGCTGTGGCTCGTATTCTACATGCTGGCGGTGCCGTTCGGTCTGTTCGTTGCCCTGTTCTTGAACCAGACGGTCGTCGGCATCCGCTTGTACAAGTCGCTGTTCTTCTTTCCGTTCGTGATCAGCCAGGTGGTGGTCGGCCTGGTCTTCGCCTGGTTCTACGATCCGTCCTTCGGCCTCTTGAACCTGGTGCTCGGCTGGTTCGGCCTTGGGCCGGTGGCGATCCTCGCCGACGATCGCTTCGTCACCTACGGTATCATCGCCGCAGGTCTCTGGCCGCAAACCGCGTACTGCATGATCCTCTACCTCACGGGCCTGAACGCCGTGGACCCCGAGCAGATCGAGGCCGGTCGCCTCGACGGCGCGAAGGGTTGGCGAATGCTCTGGTTCATCGTGCTGCCCCAGCTGCGCCCCGCCACCTTCATCGCCGTCGTCGTGACCGTGATCGGCGCGCTGCGGTCGTTCGATCTGGTCTCGATCATGACGGACGGCGGCCCCTACGGCTCGTCGCGGGTGCTTGCCTTCTACATGTACGAGCAGGCGCTAGGTGAGTACGGCTTCCGCATGGGCTACGGCGCCGCCATCGCCGTCGTCCTGTTCCTGATCATGATGATCTACATCTCCGGCTTCCTCTGGCACATGTGGCGTGCCGAGCGGGACGGACGCTGATGTTTCCACGTCCGATCCAGTCCCGCCCGCCGACGATGCGCGGCCTCTACCAAGTCGCACTGCCCATCAGTTTGATCGTCTGGCTGATCCCGCTGCTCGCGGTGGCGGTGACCTCGATCCGCGGCCAGGCGGACATTGCCGCCGGTAACTATTGGGGCTGGCCGTCGTCGTTCAACGCCGTTCAGAACTACACGGCCATCTTCACCCAGACCGAGCTCGGCGCGTTCATCGCCAACTCGTTCATCATCACCATCCCAACGGTGATCGGCGCGGTGGCGCTTTCCTGCCTCACCGGCTTTGCCTTCGCCGTCTATCGCTTCAAGGGCAACCTCCTCATCTTCTTCTTGTTCATCGCCGGCAACTTCGTGCCGTTCCAAATCCTGATGGTGCCGGTGCGCGACCTCACCCTACATCTCGGCCTCTACGACACCCACCTCGGCCTCGTGTTGTTCCACGTTGCGTTCCAGACCGGTTTTTGCACGCTCTTCATGCGCAACTTCATCAAATCGTTGCCGTTCGAGCTGATCGAGGCGGCGCGTGTCGAGGGCGTGTCGGAACTCAAGATCTTCTGGTTCGTGGTCGTGCCGCTGATGCGGCCGGCGATCGCGGCGTTGTCGGTGCTCATCTTCACGTTCATCTGGAACGACTATTTCTGGGCGACGGTGTTGACTCAGGGTGCCGGCGCCATGCCGGTAACGGCTGGCCTCTATTCGCTCAATGGCCAGTGGATCGCCCAGTGGCATCTGGTGTCCGCCGGAGCGATCGTCGCGGCGATTCCGCCGGTTCTCATGTTTTTCCTGATGCAGAAGCACTTCATCGCCGGGTTGACCCTCGGCGCGGTGAAGTGACCGGGGGTTCGTCGAGGTCCGCGAGGCGTCGGGACGCCGCCGCCACATGACCACGAGGTCGCTCGGTGTTTGCTACTACCCCGAGCATTGGCCCGAGGAGCGCTGGTCGGGCGACGCGGCGCGCATGGTCGCGAGCGGGATCCGCTGGGTCAGGATCGGTGAGTTCGCCTGGAGCCGGATCGAGCCGCGACCGGGCCAGTTCGAGTGGGACTGGCTGGACCGTGCGGTTCGAACGCTGGCGGACGCAGATCTTGCGATCGTCATGGGGACGCCGACAGCGACTCCGCCCCGTTGGCTGGTGAACCGCTGCCCCGACATGCTGGCAGTCGACGCGGACGGACGGCTCCGGACGTTCGGCTCGCGTCGCCACTACGACTTCAGCCACAAGGGCTATCTCGCCGAAGCAGTCCGGATCAGTTCAGCCATGGCGGAGCGCTACGGCCGCCATCCCGCGGTCGGCGCTTGGCAACTCGACAACGAGTATGGTTGCCACGACACGACCTTGTCCTGGTCGCCCGCTGCTGCTGCAGGCTTTCGCCAGTGGCTGCGGCGGCGCTATGGGTCGATCGCCGACCTCAACGGTGCCTGGGGCAACGTCTTCTGGTCGATGGAGTACGGCGATTTCGACGAGGTCGAGCTGCCGCATTGCACGGTCACCGAGCCCAATCCGGCCCACGCAATGGACTTCCGGCGGTTCGCCGCGGACCAGGTCGTCGAGTTCAACCGCGCGCTGGCAGCGGCCGTCCGGCCACATAGCTCCGGCCGGCCGTTGCTCCACAATTACATGGGACGGATCATCGACTTCGATCACTTCGAGGTCGGTCGCGACCTCGACGTCGCGACCTGGGACAGCTACCCGCTCGGCTTCCTGCTCGACCGCGCCGTGGCCAGCGTGGAGCACCAACGACACTACGCTCGCCAGGGCGATCCCGACTTCCAGGCGTTCCACCATGATCTTTACCGAACGGTCGGCCGAGGCCGGCTTTGGGTCATGGAACAGCAACCGGGCCCGGTGAACTGGGCACCGTACAACCCTGATCCGGCGCCAGGCATGGTGCGGCTCTGGGCCTTGGAGGCGTTCGCCCACGGCGCCGAGGTCGTGAGCTTCTTTCGCTGGCGGCAGGCACCGTTCGGCCAGGAGCAGATGCATGCGGGCCTGGAGCGACCGGACGGTGTCGCCGCACCGGCGTTGGCGGAGGTTCGCCAAGTCGCGGCCGAACTGGAGGCGCGGCCGATCGCCGGCACGGGCGCGTCGGAGGCGGCCATCGTCTTCGACTACGAGTCGGCTTGGGCTTGGACGGTCCAACCGCAGGGGCAGGCGCTCGACTACTTCGCCCTGATTTTCGAGGTCTATCGAGCGTGCCGACGGCACGGCCTCTCGATCGACATCCTGCCGCCCGATGTCGGCGACGTCGAAGGCTATCGGCTCGTTGCCGTGCCTGGGCTGACGACCTGGCGTCCGGCTCTCATCGAAGCGCTGGCGCGCTTCTCGGGCGTCGCGATCATCGGCCCGCGCACCGGCAGCAAGACCGGCGCCATGCGGATCCCCGACCGCCTGCCGCCCGATTTGCCGCCGACACTGCTCGATGCGCGGGTCGTCCGCGTGGAATCGCTGCGCGCTGACATGGCCGTGCCCCTGGCCCAGGGTGGGGCGTTCACGGGCTGGCGTGAGAAGGTCGAGGGCGACGCGATGGTGATGGAGCGCACGGTCGACGGCTGGCCAGCCGTGCTGGCGCAAGGGCGCGTGCGCTATCTCTGCGGTTGGCCCGACGAGATCGCCATGGCGCGGCTGATCGAGGATGTGGTCCGTGCTGCCGGGCTGGCGCCGCGCGCGCTGCCCGAGGGGGTGCGGATCAGGCGTACCGCCGATGGGTATGCCGCGGTCAACTACGGCCTGGACGCCATGCCGCTCGGTGCCGACCTGACGGCCCTCGGTCTGCCGGACAGCCTCGACGGCTGCGACGTCGCCTTCAGCGCTGCAGGATGACCGGACCGTCGAAGGCGGAACCGACGCTGACGCTCTAGAACGGGCATGGCTCGCCGGCGAAGCTGGGGAGGGCATGCGGTTCGCGATGCAGCTGGTCGTCAGTGCCGCCGAGATCATCGGTACGCCGTGTCCCGGAGAGACGCTACGCGCACGTCGACTTCGCCCGCCTGATGGTGGGGCAGGGCCTCCGCGTCGGCACTCCTGCCTGGACCAACACGGTGCCGGCAAGCCTCGTGCTGCGGGAGGTCCGTGACGACGCGGACCCGGCGTTCCTGGCCGACGTCCACTTCGTCGGATGGTCTGAAGGTGCTCGCGGCAGCAGGCGCTGCCTCCGGCGGGATCGAGATGTTCCATGCAGTCGCCGTAACGCCCGAAGTGCCGTCGCTCGAGGCGGCACTCCATGGCCCGCCGCCGGACCGTGCCCACCAGCTCGTACCGGAGGATCTACTGCGGGCCCGGGACTCGCTCTCGATCGCCGCGGACGGCCCGATCGCGATGGTCGCGTTCTGCACCCGCACTTCTCGCTCGGTGAGTTCGAACGGTTCGTCGGGCTCGACGATCGTCGGTTCATACGGCGGCGTTGGCCGCGAAACGCGGTTGGCTGGCAGCGTTGGGGTGAGCCGGTGTGACGGTGTTGGTCGGCACCTACACCTGTTTCAGCCCGGTCGTGTGGGGCTGTCGAGGTCGGGTGATGACCAATGCTGCCAAGTGGGCCTCCTGCGCGCCCGGCATGCTCGACGTCGACGTGGCGTTCGGGACGTTGGAAGACCGTGTCGAGAGCACCGTTCGCGGTGACGTCGCCCGCGACGCAAGGACCTGGTCCGACGCATTCTGGGTGGTCGCGTCCTGAGCGTCGGCGCTTGGGCGACGAGCGCTAGCCAGGTCCTCGTCAGCGCCCGTGCGCCTGGGCCTGTCGAGAGGC
The DNA here is from genome assembly GCA_039818825.1 of Pseudomonadota bacterium. Classification (GTDB taxonomy): domain Bacteria; phylum Pseudomonadota; class Alphaproteobacteria; order Geminicoccales; family Geminicoccaceae; genus JBCBTD01. Next base: position 42,524 of record JBCBTD010000032.1, read on the forward strand.
TCACCGAGCCACTCAGCTTCTGGGGCGGTTTCGATCCCGCGGACGGCCGGATCATCGACCGCAGCCATTCGGAGCGGGGTCGAAGCGTGGCTGACTCGATCCTGGTGATGTCCGGATCCAGAGGCTCGGCGGTGACCCCGGGCGGTGTCGCCGAGGCGTTGCACCGCTGTGTCAGCCCGGCGGCGATCCTGCTTCCGGGCCCGGACGTGAACCTGGCTGTCGGCGCTCGGGTCGCCGCCCATCTCTACGGAACGAGATGCAGGTATTGGCCTTGGACGCCATCGCTTTTCAACGCGCTCCGTTCCGGCATGACGGTCGACACCGACGGGGCGCGGCGGATCACCGCTGGCGATTGACGGGTCCACATCGTCGATGGCGCAAGTCCCCGCTCCGTCGTGGGTGCGCGGCGTACCTTCGTGCGGTAGGGGTTGAACAGGTCGGCCGAGAAGCAGGCCCTCCGTTGTGCGAGCGTCGCGGCCGTGCAAGCGTTCGACCGCCTCTGACCGCTCGAAGGAACGGCGCAATCGCCTCCATCGTCCCGATCGCCCGCGACGTTGCCGTGCCGAGCCCGGAGGCGGGCGCTCGTATGGTGCCGATGGCGCCCTGATGCTGCAGCGCGAAGCCACGGTGGTGGGCCATGTGCGCGGCCTCGGTCGGGCGCTGCTGGACGATGCGGCGGTCTGGCGCCTCCTCGCAGTGCTCTTGGCGATGGACACCGTCGTCGTGCTCTGTCGCGCCGGCCGGAAGTGGGGCGTCGTCGACCCGCTGGGCCTGGTGCCGGTCCTTGCCGACGCAGGCAACTGGCTGGCGACGGCCAAGGTCTTGCTGATCGTACTGACCATGATCGTCGGCTGGCGCATGACCGGCAGCCGCGCTTACGCTGCGCTGGCGATCGCGTCAGCACTGGCGCTCGTGGAGGTCGTCGGCAAGTTTCACTTGGTGGTTGCCGCCCCGCTCGGGGCGGCGTTGGTGTTCGTCGAGGCGCATTGGCGCGTCGACCTGTTCGTGGGCAAGGCCGTCTATTTCGGGCTGCTCGCGTTGGCGCTCGGTGTCGTCGTCGTCGCCGCTTGGCGCCGGTGCACCTTGCCGGAGCGCGGCCTCTTGGTCGTGCAAACCACGGCATTCGCGGCGGTCGCCTGCGGCTCGGTCGGTACCGATCTCGTCAACGGGGCGATCGGCCGGCTGGTGCCGAGTGCTGGGCCGACCCTTGCGCGCCTCGAATTGGCGTTCGAACTGGTCCTGAGTTCCGTGGCCGTGGCGGTCAGTATTGGTGTTTGTCGCTCGGTGTCCCGGGGCCGCTGGCAAAGCGCCGGTCCAGGCGTTGAGCGTCCGGGCTCGGTTCGGTCACCCCGCCGTCATTGATCGTGTATGGTTCTCTGTGCCGGTCGCCAACGGCGTCGCGCCGGTCCGCGTTGGGGACCTCGCGCGCAAGCGGAAGTGCCACGAGCGGAGGAAAGGCGGGGGCTCGGAGCCCCCGCAGTCGAACGTGGCGCCGCTCAGGTCTGACGACGACGCAAGCGTGCAGCTCCGAGCAGCGCGATTGCGGTGCCGAAGAGTGCCACACCGGCGGGCAACGGCGTGACGATCGCATCGACCTGGAAGCTGCCGACGGTCGCGCCGGCGAGGTTGGTTCCTGCAAGGCCGGCGGTCTCCAGGAGATCGGCGAACGCAGCCGATACCGCGAGGTCGCCCGCCACGAACAGGGAACGGTTGTCGGCGACGATCGTCGACAAGTCGGCGATTGCATCGAACAGAACGATGTTCAGGCCGACATTGTCCGCGACCTCGAACCGATTGCCGCCAGCGCTCGTGATGGAGAAGTTGCCGACGATGATCGCTTCTTCGTTGAACAGCACCGAGCCACGGTGCTCGATGCTGCCGGCGAGCGTGTTGAGCGGGTCGGCCGGGTCATAGTTGAACGTGCTCGGCCTGGCGCCGGGCGCGACGTCGGGGCCATTGATGGAAAAGCCGACGCCATTGCCGCCCGTATCGGTGTTGACCGCTGGCGTCACGCCGGCGAGCGTCAGGTTCGCCGCCGATTCCAGCGTCGCGAAATCGAGCGCAACGCGCGTCTCGCCGCCGATGACCTGTACGGCCTTCGCGACGGCTTGCACCGGCGCGACGAACGCAAGCGCCGCGAACGCGGCGCCAACCAATGCTATCTTCATGTGTATCTCCCGAGGTTGGTGATGTGGCCGGAAAAGCCAACACCCCCTTGGTTGCGGCTACGCGCCGCACTGCTCAGCCGAAGCGATCACGGATGCGTGAGGCGATGATACTGATGCTCGATTGGCCACTCGACGTTGAACGGATCGGCATTGGCGAGGCACTTACGTGACGGTCGTACGTCGCCACGTGCGTTGCCGCTGCTGAATGCGAACACGCAAGCCTCCGCAGCCGTCGTCCGAGGACCCGACGGCGTTCGACGACCGTCTCGCCGCGACGGTCGTCGACGACGAGTTCCTTTTGCGGCGGATTGGTCGAGGCGATCGGACGGCCTTCGACGCCTTCTATCGTCGCCACTACGTAAGAGTCCTGCGATTCGCCATGCGGATCGCCGGCGATCAGGATATCGTCGACGAGGTGATCAACGACACGATGCTCGCCGTTTGGGACAGGGCCGATACGTTTCGCGGCGAGGCACGGCCGACGACGTGGCTGCTGGCGATCGCCTGGCGGAGCACGAAGCACCGCTTGCGTGCCGCCAGGCGATGGCGCGGCACCGTCGACATCGATGACGTGCCGATGGCCGATCCGTCGTCCCCAGAGGCCGACGCGGCAGACCGCCAGCGCGCACGCCATCTGCAGGCCTGCATTGCCAGTCTGTCCCCGACCCACCGTGCCGTCGTCGAGCTGACGTACTTCCACGACTACACCGGTCGGGAGATCGCAACCATTCTCGGCTGTCCGGAGGGGACAGTGCGAAGTCGGATGCTCTACGCCCGGCGTCGGCTGCGGGCGCTGCTCGCCGACCTGTATGACCCGCAGCGAAAGGAGCATGAATGAGGCCGAAGGGGCGTGTTTCTGATCGCGACGACGTGGCGGGTCGGTCCGCTCACGCACAGTTGTGGCCGCTATTGCCGTGGCATGTGAACGGCAGCCTCGACGCGGCCGACGCGCGGTTGGTGGAGCGCCACCTAAACGCCTGCGAACGCTGTCGCGCGGAGGTGGCACGGCTCACGAAGATGGAGAGGGAGAGTTGTGGCACTTCGGCCTTGCAGGACCGGATGGATCGCGGTCTCCGCCGCGTGCACGCTGAAATCGATGCCCGGGAGTCGGTCCTGCCCCAGCCTCGCGAGCGTGGGGATAGGCCGACGTGGCGGCTGGCTTGGTCACGAACACCGCTGAGCGTCAAATCGCTCGTCGGCGCTCAGGCCGTCGTTGCCACAGCAGCCCTCATCATCCTGCTCATCCGCCCCGCACCTGAACTCGTGCCGGTCCGCTATCAACTCCTCAGCGAATCGGGCCCGGTGGTCGCAGAGGTCGTCTGGCGCGTTCGTTTCGTCGAGGACATGCAAATCGCGCAGCTACGGTCATTGCTGGAGGATCTGGAACTCACGATCGCCCATGGCCCGACGGCGACGGGTGTGTTCACCGTCATTCCGGCGGGTGCCGACCGACGCGATCCGGCCGTCGTCGATGCGCGGCTTGCTGCTGCGCCGTTGGTCGCCGTGGCGGTGCGGGTCAGCCCATGAGCCGTGCGCCACGGATCACGGTTGCCCTGTGGGTCGGGCTTGCAAGTGTCTTCGTCGCTGGCTGCTCGGTACCGGCGGCGGTCCAATGGCCCGCGACGATCGACCGACCGTCCCCCGTCGATCGGCGCTTCGTGATCATGGTCCCCGCGGACGACGGCGCATCGCGTGCGTCGGTCGTCGTTGCGCTTCTCTCGGACTACCCGATCGAACTCGTGGAGGAGGCGCCGTTCACCTCCATCGCGATGCACGGCGTCGTCGGTGAGGTCGACGGCGACCACGACGTCGAGGCGGTATTGGGTCAGCTCGGCCGGGACCAGCGGGTCGCTCTCGTTCAGCCGTGGCGTCGCTTCCAGCTGGAGGCGCCGGCTTACGACGACGCGCTGCTCGGTCAACAGACGAGCCTGCGCCGGCTGAACGTACTCGAAGCGCATCGCGTCGCCACCGGCGCCGGCGTCCGCGTTGCCGTCGTCGACAGCGCGGTCGACCGCCGGCATCCGGATCTCGAATCACGGATCACGGGCGCGGACGATTTCGTCGGTGATGAGGAGAGCGACGACGGCGAACGGCACGGGACGGCGATGGCCGGAATCATGGCGGCTACCGCCGACAACGGCACGGGCATCGTCGGCGTCGCGCCAGCGGCCGAAATCCTGGCGTTTCGGGCGTGCACCGAGGGCCAGAGCAGCGAGCCGGGCTGCTCCAACTTCGCTGTCGCCCGCGCCGTCGACCGGGCGATCGTCGAAGCTGCCGATGTCGTCAATCTGAGCCTCGCCGGACCGTATGACGAGCTCGTGGCGCGCGTCATCGGACGTGCTCTCGCCGAGGACGTCATCGTCGTCGCGTCAGCGGGGAGCGGCCGCGAACCAGCGTTCCCCGCCAGTCTCCCCGGGGTCATCGCCGTCGGCGCCTATACGGGCGGGGCGACGGGCAGCGAGGTGATCCTGGCGCCGGGCGTGGACGTTCTGACGACGTCGCCAGGCGGCGGCTACGACTTCGTGAGCGGCAGTTCGGTCGCAACGGCCCACGTTTCCGGCATTGCGGCGCTCGTCCGGGAGCTGGAGCCGGCGCTCACGCCGGAGCGGGTCCGCGAGCTGCTCTTGCTTCGGCATGGCGGCGATCGGGTTCGGGCCGAGGCCGATGCGTGCGCGGCTTTGCGGGAAGTCAGCCTTGGCCTGCCCGCGTCTAGTGCGGCGCTGCGGGTCTGCGCTCCAATCTAGGGGAGACCGATCCGCCACCATCGCATCCGGTTGACGGTGTGGAGTACGTCGAGAACCGCCCCGAAGTGGCCTGGGTCGTTCGCTCGCTGATTGACCGTATCGAGTTGAGCTGTCGGAGGATGGCGGGTGTGTTGTCGATCCCGAGGGCGATCGTGCCGTTGTTTTGAGCGTTGCCGCGGACAAGAACGGGCCGCGCGAGGCGGGCGACCCGTTGGTTTGGCAAATCAAGCTGGTTGCGGGGGCAGGATTTGAACCTGCGACCTTCAGGTTATGAGCCTGACGAGCTACCGGGCTGCTCCACCCCGCGTTGGGTGTTTTGGTCGTGAGAGGGTTCTGTCGTTGGATTGGCGGTGGGTTTTGGGGTGTCTTGGATGGCCTGGCGGCGACCGACTCTCCCACGTCTAGGTGACGCAGTACCATGGGCGCTGAGCGGTTTCACGGCCGAGTTCGGGATGGGGTCGGGTGGTTCACGCTCGCTGTGACCACCAGGCCATCGAAGGCACCTTGGGGTTGGTTGGTTTTCTGCCCGCCACCCACCCCCGATCGCCATGGTGGGGCGTCGGTCGTGACGCGCACCTTGGATCGATTGATGGGCGAGGGCAGTTCGGTTCCGGGGTGCTGGAGAGCACCCTGGCTGGCCGGACCCCGTTGGCGATCGGGGGCGGGTGGTGGGGAAGGTAGGGAAGGGCGACATGACGTAGGTTGGAGGGATGGTTTCGATGGGCTTGGTGCTGGGGCGGGGAGCTCTATCGAGCGATTAGGACCGCTTGGCTGCACGTGTTGCCACGCTTCCACCTGCGGCCTATCGACGTGGTGGTCTTCCACGGCTCTTGGCGAGACCTGGTTTCGAGGTGGGTTTCCCGCTTAGATGCCTTCAGCGGTTATCCCTTCCGAACTTAGCTACCCGGCTGTGCCGCTGGCGCGACAACCGGTCCACCAGAGGTTCGTCCACCCCGGTCCTCTCGTACTAAGGGCAGATCCTCTCAGGTCTCGAACACCCACGGCAGATAGGGACCGAACTGTCTCACGACGTTCTAAACCCAGCTCACGTACCACTTTAATCGGCGAACAGCCGAACCCTTGGGACCGACTTCAGCCCCAGGATGTGATGAGC
>JBCBTD010000033.1:0-46077 GCA_039818825.1 Pseudomonadota bacterium
TATGGTCGCCCCGAGGCCAGCGGGGAATCCGCCCGCCAGCTCATGGTCTCGAGGTCCAGATGAGAAATGCGGGCTAGCGCCTCGCCCGTGTTCTTGGGCGCGCCCGGGAGCTAGCCCCGCCGCCGCGGGTACATCGTCATCGAGCAGAGTAGCTTCAGCTCGCGGCGACGGACATGGTGGCGCGGGCGTCGGCGGCGGCGTGTTGCTTGCGCAGCCAGTCGATCGCCAGTTCCGCGGGCAGCGGCGGGGCAATCAGGTAGCCCTGACCCTCGATACAGCCATGCTGGAGCAGGAAGGCACGCTGGGCCGGCGTCTCGATACCCTCGGCGATGACCCGCTTGCCGAAGCTGCGGGCGATGTCGACGGTGGCACGAACGATGGTCTCGTCACCGCGGTCGGTGCCGATCCCGGAGACGAACGAACGGTCGATCTTGATCCGGCCCACGGGGAACGTCTTCAAGTGGGTAAGGGACGCGTGCCCGGTGCCGAAGTCGTCGAGTTCGACACCGATACCGGCCGCGGCCAAGGACTCGAGCTGCAGGCCGATCAGGTCCTGACCGCGACCGACGAATGCGCGCTCCACGACTTCGACCGAGACGTCGGGGGGCCACAGTCCCGCGGCCTCGATCCGCCGCAGGAGCGTCTCGGCGAAATCGGGCTGGCGGAGCTGCAGATCCGCGATGTTCAGGCCGATCGGACCGCAGTCCAGGCCGCGAGACCGCACCTCGCGTTGAAAGGCGAGTGCCAAATCGACCGCCTGGTGGCCCGCTTCGAGCATCAACGGGCCGTCCTCGATGTAGGGGATGAAGGCGCCGGCACCCAACACGTCGCCCGGCGCGCGCTGCCACCGCGCCAGCGCCTCCAAGCCGATCGGGCGGCCGGTGGCGAGATCGATCTGCGGCTGGAAGTAGAGGAGGAACTCGCTCCGCGCGAGACCGGCCCGGAACGCCGTCTCGACCGCTTGGCGGGTGTCGATCGGCTTGCGCATGCCACTGTCGTAGAAGCAAACGGGCTGGCTCGTGCTGGACTTGGCTTCGTAGAGAGCGACGTCGGCATCTTGCAGGAGCCGGTCGCGGCATGCATCTGCCGCGGCGATGCCGATGCTGACGGCCAAGCCAGCCTTCGAGACCGCCTCGGGGCACGCGACTTCGACTTGGCGCACCAGCACCTCGGCAACCTCGTAGGCACGCTGCTGGCTGGGCGCGTCAGCGAGCAGCAGGGCGAACTCGTCACCACCCAACCGGACACCCAAGTCGCCCGGCCCGGCCAGCCCGCGCATTTCGCGCCCCACCGCCTGCAGGACCCGATCGCCCGAGTCGTGGCCGAACATGTCGTTGACGGTCTTGAAGTTGTCGAGGTCGATCCGCAGCAGGATACATGGGCCATCGGTACGTTGCTTCAGGCGCCGCATCAGCGCCTTGCGATTGCCCAACCCGGTGAGGTCGTCGGTCAGCGCCTGGCAACGATGGGCCTCGTGCACCGTCATCAAGTCGTCGAAGGCATCGTGGACCAGTAGCGCCGTCGGCCTGAACACGAACACGACCTGCAGCGCCACCACCACGAGCGTGGCGCCGATCAACCCCGTCTCCCAGCGCTCGTACCGGCCCAGCTCGCGAAGCTGGTTGGCGCGGAACTCCCGCGCCAGCTGAGCCAATGCGTGGTCCAAGCCACTGCCGGCCGTCTCGATCGCCCAACGCACGCGAGCCGTGTCGCCGGTCGCCAGGCCACTCAGCGTCTCCATGTGCCGGGCGACGGACCGGTCGAGACGCAAGGGTGCGGCCGCGTACGCACGCCTGAGTTCCAGTGGCAGGCCCTGCACCGCGCTACCGCCGACCATGGCGCCGTGCTCGACGCGGATGTCGTGGACCACCGCAAGCAGTTGTTGGAGCAGGTAGGGCTGCTCGGCGCCAGCCCGACCGATCAAGTCGGCAGCCAGCAGTGCCGAGCGCTGGACCTGGACGCGCAGGTGGTCGACCGTGCTCACCGCTTGGGCGTAGCTGGCTTGCTGCCGGGCGGAGCGGTCTTTGACGACGAACACCGCGACGATCATCGCAGCAACGATCGTCAGAGCGACAACGGAGGTGCGGATGATTCGCCGCGGCACCGCGCGGGCCAGTGTGGTTGCCGTGGATGGCATGGTTGGTTGAACTCCCTTGACGGGGCGCTTGGCCATGAAGCGGCAAAACGGTCTAGTAAGTGTTAAGGCGAGATCGTGGCGCACGACGTCGAGGGTCCCAGAAGACTGATACAACCATAAGTATACAGGAGGATGCCCTATGCGGCCGTTCGACGCACTGATCTCTTCGACCGCCCCAGCCCCCGTGGCACGGTTTTCCGGTCTACCAGAGTTCAATTTCGTCGGCGGACACAACGATCCTGACGTCGTACCAGTTGCAGACTTGGCGGAGACCGCGGCCCGGGTGATCGCGGAACAGGGTCACCAGCTTGCAACCTATGGTCTCGACAGCGGGCCGCTCGGACACTACGGACTGCGCCACTTCGTGGCGGAGAAGCTGTCCGATCAGCGGGGCATCGCCGGCGGCCCCGACGACGTGCTGATCACCTCGGGTTCGTTGCAGGCGCTCGATCTGGTCAACGCCTTGTTCCTGGAACCGGGCGACACCGTGGTCGTCGAGCAATTCACCTATGGTGGCATGCTCACCCGGCTTGCGCGGCAGGGCGTCCGCGTGGTCGGTGCACCGCTCGATCACCAAGGTCTCGACGTGGACGCGTTGGCGACCATGCTCGAAGCGATGGCCACCGATGGTGTCCGACCGAAGTACGTGTACACCATCCCGACCATCCAGAACCCTACGGCAACGGTATTGCCGGTCGAGCGGCGGCGCAGGCTCTTGGCGTTGGCCGCGCGCTTCGGTTTCCTCGTGTTCGAGGACGAGTGCTACGCTGATCTGCTCTGGGAGGGCGACTGGCCGCCTGCGCTACGCGGCATGCCGGGTGGCGCCGACGTCGTCCATGTGGGCTCGTTCTCCAAATCCCTCGCGCCGGCGTTGCGCCTCGGCTACGTCAGCGCGCCCTGGCCCGTCTTGTCGCGGCTCTTGGCGTTGAAGACCGACGGCGGCACGGCAGCGATCGAGCAGATGATCGTCGCCGACTACTTCGCGCGATCCTTCGACGCCCATGTCCGTGGGTTGAAGTGCACGCTCGCCGCCAAAGCCAACGTGCTGATGGATGCTTTGGCCGAACAGTTCGGCACGGCGGCGGAGTTCGCACAGCCCGCAGGGGGCATCTTTCTGTGGGTAAAGCTGCCCGACGTCGTCGACACGAAGGCGCTCGAAGGCCCCGCCCTAGCCGAGGGCGTCGCCTTCAACCCCGGCGCCGAGTGGTCGGCGGAGCCGGCCGCGGCACGCTCACACCTGCGCTTGTGCTACGCGCTCCGGGACGTCGGGACGCTACGCGACGGCATCGCCAAGCTCGCCGAGGTCTGTCACCGCGAGACCGGTGTACCGGAACGCGGTGCGAACCTGCCCCGCCAGTGAACGACACCGGGTAGCGCTCAGTCGGCAACGAACACGAGCACCGCCGAGACCGGCACCGCGGGTGAGATCGATGGCAGACCCGCCAATTCGCGCAAGGCCTCTACTCCAGCACCGAGCGCGAACGCGCCGGCCTCGACCACGACCGGCTGCAAGGTCGTCACCAGTACGCGATCGTCGCTCAACCGGCTGACCAGCAGCGACGCATCGATCGCGCCGCTCTGGCCGACGAGGCTCAGCGTGCCCGTTGCGTACAGCGTCTGGCTGTCGCCCGGTGCCATCGCCCGCAGCGCTTCGACGTCGACGTTCATGGAGAGCGTCGCGGTCGGGTAGAGTGCGCTCGCGAAGAGGTGCTCGATCATCCGCTCGTCGCGGATCTCGATTCCGGTGTCGACACTCGCCGTGTCGATCTCGACCTCGACGGCACCGTCGTCGCTCACGGTGCCGGTTGCGGTGCGGAAGCGATGCACCTCGCCCACGGCATCGGCTTTGATCGAGACGAAGCTGATCCGCGATTGCGTCGGATCGAGGCTCCAATCGGCCCGCACGTCGCCGGCTCCCGCCAGCGCCGCGGCGCCCATGCTCAAAACGGCGATTGCCATGGTTCGTCGTTGCACTGTCCGTCCCCCCGACGTCGGCAGATGTCCACGACCATCCGCTTGTCCACTCGAACGTTGGACGGGTTGAAGGCGGTTCGACCGTCCGCCCTTGCGATCGTCGCCCTCCGCCCGTTGTCAGCTGCTCGCCGTGTCGCCACTCTGCGGACAAGCGATCAATGGAGGGGAGGATGGACCATGGCGAAACACGGCAACTTCATCGGCGGTGAATGGCGTGACAGCGACGGCTACGCGCCGAACGTCAACCCTTCCAATCTCGGTGACGTGATCGGCGACTATGCGCGCGGCACGGCGCGTGACGTCCACGACGCGGTCGAGGCGGCAGACGCCGCTTTCGCCGGCTGGTCGTCGGCGACGCCCCAGGTCCGGTTCGACGTGCTGGACAAGGCGGGCGACACGATCCTCGCCCGCAAGGAGGAACTCGGCGCCGTGCTGGCGCGCGAGGAGGGCAAGACACGCGGCGAAGGCATCGGCGAGGCGACGCGCGCCGGCCAGGTCTTCAAGTGGTTCGCCGGCGAGGCGCTGCGGGTCGTCGGTGAACGGGTCGCGTCGATCCGCCCTGGCGTCAGCGTCGAGATGATGCGCGAGCCATTGGGCGTGATCGGCATCATCACGCCTTGGAACTTCCCGATCGCGATCCCGGCGTGGAAAATCGCGCCGGCGCTCGCCTACGGCAATTGCGTCGTGGTGAAGCCCGCCGACCTCGTGCCGGCGTCGGCCTGGTCCCTGGTGGAGATTCTGGACCAGGCCGGGCTGCCGAAAGGAGCGCTGAATCTCGTGATGGGCCGTGGCTCGGTCGTCGGCGAAGCGATCCTCAACCACCCGAAGATCACTGCCGTCACCTTCACCGGCTCGGTCGACACGGGTCGCCACGTCGCTGCAACCTGCGCCGGCCGCCTCGCCAAGGTGCAGTTGGAGATGGGCGGGAAGAACCCGCTGGTGGTGCTCGACGACGCCGACTTGGACGTCGCCGTCGATTGCGCGGTCCAGGGTGCCTATTACTCGACGGGCCAGCGCTGCACAGCGTCGTCGCGGCTGGTCGTTACCGAAGGCATCCACGATCGGTTCGTCGATCAGGTGACGGACACGCTCAAGGCCCTGGTCGTCGACGACGCCCTGAAACCGGGAACGCAGATCGGGCCGGTGGTCGACGAGAAGCAACTCGTCCAGGACCTCGACTACGTCCGCGTCGCCCAAGACGAGGGCGCCCGCTTGCACTGGGGCGGCGAGCGGCTGAACCGCGAGACCGAAGGCTTCTACATGCAGCCAGCGTTGTTCACCGAGACCGACAACGCCATGCGGATCAACCGCGAGGAGGTGTTCGGCCCGGTCGCCAGCGTGATCCGCGTCAAAGACTACGACGCGGCGCTGGAAGTGGCGAACGACACGGCGTTCGGCCTGTCGGCCGGCATCTGCACGACGTCGCTGAAGTACGCCGAGCACTTCCAGCGGCAGAGCCAGGCCGGTATGACCATGGTCAACCTGCCGACCGCAGGTGTCGACTACCACGTGCCGTTCGGCGGCCGGAAAGGCAGCTCCTACGGCAGTCGCGAACAGGGCCGTTACGCCGCCGAATTCTACACCACGGTCAAGACGTCGTACGTCAGGCCGGTATGACCGGCACAGCGCCCGTCTTGGGTTGGATCAGGTCCCAGCGATTGCCGAACGGATCGACGAACACGGCAACCTCGCCATAGGCCTCGGACCGCGGCGGCTCGGTGAAGCGCACGCCGGCGGCTCGCAACCGACGATAGTCGCGGCCGAGGTCGTCCGTCGTCAAAAAGAGGAAGACGCGCCCGGCCGCCTGATGGCCGACGGCGCGGCGCTCTTCGGCGGAGACGGCGTGAGCGAGCCGCAAGCAAGCGCTGTCGTCACCGTTCGGCCCGACTCGGATCCAGCGCCGTCCGCTGGGGAGTACGCTGTCCTCGACGAGCTCGAATTCGAGCACACCGACGAAGAACGCCAGGGCGGCGTCGATGTCGGGTACCAAGAGGGTGACGGCGGCGATGGCGCGACGCATGGCGGAACGATAGCGGCCTTCGTCAACTAGCGCGCGCCGGAAGCACGGAACGGATGGCGAGCCGCCCCGATGGGGCGACCCGCCGCCAGATCAGCGGGCCTGCAAGAGCTGCGGCACCTCGAGCAGCACGAACTCGTTGTCGGCGGCGCGGTCGAGCGCGCGACCGCTGGAGAACGGCAGGTTGTTGTCGACGCCGACCATGATGTGCCGTTCGTCAACCATCCGCACGTCCTCGATCGTGAAGAACGGCAGGGTGAAGCGGCCGTCCATCACACCCTCGGCCGCAGCCGTCTCCAACCGCGCCAGACCTTTGGGATCCTCGATGTCCATGAGGTCGACGAAGGCCACCTTTTGGACGAAGCCCTCCGCGTCGATCGACGCGGTGTCGATCAGGTACACGCGCTTGAACCGCGCCGGATGCGGGAAGCAGTCCGGCTGCGGCGCGGTCGCGTCGGCACAAGCGAGCGACGGGTCGCCCTCGCCGTTGTCGCGCTCGATGACGAGGGCGCGGGTGTCGTCGATGAAGTTGAAGTCGCCGATCGCCGTCGCGCCTTCCTCGAGCGGATAGTTGAACGCGTTGCCGGTCCATTCGGCGGCGGCCGGATCGAACTCCAGGACCCTCAAAAAGCGGCCCTCGGGCTGGCCGTCCGCGCCGAGCAGCGGCTTTTCGATCATACCCCAGAGCCTTGTCTCGTCAGGCGTGAGGGCCATGCCCTCGTAGCCGCCCGAGCGAGGCACGACGAAGTCCTCGCCGGCGACGGCCGGCACGCGCAGCCTGGGGTGGTCGGGGCTCCGCAACTCCGTGCCCTCGAGCATGGTCGGGAACACGCCCGTGACCCGACCGTCGAGCGTCGCCCTGATCAGGTACGGTCCGAACTCCTCGCCGATCCATACCGCATCACCGACGACCTGGATCGACTCGGGGTCGAAATCGCCACCAGTCAGATAGCGCTCGTCGGTTGCCTCGTTGACGAGCTGGAACGGTATCACGCGGTCGGGATCGTGGAGGAAGACCGTCTCCAGGACGTGGACGCTGCCCGCGGCCCAATCGGGCTGGATCCGCGTGAAGAACAAGAGCGCGTCGGGGCTGTTGACCTTGCTGCCGAAGCCGTTGTCGATCAGCGCGTAGACACTGCCATCGGCTGCCGGCTTCATGGCGAAGCCGGAAAATCCCTGAAGCGGCTGGCCCAGGAAAGGCAACCGGATGCCCGTCTCGCGCTCGCCGTGCAGGCGGCCGGTCTTGCCCATCAAGGTCATCGGCTCGTCGTTGCGATCACCACGCGCGAACTTGCCGCTGATCCAGGCATTGCGTGGCGCATCGGCGGGCGGCGGCACCATGGTCATCGCCGGGATGTAGGCGTGGCCGGCAAGGATCGCCGGCACCTGTTCTGCAGCCACCGAAGGCGCGGTCAGCGCCGTGGTCAGGGCAAAGCCAAGGGCAACGGAACGCAGCCTGTGCACGGGCAGACCTCCAGCTCGAGTACATCGACGTTCGTCTAGGACAACTCCGCGACGATTTCGTGACGCTCCACGCGCCTCCGTCAACGACGATTGGGCCGGTTGCAGGTACTCGACATGCCTCTATTCCTCGAACCCGACAGAGGAGGAACACGCCGCGCGGCCCTGGCACGTGTCGGCGCACGGAGAGCTGGGTATCGGTGTCTTGTGGTTCTTGGTCGTGCCCGGCTCGATGACCGGCGATCTCCTCTCGGAGGCCGGCAGCGGCAGTTTTTCGCCAGTGCGGCGCCATAGCAAATTCTCGCCTGAGTTGTACTGCACCTACCAGGCATCCGGTCCGGTTCATGTTTCGCCACGTGCTCGCGCCCGTCGAAGGGCCGTTCGCGCGATCCCCCAAACCCGGTTGGCCGCGTCGACGCGAGCCTCGATCAAGGGAGAAACGAGATGATGAAGCGCAGATTAACCGCGCCCGGCGTGCGCAGGGCCACGTTGCTGCTGCCGCTGCTCGCGGCCGCGGCCGCGGCCGGCGGCGCCACCGCGCACGCCGAGGATATCGCCGTGGGCCAGCTCGTGGCCCAGACCGGTGCCACGGCCCCCGTCGCCACGGTCTACGGTCAAGGCGTTGCCGATGCTTTCGCCTTCATCAATGCGCAGGGCGGCGTCGACGGCCGGACGATCGCGCTCGACACGGTCGACTACGGCTACGACCCCGCCAAGGCGATCAGCACCTACCGCGCCTGGATGGAAGACCTCCAGCCGGTGGCGATCCAGGGTTGGGGGACGGCCGACACCGAAGCGCTGATCGACCTCGTGAGCGAGGACGAGACGGTCTTCATGTCAGGCTCCGCCTCCGGCCAGCTGACCGATCCGACCGGACGGTCGCCCTGGTCCGAAGTGCCGGCACCCTTCAACTTCTTCTACGGCCCGTCCTACTCGGACGGCTGCCGCGCCCTGGTCCAATACGCCGCGGAGCAGTGGCAGCGCTCGGCGACCGCTCAGCGCGCCTCGACCTTCCTCGGCGATCTCCATCGACCGAAATTCGCCTATCTCGGCGACAACCACCCGTTCCCGAACTCGCCGCGCGGTGCCTGCATCGAATATGCGCGCGACCTCGGCTTCGAAATCCTGCCGCCGATCCGCTATTCGCTGACGCCCAGCGACTTCTCGGCTCAGTGTCAAACGCTAGAGCGAAGCGGGGCGGATTTCGCGTTTCTCGCCAACACCGCCGAGGCCAACGTCCGGCTGTTGGAGGACTGCGCCAAGCTCGGAATCGCAACGCAGTTCCTGACCAACGTCTACGGTTGGGACCAAACTGCAGCCGAGCGCGCGGGCGATGCCGGCAACGGCCTCGTCTGGGTCGTCACCGTCGCACCCTGGGGCGACGACGTGCCGGGAATGACGACGATCCGCGACGTGTCGCTGCAATCCGATCCCAGCGGCAGCGCAGCCAAGCCGGTCCACTACATCCGCGGCGTCTGTTCCGCGTTCTTGATGCGCGATGCGATGGCTGCAGCGGCGGCTACGGGGGACCTCACCGGTGCGACCATCAAGGCCGCATTCGAAGAGATGCGCGACCACGTCCCTGCCGAGTTGGAAGGCGTCTGCCTGCCGAGCAGTTGGACCCCGACGGATCACCGCGGGACGACGACGGTCATGCTGTACCGCAACGACTACAACTTCGGCGCGATCACGACGAACGAAGTTTACACCACGACGATGCCGCTCCGCCCCGATTGGCTGGGCTGGTAGCGCGCCGTCGACCGGATGAACACCGCCGGCGCGACACGCGCCGCCGACCCGCCCCATGAAGGGAGGTAGCGAACGATGAACGACGTAACCCCCGGGAGCGCCGTGGCGCTCTCGCAGTCCGCGATGCCGCAGTCGGTGGCGATCACCGATGGCACGGCCAATCCGGCGCCACTCGGCCTGCTCGCCTTCGGCCTGACCACCGTTCTGCTCAGCATGCACAACGCCGGTCTGTTTGGTCTCGATGCCATGATCCTCGCCATGGCGGTTTTCTACGGCGGGATCGCGCAGATCTTCGCCGGTGTCTTCGAATGGAGGAAGAACAACACCTTCGCCGCGACCGCCTTCATCAGCTACGGCTTCTTCTGGCTGAGTTTGGCCGGCATCATCATCTTTCCCAAACTCGGGCTCGCCGAGCCGCCCAGCCAGATCGCGATGGCGAGCTATCTAGCGATGTGGGGCTTCTTGTCGTTGGTGATGTTTTTCGGAACGTTGCGGCTCAACAAGGCGCTGCAGGTCGTCTTCTTCCTGCTCACCGTCGCCTTCTTTCTGTTGGCCATTGGCGACCTTATCGGCAGCCCGACCTTGAAGACGATTGCCGGCTGGGAAGGTATCGTGCTCGGCTTTTGTGCGATCTACACGGGCCTGGCGCAGGTCATCAACGAAGTCTACGGCCGGGTCGTGTTCCCGCTCGGGCCGGTCCAGAAGTAGCCGAGCGCCACGGTTGATCAGCAGGGCGTCGCGACAGCGACGGGCGCGGCGCCCGCTGTTCAACCCGAAGATGGTCCAAGCCACGGCACCCATCCCGGACCGGGTCGAGCACTTCCTCGGGCTCCGTCGTGAGGTGTGTTTCGATCCCGACGATCGAGAGGTCGTCGCCGCCTTTCAGGAGAAGTGCGCGGCGCGGTCCCGAGCGCGATGACGGGCGCCCCGGACGTCTTGCGGATCGCGACGCTACGCGGGCGCGGCGGCGGCGGCGAATGCCTGGACAAGCGGCCTGCGGTCGAGGGTGCGCCAGGCGATGCTGGTCTCCAACATGGTTCCGTCGTCGGTCACGCCGTCGGCATCGACGACCGCCGGATGGGGGAAATCCGCCGGGGCGGCGAACGGGCCGTAGCCAGCAGAGGAAAGGGTGATCGCGCCCAGGATGGTGGTCGTCTCGACAAGGGCGGCCGCCTCGCCGGGTGCCGTGTCGTGCAGCCTCGCGAGCTCACGCATGAGCACGGGCGCCTCGCCTCTTGGGTAGCGGATCAGCGGCAGGTCACCGTCCGCCTGGCCGTGGAACCGCTGGAACGGCACCTCGGCGAGACAGCGCTCCGAGAGGTCCGAGGCGTGTAGCGGTGGGTGCAGGAAAGCGAGGTCGAGCTGGCGGCTCTCCAGGCTCGCCTCCAGGCTGGCAGTGGTCCCCTCCTCGAGCCGAATGCGGGCGAGCGGCCGCTGCGCACGGAATCGAGCCAGCGCCGGCCCAACGACCTGATAGGCGGCGATCTGGGTCATGCCGATGCGTAGCGTCTGGCCGAAACCCGCCTTGGCACCACGAACCGCGTCGGCCGTCTCGACCGCGAGGTCGATCAGGCGGCGCGCGCCTTCCACGAACGCGATCCCCGCCTCGGTCGATTCGACGCCTCGTCGGCTGCGCTCGAACAACCGCGCGTCGATGGCGCTTTCGATCCGCCGGAGCCTCGACGTGAGGGCCGGCTGGGTGATCCCCAGGCGCCGCGCAGCCCGGCCGAAATGCCGTTCGTCGGCCAGCGCCACCACCGCGCGATAGTCTGCCAAAGCCAGCATGATCGATAAACGCTCGTTATCGAACTTATCGCTTCATAGGCTCGAACACCGGTGGAACACCAGCCATTTCCGTGGCGCGCCTACAGCCGACCGGAGCCGCCAATGACGCCGTTCAAGCTTGCCGCCGCCACCCTCGTCGCCGGGCTCGCCGGCCCCAGCTTCGCCGAAAGCTGGGACCGCCACGGCCGGATGGATTTTCAGGGCCGCTACATCGTCAGCGCTGCGGACGCCGACATGGTCGCGTCGGCGTACGTCGACGGCGACCTCGGCCCGCGCGAGGGGCGGGACGCTCTCTCGATCATCCGGCTGGATGGCGACCCGCGCGACTGGCAGGCGGTCGAGGTCGAGGCGTCGAACTCGGTCGCCGGGCCGCCGGCGGTCGTCGACGTCACCCCCGACGGCCGCTTCGCCTTCGTCATCGAGACCTGGACGCCCCGGCCGGAAGGCGACGGGCCGCACGGGTTCGGGGATTTGCGCCACGGCAACCGTCTGGCCGTGTTCGACCTTACCGACCTAGACCGGCCGCAGCGCGTGCAAGAGATCGAGACGTTGGAGCGACCCGACGCGATCCGGGTCTCCAGCGACGGCGCATTGGTTGCGGTGGCGTTCAACCCGAACGGCGCCGGCAGCACCACGCCGATTGCCCTTTACCCCTTCGACGGCGGCCAGCTCGGCGAGCCGGTCACGCCGACGATCGCCGGCTGGGATCTTACCAACGACCGGCTGATGGACGTCGACTGGCACCCGACCGAGCCGGTCCTGGCGCTCATCAACGAGACCGGTGCCGATCTCCGGTTCGCCCTCGTCGACGACGACTTGCAGTTGGACGTGTTCGGCAACGTCGTCGACATCGAGCGCGCCCCCTTCCGGGTCGAGTTCACGCCCGACGGCCGCCATGTGGTCGTCAACGGGCTCTACTGGGGTCCGGACATCGCCGGTCGTTGGATCGAGGCGCCCCGTGGCTCCGTCTTGACCGTGAGGATGAATGCCGAGATCGACGGCGACGACGTTCGCCACGCGTTGATCAGTCGGGTGCAGACCGGTGTCTCGCCGGAAGGGCTCGCCGTGAGCCCCGACGGACGCTGGGTGGCGACGATGAACCTGGAGCGCAGCTACCTGCCCTATGACGACCCGCGCATCACCTGGTTCAGCTCGATCACCTTGGCCGCGCTCGACCCGGAAACCGGCGTGCTGCGCCACGTCGGCGACTTTCCCTATGACGGGATTCTGCCGGAGGCCGGGGTTTTCGACAACTCCAGCTCCTACCTGGCGGTCATCAACTACGACCACTTCGACGACCGTCGCACCGGCTCGTCGGTGGACTTCTGGCGCCTGCAGGCCGACCCGTTGGATGCTGGGAACGTCCAACTCGTGAAGACCGAGCACAGCGTGCCCGTCACCCGCGGCGCCCACTCGGCGGTCATCGTTCGATGAAGATGACCGGTTGGACGCGCCGCCCGGCTGCAACACGCGGCATCGTCACGATCCTGGTCGCCCTGTCGAGCGCCCGTTGGTCGCGACGGCGGCGGACGAGCTCGCCACGATCGACGCCTATGGCCCTGCGCTGCTGGCCTATGCGACGGTGCGGCGACCGGACGGCACCCATCGGCGGATGCTCGTCTCGGCGGACGCGAACGTCACCATCAGCTCTCCGATGACGCTGTCGAGAACGTCCGCGCCAAGATCGTCAACGTCATCCGTGGTGACCTCGAAATCGGCGTCACCGAATGTCGCGCAAACCAAGCCATCAACTACCCCGAACGGGATTGCCCCAATACCTCTCAGAGGAGGTTCTTCACCGAACTGCATTTCCGTGGGGGAAGTACCTGACGATCCCGCCAAGACGTAGGTCGTGGCCAGCGTGCGGGTTCGGCTGGCCGGCTCGTAGTCGGCGCATTCGGTGCTCGCGTCCTGGTTCTCGCGCAGCACCTCGGCGAAAGACACGAAGTCGGGACGCGACGCGATCTCGTCGAGCTCGCTCGTGTCGGCCGCGCCGCTCTGCGTCGTCGCACAGCCAACGATGAACAAGATGGTTGGCAGCGCGCCGACAGCCGCACGATGCCGCAAGGCTTCGGGGGTCATTGCATGAGCTCCGCCATTGTGAAGCGCGAGCGTCCGGCGGTTCGACGCGAACGTTGGGCGTCAAAGCGATCGGCCTGATCCACCTACCAGAGAGCTATAGCCGCGTTTGGTAGACGAGTACTGGTGCCACGTATCCTCGGTGATGTGCGACGTCACCGGATGACGAGACGGCATGGCGGAAGATGGCATCGGTCGACTCGACCACCGCGTCCGCTTTCCGCAGAAAGGCGGAAAATGCGGCTCTGCAAGAGGCTGCCGGCAGGAAGCCGGCGCAAGGGTGCGAGTGTGACGGACGATCCGCTGCGGGAGGTGCTGGGGTCCGAGGCACGCGGTGAGCGACGCGCGGTCCGTGTTCCCCGGACGGAGCTGATGATCTAAGACGGCGCGCGAAACGCGTGCTGGGAGCCATCATACATGCGCACCGCCAAGTGGACCGTGATCGCCGTCCTGCTTGCCGCGATCGCGGCGTTCCTCAACTGGAGCCTGCCGTCTCGCGACATCGTCCGCATCCTCGAAACCGACGTCGTACGGCGGACCGAGCAGGTGACGACCAACGAGGGCGCCGAGAGGAGCCGCACCCAAGACGTCCGCTACATCAACGCGATCGACACCGGCGGTCATCCGCGCGTCTATCGCAACGAGGACACCGGCTGGGGCTGGCCACCTTTCTTCAAGTTCGACAGCGCCAACCTGGCTGCCCGCGCCACCGACGCGGTGTCGACCGAGGAAGCGCCCCGTTGGATGATCTTGACCAGCTACGGCTGGCGCGTGCCGATGTTCTCGATGTTCCCGAACGCCGTCTCCATCAACGAGGCCGACGGCCCTGACCAGATGCTGATCCCATGGTTCAACATCGTCGTTCTCGTCGTGCTCGGCGTCGCCGCATTTCTACTGTGGCGCTGGCTCGGCCGCCTCGTGGGTCGCGTCTGGTCGCGTGACAAGGCGGCATGAGGCGCGCGCCTCCGATCGCTGACGGCGATCCTGGCTCAGCGCGCTAGATCGTTGCTTGCGCTTTCGGACGGCGGCGCGCCAAGCTCAGGAACTGCGGTTGGGCATCAACCACGTCGGCTCTCGCATCGTCCGCGACGGCTGACCCTCGACCCTCGGCCGCAGAGGGAGCAACGGACATGACGACCGACGTCGTGCAGTCGCCGTGAGCGCCGAGATCCCGGTCGGCGTCGAGGTCTGGCGCGGCACCACCCGGGAAAGCCGGCATCGCGTCAGCGTCGCGGTGGCGGACGCCGGAGGGCGGCTCGTTCTTGCCATCGGCGACGTCCGACGGCCTGTCTATCCCCGCTCCGCGCTGAAACCGATCCAAGCGCTGCCGTTGGTCGAAACCGGTGCGGCCGACGCCTTCGGGCTGAGTGACGCCGAGCTGGCGCTGGCTTGCGCGTCGCACGGCGGCGAGCCGATGCACGTGGACCGGGTTCGCGCCTGGCTGGCTCGGATCGGTCTCGACGAGACGGCGCTCGCCTGTGGCGCGCACGACCCGAGCTACGCGCCGGCCGCCCGCGTCATGATCGCCGACCACGTCGAACCGACTGCCGCGCACAACAATTGCTCGGGCAAGCACGCCGGCATGTTGACGACCGCGCGGCATCTCGGCGAGCCGACCGCGGGCTATCTCGCCGCCGACCATCCGGTGCAGCGGCGCATCAAAGCAACTCTGGAAGCGTTCGCCGAGACCAGCGTGGGGGAACCGGGCATCGATGGTTGCAGCGTCCCGACGTGGCCGCTGCCGCTCGCCGACTTTGCCCGCGCGATGGCGCGCTTCGGTGGGGAAGGCGCGGCGACGACCAGGATCGCCCGGGCCATGCGCGCGCACCCCGAACTCGTCGCCGGGACCGGCCGAGCATGCACTGCGCTGATGACCCACGTGCCCCAACTCCTCGCCAAGACCGGGGCCGAGGGCGTCTACGCGGCATGCCTCCTCGACCATGGCCTCGGCATCGCCCTGAAGGTCGAGGACGGCAACGGCCGCGCCGATCCCGTGGCGCTGCTAGCGGTGATCGAACGGCTCGCACCGGGCGCCGGCGCCGCTCCGGCCCTGGCCGCCTTCCGCCGGCCGGTGATCCGCAACGTCGTCGGCACCGAGGTTGGGTACGTTCAACCGGCCGAGGGCTGGCCGCCACGCTGAGGGACGTGGCGCTCAGCGCTCACGCTCGACCATCGCCGGCGTCCGCCAAGCCAAGAGTTCACCCCGCGAGCTGGCAACGCCGCCCCAGTCGGACACATCGAAGCTGAAGGCCAGTAGCGCGCAGGTGGGAAGCTTGCCCGCCACGGCGGACCTCAGCTCGGGATCGGCACGTGCGAGGAACGTCGCCAAGTCCTGAAAACCCGGGTTGTGGCCGATGACGAGTAGCGAAGCCACCCGGGGCGGGGTCTCGGCGATCCGCGCCAGCAGCCCGGGTACCGTCGCCAGATAGAGGTCGGGGTCGAACAGCTCGACGGGTGCGCGGGCGAAGCTCGGCGCCACCAGCGCCCAGGTCTGGCGGGTTCGAACCGCCGTCGAGCAGGCGACCCATTCGGTCTGCAGGTCGAGCCGGTCGATCTCGTCGGCCATCAGCGCCGCCGCCCGCTCGCCCCGTGGCGCGAGCGGGCGGTCACGATCGCGCAGCTCCGGGTAATCCCAACTCGACTTGGCGTGGCGGAGGAGCACGAGGCGACGGGGGACGGGGACGATCATCGGCGTCGTTCCAAACGGGTCTTCGGTCGGCTGACTTTGCGTCTGAGCCGTGTGGACCGTATCATGTCCTGATGGCTTGTGTGATGCGGTCCATCGGCCGCCCTGAAGACCACGCGCGGCCATCGAGGAACGTATGACCGACGCCGCGACCGTGCTGACCGACCACGCTGAGACCACCGCCGACGAGGCCGGAGTGGCGGGAGCCGGCACCGCGTACCTGAACCGTGAGTTGTCCTGGCTGCGCTTCAACGACCGGGTACTGGCGGAGGCCTCCAACCCGAACCATCCGCTCCTGGAAAGGGTGCGGTTCCTCTCGATCTCGGCGAGCAATCTGGACGAGTTCTGGATGGTGCGCGTCGCCGGTTTGAAGGATTTGGTGCGGAACGGCGTGGTGCTACCCAGTCTAGACGGACTGAGCCCGTCGCAGCAGCTCGACGCCATCGACGCCCACATGCGCGACATCGTCGCTCGCCAGGAGGCCTGCTGGTCGGAGTTGGATACGCTCCTCGCCCGCTCCGGCATCGCCAGCGTATCGGTGGAGACCTTGAGCGAGCCCGAGGTCGGGTGGCTCGGCGAGTTCTTCGAGGCCGAGCTCTACCCGGTGCTGTCGCCGATCGCGGTCGACCCCGCCCACCCCTTTCCGTTCGTACCGAACGGTGGTCTCGGCGTGGTCGTACAGTTCGCCGCCGGACCCAACGATCGCACGGGCCTGATCCTGATCCCGGAACGGATCGATCGGATGATCCGACTGCCCGGCAGCCCGACCCGTTTTCTCGCCGTCGAGCAGGTCATCGAGCTGTTCCTCGACCGCCTGTTCCCGGGATTCGACGTGCGCGCGACCGGTCGGTTTCGGGTGCTGCGCGACAGTGACATCGAGATCGAGGAGGAGGCCGAAGACCTGATGCGGGTCTTCGAGATCGCGCTGAAGCGGCGTCGGCGCGGCGACGTCATCCACCTCGAAGTCAACGCCGCGATGCCCGAACCTTTGCGGGCGTTCCTAAGTCACGAACTCGGTTGCCGCCCAGACGACGTGATGGCGCTGTCGCTGCCGCTGGGCCTCACCGACGTCAAGCAACTGATCGTCAACGACCGCCCGGATCTCCTGTTCCAACCCTTCGTCCAGCGCTTTCCCGAGCGTATCCGCGATCTCGGTGGCGACTGCTTCGCCGCGATCCGCGCCAAGGATTTCGTGGTCCATCACCCCTACGAGAGCTTCGACGTGGTCGTCCAGTTCGTCCGCCAGGCCGCCCAGGACCCGGACGTCGTCGCGATCAAGGGCACGCTCTATCGCACCAGCGACAACAGCCCCGTCGTCGCGGCGATGTGCGAGGCGGCCGAAGCCGGCAAGTCGGTTACGGCACTGGTCGAGCTGAAGGCCCGCTTCGACGAGGAGAAGAACATCCGTTGGGCGCGCGATCTGGAGCGTGCGGGCGTCCAGGTAGTCTACGGCTTCATCGATTTGAAGACCCACGCCAAGATCACGCTGGTGGTGCGGCGTGAGGACGGGCGGCTGCGCTCCTACGTGCATTTCGGGACCGGCAACTACCACCCGATCACCGCGCGGGTGTACACCGATCTCTCGTTCTTCACGGGCGACCCGGTGCTGGCCACCGACGCAGCGCGGATCTTCAACTACATGACCGGCTACGCCGAACCACGCGAGCTTCGAAAGGTGTTGCTGGCGCCTTTGGCGATGCGCGAACGGCTGTTGGGGCTGATCGCCGCAGAAGCTGCGCATGCCCGCGCCGGACGGCGGGCCGCGATCTGGGCGAAGATGAACAGCCTCGTCGACAAGGGGATCATCGACGCGCTCTACGACGCCGCCGCCGTCGGGGTCGAAATCGACCTGGTTGTGCGCGGCATCTGCTGCCTGCGGCCTGGTGTCGAAGGCTTGTCGGCGACGATCCGCGTCCGCAGCATCGTCGGCCGGTTTCTCGAGCACAGCCGCATCTACGCATTCGGCCATGGCCACGGCCTGCCCTCGCCCAAGGCGAAAGTCTACATTGGCTCCGCGGACTGGATGAGCAGGAACATCGATCGGCGGGTCGAAGTCTTGGTGCCCGTCGAGAACCCGACCGTGCATGCGCAGGTCCTCGACCAGGTGATGGTCGCGAACCTGCGCGACAACGAGCAGAGCTGGTCGCTGGACGGCCGGAGTGGTGAGTACCGGCGGATCGAACGTACCGCCAACGAGGAGCCGTTCAACGTGCACGACTTCTTCATGACCAATCCGAGCCTCTCGGGTCGCGGGCGCGCCCTGCAACGTCGCCGCGGCCATCGGCTGCGCCGGGTCGCCGACTGAGCGCCGCGCCGGCGTTCGCCGCGTGCCCAACCGGGAACAGCGCTTGGCCGACCCTCGGGGTGTTGGGCTGATCGACATCGGCTCGAATTCGGTCCGGCTGGTGGTGGTCGACGCCGCCTGTCGGGCACCGCTGTTGAAGTTCAACGAGAAGGCGATGTGCGGCTTGGGCCGCGATCTGCCGCGCACCGGGCGGCTGTCCGACGCCGCCATGGACGCGACCCGCTTGGCGCTCACCCGATATTTCGGCCTGACGCGGGCGATGGGTGTGGATGATCTCGACGTTTTCGCCACCGAGGCCGTGCGCGTTGCCACCAACGGATCGGAGTTCGCGGCCGAGATCGAAGACACGTTCGGCACGAAGGTCCACGTGCTTTCGGGCACCGAAGAAGCCCGCCACGCCGCCCTCGGCGTCGTCTCCGAAATGCCCGACGCCGACGGCGTCGTCGGTGACCTCGGCGGCGCCAGCCTGGAACTCGCTGCGGTAAGTGCTGGTGCGGTCCACGAGGCTGTCAGCTTTCCGTTCGGCCCGTTCCGCGTCCAGGGCTTGAACGGATCGCGCAAGGCGATCGCGGCTTGGCTGCAGACCACCATCGATGGGCAGTTTCCGAGGGCCCGCGGCACCGGGCGCACGTTCTACGCCGTCGGCGGTGCTTGGCGGGCCTTCGCGAAGCTGGCGATGGCGCGGCTGCACCATCCACTGCAGATCGTCGACGGCTACGCGCTCGACGGCACCGTCGCCCTGGAGTTGGCCAGGCTGGCGAGCCGGCGCAGCACGTTGAGCGTGTCCGATCTGGCCAACGTCACCCGCCGTCGCCAGGACACGCTGCCGGCGGCGGCATTGGTATTGTTGGCGGTGTTGCGCGCGCTGGAGCCACGCCGCGTGGTGTTCAGCGCCAGTGGGCTGCGCGAAGGCCGGCTGTTCGCCAGGCTTTCGGCGCGCGAGCGGGCGTTGGACCCGTTGCTCGCCGCCGCCCGCCGCTACGGCGACCACGAGAGCCGATTCGGCCGGGTCGGCGAACGGCTGGTCGATTGGACGGACCCGCTGTTCGGCGACGACGACGAGCACCGCCGGCGCTTACGCATCGCTGCCTGCCATCTTTCGGACGTCGGCTGGTCGACCCATCCCGATTACCGCGACGGCTATGCGCTCGACCGCGTGCTGCACCTGCCCTTGCCGGGCATCGGCCACGCAGAGCGCGCGTTCATCGCCCTCGCCGTCTTCCACCGCTACCGCGGCGACCTGTCCTCGACGTTGGCGCAGCAGGCCAGCTCGCTCGCCGGCCCCGAGATGGCGGCGCGTGCCGCGCTGTTGGGCCATGCGCTGCAGCTCGCCTACCGGGTCTCAGGCGCGACGGCCCACCTGCTGCCGGCCAGTCGGCTGGAACTGGGCGACGACGTGGTGCGGCTGGTGCTGCCCGACGACGGCTCGTTGCCGCAAGGTGAAGCGGTCGAGCGACGGCTCGGTGCGCTCGCGAAGGCGCTGGCCGTGGGCAGCGCGAAGATCGTTCAGGGCACGCCTCGCATCCATAGACAGCCGAAGGCGGTTCACGCTACCTAACGCGTCCGGTGCCCGGGTGGCGGAATGGTAGACGCAGTGGACTCAAAATCCACCGCCGGCAACGGCGTGCGAGTTCGACTCTCGCCCCGGGCACCAGGCTCGATCACGACGACGTAGAGACGACGATGCACGGTCGTAGTGCGGTTCCGCAGCAACTGATGGTGACCGCCGACCACCAAGCGAGCTACGATGACCCGATCGCGTTCGCCGCTGGCGAACCCGTCACGGTCACCGACCGGACCGACGTTTGGGACGGGCATCGATGGCTGTGGGCGCGCGCGGCGGACGGGCGCGAAGGCTGGATTCCTGACGACCTCGTCGAGACCAGGTTGGGCGTGAGCGTCGGGCTCAAAGACTACGACGCCCGCGAACTCAGCTGCCGGGCCGGGGAGCCCTTGACCGGCCTCGCGTCGACGCATGGTTGGACGTGGTGCCGCAATGCCTCGGGCGAACTCGGCTGGGTGCCGTCGCGAAATCTCCGTTCGGCATGAGCGGCAGCGGCTGCCACCGCGTCTGACGGGAGACTCATCGTGGCATCTCGTCGGTCAACAGCCGTCGCACCAGCGGCACGAAGACCTCCGGCGCCTCGTGCATCGGCAGATGGCCCGTGTTCAGCTCGTCGAGCGTCGCGTCCGGCGCCGCGGCGGCGGCCGCGCGGGCGGCAGCGATGGGGATGAGGTGGTCGTGGCCGCCGTGTACGAACCGGGTCGGCCGCTGCAACCGGGGCAGCTCCGGCAGGAAGTACGTCGTCAACCGCCGCGGCTGCAGTTCGCCCGCTTGGAACTGACGGAAAGCCCGACCGCTGCCCTTGCGTTTGATGATCGCCTGCACTGTGGCGACGAGGTCGTCCGTCAGCCGGGACGGGTCGGCGAAGGACTGCTCGAGCGCTCGTCGTGTCGCCCGCCGGCTCGATGCCATCCATGCGTAGCTGAGCCGCGCCAACGGCAGGCGGCTGAAGCCGTAGGCGGCAAGCTGCGCAGGCACGCGGTCGGCCAGCCCGTAGGCCGACACCGGCACCAGCCGGTCGACGCGCTGCGGCTCGCGAAGCGCCAACCAAAGACCGACCGCACCCCCCATCGACACGCCGACCACGCTTGCCCTCGAGACACCGAGCGCGTCCAGGAAGCGCACCAGCCAAGCGCCGAGATCGGCAACGGTGAACGGGCCGTCGAAACCGGCCGAGCCACCGTAGCCCGGAAAGTCCGGGGCGATCACGTGGTGATCGGCCGCCAAGTCCGGCAACACGTCGCGCCACGACAAGGTCGCTTGGTCGAAGCCGCCGCCGTGAAGCAAGATGACCGGCGGCAATTCCGCCCGGCCGCTCTCGGTGAACGTCACGCGACGGCCGGCGACGTCGAGCCGGCTCACGAGCGGGTCCCCGGATCGGACCCGGGCGTCGGCGTCCGTCGCTCGCGGGCGCGGCGACCTTCGGGCGACCCGGTCGGCGGGTACTCGAGCTGGTCGAGCATACCGTAGCGGCTGTCGGCATCGAACTCTGGAAACGGCAACGTGTCCTGGTCGCGCCACTCCTGCACGGCGCGCTCGACCGTTGCCCGTCGCTGGTCGTCGATGCCAGAGTCTCGGGCCACGTAGTTGACCGTCGACGGGAACGCGAAACCGGTGCCCGAGGCCTCGACGATGTCGATGAGGCGGAGATTGACGTCCTCCTGCACTGCCAAGAACGTCTCGTACTGGTTCGACTTCACGTAGGCGAAGATCTCGAAGTCGATCGAGTAAGCGCCGAAGCCGAGCAACCGCGCGCGAGCACCGTCCTTGGTGATCATCGGATGCTGCAGTAGCAGCTTGCGCACTTCGGTCAGCACCCACCGAAGCTGGTCGGGCGTGGTCTCGTAGCGAAGCCCGATGGTCGAGCGGATGAGGATGCGCTCACGCCTGGAGTAGTTCTCGAGCGCCAGGTTCACGAAGTCGCCGTTGGGAATGACGATCAACGTCCGGTCCAACGAGCGCACCCTGACCGAGCGCAAGCCGATCTCCTCGACGGTGCCGATCTTTTCGCCGAAGCGGCAGAAGTCGCCGACCTCGATCGGCTTGTCGGCGAGCAGGGTAAGGCCGCCTAGAAAGTTCTGTAGCGTGCTCTGCGCGGCGAGCGCGACGGCCAAGCCACCGATGCCGAAGCCGGCGACGACACCCTGGTAGGGGATGGACAGCACCTCGGCGAGGAACAACAGCGCACCGACGATGACGACGACCTTGACGATGCCCGTCATCAGCGAGCGCAGCATCTCGTCGCGATAGCGAAAGCGCAACGACCGCTCGCCGAACGTCGCGCTGATCCGGTCGATCAGATGGTAGACGAGCCAGCCGCCGGCGATCCCGATGACCACGCCGATCGCGATCCGCACCGGCACGTCGACGGCTCTCGGCAAGCCGAGTACACCGAGAGCGGCGAGGCCAAGGCCCGCGATCAACAGCAGCCGCAACGGCCACAAGAACCGGCCACGAAAGCCGAGCCCGTCCTCGTCCTCTGCCCGATGGCCGAGCATCTTGAGCGCCAGAGCCGTCAGTACCCAGACCAGAGGCACCGAGACGAAGAGCCATATCCCGAGGGCCAGCCACTGCCAGAGTTCCATGCCACCGACCAGCGTCAGCAGGCGATGATCGAGCGCCCGCATCCGGTCGCGTAGCGCGAAGAACTTGGAGGTCGAGGTTCGCAGCGCATCGGCGTCGGGTGGCATGTCCTCCAAAGCAATGAACAGGTCGCGAACCCCGTCCAACGTGTCCGCCGTGAACTGCCAGATGCGCGACCCGTCATCCTGTTCGAACGGTGCGATGGCGATCCGCCCCGCCGGATGTACGAAGTGGACGTAGGCGTTGATCTGGTCGGGATGATCGGGGATCTGCTGCCAAACGACGAAGCCGACGCGATCGATCACTTCCTTGAGGTACTCGGCGCGCAGCACGCCGTCTTCGTCACGCACCGAAGCCGGCAGGCGCGTCAGGTTCATCGTCCGCAACAGCAAGTCGAGGTCGCGGTCGTTCGCGTCGTTCCACGTCTGGAGAAACGCGTGGAGCGTGTCCCGCGGCGACGCGAGTGCACGGTGCGCGTCCGGCGCCGGCAGCTCGCCGCCACGAGCCTCCAAGAGTTCGGTTTGGGCCAGACGCAGCTCCGTCTTCGTCGGCACGACCATCTTCCAACCATCGTCACCTTTCGATCGCGGGCCGTAGACGAACTCCACATCGAATGTGACGTCGGTCCCGGTCTGGAAGAAGCGCTGCCCAAACGACGCCCCATCGTCCGGCGGCAAGCGCAGCGCACGGACGTCGACGGTCGTGAGATCGAGCGTCGAGTACAGCAGTTCCGCCAGCTCCAACTGCTGCACCGCGTCGAGCGCCTCGCCGTGCCGCCGGAAGTCGAGCACGGTCAGCGCCGGCACCAGCCTATCGCGTTCCGAATCGCGCGCGGCGTTGCCAGCACGGAGCAGCGCGAAGAGCGCGTCCTTTGGCGTCGCGGCGCTCGGTGTCTCGGTCACGGCGAGGATGTCTTCCGCCGTCGCCCGCCTGCCCGTGATCCACTCGCCAGTGTCGAATCTGCCGGTGACGCTCGCTCCATCGGCGCCCATCGCCAGCGTGAATTCGCCGCCGCCGGTGGCATCCGCCCACGTGCCGATCAGCAACCGGCCGGTGACGATCGCCTCCGTCTCCACGTCGCCGAGCAGCGGATAGGTGATGGTGACGACGTCGCCCGCCTGGCGAAAGAACCAGAGAGCGCCCAGGGATCGGGTCCGCATCTCCCAGGCACCGGTCCAGTCGACCGGTTCGTCAGCTGTCGCCGTGGTCGGCCAAGCAAGTAGGGCGATCAGCGCCAGCAGCGCACACCGAAGCACACTCATCGTGGCTCGCCAGCCCGTCCGGCATCGGCCCCGAGATCGTCGGCCAGAACCCGATCGGTCTGGTTGCGCGGGCCGGTCGCGCGCGCCAGGAGGTCGTACAGAACCGGCGTGAGGAACAAGGTCAACAACGACGACAGCGACAAACCACCGACGATGACGGTACCGATCGCGATCCGGCTCTCGGCACCAGCACCGGACGCCATGACCAACGGCATGGCGCCCAGGATCGTCGACACGATCGTCATGACGATCGGTCGGAGGCGCAGCACCGACGCTTCGATCGCCGCCTCGCGGACGGACTTGCCCTCGTCGCGGAGCTGGTTGGCGAACTCGACGATCAGGATCCCGTTCTTCGCGGTCAGCCCGATCAACAGCACCATGCCGATCTGGCTGAAGACGTTGAGCGAGAGCCCGGCCAGGGCGAGCGCATAGACGGCACCCGCCAGCGCCAGTGGTACGCTGAGCATGATGACGATCGGATCGACGAAGCTCTCGAACTGCGCCGCCAGCACCAAGAACACGATCACCAAGGCCAGAACCAAGGTGAACACCAAGCCGTAGGATGCATCGAGAAACCGTTGGGACTCGCCGGTGAAGCCGACCCGCGCAGTCTCGGGCAGCGTCCGAGCGGCCGTGGCCTCGACGAAGTCGATGGCTGAGCCGAGGTCGTAACCTTCTTTCAAGGATGCGCTGAGGGTGACCGATGGCAGGCGATCGTAGCGTCGCAAGGTTGGTGGCGCGGTGTCTTCGGCGACCGTCACCAACGCCGTCAGCGGCACCAGAGTCTCACCGTCGCCAGCGCGAACGAACAGATTCTGGAGGTCGGCCGGAGTCCGTCGATCGGCCTCGCGGGCCTGCAGGATCACCGGATACTCACGACCTCGGTCGACCCACGACGTCACTTCGCGAGAGGCCAGCATCGTCCGCAGGGTGGCAGCTATCGCCTCGACCGAGACGCCCAGGTCGTCGGCCCGCTGGCGGTCGATGTCGACGGCAAGCTGCGCCTGATTCTGCTCGAAGTTCAGATCGACGTTGCGCAGACCCGGGTTGCGCTCCGCGGCGTCTTCGAGAGTCTCCGCCCATTCCTGCACTTGGTCCTGATCGGGACCACCGATGACGACCTGCAACGCGCTGCTGCCACTCCGCCGCAAGCCGAGCCCCGATGGGGTGAAGGCGAACGCGCGAACACCTGGGACGGTGCGCAAGCCGGGCGCGAGCTCACCGACGACCTCGGCGTGGGTCATCGTCCGCTCGTCCCAAGGCGCCAATCGCAGGACCAAGAACGCGGCGTTGAGTCGGCCTCGACTGCCGACGATCACGTGGACGGTCCGTACCGTGCCGTCGTCGACGAGGGGCTGGGCGAGCCGTTCGATGCGCCGCGCCTGATCGTCCGTCAGGCTTGCGGTCGCACCCTCGGGTCCGACCACGCGGACGAAGACGACCGCTTGGTCTTCGGCCGGAACCAGTTCGCGTGCGATGTTGCCGTGGATCGCAACTGCGCCTCCGGCCAACACGAGCGCCAGGGCCAGGAGCGGCAGCGGGGCTCGCAGCGCCGCGTTCAACGCCCGGCGGTAGCGGTCCTGGAGCCAGCGGGTCAGCCGATCCAAGCCAGCAGCCGCACCCCCGGTGCCGGCGCGGGAGGCGAGCAGCCGCGAGGCGAGCGCCGGACAGGCCGTGAGCGCTACGAAGGTGGAGATCACCACCGCGGCGGCCAGCACGAGGCCGAACTCCACGAACAGCCGACCGATCGCTCCCTCCAACAGCGCGATCGGCACGAACACCGCGATCAGCGTGACCGAGGTGGCGACGACGGCGAAGGTGACCTGGCGGGAACCGCGTAGGCTGGCGACCAGAGGCGTCTCGCCAAGCTCGATGCGGCGCTGGACGTTCTCCAAGACGACGATGGCGTCGTCGACGACCAGGCCGATCGCCAGCAAGAGCGCCAGCAGGGTCAGCGTGTTGAGCGAGAAGCCCAAGGCGTGGATCAGGAGGAACGAGCCGATCAACGCCACCGGGATCGTGACCGCCGGGACCAAGGTCGCTCGGAACGACGCAAGGAAGGCGAAGATGACGGCGACGACGAACACCAAGGACAGTCCAAGCGCGATCACGACCTGACGGATCGACGCGCCGATGAAGACGGCGTCGTCGGAGCCGATGATGATGCTCATACCCGCCGGCAGGTTCGGCCGTAGCAGGTCGAGCTCGGCCCGAACTGCGGCGGAAAGCGCCACGGTGTTGGACTGCGGCTGGCGAACGATACGGAGGCCGATGGCGTCGCGGTCGTTCGTGCGCACGCGGGTCTCGTCGTCGGCGACGCCGACCTCGACCGTGGCGACGTCGGCGAGGCGAATGGGGAAGTCGCCGACCCGCGCGATCACCAGGTTGCGAAAGGCGTCGACATCGCCGAGGCGACTGTCGACCCGGACGGCGAACCGCCGCTCGACGCTGCGGACCTCGCCGGCGGGAAGCTCCATGTTGTTGCGCCGGAGCGCGTCCTCGACGTCGGCGACCGTGAGATCGCGGGCCGCCAGCGCGCGGCGGTCCAACCAGATGCGAATGGCGTAGCGCCGCTCGCCGGCGATCTCGACACTGGCGACGCCGTCGATGGTACGCAGCCGGTCGAGCACGAAGCGTTCGACGTAGTCCGTGATCCCGGCCGGCGACAGCCGATCGCTGGTCACCGCGATCCGCATCACCGGATCGGCGTCGACGTCGCTCTTGAGGATGCGTGGCTCGTCGGCATCGTCGGGCAGTTCCGCGCGGACCCGACCGACGGCATCGCGCACGTCGTTGGCCGCTTCGTCGATGTTCCGCCCCGGCACGAACGTGACGACCGTGCTTGCGCGACCCAAGCGGCTCGACGACGTCAGCCGTTCGACGCCGGCGATGCCGGACAACGCGCCCTCGATCACCTCGACCACCTCGGTGTCGATGACCGCAGCCGCAGCACCTGGGTAGGTCGTCGTCACCGTCACCACGCTGCTGTCGACGTCCGGCAACTCCCGCACCGGCAATTGCTGCAGGGCGGCGATGCCGAGCACGACGACCAACAGATTGACGACGGTGGCCAGCACCGGCCGGCGAACGGCAAGGTCGGAAAGCGTCACCCGACCCACCCGGCAGTCAGGCTGCCGCTGACGACCGCCGGCTCGTCCAGGGTCGGCGGTTGCGGCGCAACGGGGACACCGTCCGCCAGCCTGCTGGCACCACGGACCACGACGACGTCACCGGAGGCCAAGCCTCGCACGACCTCGACGATCCCGATCTCGCGCTGGCCGAGCGTGACGTCGCGGCGGACCGCGCGGCCGTCGTCGACCGTGAAGACGAACACCTCGTCGCCGGCGACCACGACCGCGCTCTCGGGCACGACGACGACGGTACGCGTCGCCAACACCACCTCCAGGTGCATGAACATCCCGGCCGGCAGGACGAAATCCGGGTTGGGCAGGAGTGCGCGAACGGCGAAGCTCCGCGTGGTCCGGTCGATGCGGCTGTCGAGCGTGGCGATGCGGCCGTCGAACCGGCGTTCGGGAAACGCAGCGCTGGACGCGCGCACGGCTTGGCCAAGCCGGACTTGGCCGTAAAATCGCTCGGGCACCTGGAAGGCGATCTCGACCGCGGCGAGGTCGTCCAAGGTGGTGATGACCGTCTCGTCGTCGACCCGGGCGCCGACGTCGGCCCGGCGCAACCCGACGATGCCGGTGAAGGGTGCACGGACCTGGCGGTCGGCGAGTCGGCGAACGGCGCGCTCGACGCGGGCTTGGCCGGACGCCTGCTGCGCCTCCAACTCGTCGATCCGCGCCTGTGTCACCGCCGCGCTGGAGCGCAGCGTGCGGGCGCGCGCCAAGCCGAGTTCGGTTTCGCGCAGAAGCGCGCGCGCCTCGTCCAGGTCGGCACGCTCCAGATCGTCGTCCAGCTCGACGAGCACGGCGCCGGCCTCGATCACCGTGCCCGGCTCGAAATTGATCACCTGGATGCGGCCGCTCGCGACGGCAACCACTTCGATCGCCTGGCGCGCACGGGTCGTTCCGACCGCTTCGATCCGCTGGCTGAGCGGCTCGCTCACGACGGTTGCGACGGTCACCGCGATCGCCGGCGGACGGAAGTCGGCGGGCGTGGCTTGCGGCGCATAGCGCGTCCATCCGACGTAACCGGCGCCGGCCACGGTGATGATGGCCAGACTGAAGACGAGCTGGCGAAGGATCGACATCAACCCTCCCCGTGGGCCCCGAGACCACTGCAACCTACGGCCCGGCGCAGCGCTTTCAAGCGAAGCCGGTGCCGTGAGGTACCCACTGGACCTCGCAGGTCGCCCTCAGGGTTCTGCCGCGACCGGGGCACGACGGCGCAACCAGCGCCAGGGACGACCGTCGATGACGGCGAGGCCAAGGGCGATCAGTGCCATTCCGCCAAGGTGCTCCGGCCCGAGGCGCTCGTCCAGCAGGGCAACACCTAGCAAGACGGCGCTGACGGGGATCAGCAAGGTGACCAAGAGGAGGTTGGTGGCGCCTGCGGTGGCGAGAATCCGGAAGTACAGAACGTAGGCGAGCGCCGTCGACAGGGCTGCGACCCCGAGCAGTGCGCCGATCGTGGCGGCGCTCGGCATCGGCAACGTCCACGGCCGGTCGACCAGGAGCATCAGCGGCACGAGCACGGCGCTGGACGCCAGCACCTGGCCGGTCGCAGTCGCCAGCGGCGGAATCCCGAGGCGGCGGAACCGTCGGCCATAAACGCCGGCAAACGCATAGGACAACGCCGCCCCGAGGCACGCGAGCTGACCGAGCGCCGTGCTGCCCAACCCGGCCAGCACGTCGACACCCATCATCAGCGCGACGCCGAAGAAGCCCACGACGACACCGAGGAACCGTGCGCCGGTCGCCTTCTCGTCGGCGGTCAAGAGGTGCGCGACCACCACGCCGAACAGCGGCGTCGTCGCGTTGAGGATCGACGCGACGCCGGACGCCACGTGGTGCTGGCCCCAGACGATCAACGAGAACGGGACGACGTTGTTGAGCAGGCCCATGGCGAGGAATGCCTGCCAGGCCGCCAAGTCGAGTGGCAAGGCGACGCCGACCACCCGCAACACGATCAAGAGGATCGCGCCGGCAATGGCCACCCGTGCCACCACCACGGTGAAGGTCGGCAGCTCCTGCACGGCGACGCCGTTGAAGAAGAACGAACCGCCCCAGAGGATCGAGAGCGCGACCACGAGCCCCCATTCGGTGGCAGTCATCGGCCGGTTGGCAGGGGTCACGAGTGTGCTCCACGTGGCGTGCGAGCAGACGTTTGGGCGTGAGGCGCCGACCTTGCACCCCGGATCTTGCTCTGGCGCTCAGGTGCCGACACGCAGTGGACTGACCAGCCCCTCCAGCGCGGCCAGAACCGACAGTGGCGTGAGCTTGCCGGTCCGCGGGTTCGCCTCGCTCGGCACGCCTTCGATGGCCAGGGTGAAGCGCGTGCTGTCGGCGTCGACATGGATGGTGTGGGTGTTGCGCGTGACACCGGGATCGGCCCAGATCTCCAGGCGCGTTCGCTCGGGTCCGACACCGGCGAGCGCCAAGGCCGCGGCGACGTTGAGGTTCGCCGGAAAGCCGAGCGCCGCCTCACGCGCGGTGCCGGTGAACACGCAGGTCGGCGTGGTCAACGCCATCACGTCGATGTCGTTGGCTTCCAGGTACGGCGCGCCGACCAGACCCCGCGGGGGTTTGCGCGTTTCCATGCGTACGTCGTGGATGGTCCCTTGCGCCGCCGCCCGAACCGCGTCCAAGCCAACCAGTGCGCCGGTCGGCACGTGAACGCGGCCGCCGTTGGCGCGGGCCAAGTCGACCAGGTCCATGTTGGTCAGCAACGCCCCTACCGACAGCGTCATCAACGTCCGGCCGGCGGTGAGAGTCGGCACGGCAATCGACCGGAAACCGGCCGCCGGCAGACACTCGACCACGACGTCCGCGTGGTCGGCGAGGCTGGCGGCAGGCACCACTGGAACCTCGATCGACGCCTCCGCCAGTCGTCGTGTCGCCCGCTCCAGGTCCGCCGCACTGACGGCGGCCAGGGTCAAGCCGTCGATGCCTTCCACCAAACGCACCATCACCGGCCAACCGATGGCGCCCAACCCGCCGATGCCGACCCTCATCGCGCTCATCCCGTCTTCACCCGCTCGCTCGGCAGCGTCCTAGCACGGCTGTCGGCGGACGCACCCGGCCCGAAACGACGACCCGTGCAGCCCGTTCCGGGAACGGAATCGCCGACGCGACGATGAGGCGCAGGGGTTTGGCCAAATGGACCGTATGCAAGGGCCAATTCGCGCATTAGTTGAAAATTCATCTCTCGCCCCGCGATATCGGAGACCTCGATGCGCGCCTTGTTGGTCGAAGACGATCCGGTGACCGCCAAGTTGGTCGCCTCGACGATCGAGCGCGAACGCGTCGTCGTCGAGCGGGCCAGCAACGGCGAAGACGCTGTGGAGCTGGCCAAGCTCTACGACTTCGACATCGTCGTGCTCGACCTGCGGCTGCCCGACATCGACGGCTTCGAGGTGCTGCACCGGTTACGCGCCGCCGAGGTCGGGGTGCCGGTCCTGGTGCTCTCGTCGATGACCGACAAACACGACAAGGTTCGCGCCCTCATCGCCGGTGCCGACGACTTCGTCATGAAGCCGTTCGAGCCGGAAGAGCTGTACGCCCGGTTGCAGGCCATCGTCCGGCGCTCGAAGGGGCACGCCGCTTCGGTGATCCGCGTCGGTCGGATGAGCATCGACTTGGCCGCCCGCGCCGTCGAGATCGACGGCAAGCCGCTCCACGTCACCGGCAAAGAGTACGCGATCCTCGAACTGCTCTCGCTACGCAAGGGGATGACGCTCACCAAGGAGAACTTCCTCGATCACCTCTACGGTGGGATGGACGAGCCGGAGCAAAAAATCATCGACGTCTTCATCTGCAAACTGCGCAAAAAGATCGCGGCGCTCGGCCACAACGACCACGGCATCGAGACGGTTTGGGGGCACGGCTACGTACTGAAAGAGCCGAAGCAAGCCACCGCCGACCTCGCCGAGGAGCCTGCGGTGTTCGTCGCCGAAGCCACGCGCGTGAGCGAACTGGAGCGGCTGGTGCTGGAACTGCTGCCGACGGCGTGACGCCGGCGGCGCGGCCGCCGATTCATGCGCTGACGACGCTGACGTCGCTCACCGCCACGCTGGCCGTGCCGGTGCGGACGAGATCGGCGGTCACCGACAAGAGCGGGTCCAGGGCGTCGGGTTCGATCAGGCAGAACACGACGACGTAACGACCGGCAGCACCGAGTTCGCCGCTACGGCTCCAGTGACCCTCGCTGGCGCTGTGACCAGCAGCGGCCGGCAACACCGTGTACGCGGTGTCGGCCAGCCCATCGAGCCGGCGGGAAAGGCGCGGCAGCACGGCCGCGTCGACGATGATCTCGACCCGCTTCTGCGGTCGAAGGGACCAGGGAACCGGTTCGGTCACGACAGGGCCTCCGCGAGCGCGATGTAGAGAGGAACGCCGATCGCCAGGTTGAACGGGAACGTCACGCCCAACGACAATGTCAAATAGATCGACGGCCGGGCTTCCGGCAAGGCGAGCCGCATCGCCGCGGGCACGGCGATGTAGGAGGCGCTGGCGGACAAGGTCGTGAGCAACGCGATGCCACCGGTGCTGAGGCCGATCAATGCCCCGATCGGCGCCGCGATCGCCGCTGAGACCAACGGCATGTAGAGGCCGAAGGCGATGACCCGCGGCCCGAGCACCTTGATGTTCTCGGCCAGGCCGCGACCGGCGACGAGGCCCATGTCGAGCAAGAAGATGCAGAGCACCCCCTGAAATGGATCGACCATCAGCGGAGCGACCATGGCGAGGCCCGCCTCACCGGTGACGACGCCGATCACGAAGGCGCCGACCAAGAGCACGATCGAGCTGTTGAGCGCGATCTCGCGCCAGTCGGCGTTGCCGCCGCCATCGCCGCGTTCGGTGCCGCGCAGCAACAACAATGCGGTGATGATCGCCGGCGCTTCCATCACCGCGGCGACCGCGACCATGTAGCCTTCGAACGCGATGCCGAGGTTGCTCAAGGCCTGGCTGGCGGCAACGAAGGTGACGATGCTGATCGAGCCGTAGTGGGCCGCCACGGCCGCAGCTTCTATCGGCGGCAGCCCGGTGGTCCGGCGTAGCAGGAAGAACGCGATCACCGGCAGGCCGGCCGACAGCACCGCACCGGCCAACAGCGCGCTGACCAGCGTGACGTCGAGGCCGTGGGCCGCCACGCCGACGCCGCCTTTGAAGCCGATCGAGACGATCAAGAAGATGGCAAGGCCCTTGGCGATGGCCTCCGGGAACGTCAGATCGACCCGCAACAAGGCGGCGACCAAGCCTAGAACGAAGAAGAGGATCATCGGCGACAAGAGGTTCGCCGCGGCGAGATCGAGCATTCTTTTTTGCACCGCACAATGAAGCTGCGGCGAGCGCTACCGGCTCCGACGCCGCCGGGCAAGCATTAGTGTGCGGTGAACGTCGAACCATGGGGCGGCGGGCAGACGGCGCGGCCGGAGGCCTCAGCGCGGCTCCCTGAACGCCTCGGCGCCAACCCGGGCGAAAGGCTCGACGATGCTGTCGAGCAGCTTCGACCGGCCGACTGCCAGGTCGACCTCCGCCTCCATGCCCGGCAGCAGCGGCAGAGTACCCGCCGCATCGAGGCTTGCTCTCTCCGGCTCGATCACCACCGCGAAGTAGGGAACCTGCTCCGCGGTCAGCAACGTGTCAGCCGAGATTTGTCGGATCTGGCCGCCAACCGTCCCGAAGCGGAAGTGGTCGTAGGCGGTGATCTTCAGCCGCGCCTCTTGCCCGAGCGTTACCAACCCGCGATCGGCCGCACGGAGGCGCGCCTCGACGCGGACGCCGGCGGCGGCAGGGACGATCTCCAAGAGAGGAGCACCGGGGACCACGACGCCGCCGACGGTTTCGAGGGCGAGGTTCTTGACCGTACCGTCCAGCGGCGCCCTGACGACGGTTCGGGCGCGCTGTTCGCTGGCCGCGCGTACCTGCTCGTCGATTTGCGCAAGCATCGCGCCCGCCTCTGCCCGTTCGTCGAGTAGCCGGCGACGATGCGTGAGCATCGTCGCGTCCAAGGCGGCTCCAGCTTCGGCAAGTGCCGCCTCGGCGCGCTCGCTCGCCGGTTCGAGGGTCGACAGTTCCCCTTCGAGACGCCGGACCTCTCGCTGCCGGGTGACGTGCTCGAGCTGCGAGACCAGCCGATCCTTGGCCAGCGCCGCACTCGTCCGGAGGGTTTCTCGGGCGAGTTCCAAGTCGCGGCGCAGCGCCTCCGCCGTCGCCGCCAATTCGTCGATCTCCAACTCGCGCTGCAGCACGCGAGCCATGAGCTTGGCGCGCTCCCGCCGGTGTTCCGCACGTCGGGCTTCCAGCACGCGCGCCTGGTCCGCAGCCAACTCTGGCAGCTGCGCCGCCACCGAGGGCATCACGAGGTCGGTGCCGGCGAGTTCGGCATCGAGCCGCGCCGCGATCAACGCCCATGAGGCGCGGCGAGCCTCCAGCTCTTCCTTGTTCAAGGCCGTCGTCGGCAACCGCACCTGGAACAACGGCGCGCCGGCTCGCACGCGCTGACCCTCACCGACATGGACCGCTTCGACGATCCCACCGTCCAAGTGCTGAACGATCTGCACCGGCAGTTGCGGCACGACTTCACCGGCGGCACGCACCAGCCGATCCACCTCGGCCGTCGAGGCCCAGGCGACGAAAGCACCGAGCGTCGTCAGTAAAAGCGCGGAGAGGATCAGCCACGGCCGCCCACCGGTGCGCCGCACCAGCTCGTCGAGCGTGGCGTCGGGTCCGCGTCCGGTCATCGGACGGCCGCCAAGGCCGCGGGCCGGCTGGATGCCTCCAAGCGCACGCGGACGTCGCCACCGGGGCCCGCCAACACCATTCGGCCCTGGTCGAGGACCATGATGCTCGCCGCCCGCTCGAGGAACGCGGGCGCATGGGCGACCACCAGCACCGTCCGGCGCTCGGCGAGCGCTACCAGTTCGTCGAGCAGCCGTGCCTCGGCCTCGGCGTCGAGATGGGCCGAAGGCTCGTCGAGCAGGAGGATCGGCGGGTCGCGCAACAAGACCCGCGCGAGGGCCAGGCTCTGCCGGCGCCCCATGGACAGGCGGCGGCCGCCCTCGCCGATCGGCGTGGCGTAGCCGTCGGGCAGTTGGCGCGCCCAGGTGTCGACGCCGGCCCGCCGAGCGGCGACGAGGACGCGCACGTCGTCGGCGTCCGGGTCGGCGATCCGGATCGCTTCGGTGACGGTCGTGCCGAGCAGCTGCGGTTCCTGTGGCGCGTAGCCGAGCCAGCGGACCAGGGTATCGCGGCCGAGTTGGGCTAGATCGGTGTCGTCGACGAACACCCGGCCCGTCGTCGGCGCGTAGAGGCCCTGCAACAGCTTGAGCAGGGTCGTCTTGCCACTGCCGTTGGCGCCGGTCACGACGTGCAGACCCCCAGGCGCCAAGCTGAAGCCGACGTTCTCCAGGACCGGCGCCGATGCGCCGTGATAGGCGAAGCCGAGGGCCTCGGCACGCAGTCGTCCGACTGGCCGAGGCAACGCGAGCGGTGCAGGTGCTTGGTCCTCGTCGGCGGCGTCGAACGCGACGAGGCGCCGCCATGCGGCGACGGCCTGGGTCAAGGTCCGGCCCTGGAACACCAACTGCGCGAGCGGCTGGACCAGCCGGCCTGCCAACACGTTGGCCGCAACCAGTGCACCGATCGTCATCCGCTGGTCCAGGACGGCCAGGGCCCCGACCGCGACGATGCCCACCGTCGTCAACAGCGAAAGACCGTGCGTCAGGGTCGCAAGTTCGTCCTGTCGGCGGCCACGCACGAGCGACGCCCCGACGACCGCGGCCTGTGCCTCCTCGAAGTGGGTGTGTCCGGCGGCATGAAGATCGAGCGCCTTGACGGTCGCCCTCGCCTCCAAGAATCCGAGGACAGCGCCGTCGCGGCCGTGAGCCGCGTCCCGCTCTCGGTCGGCGGCCGCACCGACGAGAAGGACACTGGCAAGCGCCAGCAGCACGTAGCCGCCGGCCGCGGCGAGCAGGACCGGTGCTACGGGCGCGGCGACGTAGGCGACACCCAGCAGGACCAGCAGGACGAACGGCAGGTCGACCAGGAGTGCTGCGGACTGAGCCGATGCCGCCGTGCGGACGACTTCGACGTCGCGGAACCGAGCTTGGAACGACGCCGTGGACGTCGCTTCCAGGCGTTCCAGGCCAAGCCGGCCAAGCTTGTCGAACAGCCGCCTGCCGAGGCCGACGTCGAGCCTGACGGCAGCGCCCTGCAGCAACCGTGCGCGGGCGAGGCGCAAGGCCAAGTCGGCGACGATCGCGATGACGACGCCGAGCAAGAGCGCCTGCAAGGTGGCGAAGCCCGCCTGAGCGATGACACGGTCGTAGACCTGGAGAACGAACAACGGCACGGCGAGCGCCAAGAGGTTGATGCCCGCAGCGTGGACCAGGACGGCGGCATAGCGCCCGGACAGTGCGCGAAACGGCGCCGCCAGCCCGGCGTCATGCCTCATGCGTGGCGGCCCCGAGGGCGGCTGCCGTATCGTCGACCGCGGCGACGAGACTGTAGCCCGACGGATCGAACGCGCCGGCAGGGTCTGCATCGGCCATTGCTGCCAGCGGCTCGGTCGTGGTGCCGGTCGCGTCGGCGATCACCACCACGCCGGGCCCAGCGCCGAAGTCGAAGGGAGGCGTCGCTACGACGCCGACGTCCGGCAGCGCACCCAAGGTCAAGTCATGGCCGTCGCTCATCAGCGCGAACCGCTGCGGCAGATCCAGCCCGTCGACGGTGACGGTCACGGCGGCGAGGTCGATGCTCAACCCGCCGGACGCCTCCAGAAACGTGACGCGTTCGCCCGCCGCCAGGCGGTAGCCATCGGCGAAAGTGAAGTCGAGCGTGCCACCGGCGATGTCGGCGGAACCACCGATCGACAAGCGGTCGATCTGGTGGTCCTGGGAGCCCGCCAACTCGATCCGCCAGGTGCCGTCAGCCATGGCGAAGTCGGCGACCCCAGCGGCGCCGGGCGAGTTGCCGATCTCCAGCCGACCACCTGCGAGGAACAGGCTGGCACCGTTGACCATGCCGAACGCCGGCGGACCGTCGATGTGCAGCACGCCGCCGCGGAGCAGGACGATCAAGCTGCCAGAGAGGTCGACGTCGCTGCCCCGCTCGAACGAGACGTTGGCCGTCACCGTCGCGGCATCCGCGGGGCGGCCGTGACCGACGAAGAACACGCTGTCGGTCGCCGTGAACGCTCCGTCGGCGCCGACGCTCAGCCGGTCGACGTTACCGTCCACGATCGAGCCGAGCCGCACCTCGGCATCTGCCAAGGAGAGCGCACCGTCGACGACGTCCACCACGGCTTCGCCCTCGGTGCCGAGGATGATGCTGGTCGGCGACGCGGCGAATGCGAACCGGCCGCCGTCCTCGATGGAGATCGTGCCGCGGCTGCCGGCATCGATGCCGACCTCCAGGCCGACGACGTCGCTGCCAGGCGGGAACGCCACCGGGTCGACGATCAACTCCCCCGACAGCGACAGCCGCCCGTCCCCGGTAGCGCCGTCACCGACCGCGACGGCACCCCAGACCGAGCGGGGTGCGGTGGCCGTGAAATCCAAACTCTCCGCGATCTCTCGGCCGACCCACAGGGTGTTGTCCGGTCCGGCCGGCCCAACGGCGAGGAGCGTGCTCGTCGTGCCGGTCCGGGCATCGCCACCGCCGCCGCCCGAGTCGGTGACGGTGACGTCCAACGGCACGGTGACCGCGGCGTCCGGAGCCTCGTACACGACCTCGTCGAGCGCGGTCAGCAGTGCGGTCGCCGGCGCCGTCAGCACCAACCTGTCCCCCGTCGAAACCTCGACCACGACATCGCCGGGCACGGCGCCGGCAACGGTCAACACGCCGGTAGTCACCTGGAGGTCGACGGTGAAGACCTCGCCGGGCGCACCATCGGGATCGGCGAACACGATGTTGGCGAGCGACCAGAGGTCACCCGGCAGCAGGCTGGCAGCGGCCGGCGCGCCGACGACCGGTGGGTCGTTCACGGGCGTCACGTCGATCGAACGGGCAGCCTCGGTCACCGCGCGCCCGTCGTCGACGGCCACCACCACTCGCCGCGGGGCTGGCGTGGGATCGAGGCCCTGATGGTCGAAGGTCAGCGTTGCGAGCACTGCGCCATAATCGGCCGCCGGCGCCGTACCGGTCAGGGCCACGGTGCCGTCGTCGCTCGCGGCGTCAAGCACGAGACCGGCTGCGGCGACCGCCGCCGGGTCGACCCGCAGCCGGTCACCGGCGACGATTCCGTCCAACACGACGGTGACGCCGACGAACCCGTCACCGACCGGATCCTGTACTTCGATCGTCGGCGAAAGCAGCACCGGCGGATCACCCTCGACATAGTCGACACCAGCCTCGTCGCTTGGTCCCAACGACAGGCTCGACGCAGGCGTCGGTTCGAGCGGCTCAGGGGTCGGCGGTGGCTCCGGGATCGGTGTGTTCACCGGCGTGTTGGTGGGTTCGTCAGGCGTCACGACCGGATCGCCACCGTCGACTGGTCCGTCAGCAGCTTCGAAAACCGAGCCGTCACCAGAATCGGCATCGAGCACTTCCGCCGCCTCTGGCACGGCGACGCCTGCCGCGGTGGCCGGCGCGGCGAGACTGGCCGCAGCGGCCGCCGCTTGGCTCGCGAGAACGGAAGCGTCTGGCCGGAGGATCGCCTCGTGGGTGCCGAGATCGGCGATGCTGAACGGCAACGGATCGAGATCGGTCGACGCCGGCCGGTTGTCCAGCGCCAGCGGGAACGCGTCGAGGAACAAGGGCGGGAGTCCACCGAGTGCGGCAGCCGCGGCACCGACCTCGCCCGCCGCACCATCGACGCCGCCGGCGCCAGGCTCGATCGCCTGCAACGTTTCGCCGACGTCGGTCGCATCGGCGTCGTCCGCCGGGCCGGAGGCAGGCGCCAGGGCTTCGAGCGCGCCCGCCGCGACACCGCCCATCGCCAAGAGCTCGACGTCCTCGAACGCCTGCCGGAGAGCAACCAGCAGTTGGCCGAACGGGCCGACCGCATCGGCATCCACGGTCGGCCAGAGGCGGCCCGCATCGACGACGAACCCGGTTCCCGGTTCGACGACGGCTTCGCGTAGACCGGCCACGTCGAGGTGCAGGACACCGCCGTCCTCGTCGAGTGGCGCCGTCAACAACCAG
This sequence comes from Pseudomonadota bacterium, assembly GCA_039818825.1. Lineage (GTDB taxonomy): Bacteria > Pseudomonadota > Alphaproteobacteria > Geminicoccales > Geminicoccaceae > JBCBTD01. The sequence continues at coordinate 37,873 of JBCBTD010000033.1, forward strand.
AGCCCACCGTCGCCGGCGACCGGACCACCCACGACCTCGGCTTTGGCGCCGGCCGCGTCGACACGCAACAACGCACCACCCAGGCTCAGATCCGGCGCACCTGCTGCGACGAACGCGCCGTCGACGATCGTCACGGTCGGCCAGTCGGCGCCGGAGGCCAAGGCGATCGGACCTTCGAGGCGGGCGACGGAACCTGGACCGAGCACGACGACCGGCCCCTCGGCCAGCCGCAACGTCAACGGACCAGCGGTTCCTGCGCGGACCAACGTGCCGGCCTCGAGCCGATCGCCGGCGGTCGCCGGTTCCCAACCGTCTCCGTCGGACGCACTGCTATCGGGCGACGCCACGACGATCCAAGCCGCCACGCCGTACTCTGAGGCGGCACCTGCCGCATCCATCGATCGACCTCCAACACCACGTTGCCGACGCGCCAACGGGGACGCGAAGTTGGAACTCGATCATAAACCTCAGGTTGATTTTGTCGTCACTTCTTTCGACCGACGTCGGCGTCGCCGGAGGGCGGACGTCAGATGATCCGGGTGGCGATCAGATTGCGGAGAATCTGGGTGGTGCCGCCCGCAATCGCGAACATCCGCGCGTCGCGCAGACGCCGCTCCGGCGCGCGCAAACGGGAGTAGCCCGCGGCGCCGTGGATCTGCAGCGCGTCGTTGGTCACCTTGATCGCCTGCTCGCTGGCGAACAGCTTGGCCTGGGCAGCCAACAGCGGGTCCGGGAAGCCATTGCCGCCGGCACTGCGGGCAGCGCGGTGGATCAACAGCCGCGCCGCGTCGACCGCGGTCGCCATGTCGGCGAGCATCCAGCGGAGGCCCTGGAACTCGGCGATCGGTCGGTCGAACTGCCGGCGCTCTCGGGCAAAGGCCAGCGCCTCGTCCAGAGCGCCGGCGGCGACGCCGAGCGCCACCGTCGCGGCACCGACACGTTGCGCATTGTAGGCATCCATGAGCCGGGAAAAGCCTCGCCCCGTCCCGTCTGGCGGGGCCACCAGGCGGTCGAGCGGCAAGGTCAGATCGCGGCAGTGGAGCTCGGTCTCCGGCATGCCTCGCGCACCCATCGCCGGTTCTCGACGGCCGATCTCCAAGCCGTCGTCTTCACCACGGATGGCACTGAATGCGGCGATGCCCCGGTCCTCGCCGCCGTCGACGACGCGGGCGAGAATCAGGTGCAACTGGGAAACGCCGCCGCCGGTGATCCAGTGTTTGGTGCCATTCAGCACCCAGCGGTCGGCGTGCCGCACGGCGGTCGTGGTCATCGCACCGGCATCGCTGCCGGCATCGGGCTCGGTGATGCAGATGGCCGGCTTGTCGCCGGCGAGGATGCGCTCGGCCCACACTCGGCGCTGCGCCTCGCCGCCGTAGCGGAGCACGGCGCCGAGGGCACCGAGGCTGCTGTCGACGATGATCCGGCCCGACGTGCAACAGGCGGCAGCGATCGGCTCGATCGCCAGGACGACGTCGAGGGTGCCGAAGCCGGGTCCGCCCAGCGCCTTCGGCACCGTCATGCCCATGAAACCGGCTTCGGTGAGCGCACGAACCACCGGCCAAGGGTAGGCCTCGGTCCGATCGGTCTCGGCGGCTTGCGGTGCGACGACCGCGGTGGCGAGCGCGCGAGCGCGGGCGACCAGCTCGCGCTGTGCCGCGGTCAGTTCGTCCAAAGCGGCGTCCTCCCCGGGTTCTTCGCGCCATGGTTCGGCACCGGAGCATGGCCGTCAAGACACCACATCACCGGTCCGTGAAGACGAAGTCCACGGTGGCGTCGGCCAGCGCATCGAACAGCGGATCAGCGACCTCGCAAACGGCGCCGCTGTCGGGGGCGAGGATCGGCTCCTCCACCACCACGCTCGCATGCGGCACCCCACAAGCCGTCCTCTGCGGCGCCGGGTCGATGCAGTTGCTTTCCAACTGCCGGCAGTTGGCGCGTCGCACGTCGTCGATCAGCATCCAGGTCACCGAGCCCGGCGCGACGTGACGCTCGGCCAGCGCCTCGACGCCTTCGATCGGCGCCGTCGTGTCGGCCAGCGAGTGAGCAATGAACAACGGGACGTCGAACGGGCGCGTCTCCAGCGCTTGCAGGGTTTCGCGGCGCATGAGCCCGAGGATCAGTGCGCCGTAATTCGAGAAGTGGTTGCGGTACGGGTTCTTGCCGACCCACTCGGCGTTTCGCTCGAGCCGACGAGAGCCATCCGCGAGAACCTCGAAGCACCACCGGTGCCAGCCGGTCCAAGGCGCGCTGCGCTCGGCGGCGGTGCCGCTGCATGCCGCCGCGACCTTCAGCATCGGACTGAAATCGAACGCCGCCGAAAACAGCATCAGCCCGCCCTCGATCGCCTCCGGCTGCAGCGTCCACAACCGGACCGCCAACACGCCGCCCATCGACATGCCGCCGACGGTCGCCACCTCGCCGCGCGCTCGGGCGAACGCGAGCCCGGCGAGCCCGTCTTCCTGCCATGCCGCCAACAGGTCATCGCGGTGTGCCTCCGGCAGGGGCTCTTTGCGCCCGTGGCCGGTCTGCAAGGTGAGCACGACGTTGGCACCGGCAGCGAAGAGGCGCTTGGCGAGACCGCACATGAACCAAGCGCTGTCGCTCAGCCCGTGGAGCAACAGGACACTGTGGCGGCGGCGCTCTCCATGGTCGAAGACCAGTGGCCCGACGCCCGGCGTGCGCAGCGCGTCGGTCTCCAGGTAGCGGGCGTCGCCGCAGCCGGCGACGGCACGCGGCTCGGACGTGAACGAGGCGCCCGGAAACCGCTCGTCGTAGTGCGTCTGAAGATGGCCTAGCGCCGGGTAGAACGTCTCGTCCGCCGACGCCGGCACCGGCCAGCCGGCCAACGTCCCCACCAGCAGAATGGCAGCGGTGAGGCGGTCACGTCGAAGCATCCTCGAATCTCCAATCACGTCCGGGCGCGGCGTCGAGCAGTTCACGTGTGTAGGGGTGTCCAGGTGCTGCGAAAACCGTCGCCGTCCGACCGGTCTCGACGATCCGGCCTTGACGCATGACCGCCACGCGGTCGCACAGCCGGGCGGCGACACGCAGGTCGTGGGTAATGAACAAAATCGCCAAGCCGAAGCGTCGACGAATCGAATCCAATAGGTCGAGAACGCTTGCCTGCACCGAGACGTCCAGCGCGGACACCGCCTCGTCGGCGATCAAGAGTTCGGGCTCCAGCATCAGCGCCCGAGCGATACAGAGGCGCTGCCGCTGGCCACCCGAGAACTGGTGCGGATAGCGGTCGACGACCTTTGGATCCAGGCCGACGAGCCCTAGGAGCTCGCCCGCTCGCCGCAGCGCGCGCTCATAGGGCTCGCCGAAGTTGACCGGCCCCTCCACCAGCGCCTGAGCGACCGTCCGGCGCGGATTGAGCGACCGATACGGGTCCTGGAACACGATCTGCACCCGACGCCGCTGCCGACGAAGCGCACGTCCACGAAGGCCTGCGAGATCGACCTCGCCCATGCGGATTTCGCCCGCGTCAGGGTCGACCAAGCGGGCGATGCAGCGCGCGGCGGTAGACTTGCCGGACCCGCTCTCGCCGACGACACCGACGATCTCGCCCCGATCGACGTGCAGGTCGACGTCCTGGAGCGCCCTCACCGCGCGCCGCGGCGCGAACGGCTCGCGGGTCCGGTAGGTCTTCGCCAAGCCACGGACCGAAACGACGGGGTTCACCTCCGTTCGTGCGGCCGAAGGCGCCGGAACCAAGCTGGGAACGGCGGCGATCAGCCGCTTCGTATAGTCGTCTCGGGGAACGGTCAGGACCGTCGCTGTGGCGCCGCGCTCGACGATCCGCCCTTCACGCATCACTGCGACCCGATCGGCGATCTCGGCGACGACGCCGAAATCGTGGGTGATGAACAGGACGGCGGTACCCTGCTGGCGTTGCAGGTCACGGACGAGTTGGAGCACCTGAGCCTGCGTCGTGACGTCCAGCGCCGTCGTCGGCTCGTCGGCAATCAACAGCGCCGGCTCCAGGATCAGCGCCATGGCGATCATGATCCGCTGCCGCTGGCCGCCCGAAAGCTGGTGCGGGAACGATGCCGCCATCCGCTCCGGCTCACTCAGCCGTACCTGGTCGAGCATCTCCAACGTCCGACGCCGGCGCTTCGGGGCCTCGAGGCTGGTGTGCAGCCGCAACACCTCGTCGATCTGCGCACCGCAGCGCATGACTGGGTTCAAGGCCGTCATCGGCTCCTGAAAGATCATCGCCATCCGGGCGCCGCGGAGCTGGCGGCGACGTTTCACCGACGCGCCGAGCAGCTCCTCGTCTTCCAAGCGTACGGTTCCGGCGACCGGCCGCACTTCGTGCCCTGGCAGCAGGCCCATGATGGCGTAGGCCATCACCGACTTGCCCGACCCGCTCTCGCCGACGACGCAAAGAATCTCGCCGGCCGCAACGTCAAGACTGACGTCGGCCAGCGCGTGGGCGCGATCGGCCCCGGTCGGCAGCGCGATCGTCAGCCCGTCGACGCGCAAGACCGGCGGCATCAAAGCCGCTTCGCCAGCTTCGGGTCGAGCGTGTCGCGCATGCCGTCGCCGAGCATGTTCACCGCCAGGACCGTCGCCGCCAAGAGCAAGCCGGGAAAGAGCACCGCGTGGGGGTAGACCCGGAACAGCATCCGCCCCTCGGCCATGATGTTGCCCCAGGTCGGCACGTCCGTCGGGATCCCGACACCGAGGAAACTCAGGATCGCCTCGACGAGGATGGCCGAGGCGCAGACGTAGGTGCCCTGCACCACCAATGACGGCAGGGTGCTCGGGAGGATGTGTCGGATCAAGATCTGCGGGGTTCTGGTGCCGAGCGAGACGGCCGCTTCGACGAACGGCTCCTCGCGGACGGACAAGACGACCGAGCGGACGAGGCGGACCACCCGCGGCACCTCCGGCGTGGCGACCGCGAGAATGACGGTGACCAGTCCGGCGCCCCACAAGGCCACCAGGGCCAGCGCGAGGAGGATCGGCGGGATCGCCATCAACCCGTCCATGAGCCGCATGACCACGGCGTCGAGCCAACGGACGTACCCGGCAACCAGACCGATGAGCAAGCCGAGGCCGACGGCGAGCAGCGCCACCACCAGACCGACCGACAAGGACGTGCGTGCGCCGTAGACGACCCGCGAGAACAGGTCGCGCCCAAGTTGGTCGGTGCCAAGCCAGTGGGTGATCGGCACGGCTTCGCCGTCCGGCGCCGTCGTCGTGCTGACGAAGCCGGGTAGCTGGTTGCGAATCGCCGGATCGAGAAAAGCGGGATCGACCGGTGCGATCCAGGGCGCTCCGATCCCGAGGAACGCGATCGTCAGCAGGACGAGCCCGCCAGCGCGCACCCCGCCATGGGCCAGCAGCGCTGCCAGCGGCGGCTGGCGCCTGGTCACGACCGTCAATAGCGGATCCGCGGGTCGAGCAGCACGTAGCTGAGGTCGATCGCTAGGTTGATCAACACGTAGGTAAACGAGAACAGTAGGATGACGCCCTGGATGGTCGGGTAGTCGCGGGCCAGCACCGCATCGACCGTCAACCGACCGAGGCCCGGAATGTTGAACACGCTCTCGGTGACGACGACGCCGCCGACCAGCAGGGCGATGCCGACACCGACGACCGTGACGATCGGCACCGCAGCGTTGCGCAGCGCGTGGCCGACGACCACGCCGATCTCGGTTTGGCCTTTGGCACGGGCGGTGCGGACGTAGTCTTCGGTCAGCACCTCTAGCATGGTGGCACGGGTGATCCGCGCGACCAGCGCCGTGTAGATGACGCTCAAGGTCGACGCCGGCAGAATGACGCGCTCGAGGAACGGCCAGACCCCGTCTCGGATGCTGGCGAACCCCTGGACCGGCAGCCAGCGCAGCTCCACGGCGAAAACGTAGATCAGCAGATAGCCGAGGACGAACACGGGGATGGAGAAACCGGCGACCGAAAACCCCATCACCAACCGGTCGACCCAGCCGCCATGGCGATAGGCCGCGAGCGTGCCGAGCGGCACGGCGACGAGCACGGTGATGACGATCGTCACCAGTGCCAGCGACAGCGTCGGCTCGATCCGCTGGGCGATCAGCATCGTGACTGGTTGCTTGAAGAAGTAGCTCTCGCCGAGGTCACCCTGAGCCAGCGCCGCCGACCAGATCGCGAACTGGGTGAGCAGCGGCCGGTCGAGGCCCAGCCCAGCGCGCACTTCGGCGATCTGCTCGGTGCTGGCATTGTCGCCGGCGATGATCGCCGCCGGATCGCCGGGGGTCAGCCGCAGCATCAAGAAGACGATCACCGCGACCATGACCAAGACCGGCACGGTCGCGGCTACTCGTCGGAGCAGGAAGCCGATCATCCGTGGCCCGACGCGAGCCTGCGCCTAACGTACAACCGAGGCGCCCCAAGCCACCCGCACTAACCGTCGGTCCGCTCGATCCCCCAATAGCGCGGGAACGGCCCCTGTGGCGGCGCCGTGATCCGGTCCGAACGGTAGGCCATCGGCACGTAGTACTGACCAGCGTGCATGTGGGTGCCCATCTCGAGGGCGCGGAGCTGGATCGCTTCGGCGAGTTCCCGCTGCTGGTCCTCGTCGGTTGCCGTGGCGAACGCCGACCTCAGGCTCTCCAGTTCGGCGTCCTCGGGCCAACCGAACCAAGCGGTGTCGCCGCTGGCCGCAAAGCCGGCGGCACCGATGGGATTGGTGACGTCGGCAGCGACCCAAGCGGTGAGAAAGGCGTTCCAGCCGCCGTCGGCGGGCGGCTCCATCTTGGCGCGCCGCGACACCAGCGTCTGCCAATCCATGGACTGCATGTCGACGGTGAAGCCGCCTTGCCGCAACAGCTGGGCCGCGACCGGCGCCAGGTTGGTCAGCACCTGCAGGTCGGTCGAGTGCATCAGCACGATCGGCAAGCCGTCATAGCCAGCCTCGCTCAAGAGCTCCTTCGACCGCTCGGGATCAGATGCCATGACGATCTCGGCGCCGGCCTCGGTGGCGAGCGGCGTGTCGCAAACGAACATCGCGGCGCATTCGACGAAGTAATTCGGATTGCCGATCGCTGCTTCCAGGAACGAGCGCTGGTTCAACGCCGCCAGTGCCGCCCGCCGGACCCGAACGTCGTCGAACGGCGCGTGTTTCCAGTTCATGCGGAACATGTACTGGTAGCCCAACGGGTTCGGGCTCAGCACCTCGACGTCGCCTTCGGTCTCGACCAACGGCAGCAGGTCGTGCGGCATCTGCTCGACGAGGTCGACCTCGCCGGTGATCAACGCGTTCACCGCCGTTTGCGTATCCGGCATCGAGAGCCACTCGACGGTGTCGACCATCGCCTCCTTGGCGCCCGCCCCCCAGCTCGCCGGTTCGTCGCGGGGAACGTAGTCATCGAACCGGCGATAGACGACGCGGTTGCCCGGCTCCCAAGCTTCGGCGTCGAACACGAACGGGCCGGAACCGATCGCCTCGCTGATCTGCTCGTCAGCCGGCGTGGCGGCGATCCGCGCCGGCATGATGAATGGCACGTTCGACGACGGCTTGGCCAACGCCAGCTCGACGAGGCCGTAGGGCGCATTCAAGCGCAGCTCGACGGTTCGCTCGTCGACGGCGGTCAAGGACGCCGTGAACGACATCAGCTGGCGGCCCATCACGTCCTTCTCGGCCCACCGTTCCAAGGAGGCGACGACGTCCGCGGCCGTGACGGGCGCTCCGTCATGGAACGTGAGACCGTCACGCAGCGTGAAGGTGTACAGCAGGCCGTCGTTGCTGACGGTCCAATCCTCGGCCATTTGCGGCTGGATGACGCCGTCGGCGTCCGTCGCCAGAAGCGTGTCGAACACCATGTAGCCATGGTCGCGGGTGATGTAGGCCGTGGTCCAGATCGGATCGATGATCTTCAGATCCGAATGCGGCACCACCCGGAGCGTGGTCTCCGCGACGGCGGCGGAGGCCAGACCGAACACCAGCGCGGCGGCGAGCGGCAGCGTCCTCGGTCGTCCCATGGGCTCGGTTCTCCCTCGTTGGCGCCGCCTCGATGCCCGATCGGACGGTGTCGGTCGACCGACCTGTAGCGGCTGCCTGCTGCACCGCAAGAGGCTCCGGCCGCGTGCGGTCAATCGGCGGCTACGGCCCCGGCCCAGGGATGGCAGGATGCCGACGCTCCAAGCGCGCGCTGCTCGTGATCGCTCCAGCCGGCGATGGACGGAATCGCGAACGCCGTCGGGTAGACGGTGTCCGGC
>JBCBTD010000034.1:0-42786 GCA_039818825.1 Pseudomonadota bacterium
GAACTCCCTTTGTTGTGCCCGGAGGCCTGCAACTGGTTTGTCGGCAAGGCCCGGGAAAAGCTCAAGGGTCCGATGGAGGATTAAAGCAGGCGGCCGGCCACGGCCGCGGCCGAGCCGCCGGAGCTACCACCCGGCACCAATGCGTGGTTGTCGCTCGGCTTGGTCCAGGGGCTGGTGACCGAGCCGTGGTGCGACGTGACGTTGGACGAACCCATGGCGAACTCGTCGAGGTTGGTCTTGCCCAAACAGACGGCGCCGGCCTCCCACAACCTTTGGCTGACCGTCGATTCGTAAGGCGGCACGAAACCGTCGAGGACGTGGGAGCCGGCGGTGGTCAGGATGCCGTCGGTGCAGAACAGGTCCTTCATGCCGATCGGCAGGCCGGCAAGCGGCCCGGCGTCGCCCCGTTGCAGCGCCTGGTCGGCGGCAGCGGCCATTGCCCGCGCCCGGTCAGGTGTCTCGGTGATGAACGCGTTCCACCCGCGATGACGGCTCATCGCCTCGAGATAGGCTTCGGTCAATTCCACCGCGGAGAACGTTCCGCGCCGCAGGCCGTCCCTGGCATCGACGAGCGACAGTGCCGTGAGCCCGGTCATCACTCGACGACCTTCGGCACGACGAAGCAGCCGTCGTGGCTCGCCGGTGCGTTGGCGATCACGGCGTCGCGGCGCCCACCGTCGGCGATGACGTCGGGTCGCTCCCGCGACGGAATCGGCATCACCGCCCGGAGCGGTTCGACGCCGCTCGTGTCGACTTCGGCCAACTGCTCGACCCAACCCAAAATGTTGGAGAGCTCTTGGGCCAGACCCGGCAGGCGAGCCGGTTCCACCTCGATGCGCGCCAAATGCGCAATGCGCGCGACCGTGGCTTCGTCGAGCGACATGGACGTTCCTCGATGCTTGTGACGAGTCGCACGCCTACACCGCGTCGGCGTTCCGGACAACTGGCCGCGCGGAAGCCCCTGGCCAAGCGCCGCGGCTCGGCCAAACTGCGCCCATGACGATCTTCGGCGATCTCCGCGCCTTCGCTGCGGCGCTGCGAGACCAAGGGTCGCTGCTGGCCCTAGACGTCTCCAAACGACGGTTCGGCATCGCTGGGACCGACGTCGAACGACGCCTCACGAAACCGCTCCGGACGCTGCAGCGGCAGGGTTTCCGGTACGACGTCACAGCGCTCGGCGCGCTGGTTCAGACCCGCGAGGCCGTCGGGCTGGTGGTCGGGCTGCCGCTGATGGCCGACGGGCGCTTCGGACCGCGTGCCCAAGCGGCGAAGGACACCGCCCGGTCGTTGGGAGGAGAACTTCGGCTTCCGGTTTGGCTCCAGGACGAGCGCTGGTCGACGGCGGAGGCGACGGCGCGTGGCGGCGACGATGCGACGGCGGCCCAGATCATCCTCGACGACACGCTTCGCGACCTGCACCGGCTGGGGTTGCGCTGAGCCAATGACGACGCATGTCTTGCAAGCGGCGCGGAGCGACCGCGACCACGCCATAGCCCCGCCGGTTTCATGACCCTGCTGCGTAAGGCCTCCATCCTCGCCATGGCTTCACTCCTCTCGGCCTGCTCGGCCCTGTTCGCCGCGCAACGTCCGGTGGACGACCGGCTCGGTGCCTTCCCGACGCGCGCCTGGCCGACCGAAGCGCCGGTGACGGTGCGATGGAACGACGCGCAAGTCCCGTTCGTCGAGGCCGAGACGGACACCGACCTCGCCTTCGCGCTCGGGGTCGTCCACCACCATCTGCGTGCGGGCCAGATGCGGCTCCTCAAGCAGATAAGCCAGGGCCGCGTCGCCGAACTGGCAGGACCGCCGGTGCGCGGCGTCGACAGGGCGCTGCGGCAACTGAATTTCGGCTACGCGGCGCCGACCATCGTCGCCGGCTGGCCCGACGAGACCAGGGCCTTCGTCGACGCCTTCGTCCGTGGCCTGAACTGGCACCAGGCTCGTGCGGCGCCGCCGCCCGAGTTCGCGCTGCTGGGCTTGGATCCCGAACCGTGGACGGCAGAGGATCTGGTGACGATCGGCCGGCTCGCCGGCACCGACGTCAACTGGCTGGCGTTGTTCAGCGTGCTCCAGGCACGGCTGCAGCCCGACTGGCCGGAGACCTGGGAGCGAATCAAACGGTCGGGCCTGGGGATGGGCGACGCCGAACTCGCGACCGCGCGAGACGTCGACACCCTGGCGGCCCTCCTCGCCGGGACCACCAAGGCGGGCAGCAATTCGCTCGCCATCGCCCCGGACCGCTCGGCCTCGGGCGCACCGCTGCTCGCGAACGACCCACATCTGGGCCTGAACCTGCCGAACCTGTGGCTGCTCGCCGGCGCGCGGTCGCCCTCGTTCCACGTCGTCGGCATGATGATCCCCGGCCTGCCGTTCTTCGCGCTCGGCCGGAACCCGGACGTCGCCTGGGGCGGCACGAACGCGCGGGCATACTCGTCCGATCTGGTGGACGTCGCCGGTCGCGACGACATCACCACCGAACGCGTCCCGATCAAGACGCGATGGTGGCTGGACACGACGGCCGAGCGGCGACGCACCGCCGAGGGCCCGATCCTCTCGGACAGTCCGTTCATCCCCGCGCGCGAGGGTGAGGTGCTGGCGCTTCGCTGGGTCGGTCACGAGCCGACCGACGAGATCACCGCGTTCCTCGCCGCGGCGCGGGCGACCGACGTCGATAGCTTCCGCGCCGCATTCGCGACCTACGGGGTCAGCGCCCAGAACATGCTGGTCGCCGACCGCCACGGCAGTATCGCCATGCTGATGGCCGCGAAGCTGCCGGTCCGCGGCGAGCGTCCCAACGGGGACATCGTCGTGCCCGGGACTGCCGGCTGGACCGGCTACGATGACGCCACGACGATGCCATGGGTGTTGAATCCGCCGTCAGGCTTCATCGCCTCGGCCAACGACCGCCCGGACTACATCGATCGCCCCGCCGGCTACTTCTTCAGCCCGAAGGACCGCGTCGAGCGCATGGCGACGTTGGTCAGGGCGAAGGAGCGGCTGACGGTCGATGACCTTCGCCACGTCCAGACCGACGTCACTTCGGAGCCCGCGGCCAGGCTCGCCGCCGGGATCATCGAGCGCGCCGATCAGTTGCGGCTGATGCATCCTTTGCTCGACGAACTGCGGGACTGGGACGGCGCCTATGCCATCGAAGCCCGCGCACCGGTGGTGTTCGAGACGGTGTTGTTCCACGTGACCCGCGGCCTCTACGCCGGGAGCGACGGCAAAGTGCCGAGCGATCGCTCGCGATGGGCAAGCTTGCAGACGTTCCTACTGGCCGATCTCGATGCGCTGCCACCGCCGGCCAGGCTGGAATTGCTGGCGACGACGTTCGACGCGGCGAAAGCCGATGCGGCTCCGTTTCCCCGTTGGGGCGACATGCATCGGGTCCGGGTCGGGCATCTTCTCGGCAACGTGCCGGTGATCGGCGGTGCCTTCCGGATCGCCGATTTGCCGAGCGGCGGCTCCCGCGAGACGCTGATGAAACGTAGCCACGAATTGGTGAACCAGCGGCACCGGGCGACGTTCGGCGCGCAATCGCGGCACGTGTCGGACCTCGCCGATCCGGACGCCAACTGGTTCGTGCTGTTCGGCGGCCAAGACGGCTGGCTCGGCAGCACCAACTTTGCCGATCAGGTCGAGCTGTGGCGCGACGGGCGATATCTGCAGCTGCCGTTGACAGGTGGCGCCGTCGAAGCCGCGTTCCCGCGCCTGATGCGGACGACGACCCGATAGCGATGGCGCGCAAGCTCGACCCTACCCCTCTGGTCCGGCAGCTGGCCCTCAGGCGGACAGCTGCATTGCGCACGGCCGACCCGGTGGCCGCACAGCGGCGGGTGCTCGATCGGCTGGTCCGCCATGCGCGGTCGACGGCCTTCGGCCGCTACCACCGCTTCGACCGCATCACCGGTGTCGACGCCTATCAGGCGGCGGTACCGCTCCGGCGCTACGAGGACTTCTGGAGGGCCTATTGGCAGCCGGGTTTCCCTTGTCTCGACAACGTCACCTGGCCAGGCAGGGTGCCGTTCTTCGGCGTGACCTCAGGCACGACCAGCGGTCGAACCAAGTACGTGCCGCTGACCGCTGCCGGTTTGCGGCAGAACCGTCGGGCGGCGTTCGACATGCTGGCGACGCATCTCGCCGACCGACCGAAGAGTCGCCTGTTCGGCGGCCGGAGCTTCGTCCTCGGTGGCTCGACGGCGCTGGTCCAGGAGGGTCACGGCGTCTGGAGTGGTGATCTGTCGGGCATCGTTGCCAAGACCGCGCCGTCGTGGATGCGTCCATTCACCTTCCCACCGAACGATATCGGGCTCCTCGGCGACTGGGACGTCAAGCTGGAGGCGATGATCGAAGCCGTCGACGGCCTGACCATCACGTCGCTCGCCGGCGTTCCCAGTTGGGTGCTGATCCTCTTCGACCGGTTGGCGGCAGCGTACGGCCGATGGCCGCTGGAAGACCTCGAACTCTACGTGACGGGCGGCGTGCGATTCGAGCCCTACGCCGCACGGCTCGAGCCACACCTGGCGCGCTCGAGCGCCGTGGTCCGTGAGGTCTACCCGGCGAGCGAAGGCTTCGTCGCGTATCAGGACCGCGGTCTCGGCGAAGGCCTCGTCTTGAGCTTCGATACCGGGCTGTTCTTCGAGTTCGTTCCGCTTGCCGAGGTGGACGACGCTCAGCCGACACGCCATTGGCTCGGCAACCTGGAGACCGACGTCGACTACGCCATCGTCGTCACCAGCCCGAACGGCCTTTGGAGCTACGTGGTCGGCGACGTCGTCCGCTTCGTCGACCGCGATCCGCCGCGGCTGCTGATCACCGGTCGCACGGCCTACATGCTGTCCGCATTCGGCGAGCACTTGATCCAGAGCGAGTTGGACGACGCGATCGGCGCTGCGGTTGCGGCCAGCGGTGCGGAATTGGGGGAGTACGTCGTCGGCCCCGTGCTGCCGGAACACGCCGGCGGCCTTGGCCACCACCTGGTGTTCGTCGAGCCGACCGTCGCGGCCAACTTGGACCCGCGCAAGCTGGCTGACGAACTGGATCGCGGGCTGGCCGAGCTGAACGACGACTACCGCGCGCATCGTGCGGGCGGAATCGGCATGGCCGCGCCCGAAGTCGTCGTTCTCCAGCCCGGCGCCTGCGCCGCGTGGCTGCGCCGCCTCGGTCGCCATGGCGGTCAGAGCAAGGTGCCGCGGGTGATCGCCGATCCGGAGCGCTTCCGGGCGGCTGCCGAGGATCTGCGGCAGGGCGACCAGTCAGTGGGTGGCTTCGCCTAGCGTATCGCCCGAATGCCGGGAGCCACGCGTCCACGCCGGCTCTCAATCGAAGCGACCGATCACCCCTCGTTCGGTCAGCTTCGCGCCTGTCAGGCGCCGCTCGGCGGCGTCCATGCGCCAGGTCAGCATCGTCTGGGTTGCCCCCAGGACGTCCGCACTTCGAGCTGGATCGCCCGCGATGTCGGTCAGCTGGTCGGGATCCTCCGCGAGGTCGAACGCGAGCGGCGGCAGTCCGTTGAAATGAACGTAGACCAGCCTCTCGTCCTGCTGCACGGCTAGTTGGCAGCGGTCCGGCACGAGCCCCAAGACCCGCTCGAACGCGGCGGTTTCGACATCGCGAAAGTCGTGTTCGTAGTGGGTCGAGCGGCGCCAACCGACAGGCGCTTCGCCGGAGACGAACGGCATGAGGCTCGAGCCGTCACATTGCAGCGGCGGCTCGCCGCCCAACCGCTCGATCAACGTCGGCAGCAGGTCGACATGCTCGGTGAACGCGTCCACCCGGTGCCCGCGGACGCCGGCCGGATCGCGGATGAGCAAGGGAACGTGGAAAGCCTGGCGAAAGAAGCCTGCCTTGCCCCACAGATGATGGTCCCCCAGCATCTCCCCGTGGTCTGACGTCACGACCAAAAGCGTGTCGTCCAGGTCGCCGCGCGCCGCCAATGCATCGACGATGCGCCCGAGCTGCGCATCGAACTGGGCGATCAGACCGAAATAGACCGCGCGGGCCCGAAGCAGTTCCTGAGGGTCACCCGGCCGAGGCTTGCCCCACCACCCCGAGGACAAGGGCTGGCTCAGCTGAGTTGCAAGCCACGGATGGAGCGCCGCCTCGTCGGCGAGGGTGGCGTGTCCTACCGGCGCCGGCACGTCGTCGGGATGGACCAGGCCATGGTACGGCGCGGCGGCCACCAGCGGCGGGTGCGGGTGGATGAACGACAGGTGTGCGCACCACCCCTGGTGCTGGCGGTCAAGCCAGCCGAGGAACCGCTCGGCGAGATAGGCGTCTTCGCTGTGCTCGGAGGCGAAGGGGGCCGGTTCGCCGAGCTCAGCGCCGTAAACGTCGCCCAGCTCGAACCTCGGGTAGCCCTTGCCCTCCAACCAGACGAGCCATGGCACCATATTCTCGAGCAGCGGTTGCACCCAGTCCCACTCGGGAAAACTGCCCTCGTAGGTTTGCAGGCGCGGGTCCCGCGGCGGCACTCCGCGCGGGTCGGCGCTGGTATCGGCATAGCCGAACAACGCCGGCGCGTAGCCCAACCGGCGGAGTTCACGCGCCAGGTGAGTGTGCCGGCGATCGAGTGGCGTGCCGTTGGTGATCGAGCGATGGTTGAGCGCGTAGAGGCCGGTATGCAGGCTCGCGCGGGACGGGCCGCAAGGCGTCGCCTGGGCGTGGTGTCGGAGAAACAAAACGCCTTCGGCCGCCAGCCGATCCATCGTCGGCGTGCGAACGCACGGATGGCCGAGGCAACCGAGCGAGTCGCCTCGCCATTGATCTGCGGTGATCAAGAGCAGGTTCACCGCACCCTCCTGCCCCAACCAGATGACGATCGGATGACAGCGACGGCCGATGTCTCAGACGCAGCGTCCACCGTCGACTTCGAGCACGACGCCGGTGACGAAGCTGGACCGCTCGCTCGCGAGATAAACAGCCGCCTCGGCGATGTCGCGAGGCTGACTCAGTCGGCCCATGGGGATGGTCGCGACGAACTTGGCGCGATTCTCCGGCGTGTCGGGCATGCCCATGAAGGTTTCCAGCAGCGCCGTCTCGCCGATCACCGGGGCGATGCAGTTTACCCGGATGCCATCGGTGGCCAGTTCGACCGCCATCGACTTCGAGAGGATGTTCACTGCGCCTTTCGAGCCGTTGTACCAAGTCAAGCCCGGTCGCGGTCGGACGCCGGCGGTGGAGCCGACGTTGATGATGGCGCCGCCGCCGCGCCGGCGCAGGCCCGGGACTACGGCGTGGGTCATGTGGAAAATCGACTTTACGTTCACCGCGTAGACGCGGTCGAACTCCGCCTCGTCGACCTCCAGCATCGGCCGGTTCTTGTGGCTGGTGCCGGCGTTGTTCACGACGATGTCGATGCCGCCGAAAGCCTGCTCGACGGCCGCCACCGCAGTCCGAACCGACGCGCCGTCGGCGACGTCGCAACCGACGGCCATCGCCGCGTTGCCCAACGTCTCGGCAACGCCGCGCGCACCAACCTCGTTCACGTCGAGGACAGCGACCTGGGCACCCTCACGCACGTAGGTTTCGACGATGGCCCGGCCGAAGCCGGATGCGCCGCCGGTGACCAGTGCCACGCGATCTTTCAGTTCCAAGGCTTGCCCCCCGCGCGTTCGTCGTTGGAGAGCCGTCTTGCCTGAAACCCTGCCCCGCCCGCAAGGTCGCGCCGCGCCGCATCAGCGGCGAGCGGCCGTGGCCACCTTCCGGGCTGCGGCAGTGGAAGGCGCGGCATCATCGCTGCCCAACGCAGCGATGGCGCGCCCGGTCTGCAGCCGCAGGCGGCGTGCCTCGGCGGCGAGCATACCGAGCTCACGCAACGCATCCGCCAGGCGTTGGCCTTCGTCCGGGCAGGCGGCGACGGGCGGCTCGGCGCCGAGGCACCGTCGGGCGTCGGCCACCATCGCTACTGCGTGGTCGCTACGCCGAGCGGCGTCGCGCAGCGCGGTCGGCTCGACCCGAGCCAGCGCCGGAGCCGCAGCGTCGTAAGCCGTTTGGAGCTGTCGAGTGAGCATCGAAAGCAGTGTCAGGCGACCAAGGGCCTGCATGAACGTCCTCGTCCAGTACGGCGGCAAGCCGCTTCAACTCGGTTGCATGAACTAAACATGTACACGCAGAAGTTGCAACCCTTACCCACGCGACCGTGATCGGCGTTGATCCTGCCACGGGCCGGTGACGCCCGTGGAGCTGCCCGAAAGGCCCGCGACGAAAGCGTCGCACGCGCAGGTCGACGGCTCGCAGACCCATATTGTTTCACCAGCCGCGCATGACTACGAGACTTTTGGTAAATTTTGCTGAAAATGCACGAAGTTTCTACTGGATCGTTGCCAGCTGGTCACAACCCTGCTCGCCGCCGCAGAGTCAGACGGCTGGCATCAGCCTCGATTCGACCAGTTTGGCCCAAAAGCTGGCGCCGATCGTCAGTGTCCGATCATTGAAGTCGAAGCGCGGATCGTGACACAATACGGCGTCCTCGGCACCGTCGCCGCCGAGCATGACGAAGGCCCCGGGCACCTTCTGAAGCATGAACGCGAAATCCTCGCCGCCCATGGCGGGAGGATGGTCCCACAAGAGCCCGTCGTCGCCGACCACATGACGGGCAACGTCGGCCGCGAGGACTGCTTCGGTCTCGGTCGCGATCGTCGGTGGGTAGGCGGCATCGGTGAACGTCACGACGGCCTCGGCCCTGAGCGCCTCGGCGATACTGCGCGCGATCCGGTGCACGCCGCTGATGAGACGATCACGTGTCTCCGGACGGAATGCTCGAACCGTGCCGCCGAGGACGGCGCGCGGGGCGATCACGTTGTCTGTGCTGCCAACGTGCATCCGCGTGATCGAGACGACGCCGGCGTCGAGCGGATCGACCTCGCGGCTGATCAAGGTTTGGAGCGCAGTGATGACGTGAGCGCCGACGACGGTCGGGTCGACGGTGGTGTGGGGATAGGCGCCGTGACCGCCGCGCCCGTCGATCGTCAGCTCGAAGAAATCGGCCGACGCCAGCACCGCCCCCGCCCGCACGCCGATCTGCCCAGGCGCAAGCTGGGGAGAATTGTGCATGCCGTAGATTTCATCGCAGGGGAACTGCTCGAACAACCCTTCCCTGACCATCCGCTCGCCGCCGGCCAGCATCTCTTCCGCCGGCTGAAACACGAACCGGACCTCTCCAGCGAAATCCCGGGTTTCCGCCAAGTACCGTGCGGCACCCAGCAACATCGTCGTGTGGCCGTCGTGCCCGCAGGCGTGCATTCGGCCCGGGAACGCCGACGCGTGCGGGACACCGGACGTCTCGTCCATCGGCAGCGCGTCCATGTCCGCGCGCAGGCCCAGGGACCTCCGGGAGGGCCCGCGGGCGCCGATGAGCGTGCCGACGACGCCGGTGCCGGCCAGCCCCCGGTGCACGTCGATGCCAAAACTCTGCAAGCGCTCGGCAACGAGATCGCTGGTCCGATGCTCGGCGAAGCCCAACTCCGGGTGGCGGTGGAAGTCACGGCGCCAATCGGTCAGTTCGGCCTCGAACTCGACGATGCGTGGCACGAGGTTCATGAGTGCTCTCCGCTGGTGTCATCCCGGCACGACGCCGCCCCCCAAGATGACGCCGGGCGCGGTCGCAATCCAGTGCCGTCGATCGCGCCCCTCGAGCGTTCACTGTTGACGTCGCCCATCCGGAGGACTGAGTGGCCGGATGGCTTGGCGCCGGATCGGCGAAATCGGGAGCGACGCAGGATGGCGGATGTGGTGTGTTTCGGCGATCTGTTGGTGGACTTCGTGCCCACCGTCACCGGAACCGGACTGGCCGACGCTCCGGGCTTCACCAAGGCCGCGGGTGGCGCTGCAGCCAACGTCGCCGTCGGACTTGCCAGGCTCGGCACCAGCAGCGGTTTCATGGGCAAGGTCGGCGACGACCCGTTCGGTCGCTTCCTCGCGGGAACGCTCGCCGCGGAGGGCGTCGATACGAGCCCGCTCGGTCTCGACCCCGCACACCCGACCGCCATTGCTTTCGTTTCGCTCCGCGAGGACGGCGAGCGCGAGTTCCTGTTCTACCGCGATACGGCGCCAGACCGCTTCATGGCGGCGTCGGACATCGACGACGAGGCGCTCCGAGCCGCCAAGGTATTCCACTTCGACAGCATTGCGCTGGCGGCCGAGCCGCCCCGCACCCCGGCGCTGGCGGCTGCGGAACACGCCCGCGGCTTCGGCGCCATGATCTCCTTCGATGTCAACCTCCGCCAGATGCTGTGGCCAGACATCGCCACCGCACGGAGCGTCATCGACAAGGCGGCGACGCTCAGCTCCGTCTTGAAGGTTTCCGACGACGAATTGGAGGTGCTCACAGGGAACCGGGACGTGGAGACCGCACGCGAAGCCTATTGGCACGACGCCATGCAACTCTTGGTAGTTAGCCGCGGCAGTGCCGGCTGCATCGCCGTCACTGCCGAAACTCAGGTCGACGTACCCAGTTTCCGCGTCACACCTGTCGACACGACGGGTGCGGGCGACGCCTTCGTCGCCGGGCTCTTGTCCAGCCTCGCCAGCGACACCGACGTCATTCGTCGGCCGGACGACCTGGCAAGGGCCTGCCGCGTCGCCAACGCCGCCGGCGCGCTCACCACCATGACACGAGGTGCCATCCCCGGCCTGCCGACGCGGGCGGCGATCGATCGGCTGATCGCGGAGGCCACCCCCGGCTGACGTCTCGGCGCTCGTTCAGGCGCGGCTGCTCTTGCGACGTCCCGTCTTGCGGCGCGCGGGCGGGGACGGCAGGAGCCGCCGCAGGTAACGACCGGTGGCGCTCTCGGGCGCATCGGCGATGCGTTCCGGTGGGCCTTCGGCAACGATGAAGCCCCCGCCGGTGCCACCTTCTGGGCCGACGTCGAGGATCCAATCCGCCGTCTTCACGACGTCCAGGTTGTGTTCGATCACGACGACTGTGTTGCCCTGGTCGACCAGCGCATGCAACACTTCCAAGAGCTTGCGCACATCTTCGAAATGCAAGCCAGTCGTCGGCTCGTCGAGGATGTAGAGCGTCTGGCCAGTCGCCCGCCTCGACAATTCCTTCGCCAGCTTGACGCGTTGAGCTTCGCCGCCCGAGAGGGTCGTCGCCTGCTGGCCCAGGGTGATGTAGCCCAGACCAACGGTCTCCAGCGTGCTGATCTTGTGGCGCACCGGTGGCACCGCCTCGAAGAACCGGACGCCATCCTCGACGGTCATCGCCAGCACGTCGGCGATCGACTTGTCGCGGTAGGTGACCTCCAAGGTCTCCCGGTTGAACCGCTTTCCCTTGCAGGCGTCGCAGGTGACGTAGACGTCGGGCAGGAAGTGCATCTCGATCTTGATGACACCGTCGCCCTGGCACGCCTCGCACCGGCCGCCTTTGACGTTGAACGAGAAACGCCCCGGCCGGTAACCCCGCGCCCGCGCCTCTGGCAAACCGGCGAACCAGTCGCGGATCGGCGTGAACGCGCCGGTGTACGTGGCCGGGTTCGATCGCGGCGTTCGGCCGATCGGCGACTGATCGATGTCGACCACCTTGTCGACGTGTTCGAGGCCCTCGAGTGACTCGTGAACACCGATCGGGCCACGGGTGTTGTGCAGATGGCGGGCGATCGCCGGGTAGAGGGTGTCGATGATCAGCGAGGACTTCCCGCTGCCGGATACGCCGGTGACGCAAGTGAACGTCCCGACCGGAATGCGCGCCGTCACGCCCTGAAGGTTGTTGGCTCTAGCGCCTGCCACGACCAGCCATCGGTCGTCCGCCGGCACGCGGCGGCGTTTCGGCACCGGCACGGCGCGGACGCCGGCCATGTACTGGCCGGTGAGGCTTTCCGACCTCGCCATCACCTCCTCGGGCGTGCCGGCGGCGACGACCAGTCCGCCGTGGACGCCGGCACCGGGGCCCATGTCGATGAGGTGGTCGGCCTTGCGGATGGCGTCCTCGTCGTGTTCGACGACGATCACCGTGTTGCCGAGGTCGCGCAGGTTCTCCAACGTCTGCAACAGCCGATCGTTGTCGCGCTGGTGCAGCCCGATCGACGGCTCGTCGAGGACGTACAGCACGCCGGTGAGCCCGGAGCCGATCTGCGACGCCAGGCGGATGCGTTGGCTCTCCCCGCCCGACAGCGTGCCGCTGTCACGCGCCAGGGTCAGGTAGCCGAGCCCGACCTTCACCAGGAACCCGAGACGCTCGTTGATTTCCTTGAGGATGCGGCTGGCGATCGCCTGGTCCTTTGGCCGCAAGGTCGCGCCCAGTCCGTCGAACCAGGATGCCGCCTCGTCGATCCCGAGCCGGCTGACCTCGCCGATGTGGCGACCGCCGACCCGAACGGCCAGGGCCTCGGGCTTCAACCGATGGCCGGCGCAGGGTTCGCACTCGGTGGTGGAGAAGAAGCGGCCAAGTTCCTCCTTCAGCCATGCGCTGTCGGTCTCGCGCCAACGACGTTGCAGGTTCGGGATGACACCCTCGAACGCCCGCTCGACGTCGTAGTTGCGAAGACCGTCGGCATAGCGGAGCGGGATCTTGGTCTTGCCCGAGCCATAGAGGATCACCCGCTGCACCGCCTCCGGCAGCTCCGCGAACGGGGTTTGCAGCTCGACGTCGTAGAAGCTCGCCAAGCTTTCCAGGGTTTGCGTGTAGTATTGGGCGGTCGAGTTCGCCCACGGTTCGATCGCCCCAGCCGCCAGCGAGAGCGAGGGATCCGGCACGACCAGCGTCGGATCGACTTCCATCTTGCGCCCCAGCCCGTCGCAAGCCGGACAGGCGCCGAACGGGTTGTTGAACGAGAACAGCCGCGGCTCGATCTCGTCGATGGTGAAGCCCGAAACCGGACAGGCGAAGCGCGCGGACAACACCAGAGTGGTCTGATCATCGGCGTTCTCAGCAGTAAGCAGCCCGTCCGAAAGCGCCAGCGCCGTTTCGACGCTGTCGGCCAACCGGGTCGGGCTGTCGGCGTCGAGCACCAGGCGGTCCACCACCACGTCGATGTCGTGCTTGAGCTTCTTGTTCAGCGCGGGCACTTCGTCGATCTCGTAGGGCTTGCCGTCCACCTTGACGCGCTGGAACCCTCGGCGCTGCAGGTCCTGTAACTCCTTCCGGTACTCGCCTTTGCGCCCACGGACGATGGGTGCGAGCAGGTAGAGACGCGCGCCCTCGCCCAACTCCATGATCCGGTCGACCATCTGCGAGACGGTCTGGCTCTCGATCGGCAGGCCGGTCGCCGGCGAGTACGGCACGCCGACCCGCGCCCACAAGAGCCGCATGTAATCGTAGATCTCGGTGACCGTAGCGACCGTCGAACGCGGGTTTCGCGACGTCGTTTTCTGCTCGATGGAAATGGCAGGCGACAGCCCGGTGATCTGATCGACGTCGGGCTTTTGCATCAGTTCGAGGAACTGGCGCGCATAGGCGGACAGACTCTCGACGTACTTGCGCTGACCTTCGGCGTAGACCGTGTCGAACGCCAGCGAGCTTTTTCCCGAGCCGGAGAGCCCGGTGACCACGACGAGGCGATGCCGCGGAATGTCGACGTCGATGGACCTGAGGTTGTGCTCGCGGGCGCCGCGCACGCGGATGAAGTCGTCCATGGGCCGGGGTCGTTTCCGTGCGAAGGGTGAAGCGCGAATATGGCGCGACGGACCGCCGCAAGCCAGGGGCCGGGACCAGTTCACCCACAGTTCAGTGCGTGGGATCAACCGTGTTGCTCTGGGGGAGATACCGCATGGCCACGGGCATCATTCGCCGCCACGCCGCGCCCGCGCTGGCTCTGTTCGCTTTGCTGGCAACGAGCTCGCCAGCGGCGACGGTCACCACGGACCGCCTCGACCTCGCCATGAACATGACCTTCCTCGGGCTGACCGTCGGCTTCGTGTCGCTGACCGCCGCGCCAGGGAACGATGGCGTCGTCAGCCGAATCGAGCTGGAGACGGTCGGCCTCGCCAAAGCCATCACCGGCTTCAAGGGTGAGGTTTCCGGAACCAGCGCCACGGATGGGCTAGGCGATCTGACGGCGCTCGCTTTCGATCTCTGGTACGAAAGCAACCGCGAAACTCGCAAGGTCGTGTTGCGTTACGACGGCGCCGGTACCGTCACCGAGTTGGAGACGTTCAAGCGCGGCGAGCTGACGCCGAGCGACGTGCCCGAGGACCTCCGGAACGCGACGGTCGATCCGCTGACGGCCTTCGTCACGCTCAGACAGTGGTTGGGTGAGGTCCGTGACAGCGGCCCTGACCGGCGCGTCGTTCCAGTGTTCGACGGCCGCCGACGCTACGACCTCGACGCCCGCTATGTCGGCCGCAGGCCTTCGGCAATGATCGACGGCGAGATGGTCCTCGAGATGGAGTTGCGCCTGGTGCCGATCGCCGGGTTCAATCGCACTGACGGCATGGCGAACTGGTCGAACGAGGATCGCGAGAACCGATTCGTGCTGGTGCTGGTCAGTGACGACGCAGCATTGGTGCCGCTGGTCATGCGTACGGCTGGTGCGAGCACGATCTCGGCTTCGCTGCGCACGACGCGTGCCTGCACCGGCGCCGGCGAGCCCATCTGTCGCGACTATCGCTGACGACGAGCCGCAGCTTGCGTCCCGTCGTCAGTCGTCGCGGTCGTTCTTGACCCGTCGGAGTACGGTCAATACCGAGACCGCGCCCACGAGCTTGTCGTCCGGTCCTTCGGTGACCGGCATGCGCAGGGCGCCGCCGCGCAACAGCAGCAAGGCTTCCGTCAACGGCGTCTTCGGGTGCACGGTCGGGATGTCGTGATCGAGGAAATCACTGACCTTCCGGTCGAGGTAGGGCGTCAGCCGCTCGACCAGCTCGTCGAGCGGCTCGTCGACGCTGACGTCGGCACGACTGCCGCCAAAAGCACGCGCGTTGTGCGGCAACAGCACCTTCGCCAGCTGATACGCGCTGACCTCGCCGATGAAGCGGTTCTGGTCATCGACGACGAGCACCGCCTGCATGTGCCGCTTGCTCATCAGCTCGATCGCTTCGCCGAGCGTTGCGCTGCGCTGGATCGCCGTAGGATTGGCCTGCATGATGTCGGCCACGAACATGGCGCCGCCTCCCGAATTTGCCACCGAAGTCGCGGCGGACATTGCCCGGACTTTCGCACTGCCGCAATGGCCGCCTGCGTTCGAAAAGCACCCGTCCGAGCCGGGCGCCCGGTCCGATGACCCCAGCGTCATCCATAGCCCTGAAAGCCCCGGGCAAAGAGCACCCGGAACGGGATGGAGCGGTCGTCGTGGGTCCGCAGCCGGGTGTCGATCACCGTCTCGACCTCACGAAACCGCATCGTGATGAAGCGCAGGTCCTCGTGGGTTTCGACGATCACGAACACCGCATCGGGATCCCCGGGGAACGCCGTCACCATGTCGAAATGGTTGTTGACGCGCTGATCCCAATCGAACGTCGCGCTTCGTTCCAAAGGCCACCCGGTGCCATGCAGCAAGCTGGAGAGGAGCATCCGATCGCTCACTACGAGCCACGCATCGGGCTCGGCCTCCAGGACCGGTTGGACCTCGGCCGCGATCCGGTCGATGCCGCGCAAACGCTTGAACGGATCGACGCTGCGGCTGTAGGCAGAAGGTTCCGCGGCATTGAGCGACGCTGCAGCGACGGCCACGACGAACGCCGCGAGATGCACCGCGACCGAGGTCCGCAACAGCCATCTGCGCCCACCGGCGACGAGCCAAGCCGCTACGGCGACGCTGAAGCCGAGATAGGCGGGCGCCGCCCAATTGGCATTGGCGCGGTTCAACCAAGCCTGAGCCGCGATGATCAGAAGCAGCGGCAGCCCGAGACCCAAAAGCAGCCGCAGCGCAGGCGATCGCCACGTTCCCGGGGTGAACAACATGACGACCAAGATGCCGAACGTGATCGGCCCGAACACGCCGATCTGGCTCACCAGGAAGTCGCCGAGCTCCGCCGCGCGCTCGGCGAGCGCCGCATCGCCCCCGGCGGGCACGTTGGCGTTCTCGCCCAGATGGCGAAGGGTCGGGAAACCCGCCCGGGCGTTCCAGATCAGGTTGGGCGACAACATGACCACGGCCGCGACCAGGGCCAATCCGAGACCCCGCCAGCTCACGCCGCGGCGCCAGTGCGGGTCGAGGAGCAGAACCAAACCGGCGCCACCCAACCACGCGACCATGGTGTACTTGCCCAGAAAACCGAGGCCCACCGCCGCGCCGGTCAAGAGCCAGGCGCTGGCCTGGCCGCCGCGGAGGGCAATCACCAGAGCCAACGTCGCGAAGGCCCAGCCGAGCATCATCGGCGGGTCAGTCGACGCCAGCATCGACGATACGGTCACCGCCGGCAGCGTCAGATAGATCAGCGCCGCGACGAGACCCACCACACGGTCGAACAGGACGCGGCCGAGCGCGTAGAGGCCGACGGCGATCAACGGATGCAGCAGCAAGGAAGGCAGCCGGATCGCCCAGGCGGAATCGCCGAACAGCTCGGTGGAGGCGCGGATCAACCATGGCAGCAGCGGCGGCTTCGAGTAGTAGCCACCGGCGAGATGCTCGCCATAGATCCAATACTGCGCTTCGTCGCCGGACAACGGCAGCGGGTCCAGCCAGACGTTGGCGAGGCCGCGGGCCACGGTCAACGCGAGCAGCAACGACAACACCGACCGCGCCTGCACGAGCGGCGGAACACCAGGGGTCACGGCGCATTCCTCAGATGACCGCGGGGGCTTAGCACCCGGCCGCTTGGCCTCCAAGGACCGCCGCGCCTGCCGGCTCGCCGGGGGCAGGTCCGCCGTCGACCTCGACCCGCCGGGTGGCCAAGCGAATCCCATGGCGCGCAAACGCCTGGGTCAGGCGATGATAGATCACCCGCCGCAGGACGAACTGCTCGCGCGGCCGGCAGCGGAACTTCGTGCCGATGATGAGCGCCGAATCGTCGATCTCGCGCACGCCTTGGGACTTGAGCGGCTCCAAGAACTTTGGCCCGTGCTCCGGATCCGCGAGCAACTCTTTGCCGACTTGTTTGACCAACTTGCGCACCTGCTCGATGTCGGTATCGAATGGCAGACGGAATTTCTGTTTGTAGATCACCCAATCGCGATTGTAGTTCGTGATGGCCTGTAGTTGGCCGAATGGGATCGTATGCACTGCGCCGCGGTGATGACGGAGCTGCATCGAACGCAACGACAAGCGCTCCACCTCGCCACGCAACTGGTCGCTGACCTCGATGTACTCGCCGACGCGAAAGGCATCATCGATCAGAAAGAAGATGCCAGCCACCACGTCTTGGACGAGAGCCTGAGCGCCGAAGCCGATCGCCAACCCGAGGATCCCGGCGCCTGCCAACAACGGGCCGATGTCGATGCCGACGGCCGAGAGAGCCATCAACGCCGCCACCGCAACCACCACCGACTTCGCCGTGGCACCGAACAGTGGGAGGAGCGTCTGCAAACGGGTGGCGACCGGGATGTTGACGCCCTCGTCGTCGACCGGTGTGGACGGCGCGTTGGCTTCGGTCCAGCGCGCCTCGCGGTCGTGCCAGGCGGCGATCAACCGGTCGATTGCGGCCCAAGCGGCGAGACCGACCGAGGTTGCGGTCACCAACCAGGCGAGCGCCATTGCCAGAGTGCGACCGATCGGCGTTTCGAACGCGGCGCGCAACGGTAGTCCTGCGGCGCTGGCGGCAAGGACACCGGCGAGAACGACAGCGGCGACCGCCAGCACGTTGGCCGCAGCGCGCGCGGGAACGGCCCCGGGTCGACGGTCTTCGATCGGTGGCAAGGGCGGGACGCAGGCCATCAGCAGCGCGGTGGCGAGCAACGCGACCATCGCCAGATCGGCGTCGGCAACGGCTCGACCGTCGCCCGCGTAGATGGCGACCAGCTTCAACGCGGCAACGACGAACACCAGCGCCAAGGCGGGCCCGCGCCAAAACTCGATGCTCCGCGCACCACCCGCCACGACGCTGCCACGGGCACCCTGGAGGCGCCAGACGAGGACCGCGAGCGCAGCGGTCAAGGCGGCACCGACGGCCAATCGAACGACGTCGGCGAGCGCGCTCGGGATCGCCAGCAGCGGGCTGATCCCGACGACGAGGGCAGACGTCCCCGACAAGCCCACCGCGAAGATCGCGAACTGGCCGACCGGTCGGGCGGCACTCGGGGCGAGCGGCAGCAGCCCCCCTTCGCCGCGCCCGGCGTCGAAGACGCTCCAGACGACGCCCGGCAGAAAGGCCCAGAGCCCCACCGTTCCGAGCAGGGCCAGCGCCAACAAGCGCATGGCACTGGTGGGCTCGAACAGAACGAACGAGGCGACGTAGGCGACCGCGCCGAATGCGGCGGCAGCCCAAAGCCCCAGAACCAAGCGCACGAAAGGTGCTGCCGATGCACCGAGACGCAGTGCCGAGCCGCGACGCACCCAGACGGCGGCCAACGCCCCGACCGCGGCGACCAGAGCCGCCCGCGCCAAGCCGGACATCATGGCACCGAAGCCTTCGAGGTCGGTCAGCAGCAGGTACGCGTGGTACAGCCGATCCGGTGCGCCGGCGAGCGCGTCGCGCAAGGTCGCGGTGCGCGCCTGGAGGCGCTCGGCCCGGGCCTGCAGCGAGAGGAACAGGCTCGCCGCCATGGCATCCTCGCCGCCACTGCGACGCGCGTCCGACTCCGCCGCCAGCCGTTCGATCAGCAACCGGCGGACGTCGGCATCCGTCAGCGGCGCTACGAAGTCCCCGACCTCGCCCGGACGAAGGTCGTCCGGCACGACCGTCGGCGCCACCTGTTGCACCCGTTGGGCCGGCAACGGCACCGCGGCGGACGCCACCGTGGCTGGCAGGATCAACCAAAGCAGCAGCAACCCGAAGAGCGGCCGCATGAAGTTCTCCCCATTCGGGGCAGCAACGCTACACGGATGCCGCAGAACGTATCAACACGATCGCCTGAACGAGGAGGTACCTGAGGTACCGATAGCCTGCGTGCATGTATCCGATACGTGATCGATATTGGCCGCGGGCGGTCGCTGGCGGCAGCTTGAGGGCATCACCAATCGCCCGTGAGGTCGACAGCATGAAAACGCCCGCCAATCCTGCACCGCGCGTGGTCGTGGTCGGCGGTGGTTTCGCCGGCATGGCCGCCACGCGTGCCTTGGCGCGCAGCGGCGCCCGCGTGACCCTGGTCGATCGCCGCAACCACCACCTGTTCCAGCCGTTGCTCTACCAAGTCGCGACGGCGGCCCTGTCGCCGGGCGACATCGCTTGGCCGATCCGGGCGATGCTTCGCGGCCAAGCGAACGTCCGCGTTCTACTGAGCCGCGTCGTCGGCGTCGACATGGCCGCGCAGTGCGTGAAACTGGAAGACGACGAGATCCCGTTCGATCACCTGGTCCTGGCGACCGGCGCGCGCCACGCCTATTTCGGGCGCGACGAGTGGGAAGAACGAGCACCTGGATTGAAGAAAATCCTAGATGCGACGCACATCCGCGAGAAGCTACTGATGGCTTTCGAGCGCGCCGAGGCGCTCGACGACCCGGTGGCGACCAAGCGGCTCTTGACCTTCGTCGTCATCGGCGGTGGGCCGACGGGGGTCGAAATGGCCGGCGCGATCGCCGAGTTGGCGCAGCACACGCTCGCGCGTGACTTTCGCATCATCGACCCGGCCTCGGCGCGTGTCGTTTTGATCCAGGCGGGTGCACGGCTGCTCGAAACCTTCCCCGAGCGCCTGTCCGAGAATGCCCGGCGCGAGTTGGTCGAGCTGGGCGTCGAAGTCCGATTGGGTGAACGGGTCAACGCCCTGACCGACGACGGTGTCCAGGTCGGCGACGAAGACATCCCGTCGGCCAACGTGGTCTGGGCTGCGGGCGTGATGGCCTCGCCGGCCGGCAAATGGCTGGGTGCCGCCGTCGACCGCGCCGGCCGGGTGATCGTCGAGCCCGATCTGTCGGTGCCCGGTCACCCCAACGTCTTCGTGATCGGCGACACCGCGAGCGCCGTGCGCGCCAACGGGGAGCCCGTTCCCGGCATCGCCCCGGCAGCGAAGCAAATGGGCACCCACGTCGGCCGTACGCTCGCAGCACGCATCGTCGGCGGCCGCGAGCCCGGCGCCTTCCGCTATCGCCATCTCGGCAATCTCGCGACCATCGGCCGAACCGCCGCGGTCGCCGATTTCGGTTGGATCAAGATGACCGGGCACATCGCCTGGGTGCTCTGGGCGATCGTGCACGTCTTCTTCCTGATCGGTTGGCGCAATCGACTGGTCGTCGCGCTCAGCTGGTTCTGGAGCTACGTCACGTACGGACGAGGCGTGCGGCTGGTTACCGCCGGCGAAGAAGTGGCGCGCGAGATCGAAACACATGGCGCCCATGCTGGCGGGCGCGCCGCGTGAGCGGTTGCGAAAGTCGAGGCGAGACGTGAACGAGGACGGCGGCGCGGGAGGCGGCAGCCTCCGTGACGAACTCGAACGACGGCGCGCCGCGCTACGTGATCGCCTCGGCAGCGACGCCGAGCGGGTGATTGGCGATGCGATGGAGCGCGCGCGCCTGTTGCAGATCGAGGAGAACATGGTCGCCGTCGGCGAGGTCTTTCCCGACTTCGCCCTCGCCGACGCCGACGGCCGCTTGCACGCGAGCGAGGCGCTGCTCGACCGCGGGCCGCTGGTGGTGGCCTTCTTCCGCGGCGGCTTCTGCCCGTTCTGCCGAGCGACGCTGGTCGCCTACGATCGCCTCGTCGAACCGGTCGCCGACCTCGGCGGAACCATCGTCGGCATCCTGCCGGAACGGACCGAGGTGTTGGCCGAAACGCGGGCGACTTGCGGTGTGCGGATGCCGCTCCTCTCCGACGAACGCGGCGCGCTCGCCCGAATGGTGGACGTGCAGTTCCCGATGCCGGCGGAACTCGTCGCCCTCTACGAGCAGCTCGGGACCAACTTGGCCGATCGCAACGCCGGCGCCGGCTGGACGCTGCCCGTGCCGGCAGTGTTCTTGGTGGCGCCCGACGGCAACGTGATCGCCAGCTTCGCCGATGCCGATTCGACCCGCCGCGCCGAGCCGGAGGCGGTGCTGGATGCGCTCGCTTCGGCGGGCCGCTGAGCAGCCTATGCCAAACGCCGTGGCTTCAACCTCTCTGGCCCCCGGCTCCCTGGCCTCCACCGGGGCGGACGAACTTCTGCTCCATCACGGTCGCGCCCCACTGGCCGCCTCGCCATTCCGCGACCAGCGCAAAGCCAGTGCGTTCGTAGAGCGACCGTGCCCGGTCGAGGCCTGCGAACGTCCACAAGTGGGTCTCGGCGAAGCCGGCGCGGTCGCAAAACGCAAGCGCCTCGCGGAGCAGAGCCTTGCCGGCGCCCGTCCCCAACAGGGCGTCATCGACGATGAACCAGCGGAGATGCGCTATGTCGGCACCCAGGTCCTCGCCGTCGATGGCGATCGAACCCGAGACGACGCCGCCCTGCTCCACATGCCAGATCGCGTTGCGCGGTCGGTCGGCGCGCGTCAGGAAGTCGGCCATATCGGCAGCGACGCGGGCTTCGAACGGCAGGCCGAACGCGACCAACTCGCTGTAGTACCGCGCATGCATCTCGACGACCCGCGCCAAGAGCGTCGGTCGGTAGCCGGAGCCTAGCCGGAACCGCGGTGCATCCTCGGCGGCGGCGGACCCGCGCGACGCGGCGAGCGCGGACGCGTATGTCTCGAGGCCGTCGACGATTTCGGCGACGTCGGCCGCAGGAAGTGTGCTGATCGCGCTATGCACCTGCTGCTCGGCATGTCGTGTCACGTGCGCCAACGCTCGTTTGCCATGGGGCGTCAAGGCCAAGCGCTTGATCCGAACGTCCCTATCGTCGGTGCGTTCCTGAACCAGGCCCGCATCGCCCAGGGAACGTAAGAGCCGACTGACCGTCGACTTCTCCAGCTGCAACGCCGCGACCAACTCGCGGGCCGTGGTACAGCGACCAGCGCCGATCTCGATGATCGCGTGGACGGCCGACGGTGACAGGCTCGTCCCGGCCAGCGATCGCCCCATGAAGCCGAGCTCGCGCACGAGCGCACGCGACGCCACGCGAATCCTGTCGACGCTGGCGGCAAGTCGTAGGTTCACGGTCCCGCTCAAACAGTTGCATCATACAACTTTACTTTGGCGCGCCCGGTCGACTAGCGCAACATGATGGTCGCTGTGAGCGGTCCGAGTCGGGCGCTCGCGGATGCACCTTCGGGTGTGGCGTCCATCCGTGCGGACGGCGATCACCCAAAGCACCCCAGCCTCCTTGCCGTTCGACTGATCAGTGCTCGAGCGCACGATGCTCTGGCACGAGCGCGTCGCGCATCATGACGTCGTCCCGCGCGAAGGAGATCGGCCTGGAAATCGCGTGGGCGCGGGCGAACGATGCGCCGTCAGGCCGTGACCGCCACCTGGACGAAGGCGCGGACGGCCGGAGAGTAGCGGCGGCCGCGGCGGGTCGTGAGGCACGGGCGGTGCTCCGTGTCGACGTCGACCAGCGGCTTGAGGAGGAGGCCAGGCGTCACCTCGGCGTGCCCGCCGGTGATGCCGTGGCCGAAACCGGCGTCGACCAGCACCTGCATCCAGTCGGCGGCGTCCGTGAGGATGCGGGGACGCCAGGCTTCGCCGCGCGCGGCGAGGCCTGCGGCAACCGCATCGCCGGCCGCGCAGCCGGCCCGGATGATGGTCGCCTCGCCGACCAGATCGTCCAAAGAGACCGCGTCCAGCGCGGCGAACGCGTGGTCCTGGCGAACCAGCACGTGCGGACGGTCGGCGCCGAGACCGTGATAGTGGAAATCGCCGCCGCGGCGTACGTCATCGACGAGAACCGCAAGCTCCAGTTCGCCTTCGAACAGGGCGTCCGCGACCGCGTCCGGGCCGTCCTCCAAGAGCACGACATCGACGCCCGGATGCCGCTCGGCGAAGCGCTCGAGCGCCGGCACAAGGTGCCGGAGCGCCGTGCCACGGGCGGCGCCTATCGTGAGGGTCGTTGCCTCCAGCATTTGGACGCCGAACGCTTCCCGGCGGACAGCGTCGGCCTGTTCGGCGATGGTGCGCAGGTGCGGCTCGGTCCGCCTGCCCAGCTCGGTAAGGTGAGTGTTGTTCCGCTCACGGTTGAACAACGCTCCCCCGAGCTCCTCCTCGAGCTGCTTCATCGCTCGGGTCAACGTAGGTTGCGAGACGTTGCAGCGCTCGGCCGCACGGGTGAAGTTCAGAGCCTCCGTCAGGGCCAAAAAGTACCTGACCTGATGCATTTCCATGAGCGACGTCCAGACGAGCCAAACGACACACCCTAGCTTGTCGGCAATGGCCGGCTCAATCGGTGGCAGCGCTGGTTGTCGACCGCACGTCGACGATGGCGTCGCACCGCTGGCAATCCGCACCGACGAAGCCACCTCCTCCGTTCATGAGCAAACATCGATGGTTTCGGATGGTGTTGACGATCGCGGCGGTGGCGACGGGCGCCTTGATCAGTGCCGGACTCGGCGCTTGGGCCTATACGCGGTTCGGGGTGGAGCGGCCGAGCTACCGCATCTTGGTCGCCGAGGGCGCTTTCGAGATCCGCGACTATCCGGCCCTGACGGTGGCGGAGGTCACACGCAGCGGCGAGCGGAACAAGGCGCTGCGGGCAGGCTTCCGGCCGCTCGCGGGGTACATCTTCGCCAAGGAACGTGACGGCCAGTCGATCGCGATGACCGCACCGGTCACCCAGATGCCGGTCGGCTCGGAACAGTGGGTCGTGAGGTTCATCATGCCCCGCACCTACGACCTCGACGATCTGCCGGTGCCGGCGAGCGACGTGCGGCTCGCCGAGTTGCCGCCGATGCGGATGGCCGCCGTCCGCTTCGACGGCGCCTGGACCGACGCCAACATCGCCGTCAAGGAGCGGGCGCTGCGCGACTGGCTTGCTAGCGGTGGTCACATGCCCGATGGGCCGGCAACCTACGCCTACTACAACGATCCCTTCACGCCCGGCTTCCTGCGCCGCAACGAGGTGCTGATCCCGCTTCGCCGCTGACCGCGCTTCGTCGCCAACAGCCGAAACACTTGCGACCTCGTGCCGCAGGTGGTTTCTGGCACGCAACGACGCCGGAGGGAGGCAGCCATGGGGACCATGCAGGGGCCCGCGATTTTTCTTGCCCAGTTCGCAGGAGACGACCCGCCATTCGACAGCCTCTCGACGATCGTCCGTTGGGCTGCCGATCTCGGCTATCGCGGCGTGCAGATCCCGACTTGGGACGGCCGGTTGTTCGATCTGGCGAAGGCCGCGTCCAGCGACGCCTATTGCGACGAGGTGAAGGGCATCTGCAGCGACGCTGGCGTCGCCATCACCGAGCTTTCGACCCACCTGCAGGGCCAGCTCGTCGCCGTGCATCCGGCCTACGACGACTTGATGGACGGCTTCGGGGCACCGGAGGTGCGAGGCGATCCGGCCGCCCGTCAGGCCTGGGCGGTGCATCAGATGGAACTGGCCGCCGCGGCCTCCGCGCGGCTCGGTCTGGGCCGCCACGTCAGCTTCTCGGGCTCGCTCGCCTGGCCGTACGTCTATCCCTGGCCGCAGCGGCCACCCGGCCTGATCGAAGCTGCCTTCGACGAGCTCGCGAAACGCTGGCGGCCGATCCTCGACCGCTTCGACGCCCACGGCGTCGACCTCGGCTTCGAGATCCATCCATCCGAGGACCTGATGGACGGCACCAGCTTCGAGATGTTCCTGGAGCGCGTCGGCGGCCATCGCCGCTGCAACATCAACTACGATCCGAGCCACTTCGTGTTGCAGCAGCTCGACTACGTCGAGTTCATCGAGATCTATCACCAGCGGATCACGTCGTTTCACGTCAAGGACGCGGAGTTTCGGCCCAACGGTCGCCAGGGCGTCTACAGCGGCTTCGCGCCCTGGCGCGACCGGGCCGGACGCTTCCGCTCGCTCGGCGACGGTCAGGTCGATTTCAAAGCGGTGTTCTCGGCGCTGGCGACCCATGGCTACGACTACTGGGCGGTCCTCGAGTGGGAGTGCTGCCTGAAACACCCTGAGGACGGCGCCCGCGAGGGGGCACCGTTCATCGCCGACCACATCATCCGGCTGACGGAGAAGGCGTTCGACGATTTCGCCTCGTCCGGCACCGACGAGGCGCTGAACCGCGGCGTCCTCGGCATCGATCGCTGAGGAGCGGGCCATGGTCAGCGGAACGACTGCAGACACCGCAGCGCCGAGGCGGTTGCGCCTCGGCATGGTCGGCGGTGGCGAGGATGCGTTCATCGGTGCGGTGCATCGGATCGCTGCCCGGCTCGACGACGACTACGAGCTGGTGGCGGGCTGCTTCGCCTCCACCGCGGAGAAGAGCCGGCGGAGCGGTACCGCCCTGCGCGTGCCGACCGACCGGGTCTATGACGACTTCGCGGCGATGGCGAAAGCGGAGGCGGCACGCGCCGACGGCATCGACGTGGTGACGATCGTCACGCCGAACCATCTCCACGTCGCGGTGGCAACCGCGTTCCTGGATGCCGGCATCGACGTGATCTGCGACAAGCCGCTGGCGACGTCCGTTGCAGACGCCGAGGGGCTCGCCGCCAAGGTCCGCGCCAGTGGCCGTATCTTTGCACTCACCCACAACTACACTGGCTACCCCCTGGTCCGCGAAGCGCGGTCGCTGGTGGCTCAGGGGCGGCTCGGTCGGATCAGGGTGGTACAGGCGGAGTACGCACAGGACTGGCTGTCGACCAAGCTCGAAGACACTGGGCTCAAACAGGCCGAGTGGCGTACCGACCCGTCGCGCTCGGGACCGGTGGGCTGCCTCGGCGACATCGGCACCCACGCCTTCAACCTCGCGACCTTCGTGACCGGGCTCGGGGTCGAGCGGGTGCTCGCGGAGCTGACGACGTTCGTCGACGGCCGCCGGCTCGACGACGACGCGCAGCTGCTGCTTCGGTTCACCAATGGCGCCAAAGGCAGCCTTTGGGCGTCGCAGGTCGCTCCTGGCAACGAGAACGGCCTGCGGCTCCGGGTCTACGGCGACCAGGCGGGCCTTTCCTGGTCGCAAGAGCAGCCCAACGAGCTGACGCTGACGCGGCTAGGCGCGCCACCCGAGAAGCTGACTAGGGCCGGCCCAGGCCTCGGCGGTGATGCGACCCGTGCTGCGCGGATCCCGGCGGGCCACCCCGAAGGCTACCTGGAGGGATTCGCCAACCTCTATCGCGACGTCGCGGTCCAGCTCCGCGCAGCACGCGCCGGCACGGTGCCTCCACCCCAAGCGTGCCTCGTGCCGACGGTCGACGACGGTGTCGTCGGCATGCGCTTCGTCGCGGCCGCCGTCGACAGCGCCCGGACCAGCCGTTGGGTCGAACTTTGAGACGACGGCAAAGCCGTTGACAGGCCTTCGATGCGCCGACAAACTAAACTCAACTGAACTTATGTTCAGCGGGTCGCAACGAACCCAAGGGAGGCAAGAATGCGACGCACCGCCTTGACGCTGCTCGGCACCACGGCCCTGGTCGGCTTTGCCGCCACCGCCCAAGCCGAAGAACTGACGCTGTGCTGGGCCGCGTGGGATCCAGCGAACGCCCTGGTCGAGCTCTCCAAGGACTTCACCGCCGAGACGGGCGTCGACATGAAGTTCGAGTTCGTGCCGTGGCCCAATTTCGCCGACCGGATGCTCAACGAGCTCAACTCGGGCGGCCAGCTCTGCGATCTGATGATCGGCGACAGCCAGTGGATCGGCGGCGGCGCGGAGAATGGGCACTACGTCAAGCTCAACGAGTTCTTCGAGACCGAGAACATCTCGATGGACGACTTTGCCCCGGCAACCGTTTACGCGTACTCGACCTGGCCCAAGGGCACGCCCAACTATTACGCACTGCCGGCGATGGGCGACGCCAACGCCTGGTTCTATCGCAAGGACTGGTTCTCGCGGCCGGACCTGCAGGCGGCGTTCATGGAGACCTACGGCCGGGAACTAGCGCCGCCGACGACCCAGCTCGAACTCAAGGACATCGCCGAGTTCTTCCAGGGGCGGGAAATCGACGGCAAGACCGTTTACGGGGCCGCCATCTTCACCGAACGCGGCTCCGAAGGCATCACCATGGGCGCCACTGGTGCTCTCTATGCGTGGGGTTTCAAGTACGAGAACGAGCCAGGTTCTTACGACATGGACGGCGCGGTCAACTCGCCCGAGGCGGTCGAAGCCCTGGAGTTCTACAAGGAACTCTACGAGTGCTGCACGCCGCCCGGCTACACCGACAGCTACATGCAGGAGAGCCTGGACGCGTTCAAATCCGGCCAGGTCGCCATGGCGATGAACTGGTTCGCGTTCTTCCCAGGCCTCTACAAGGATCCCGAGGTCGGCGGCGACAAGATCGGCTTCTTCGTCAATCCGCAGCAGAACGTGGCGGCGTCGACGCTCGGTGGCCAAGGCATATCGGTCATCTCCTACTCGGACAAGCAGGACCTCGCGCTCGACTACATCAAGTGGTTCGCACAGCCAGAGGTCCAGCAGAAGTGGTGGTCGCTCGGTGGCTATTCCTGCCACCTGGAGGTGCTCAACGACCCGAGCTTCCCCGACTCGCAGCCATTCGCCGCGGACTTCCTGGTGGCGATGGGCGGCGTCCAGGACTTCTGGCAGGAGCCGACCTACGCCGAACTGCTGCTGGCGATGCAAAAGCGCCTGCATGACTACATCGTGGCCGATCAAGGCACGGCGCAGGAGGCGCTCGACAAGCTGATCGACGATTGGAAGGAGACGTTCGAGGACGACGGCAAGCTCTGACGACCGGCAAGCGGCGGCAGAGCGTCCGGCGGAGATCCCAGAGATGGCGCGCACGACCGCTATCGAGCGGCTCGCCGATCAGGCGGCGACGGTGACACCGGTTCCCGTCGCCGCCCGGGTCCGCGGCCTGTCGGATCGGGCGATCGCTTGGCTGTTCATCGCCCCGACGATCGTCCTCCTGCTCGCCATCAACATCTTTCCGCTGTTGTGGACGGTCTACCTCTCGTTCACCAACTATCGCGCCAATCGCGTCAACCGTGAGGTCGAGTGGATCGGTACTCGCAACTACGAGCGGGTGCTGACCGACAGCGACATCTGGCACACCTTGCAAGTCACCGCGCATTTTCTCTGCTGGACGCTGGTGCTGCAGGTGTTGATCGGCTTTACCTTGGCCTGGCTGATCAACCGCAATTTCCGGGCCACGGCTTTTGGACCACGGTCATCGTCCTGCCGATGATGCTGTCACCAGCGGTCGTCGGCAATTTCTGGACGTTCCTGTATCAGCCACAGATCGGCCTGTTCAACTACGTGGTGTCCTTCTTCACCGGCATTCCGCCCTCATCGTTCTCGATGATCGGCGATGTGAACTTGGCGCCCTGGTCCATCGTCATCGTCGATACCTGGATGTGGACGCCGTTCGTCATGCTCATCTGCCTGGCCGGCCTCCGCTCCATTCCGGACTACCTCTACGAGGCCGCCGAAGTCGACCGGGCGTCGCCCTGGCGACAGTTCTGGTCGATCACCTTGCCGATGGTCCTGCCATTCTTGATGCTCGCCGTGCTGTTCCGCGGCATCGAGAACTTCAAGATGTTCGACCTGGTGGTCGAGCTGACGTCCGGCGGGCCCGGTTCCGTCACCGAACTCGCGTCGATCAATCTGAAGCGCGAAGCGTTCGAGAAGTGGCGTACAGGCTACGCGTCGGCCTTTGCCATCGTCTTGTTCGTCACCGTCTTCGGGCTCGCGAGCATCTACGTGAAGGCGCTCAACCGGGTGAAGAACCGATGAGCACCACGGCCCACTCGGTCGTCGAGCCGACGACCCGCGAGCGCCGGGTCGCGGCGACGCTGGTGATCGTCTACGCGGTGGTCGCTTTGGTACCGCTGGTTTGGATCTTCATGACCAGCTTCAAGACACCGCCGGATTCGATCTCCTATCCGCCCAAGGTGATCTACGAGCCGACCTTGGAAGGCTACGTCAACCTGTTCACCACCCGGACTCGCCAGACCCCCGAGTACATGGAGTCCCTGCCACCACCGGCGACTTGGTACGACGAGTTGGTGCGTTCCCGCAGCATGGTCATCGCCGGCCCGTCCAAGTTCGGCGAGCGGTTCCTCAACTCGGTGATCATCGGTTTCGGCTCGACGTTCTTGACGGTGTTCCTTGGCACCTTGGCCGCCTACGGGTTCTCCCGGTTTCGCGTGCCGCTCAAAGACGATTTGCTGTTCTTCATCCTGTCGACTCGGATGATGCCGCCGATCGCCGTCGCCATCCCGATCTTCTTGATGTACCGGCAGATCGGGCTCTCCGACACGCATCTCGGCATGATCCTGCTCTACACGGCGGTGAATCTCTCCCTGGCGGTATGGTTGCTCAAAGGCTTCATCGACGAGATTCCGCGGGAGTACGAAGAGGCCGCGATGATCGATGGCTACACCCGGCTCGAAGCCTTCTGGCGCGTGGTGCTGCCGCAGGCGACCACGGGGATTGCCGCCACGGCCATCTTCTGCCTGATCTTCGCCTGGAACGAGTATGCGTTTGCCCTGCTGTTGACCTCCGGCACCGCCCAGACCGCCCCACCCTTCATCCCGACGATCATCGGCGAAGGCGGGCTGGACTGGCCGGCGGTGGCCGCCGGCGCGACGCTGTTCCTCCTGCCGGTGCTGGTATTCACGATCCTCTTGCGCAAACACCTGTTGCGCGGGATCACCTTCGGGGCGGTGCGGAAATGAGCGCCAAGAACTGGCCGCGATGGTTGCGCCGGGGACCGATGGAAAATCTCGCTACCGTGCTCATCACCGCCGGCGTGGTGATGCTGATGCAGCCCTTCGCCCTCGTCCTCTTCTCGTGGTCGTTCACCGTCATCCTCATCGGCACCGTCGGCTTCATCGTCGTCAGCCACTTTCCGGAGTGAGCCGATGGCAGAGATCAATCTCCGGCGACTGCGCAAGGCTTTCGACGACTTCGTCGCCGTCGAGGACACCGACCTGACGGTGCCGAACGGCGCCTTCTTCGTGCTGCTCGGGCCGTCGGGCTGTGGCAAGACGACGACCTTGCGGATGATTGCCGGGCTCGAGCTGCCGACCTCAGGCGAGATCAGGCTCGGCAGCGAAGACGTCACCTTCAAGCGCGCCCGCGAGCGTGACATCGCGTTCGTCTTCCAGTTGTTCGCGCTCTATCCGCACATGACCGTGCGCGGCAACATCGCCTTTCCGTTGCGCACGCAAGGGACCCCGCGTGCCGAGATCCGCCGCCGAGTCGAGGAAACGGCGCGACTCCTGCGCATCGACCACCTGCTCGACCGACCGGTGGGCGGCCTCGCGGGCGGCGATCGTCAGCGGGTTGCGCTCGGTCGAGCGATCGTCCGCCGGCCCTTGGCGTTCTTGATGGACGAACCCCTCGGCACCCTCGATGCGGCGTTTCGTGAGCTGATGTGCGAGGAGTTGAAGGCGCTGCACGACCGGATCGGCGCAACCACCGTTTACGTCACCCACGACCAAGTAGAAGCGATGGCGATGGGCGACGTCGTCGCCGTGATGAACGCCGGACGAGTGTTGCAGAGCGGACCGCCCCACGAAATCTACCATCGGCCGCGCTCGTTGTTCGTCGCCTCCTTCATCGGCAGCCCGGCAATGAACCTGGTCGATGCCGAAGGGGGCCTGGAACCGGGCGCCGCACAGGTTCGGGTTGCCGGCACCGAGCAACCGATGCCCCGGCTGCGGACGGCGGCAGAGCCCGGCGCCCACGTCTATGGTGTGCGCCCTGAGCATGTCGCGCTCGTCGACGAGTCTGCGCTCCGCGCCGAGGTGGTCGCTGTCGACTATCTCGGCGCCCGCCAGGTGGTGACGCTCGACGGGCCCGCGGGGCGGCTTCGTGCCAAGATCGGCAATGGCCAAAGGGTGGACGTGGGCGAGCGCGTCGGCCTCGCGTTCGACGGCGCCAAAGCCATTCTGTTCGATGCCCGGAGCGGCAACGCCCTGCCCAGCACCCTTTTCGAAGCGGACCATCATGGCTGAGCTGCGCCTCGAAGCCGCCTACAAGCGCTTCGGCGAAACCACCGCGCTCGACGGTCTCGATCTCGACGTTGCCGACGGCGAGTTCTTCGTGCTGCTGGGGCCGACCGGTGCGGGCAAAACCACCACGTTGCGGGTGGCCGCCGGGCTGGAGAAGCCGGAGGCGGGTCGCGTGCGCCTTGGCGGCCTGGACGTCACCGCGCTGCCGCCGGCAGCAAGGGACGTCGCTTTCGTCTTCCAGCAATACTCACTCTATCCGCATCTGAGCGTGTACGACAACCTCGCCTTCCCCCTGCGCTCGCCGGTCAGGCGCAGCGACCGGGCTACGGTCGATGCCAGGGTCCGTGAGGTCGCCGGCCGCCTGCGGATCGACTCCAAGCTGCGGAACCGCGCCACCCGCCTGTCGGGCGGCGAGATGCAGCGCGTTGCGATCGGTCGCGCGCTGGTACGAGCACCGGCGCTGTTCTTGATGGACGAGCCCCTCTCTTCGCTCGACGCGAAGCTGCGGGAAGAGTTGCGGATCGAGCTGAAACGGCTGCAGCGGGAGCTTGGGGCGACGATCCTCTACGTCACCCACGACCAGGTCGAAGCGATGACCCTGGCGGACAGGATCGGCCTCTTGGAGCAAGGACGGCTGCTGCAAGTCGGCACGCCGCGGGACATCTACACCCGTCCAGCCACCATCGAGGCGGCGGCGCGGCTGGGCTCGCCGCCGATCAACCTACTTCCGCCCAACCTACTCCCCGGACTGGCTGGCCCCGCCGGCACCGAACGGATCGGGCTTCGGCCCGAGGACGTCGAGCTCGACCTCGCCGGCGACGGGGCGGAGGTCGTCCAGATCGAGCACTTGGGTGCCGAAACGGTCGTCCGCGTCCGCTGCCGGAACCACGAACTGCACGCCCTCGTGCCTGGTGAGACGGTGCTGACGCCAGGTTCGTCGGTGGGCATCGCGCCAATCCCCGGTGCCCTGATGGCATTCGGTTCGGCAGGCGAGCGGCTGGAGCGGACCGACGGAGGAGCGCCATGACCGATGTTTCGATGCGCATCCTGGCCAACCGTGCGCGCGACGTCATCGTTGCCGAAGCCGAAACGTTGACGGCGCTCGACCAGGCGATCGGCGACGGCGATCACGGCATCAACATGCGTCGCGGGTTCGAGGCGATCGCTACCGAGGCCGACGCTTTGGCTGAGTTGCCGCACGGTCAGGCGCTCAGCAAGGCTGGGATGAAGCTGGTGACCACGGTCGGCGGCGCCTCCGGACCGCTCTATGGCAGCCTGTTGATGGGCATCGGCAAGGCCCTCGAAGGAGGTGCCTCGCTCGAGGAGGCCTTGGGCGCCGGCGTCGAGCTGGTGAAGAAGCGTGGCAAGTCCGACGTCGGCGCCAAGACGATGCTGGACGTACTCGTGCCGACCCTGGCGGCGTTGGAGCGAACCGCCGATCAACCGACGCCTGCGCGCATCTCCACCGTGCGCGACGCTGCTCGAAACGCTCGCGAAGCGACCCGCGACATGCGTGCAACCAAAGGGCGTGCCTCGTTCCTCGGCGAGCGCTCGATCGGCCACTACGACCCGGGCGCCACCTCCGCGCTGCTGCTGATCGAGATGACGTTGGACGTATGGGGAGAACATCCGTGACCGTGGGCCTCGTGATCGTGTCCCATTCGCCGGACGTGGCCAGCGGTGCAGCCGACATGGTCCGGCAGATGGTCGGCGACGACGTCGCCTGCGCACCGTGCGGCGGCAACCCGAGCGGCGGTCTCGGTACCGACACGACGCAAATCAAGGCGGCGATCGAGCGGGTCTGGAGCGAAGCTGGCGTTGCCGTCATGGTCGATCTGGGCGGTGCCGAGATGAACGCGGAGATGGCCATAGAGATGCTGCCACCCGAACGGGCGGCGCGTGTCCGCATCTGCAACGCGCCGGTGGTGGAGGGCTCGGTGATGGCGGCAACCGAAGCGTCCGGCGGCGCGACCTTGGAACAGGTCTGCGCAACGGCCGAGGAGCTGAGCCCGTGAGCGATGCGACGGCGTCGGTGACGATCCGTCATCCGGTCGGGTTGCATGCGCGGCCTGCGGTCAAGTTCACGAAGTTGGCGAAGACCTTCGATGCGGCGATCAAGGTCCGCGGCGCGCCCGACGGCGCTTGGGTCGATGCCAAAAGCATCGTCAAGGTGATGGCCCTCAAGCTGCGCACAGGCGCCGTGCTGGAGCTGGTCGCCGACGGCGATGGAGCGACGGCCGCTGTCACGGCACTCGGCGCCCTCGTCGAGCGCGACTTCGACGACGATGGCTGAACGCCGCCTCCAAGGTGTGATGGCTGCGACGGGGATCGCCGTCGGCCCGATCTGGAGCGCCGAACGAAACGTGGCGCCGAGGCCCGCGGCGGATGCCCTTGACGCTGAGACGGAACTGGAGCGCCTGCGGACGGCCATGGCGGACGCTGCCGCGTCGCTAGGGAGCTTGGGCGCGGATGGCGGCATGGGCGCCGAGATCCTCGACTTCCAAACGGAGATGCTGGCGGACCCAGCGCTGTTGGAGGAGGTCCTGCCGGCCATCGCCGTGGGGCGAGCTGCGGCCGCAGCTTGGTCCGCTGCACTCGACGACCAGATCGCCGGGTTCAGGGCCGCTGACGACGACTACTTCCGCGCCCGTGCCGACGACCTCGTCGACTTGCGTGACCGTGTGCTGGACGCCCTCGGCGGCGGTGTTCGACGGGTCGACGAGGCGCCGCCACGGGCGATCGTCACCGCACGCGATCTCACGCCGTCACGCTTCTTGGAGGCGGATTGGGATCGTTTGGGCGGACTAGCCCTCGGTGCAGGCAGCAGGCAGAGCCACGTTGCCATGCTTGCCCGCGCCCGTGGCGTTCCCATGGTCGTCGGCCTTGGCGATGCTCCGACCAGCGGACCGGCCGCGCTCGACGCCGATGGCGGCGCGCTGATCGTGGATCCAGAGCCTGCGACGCTCGAGGCGTTCGAGCAGCGCCGGGCGGTTCTGGACGAACGCGCGGCGGCTGCCAAAGCCGCTCTCGCCGGGCCGGCGTTGACCGCCAAGGGCGAGCGCATCCAGTGCCTCTTGAATCTCGACCATGCCGATGCCGTCGCCGACGAGGTGTTGGATGGGGCGGATGGTGTCGGCTTGTGGCGAACCGAGTTTCTGTTTCTCGACCGGCCGACCTTGCCGACGGAAGACGAGCAGGCCGCAGCTTACGGCGCGCTGACGGAGCGACTGGACGGCCGGCCGGTGGTCGTCCGCACGCTCGACGTCGGCGGCGACAAGAGCCTTCCGGGCGTGACGATACCCGAAGAAGGCAATCCGTTCCTCGGCCTCCGCGGGCTACGGCTCTGCCTCGAACGACCGGAGCTGTTCCGTCCGCAGCTCCGCGCTCTGCTGCGCGCTGCCGCGGTCGGCCCGCTACAGATCATGCTGCCGATGGTGACGGTACCAGCCGAAGTCGTCGAGGCACGGGCGTTGCTCGAAGACTGCTTGACCGAACTTCGGGCTACACGCACTGCCGCGGCGATGCCGTCGGTCGGTATGATGGTCGAGACGCCGGCATCGGCGATCGGTATCGAACGCTTTCCGGTCGACTTCGTCTCGATCGGCAGCAACGACCTGACCCAGTACGTGATGGCCGCGGCGCGCGATGCCGGCGGTCGGGTCGGGCGGTTGGCCGACCCGCTCGATCCGGCGGTGCTTCATCTGATCGGCAAGGTCGTCGCCGA
Source organism: Pseudomonadota bacterium (assembly GCA_039818825.1). GTDB lineage: Bacteria > Pseudomonadota > Alphaproteobacteria > Geminicoccales > Geminicoccaceae > JBCBTD01. The sequence continues at coordinate 34,653 of JBCBTD010000034.1, forward strand.
TGCGCGACATCTTGGTCTTCCCGTTTCGCTGTGCGGCGACATGGCCGCCGATCCGATCGCAGCGATGCGGCTTCTGGACTTGGGCATGACGCGGCTTTCCGTAGGGCCTGCAGCACTGGGCCAACTCAAGCTGACCGTGGCAGACCATGGACGCTGACGGAGACCGGAACGTCCCGCCAGACGACCCGGTGAGACGCTACAAGACGGCGCTACGCGACCTGATCGATCGCCGACCCTCCGGACTGCGCGGCCGCTTGGCGCGCACACTCGGCAAGCACAAGAGCTTCGTGTCACAGATCACCAGCCCGAACTACGCTGTCCCGGTCCCAGCAACGGATCTGGCAACCATCTTCGCCGTCTGCCACTTCTCGGCGGAAGAGAAGGCCGAGTTCCTGGCGCTCTACGACCTCGCCCACCCGAGCCGCGGGCGACGCCAACCGCAACATCGGCGGACGCCCAACGAACTGCGCATCGCGCTACCGACGTTTCGCGACGAAACCGTTGCCCGTGAAGTCGAGAGCCTCGTCTTGGAGTTCGCAGCACGGGTGATCAGATTGGCCGAGCGCACCGACGGCGTCGCAAACGACCAGTCGCTCGACGATCAGGAGGAAAACCCATGAAGAAGTTCGTCAACGCCATCGACGACGTGCTCACGGAAGCACTGCGCGGCTTCGTTCGCGCCCATGGCGATGTGGTCCGACTGGGCGAGGGCCCGACCTTCGTCGCCAGGGCACGACCGACGCGGCAGGGCAAGGTCGCCCTGATCTCGGGCGGCGGCTCGGGTCACGAACCGCTTCACGCTGGCTTCGTTGGCAGCGGCATGCTCGATGCCGCCTGCCCAGGCCAGGTGTTCACCTCGCCAACGCCCGACCAGATGCTGGCCGCGGTCGAGGCCGTCGATGGCGGTGCCGGCGCCTTGTTCATCGTCAAGAACTACGAAGGCGACGTGATGAATTTCGAGATGGCAGCGGAGATGGCTACGACAGCGATCGCCAGCGTGGTCGTCAACGACGACGTGGCGGTCGAGGCCTCGACCTTCTCGACCGGTCGCCGGGGCGTCGCCGGCACCTTGATCGTCGAGAAGATGGTAGGTGCCGCGGCCGAGGACGGCGCCGACCTGCAGACCTGTAGGGCACTGGCCGAGCGGGTCAACGATGCGACGCGGTCGATGGGCGTCGCGCTCACGAGTTGCACCGTCCCAGCAGCCGGAACACCGACCTTCGAGCTCGGCGAGGACGAGATCGAGCTTGGCGTCGGCATCCACGGTGAGCCCGGGCGACAGCGCGTCAAGCTTGGCTCGGCGAACGAGCTGGCGGCGACGATGGTCGGCGCCGTGGTCGATGACCTAGGGGCAGCGGCCGGCGACGAGGTGCTGGTTCTCGTCAACGGCTTCGGCGGAACGCCGGCGATGGAGCTGTACTTGATGTACGACGCGGTGACGGGGCTCTTGGAAGGTCGCGGTCTGACGGTGGCGCGGTCTCTGGTCGGCAACTACTGCACGTCTCTGGAAATGGCTGGATGCTCGGTCACGGTGACCCGGTTGGACGACGAACTGAAAGGACTTTGGGACGCGCCAGTCCATACCGCTGCGCTCCGCTGGTCCTGACGTCGGCGACAGCCGCTCGCGAGGACTCACCCCCTCACCCGACGCAGCCACGTTCCTCGGCAACCAATGCGTCACAACATGCACGCCATGCGCGAGAAAAGTCGGTTTATCCAACCTCTGATATTCACACTTAGGGTTGACAACCTTCTGGGAATAGGCACGCAGTCCCGTCGTCAACGGCTTTGATCCTCGGAACGACGCGCTCAGGTATGCGGCGCGCCAATTGACGGGACGGATGAATGACGAAGGCGAAGTCGAGCCCCCTGGTGACCAAGCATCGAACGGGATGCCCGGCCACCAGGGGGCTCTTGCGTTGGGTGTTTTCCGTCGGCCTCGCTGCAGGTGCGGTGTTGGCCGCAGGCACCGCCCCCACTAACGCCACCGGCAACTCGCTGGCAAACCGCATCATCGTGCCGGTCCTGGCGCCACCACATCTGCGCCACACCGAGACCGTGGTGCTGGAGGATCTGGCGGGCAAGCTCGCCACCGGCCGCTCCCTCTCCCGCACCGAGCTCTCGCATTGGCTGAAGAACGACGGTCACAAACTCGGCCAACTGCTGGCAAAGACCGGCCTCGACGCCGCTCGGTTGATCGAGGGCGCGCTGGACGACCAAGGTGTCGGCGGCCCGTTCATCGCGCTCGGCAGCGACGCCCGCACCGCGGACGCGACGGGAATGACCGTGTTGATCGATCGGGTGGCGGCCACCGTGCCATTGGCACCGCCGGTCCGAGCAAAGCATCGTCTGACGAGCGGTTTCGGGCCGCGCCGCGATCCCCTGCGGGGGGTCCGCGCCTTCCACCGCGGGATCGACCTCGCGGCACCGAAGGGCACACCGATTCATGCCACCGCCGACGGCACGGTCATCAAGGTCGGGCGCCGAGGCGCATATGGCAACCGGATCGAGCTCGATCATGGGAACGGTGTGCGCACGCTCTACGCCCATCTGCACCAGTATCACGTACGTCGTGGCGAGCAGGTCGAGGTTGGCGAAGTGATCGGCCTGATGGGCCGCACCGGACGGACCACCGGCAATCACCTGCACTATGAGGTGATCGTGGACGACCGGCCGCTCAACCCCAGACGCTTCCTCCGAGTCGGGCAAGAACTCGCAGCGGTTCGTCCCTGACGGATCGAAGCCGACAAAGCTGCGACGGCTTGACCGGCGCTGCCGACAGCGCACAGTGCCGCCGACGGTCCGGGACCCACGTGCCCCGGTGTGGTCGGTAGCAAGTCTGGAGCTAGGCGCATGGGCAGCGCCGCCCTGATCGGGGGCGTCTTCGGCATCGCTCTGGGGATCTCGTTCGAGCGAAGCCATTTTTGCTCGATGGGCGCGGTCGCCGACGTCGTGCTGTTCGGCAGTTGGCGGCGCGCGCGGGCTTGGCTGGCAGCGGTCGCCGCTGCGGCCGTGCTGGTGACCGTGGCCGTCGCCGCCGGTGTGGCGGAGCCCACCGCCGCCCCTTGGCAGACGTTGACCCTGCCCGCGGCGATCGCCGGCGGCCTCGCATTCGGCGTCGGTATGGTGCTTGCTGGTGGCTGCGGCGCCAGGCTCGTCGTTCGAGCGGCCAGCGGCCAGGCCAAGGCGCTGGCGGCTTTGGTGGTGCTCTTGGCGATCGCCGCGGCCGTCCCGGTCGGCCTAGCGAACGTCACGGGCGAAGTGCCGGACATGGCACTCGGCACCCTGCCTTCTTGGGCTACGCTGCCGGCGGCTGCTGGCGCCCTCCTGGCCCTGGCGTGGCTGCTCGCTGACCGCAAGCTCTGGGCGATGCAGGTGATCCCAACGCCAGCATTGATAGCACTCGCCGTCGGCGCCGGCGCGACGACCACCGCCTACAGCGGCCAACCTGGCGCACTGGTCTACGTACCGCTCGGTGGCGCGGCAGGCTCGACCTTCGCCAGCGCCATCGTGGTCGGCACGGCCGTCGGCGCTGCTGCCAGTGCTGCCCTGGCCGGGCGCTGGCGCCTGCAGACGCTGGGTCCATCCGACGACGTCGGGCGGCATCTGGTCGGCGGCTCGCTCATGGGCGTCGGCGCAGGCCTGGTCGGTGGCGGCACGCTCGGCGCTGGGGTGAGCGGCATCGCTTCACTGGCGCTGGGACCGTTCGTGGCACTGCTCTCGATGGTCGTTGGTGCGGTCGTAGCGCTGCGGCTGCTGAGCGGCGACGGCCTTCCGTCGTTGCGCCGACTCACCCGGTCTCGCCGGCTCGCACGATGAGCATCCGCTGGCACGTCCTCGCGACGATCGGCCTGCTTGGCCTGACCGTGTTGGCGATCCGCCCGAGCCTCGCTGGAACGGTCGTCGCCGACCTCTCCAATCATCTGATCGGCATCACCGCCGCGTTCGACGGCTCCGACGTTCTGGTCTTCGGCACGCTGGACGACGCCGATGATGTCGCGGTGGTCATCCGCGGACCGAGTGAGACGGTGGTCGTTCGGGAGAAGCGACCGATCCTCGGCATCTGGCTCAATCGCGACAGCCTAGAGTTCGAGGACGTGCCTGGTTTCTACACCGTCGCCGCGAGCCGACCACTCCAGGAGATCTTGGCGCCGAGCATCCTGGAGCGCCATGGCCTCGGCCTGGAGCACCTGCCGCTCCACAGCGCAAGTGAGGTCGACGAAGAGAGGCTGTCGCGGTTTCGCGAGGCGCTCATCCGCACCAAGCAGCGGGAGCGGCTGTTCCCGGGTTCCGAGCTACGCGTGCGGTTCGTCTCGGGTGGCCTGTTCCGCTCGACCTTGCCGTTCCCCTCGACGGTGCCGCCGGGACGCTATCAGGTCGAGGTCCTAGCAGTCCGCGACGGCCGTATCGTCGCCGCCCAACAGAGCGCCCTCGTCATCAGCAAGATCGGCGTCGAAGCGCGAATTTCGGATTTCGCCCAGGAGCAGGCGGCGATCTATGCCCTAGGCGCGATCGCCGTCGCCGTCGCCGCCGGTTGGAGTGCCGCACTGGCCTTTCGGAGGTCCTGACACTGATCGATCCCGAGCCGCCGCATCGCCGGGTGTTCCTGGTCGTCGCCGACGAAAGCCGCGAAATGCGGAGCGCGCTCCGCTTCGCGTGCCGGCGCGCCGTGCACACCGATGGCCACGTTGCCCTTTTGGGCGTCGTCGAACCAGTCGAGTTCCAGCAGTGGCTGGGTGTCGGCCGGGTGATGGAGGAAGAGGCGCGCGCCGCCGTGGAGGAGCACCTCAACGAGCTTGCCGGCGAGGTGTTCGCGATGACCGGCAGCCTGCCGACCCTGTATCTGAGGACGGGGCGGCGGCGGGACGAGCTCCTGGCCCTCCTCGAGGAGGAACCCGACATCTCGCTCCTGGTGCTCGGCACCGCGGTCGACGGCGACGACCCGGGCCCGCTGGTGAACGAACTCATCGCCAAGGGCGGCCAACGGCTGCGCCTGCCCGTGACCTTGGTACCCGGCAACCTGACCACCGAAGAGATCGACGCGCTCTCGTGAGCGACGGTTGGCGCCCCGTCAGCCGTCGCGCGGCGGGCGCAAGGTCGGTGCGCCGTCGACCACGGTGCGGATCTTGGTCGCGTCGATTCGCGCCTCGACGTCCGCAATCAAACGACGATGGCGCTCCAGCGCGCCACCAGCCAGTTGCAGCGCTGGCGTCTCCGCGATCTTCAGCGGGTCCATGTGCCGGCCTTTGTGGATCACCTCGAAATGCAGATGCGGCCCCGTCGACCGCCCGGTCGAACCGACGTAGCCGATCAATGCGCCCTGCTTCACCTGCTTGCCGGACTTCACGCCACGGCCGATGCGGTGGAGATGCGCATAAGCCGTCTCGTAGCCGTTGCCATGGTCGATCCGCACGTAGTTGCCGTAGCCGCCGCGTCGCCCCGCACGAGCCACCCGGCCACTTGCGGACGCATAGACCGGCGTACCGGTCGGAGCGGCGTAGTCGACACCCTGGTGCATCCGGCTGTAGCCAAGGATCGGATGCCGGCGCATGCCGAATCGCGAGGTGATGCGCGCCTGCTGCAACGGCGTTGCCAGCAGCAGCTTGCGCCAGCTGCGCCCGTCGCGATCGAAGTACTCGACGTTACCGTCGCGCTCGCGGCGAAACGCCTCGAGCGTTCGGTCGCCGAGCACCAGTCGAGCGTAGTGGAGGTCGCCCGTGCCGACGACCGTGCCGTCCGGCAACCGCTCACTCTCGAACAGAACGGCTAGCCGGTCACCCGGACGGACGGACCGCCGGAAGTCGACGTGGTCGCCGAAAAGGTCGATGACCCGGGCCAGGACGGCGGACGGCACGCCCGCCCGGCGCGCGGAACCGTCGAGCGTGAGCCGTACCGTCGCTTCGACCACGGTGTCGTCGCGAACCGTCTCGCGCTCGATGCGCTTCGCGGTGAACCCGCCATCCTTCAGCCGCGCCAGCTCGATGGATGCCCGCCGATCCGGGTCGAAGGCCAACCGCACGAGCTGCGCGTCGGTCGGCGACGTTTCCACGGTCAGCTTCTGCCCGACGCGCAGGCGCCGCGGATCGAACACCTCGCGCAGACCCTGCACCGCAGCGTGCGCTTCGTCCTTCGTTACGCCCAGCGAGACCAGCCGGCCGAGCAGCGTGTCGCCGGAAGCCAGCTCGACGTCGACGGGGCCGCCTTGTGGTGCCTGCGGTTGGGCGATCTCGGGAACGACGCCGCCCCAGGCCGCGTCCTCGGGTGGCGGGGCGCGATCTAGAACCGCTGCTTGCAGGGCCGGCGACGGCGCCGGCCCTGCCGTCGTGACGTGAGGCGGCACCGAGCGGTCGTCGATCGTCGATCCGACCGCTTCGGTGGCCACTGGCGGAACGTGGTCCATCCGAGGGACGGCCGCCGCTGCCAAGCCCACGGCCAAACCGAGCAGTACGGCCGAAGCCGAGACGCCGAGCGGTGCGCGATCGTCGTCGTTGCGGAAACCCACACACCCTCTCCGGCCGCTGTCCATAGCTCTCGTTGAATCCAGCCGAACGCCTCATTTGTCAAACATTTCAAACAGCTGGCGCGGTTTCCTCGACGTAAGTGTTCAGATCCGGCGACGCCGGCGACCATGGTGTCGAAAGCTTGTGATCCGCTGACGTTTCCCCTTGCATGGCATCGCTGGGTCGGCTATCCAACCTGCCGCTCGTGCGGAGCGCGGCTCCGCGAGCCGCCGTCCCGGCGGCTGTTTTTTGGACATCGTTGTTGAGGGAAGGGATATGCAGGCGGCGGCTTGTGTCGTTTGTCTGTGTTATCCTTAGCCAGCTTGGAATGGTTTGGCTGGTTGAGCTTAGCTTTGGGCTTTCGGGTCTTTGGTTTGGGTTGATCAGTCGGGTCAATTTCTTGTGGTTTCGGAACGCAGCGTAACGGGTCGGATCTTGGATCTGGTCGCGGGGGACGTTTGTCTTTTCGTGTCTGGCTTCGAGGTTTCGTGCCTGGATTAATCTGAGAGTTTGATCCTGGCTCAGAACGAACGCTGGCGGCGCGCCTAACACATGCAAGTCGAACGAGCTCTTCGGAGCGAGTGGCGGACGGGTGAGTAACGCGTGGGAACCTGCCCTGGAGTACGGAACAACACGAGGAAACTCGTGCTAATACCGTATACGCCCCTTGGGGGAAAGATTCATCGCTCTGGGATGGGCCCGCGTCCGATTAGCTAGTTGGTGAGGTAAAGGCTCACCAAGGCTGCGATCGGTAGCTGGTCTGAGAGGACGATCAGCCACACTGGGACTGAGACACGGCCCAGACTCCTACGGGAGGCAGCAGTGGGGAATCTTGGACAATGGGGGAAACCCTGATCCAGCGACGCCGCGTGGGTGGTAAGGCCTTCGGGTTGTAAAGCCCTTTCACCGGGGAGGATGATGACGTTACCCGGAGAAGAAGCGCCGGCTAACTCCGTGCCAGCAGCCGCGGTAAGACGGAGGGCGCTAGCGTTGTTCGGAATCACTGGGCGTAAAGGGCGCGTAGGCGGCCGTGCAAGTCGAGGGTGAAAGCCCGGGGCTCAACCCCGGAACGGCCTTCGAGACTGCTCGGCTCGAGACCGGAAGAGGAGGGTGGAATACCCAGTGTAGAGGTGAAATTCGTAGATATTGGGTGGAACACCAGTGGCGAAAGCGGCTCTCTGGTCCGGTTCTGACGCTGAGGCGCGAAAGCGTGGGGAGCAAACAGGATTAGATACCCTGGTAGTCCACGCCCTAAACGATGCGTGCTAGATGTCGGGGGCTTTGGCCTTCGGTGTCGCAGCTAACGTCTTAAGCACGCCGCCTGGGGAGTACGGCCGCAAGGTTAAAACTCAAAGGAATTGACGGGGGCCCGCACAAGCGGTGGAGCATGTGGTTTAATTCGAAGCAACGCGCAGAACCTTACCAGCTCTTGACATGGTGACAGCGGTCTCGGGAGACCGGGACTTCGGTTCGGCCGGGTCATCACAGGTGCTGCATGGCTGTCGTCAGCTCGTGTCGTGAGATGTTGGGTTAAGTCCCGCAACGAGCGCAACCCTTGCCTTCAGTTGCCAGCAGGTTGGGCTGGGCACTCTGAAGGGACTGCCGGTGGCAAGCCGGAGGAAGGTGGGGATGAC
>JBCBTD010000035.1:0-41799 GCA_039818825.1 Pseudomonadota bacterium
AAGACCAGCGGGTCCCACTTCGCCCGCTGCTTGCGCCCCAGATTGGCCTGCACCTCGCCATGGGCGAGCACCGTCTCCGGGGTCACGTCGATCACGTACCGGAGGCAAAGCTGTGCGACCAGCTTGGCCATTCGCCGCCATTGCACCTCGCGCATCGGCCAACGGCCGGCATCGAACGGGCTCTCGACAGCGCCAGCCATGCAGCACATCGATACGCCGATCGAGCCGGTGTTGGTGCCGCGGGTGTGCGCTGCGTAGACGCCGTCCTTGGCGCTGTCGTTGGCGTCGACCGGGTGCAAGCCGCGCACGACACGGCCGTCGCCCTCAATCAGGAAATGGTAGGCCTTCTTGTCGTGGCTGTTGGCTTTGTACGCACCCGCCGTCCAGTGACAGATGATCCGCTTGGCCCGCGCAGGTGGCAGCCAGGCGGCATCGACGACGGCAGCGGACGCCTGGGTGCCGGCGGGCGCCGCGACGCTCACCGAGCGATCCGGCACCGAGGTCGCACCGGGCGAGGCCGCTGCCGTCGTCGGCGGCGCGACCGCAGCGCCGCCGCCAACCGCCAACATGAGCGACGCCATGGTGGCCTCGTCGACGGCACCGCCAGGCTCGCGGCCTTGGTCCAGCTGAAACTGCTTCAACGCGTTCCGCGTGTTGGGGCCGAACAAGCCGTCAGCGTCGGCCACCCGCGCATAGCCAAGCGCAGCCAGGCGCAGCTGCACCAGCCGGACGTCCGCCCCGCGCAGCATCGGCAGCCGATAGTCTAGGTGCCGGTCGAGCCAACGGGCCGACAAGGAACACATGACAGACCTCCCGTCTCCCGCTCGGTCAGGTACCGAGTTCGCAGCCTGCGACGCGGGCGGTGTTGGCGAGATCGCGGTCGAGCTGGCCGACGTCGACGGTCCCGGCCGCCGCCGCGGCTCGAGCCGCGATGATCCGCTCCTGCGCCAGGGCTAGGGTTGGGCAGGGCGGCTGCGCGATCCCGGCATTGACCAGCCACAGCAAGCTGTCGGCCTCGTAGTACGGTCCTTCTGGACGCGCCGGCTGACGATCGCCGACTTGGCCGCCGGCTGCACCGAGACGGCGATTGATCGGCGTTCCCTCCGACCGGCTGGCGGCGTCGCGCCACAGCCGCAGCGCCTCGAGCTCCGAACGCGCCAACCGGTCGCCGTCGACGCGGCCGTCACCACTGGCGGCGGCCGCGTCGAGCGCCGCCTCGTAGCCTTCTGCCGCACAAGACGCATAGGGGATCCGGCCCACGACTCCGACCGACTGGGCCCGCTGCAGACATGCGTCAGCCTTGATCATGTGTGCTTGGTCGCACCCCTCCGTGCCGCTGACGCAGGTCACCTGGTAGGTGACGAGAGCATCGACGTCGCCCGATTGTGCGAGTGCCTTCATGCGATCGACCTCGCGCACCGTGCCGACGGTTTCGCACGCGGCAGCTGCCGCCAACAGCGCGACGACGAAGACGATCCGCAGCAAGCTCAAGACTTTTCCTCCGCGATGACGAGGGACGCCTCGACATCCTCCATCGCCACCTCTCCGGTCCGCACGCGGTCGCCCAGGAGGGCCAGCAGCTCGAGATCGTCGCGAGCGGTCGCGTCGTCCCTCAGGGCATCCAACGCCGCAACGAGCGCCTCGGCGTTCGGCGCCTGCGCCTTCGCCACGACGTCATCCGGCACCTCCGACGCGACCAACGCACCGAGCATCGCCCGGCGGAACTCGGCGAGCCCGAGGTCGAACTGGGCAGGGTCCGGGAAGCGATCGGCAAACCGCGCACGCAACGCCGTGCCGTCCTCCGCCAAGGCGAGTTCGCCCACCTCGACCACCTGCGGGCCGCCTTCCTCGAGCAGGTCGGCGAACGCTTCGGCGAACACGGGTGAGAGCTTGATCGCTGGAATGATGCTGTTCGAGGTGATCGATGCCGGCGGCAGCAAGTTCGGCTCGTACGGAGCGTCGAGTATCCTGACCTTCCATCGAGTGTAGGCCGCATCGCCCAGCCGGGCGCCGACGCCGACGATCCCGAGAACCATACCCGCCGGTCCGGCAAGGCCGAGCGCTGGCGACAGCTTGGCAAGGATGGGGCCGAAGGTGCCGAGAGCCTTCTGGAGAACGCCGACCAGCGGTGTTTCGTCGCTTCGCGTCAGCCGCTCCAACACCTGCAGCGCCGCACCACTGACGTCTCCTCCGGCGACGCGCCGACGCAGCGAGGCCACCTCGTCCACGGCGGCACGCGCACCGCGGACGAAATCGCGGGCCGCACCGGTCCGCTCCTCGGGCAAGAGATCGACGACGACGGAGCCGAGCGCAGCAGCGCGCTCGGCCTTTGCGATCAGCCCGTCGACGGTCGACGCGGCTTTGGCGAGCGGACCAGTCCCCGCGACGCCGGCCGTCTGCCGCTTGAAGCCCGGCAACACGACGTCGACCAGCTCATCGACGAGGCCGGTACGCCTGGATGGATCCTGTTCGACCTCCAAGGCCGACGCGACGGCCGCCGCCCGGCCGGCCAAAGCGGCTCGCCGGTCGGCGTCGACGCGCGCCGCCGACGCGCGCAGCTCGCGCGCCTGCATCTCCAACTGCTGGTCGACTCTCGGCCGGAACAGGCTGTCCGCGGCCTCGATCAGCCGCGACAGGACGCGATAGACGAACTCGGCCGAAAACCCGCCCAAAAGCGCCAACACCGGCTTACCGATCAGTAGCCCGGGGTTCTCGGCCGCCATGCTCTCCGCCGTACCGGTCTCGACGAACTGGTTGAGGACCTGGGCCAGCATCAACCCGGCGATCAGCCCCAGACCGATCCGGATGTAGTACGTCGAATCAAGACGCTGATCGTACTTTCCTTGCCTCACATATTGATACGCATCGTAGAGGCATTTGAAACTGGCACCAATGCCGGCAAGCGCGAAATAAAACAGAAGAAGCCAAATCCCCTCACCTGCGCGCAATGACAGCAACGGTGCCAGCACGTTCTCGGCGTTGAGCGCGCCGGAGAAGGGCAAAGCACAGAAGAGGACGATGAACAGCAGCGCGATCACCAGCAAGCGGCGCAGCGCCGTGACCGGTGCGATCCGGTGCAGAAACGGGTTCTGCCGGGCGTCCCAACGCATCAGCTCGATCGACCGGGGTGTTGCCGGTTCGATGACCGCGGCGAGGCCGGCATGGGCGGTGAGCAATTCGCCCATCGGTATCTCGGCGCGCCGCTCGATCCCGATGTCCAGAAACCCGAGCCGGCGCCCGACTTCTTCCGGAACTGCAGCGCCGCAAGCTCCGGCGTGGGCAACCATCGCCTCGCACTCGCGGAACAGGCCGGCGCGCACGTCGACGTTCTCGATCTGAGGTTCGTACAGAGCGCGCGACTCCGCACTACCGTAAATCGCTTTGGCCACGGCCCGTCCTCCTGACATGACCTGAGTGCCATGAAACCAGAACGTTGCCAAGCGCCGACGACAGCCGTTCGAGTCTCAAGAGCCCTTCTCGACCAGGAACCGGATCACGCCGTCGTCGCATTTCTCCAGGCCGACCAGGCGGTGACCAGTCTCGGTACAGAACGCAGGGACGTCACGCTCTGTGGCAGGATCGGTAGCGAGCAGCACGAGCCGCTCGCCCACGGCGAGCGCGGCGAGGCGCTTGCGCGCCTTCAAAACCGGCAATGGACAGCTCAGCCACCGCGCATCGATGGTGCAGGCCGCGTCCAAGCTCGGTATCCTCCAACGAACCCTTGGCAGATGGACGTCGTGTAGAGGATCGCACGGACGATGACGAGTGCAGCACGACCGGCGGTACTGGCGATCGTCGGCTGGACCAATTCCGGCAAGACCACGCTGCTCGAGCGGCTGGTCGCTCATTTCACGGCGGCCGGCCTGACGGTCTCGACGATCAAGCACGCCCACCACGACTTGGACGTCGACCAGCCCGGGCGCGACACGTGGCGACACCGGCAGGCAGGCGCCCGAGAGGTGATCCTGGCGACCTCGGCGCGCACCGTGGTGTTCCACGAGCATCGGAACGAACCGCCACCAACGCTCGACGGCCTGTTGGCCCGGCTGGAGCCCTGTGACCTCGTGCTGGTGGAGGGCTTCAAGCACGCGCCCGGCCCCAAGCTGGAGGTCAGGCGTCGCGCCGGTGGCAAACCGCCGATCGCCGACGCCGATCCTGACGTGATCGCCGTCGCCAGCGATCAGCCGATCGGGGGGCTTCAGGTGCCGACGTTCGATCTCGACGACATCGGGTCGATCGCCCGCTTCGTCGCGAAGCGCATATTGGGAGTGGGCCCTGCTCCCTTCAAATCCAACGTTTAACGGCAGCTAAACCTTCCCCAGGCACACTCGCCCCAGGACCGACCTGGAGACGACGGGTGCCCGACACAATCACGCTGCGCCGCCGCGCCGACGGCGTCATCGTCGCCGGCGACCATTTGCTGCTGTTCGGCCAAACGGGCCAGCCCGCCCGGATCGCTACCGTGATCGACCAACTCGACGACGCCGGCCATCGGCTGCCGCTTCTCGAGGACGTGGTCAGCGCCTTCCCCCATGTCGAACTGTTCACCATCGACGACCGTCGGCGTGAGCCCGGCCGGCCAGTGGCCGGGCGCCCGGTGACGGTGCTCGCGCGTCCACCGGAGCCCCAAAAGCGCAGTTTGTTCGGGCTGGGCCGCCGACCGTCGCTTCAGCCGCAGCTTCGCCGTTGGGAAGCCGACCAGGACGTGGTGCTACGGATCGGGGACCGACGGGCGCGTCGCCCCAGGGTCAGCGCCGACAGCCTCGAGCTCAGCTACATCCTCGGGCTCGACGACGAGCGACAGCAGGACGACGAAACCGCGGCCAGCCTCGGCAGCCGGTTCCGCGACCGCTGCGCCCTCGCCGAAGCCGACGTCGTCTGGTGCGGATCGCGACGGCTGATGGGCGCGCTGCGGCGGCGCTGGAACGTCGACGCTAGTCTGCTCTATCCCCCTGCCGAGCTGTCGATCCCGATCGCTCCCGCCGCGGCGAAGTCCGTCGTGATCGCCTTGATAGACGCGGCGTCGCCCAACTGGCTCCACCGTCTCGACGTGCTGGCAAAAGCGCGAGGCGACCTCAGCGTCGTCGTCCACGGCGAACCCGCCAAGCCGTGGACACCGCGCCGTAACCGCATCACCCAGCTCCAGGACTCCGCGGAAGCTTTTCAGTTGGCGCTTGGCCGAACGGTGGCCGTGCTCGCCCCGGCAGGTGACGCGTTCGACCCGCGGATCGTCTGGGCGCAGGCGGCTGGCGTGCCGGTCATTGCAGCGCAGCGCAGCGTCGGCGCCGAGCTGGTCCTCGGTCTGGAACAACGTGCACCGACCGGGATCGTGCTGGAGGACGATGGCGACGACGCGCTGATCGATGCCGTGGGGTTCATCGCGCGAAGGCCGGATCTCTGGCCAACGGCACGGTTGGTGCAGCACGGTCGCCGTTGGGCTCGGGCGAGGTTCCGCCAAACGCTCAAATCGCACGTGCTCGATGCCTGGTGCGTGCACAATGCGGCGCCCGTGGCGCTCGCCGACGGTGTGGAGATCGACGAGGAAGCACCCGAGGCCGAGATCGTCGAGCCGCTGACGCGCAGCAGCCACTGACTCGAACGGCAGCGAGCAGCCCTCAAAGCTCGACGGCGAACCGAGCAACTTCGTCGCGGTCGATCTCGACGCCAAGACCCGGCAGTGTCGGCACGGCGACGCGGCCCTCCGACAAGGCGAACGGACCACCCACAACGGCATCGCGAAACGGGTGCGGTGTCCGATCGAACTCCAAGAGCGGTTCGTTGACGTGCAAGCCCTGGGCCGTCGCCGGCAGCGCCGCAAGGAGCTGCAGGGCGACCGCCACCGCCAGGCCCGTCCCCCAGACGTGGGGTTGGTAGCGAACGCCCGCGGTCCCGGCCAACGCGGCGATAAGCCAGCACTCGGTGAGCCCGCCCGCAGCACAAGTGTCCGGTTGCACCACGTCCAAGGCGCCGGCAGCCAGCAGCGCTCGAACGTCGTACCGCGTGAAGGCGCACTCGCCGCCAGCGATCGGGATCGCCGTGTGCTGACGGAGATAGGCGTAGCCGTCGAGGTCTTCAGGGGCCACCGGCTCCTCGAACCAACCGATGTCGAACTCGTGGATCCCGCGGGCGAGCCGTGCCGCATCGAGGCGGTCGTAGCCGTGGTTGGCGTCGACCATCAGCCCGTGTCCACCGCCGATCGCCTCGCGCACGGCGGTGACCGCGGCGACGTCCTCGGCCACGCCGAAACCCACTTTGAGCTTCATCGCCTGGAAGCCTTGCTCGACGTAGGCCTTTGCCTCCTCGGCGAGCAGGCGGCGGTTGCTCCTTGCATCTTGGCGGCGTTTGTACAGCCCGGTCGCATAGGCCTTGACCGTCGAGCGCAGCGGGCCGCCCAACAGCCGATGGACCGGCATGCCCGCGACCTTGCCGCGGATGTCCCAAAGCGCCACGTCGACGCCGGCGAGCGCCTGCACCGCCAGCCCGCGTTGGCCGTGGTCGCGCAACTCGTTGTAGAGTCGCTCCCATTGCGCGGTGCCGGCCAGCGCGTCTTCGCCGATCAACAGCGGCGCATAGAACCGGTCGATGATCGGCTTGAGTAGCGGCGGCGGGCCGTAGCATTCGCCCCAACCGACCACGCCACCCTCGGCGACGACCTCGACGAGAAGCGCGACGCGTCGGTGGACCCACCGCTGCGAGAACGCAAAGGGCTCGTCGATCGGTGCTTCCAGCGCGAAGGTGTTCACGGCCTCGATACGCAACGGGACCTCCTCCAGGGCGACCGGACGCCCTCGATCAGCGTTGGTGGACGTACGCCCCGGGCGCTGGAGCGAGGGCGGGCAGGCCGGTGGCCGATGCGCCGAGGGCCGGTGGCGGCACCGGTGGACTGCTCCGCTCGTGGAGCCACGCCGCCCAGGTCGGCCACCACGAACCGTCGACCGTCGCCGCGCCGGCGGCCCATGCCTCGGGAGCGAGGTAGGCCGCATCGGCGGCGAGCGCACCGACCCGGTGGTGGCGGTGCGGGTGCCCCGGCTCGCTGATGACGCCGGCGTTGTGCCCACCCGAAGCGAGTACGAAGGTGACCTCGGCGCGGGTGAGCAGCCGGATCTTGTAGACCGACTGCCAGGGCGCGATGTGGTCCCGCTCGGTACCGACGGCGAGGATCGGCAGATCGAGATCGGCGAGTGCGACGGGCCGCCCGTCGACGGCGTACCGGGCCCGCGACAGCCGATTGTCGAGGAACAGGTCGCGCAAGTACTCGGTCTGCATCCGTGCCGGCATCCGCGTACCATCGGCGTTCCAGGCCATCAGGTCGTTGACCGGGGTCCGCTCGCCGAACAGGTACTGGCGGATCATCTGCGACCAGACCAGGTCGTTGGCGCGGAGCAGGCGAAAGGCGCCGGCCATCTGATGGCTGGCGAGGAAACCCTGGTCCCACATCATGTCTTCGAGAAAGGCGATCTCGCCCTCGTCGACGAAGAGCATCAACTCTCCAGCTTCGCTGAAGTCGGTCTGGGCTGCGAGCAACGTGAGAGAGCGGAAGCGCTCGTCGCCGTCGCGCGCCATGGCCGCTGCTGCGATCGCCAGCAACGTCCCACCAAGGCAATAGCCGCAGCCATGCACCTGGCGATCGGGCAGGACGTCGGCGATGACGTCGAGCGCCGCCATGACGCCCAGCCGTCGATAGTCGTCCAGGCCGATGTGCGCATCCTCCCGCCCCGGGTTCTTCCAGGACAAGACGAACACGGTGAAGCCTTGGCCGACGAGCCAACGGACGAGGGAATTCTCTTCGCGCAGATCGAGGATGTAGTACTTCATGATCCAGGCGGGCACGAGCAAGACCGGCTCGGGCCGGACGTCGTCGGTCGTCGGCGTGTACTGGATCAGTTCCACGAGGTCGTTGCGGAAGATGACGGCGCCAGGCGTCGCTGCGAGGTCCTCCCCGACGCGCCAGACCTCGGTGCCAGCCGGCGGCCGCTCGTTGAGCAACCGCCCGAGGTCGTCCGCCCACAGCGCCCGCCCGCGCATCAGATTGGCGCCGCCCTCGTCGAGCGTGCGATCCCATACCTCCGGGTTGGCCCAGGGCAGATTGGCCGGCGAAACCAAGTCGAGCGCCTGCTTGGTCATGAAGTTGACGGCGCGCAGGTGCTGCCGGCCAACCCCCGGCACGTCGGTCGTGGCGGCATCCCACCACCGCTCGGCGGCAAGAAAGCCCTGAGCCCACAGCTGAAACGGCCAGCGTTGCCAAGCTTCGCCCGAGAACCGGCCGTCGATCATGTCGACGAACGGCGCCGGGCCTTCCTCGCTGCCGAGGCTGCGGGCGAACAGACCCAGCCGGACCCCATCGGTCAGCGCCAAGTCGCAGAGCGATGCCCGCTTGCCAGGCGCGTTCGCCAGATGCACGAGCCAATCGCCCCAAGCCGCAGCGACCGCCGGCGGCGAGAGGCCGGCCGTCAGGCGCGCCTGCCAAGCGTGAAGCACGCGATCGAGATTGGCGTGGTCCGCTCGCAGCGGCGACGGCTCCGACACTTCGGCCCTCCCCTTCGCTTGTGATCGCGGCCCAGGCTGCCGTCTTCGAGCGCGCCGGGCCGGACGTCGACCCGACACTACGCCCGTTCGCCGCCGTTCGACAGCCACGCGGACTTGGAAAGGCGGCACCGTTGCGGCGATGATGCAATGCGAAGCGCGCGGGCGATGCGCGAAACTGGCTCGGGAGGCACGGGTGCGGGACCTCGGAACGTTCGACTACGTCATCGTCGGTGCAGGCACGGCCGGTTGCGTTCTCGCGAACCGCCTGTCCGCCGATCCGTCGGTCCGAGTGTTGCTTCTCGAGGCTGGAGGCGAGGCAACGGGCCTGTGGCTCAAGATTCCGGTCGGATATCTCTACACCCAGAACGATCCGCGCACCGACTGGTGCTTCAAGACCGAAGCTGAACCAGGGCTCGGCGGGCGGACGCTCAACTACCCGCGCGGCCGCGTCATCGGCGGCTGTTCGGCCATCAACGGCATGATCTACATGCGTGGCCAAGCGGAGGACTACGACGGTTGGCGCCAGATGGGCAACGTCGGCTGGGGGTGGGACGACGTGCTGCCGCTGTTCGTCAAGGCCGAAGACCAATCACGCGGCGCCGACGAGACCCATGGTGTGGGCGGCGAGTGGCGCGTCGAGGAGATGCGGGTTTCCTGGGAAATCCTCGACGCTTGGCGAGAGGCCGCAGGTGAGTGCGGCATTCCCAGGTCCGACGACTTCAACCGCGGCGACAACGGCGGTTGCGGCTACTTCCAGGTCAACCAGCGCCGCGGAGTGCGCCTGCATACTGGCCGCGCCTTTCTCGATCCGGTGCGCACCCGCGCCAACCTGGAGGTGGTGACCCACGCCCAGGCTCGGCGGCTGATCGTCGAGGACGGGCAGGCGCGGGGCATCGAGCTGATGGCGGACGGCAAGCCGGCCACCGCGACGGCGCTAGGCGAGGTCGTCCTGACCGCAGGCGCGATCGGCTCGCCGCAGCTTCTCGAACTCTCCGGGATCGGCGACGGCGACCGATTGGCGGCGCTCGGCATCGACGTAAGGCATCCGCTTGGTGCAGTCGGCGAGAACCTCCAGGACCACTTGCAGATCCGTTGCGCGTTCCGCGTCCAAGGCACGAGAACGCTCAACGAGCGCGCCCACAGCCTTTGGGGCAAGCTGACCATGGGGGTGGAGTACGCGCTGTTCCGGTCAGGGCCTTTGAGCATGGCGCCAAGCCAACTAGGCGCTTTCGCCAAGAGCGACGCGGCGATGGCGACGCCTGACCTCCAGTACCACGTGCAACCGCTCAGCCTGGAGCGATTCGGCGAACCCCTGCATCCGTTTCCGGCCTTTACGGCGTCGGTGTGCAATCTGCGACCGACCAGCCGAGGCAGCGTCCACATCACCAGCCGAGACACTGGCGCGCCACCGTCGATCCGCCCGAACTACCTCGAGACCGACCACGATCGGCGCACCGCCGCGCGCGCCATCGAACTCACCCGGCGGATCGCCGCGGCGCCAGCACTCGCGCCATTCTGCCCCGACGAGTTCAAGCCCGGACCAGAGATCGTCGGGGACGAGGCCTTGGCCGAAGCCGCCGGGCAGATCGGCACGACGATCTTCCATCCCGTTGGCACCTGCCGCATGGGGACCGACGACGACGCCGTCGTGGACCCGCGACTGCGCGTGCGCGGTCTCCGCGGCCTGCGCATCGCCGACGCGTCGGTCATGCCGACCATTACCTCGGGCAATACCAACGCACCGACCATGGTGATCGCCGAGAAGGCCGCACTCGTGATGGCCGCCGACCGACGCCACGGCGGCGCCGGCTGAGGCCTGCCAAGGTGCTATGCTGCACTGCAACATTTTTCTTGCAGTGCAGCGTGCGCCGGAGTAGAACGTCGTCATCAGCCAACGAGGTGACGCCATGAATTCCCTGCAGCTCCCGAAGTTCGACGTCGATGCACTCGTCGCGCTCCAGAAGGCCAACGTCGAGGCCATGGTCCAAGCGCAGCAGATTCTGCTCGAGGCCGCCGAGGTCGCGCTCAAGGCGCAGGTCGCTTTCGCCCAGGAGAATGCCACGTCGGTCCAGGCCGTGATGAACGGCAAGCTCGACGTCGAGCGGAAGCCCGAGGCCTATCTCGACGACTTCAAGATGGCGACCGGTAAAGGCCTGACCGTCGCGCAGACCCAGGTCGACCTGGCCCTCAAGGCTCAGAGCGAAGCGTTCGAGATCCTGACCAAGCGGATCGCCGCCAACGTCGACGACGTGCAGAAGCTCGCCGCCTGACGCAGAGCCAACGTCCGCCATCAGACCCGCCGCGACCCTTCCCCTCCCCCAGCGGCGGTCGTCCGCACGAGCCTCGGGCCACTCCCTCCCGGGGCTCGTGCCTCGTTTTGCGCCTGATATGAGCGCTTCGACGCCCGCCTGAGGGTCGTGTCGTGTCTCAGTTCGGATCTGAGCCCCGCTCCAAGCCGTGCAGCGTGAGGAACGACAGTTTGTCCCAGTAACCCCGCTGGAAGGCGATCTGTCCGCTGATGACGTGGAAGAACCCGCAGCCGCGCAAACCGGTTGGATCGCGCCACTCCAAGATGGCCCATTCGCCGTCTTCGAAGAGATTCTCCGGGATGCAAACCATCTTGGTCAGACGGAACCCGGCCGCGAACATCGCTCGGATGGCGTCGCGCCCCTCGACGGGGCTTTCGGCCACCTGGTGGTTCGTTGCATCCACGCGATAGAGTGCACTCAACGCGTCGGCATCTGCGCGATTGAACGCGTCGACCCAAGCCTGCACGACGTCACGGGGCCGCATTTTCCGCCTCCTTCGAGTGACCGGACTGGGGCGAGATCTCAAAAACGAAACACGACCCGCCGAAGCCCTCTTTGACAGGCGACGAGGCAGTTCGCCACGATTCGTCCCGACATCCCGAGGCGGCGGCACCACCCCCTTCGCGCCCCAGGCGCCGAAGCCCGTCGAGGAGCACCGTCAGGCCACTTCCGACCACCCACGCAATGCCGGGCATCGTGAGGGAGTTCAACCCTAGCGTTGGCGTGCCGCAGCTCGGCTCAACCAAGTCTTGGCATGGCGGGGTTGTGGGTGGACGACTAGTCTCGAGAGCGAAGGGCTTGGGAGGGTCGTGATGGCGTTTCGGCGAGACGATCTGGACGTCTTGAGCGAACTCGAGCGGAAGGTGCTGTGGCTCGCGGCGTGGACGGTCCACAACGCCAACCACCTTCGCCCCTCGCGCGACGGCATCAAAGTCGGGGGACATCAGTCGTCCTCAGCGTCGGTCGTGACGTTGATGACCGCACTCTACTTTGCCGTGCTGCGGCCGGCGGACCGCGTCGCGGTCAAACCGCACGCTTCGCCGGTCTTTCACGCGATCCAGTACCTGCTGGGGCGCCAATCCCTGGACCAGCTCCAGCGATTCCGTGCCTTCGGCGGCGCCCAGTCCTACCCGTCGCGGACCAAAGACGCCGACGACGTCGATTTCTCCACGGGTTCGGTCGGTCTTGGCGTCGGCGTGACGCTGTTCGCGTCGCTGGTTCAAGACTACCTCCGTAGCCACGACCTGATCCGCGCCGATGAACCGGACGGCCGAATGATCGCACTTCTGGGCGATGCCGAGCTGGACGAGGGCAACATCTACGAAGCTCTCTTGGAAGGCTGGAAGCAAGACGTTCGCAACCTGTGGTGGATCGTCGACTACAACCGCCAGTCGCTCGACGGCGTCGTCAACGACGAGCTGTTCCAAAGGATCGAGCAATTCTTCCGCAACGTCGGTTGGCGGGTCGTCAACGTGAAGTACGGCGAGAAGCTGCAGCGCGCGTTCGCGGGTCCCGCCGGCGGTGCCCTGCAGCGCTGGATCGATGACTGCCCCAACCAGCTCTACTCCGCCCTGACGTTCAAGGGCGGGCCGGCTTGGCGCGCGAAGCTCGCGCGAGACCTCCGTGGCACCGCCGGTCTGGGCGAGCTCTTGGACACTCACGACGACGACGCGCTGCAAGCGTTGATGACCAACCTCGGCGGCCATGATCTCGCCACACTGCTCGACGCCTTCGAGGCCGCCGACGACGACGCTCCAACCTGCTTCGTGGCCTACACGATCAAGGGCTACGGCTTGCCGTTGGCCGGACACAAGGACAACCACGCCGGGCTGATGACGCCGGACCAGATGAACGAGCTGCGCGCGCGCCACGGCGTCGAGGAAGGCGCCGAGTGGTCGATCGACGCCGGCCTCGGCCTGCCGAACGAGCGCCTGCAGGCGTTCTTGGCTGGCGTGCCGTTCGCCCAGCGCCGTGGAGTGCAGCCACCACCGCGCGTCGATGTGCCGACCCTCGTCACCCCGACCGGTCCTGTGCAGTCCACGCAAGAGACGTTCGGCCGCCTGTTGAACGACTTGGCGCGTAGCAATGCGCCGATCGTCCATCATCTGCTGACGACGTCACCCGACGTTACGATCTCGACCAACCTTGCCGGGTGGGTCAATCAACGGGCGATCTACCACCGCCAGCTCCGGCCCGACCTGTTCCGCGAGGAGCAAGTCGCCTCGCCGCTGAAGTGGGACCAGGGTCCCCATGGCCAGCATCTCGAACTTGGGATCGCCGAGAACAACCTGTTCCTGGCGTTGGCGGCGATGGGCCTCGCGCCGCGCTTGTTCGGCAGCCGGCTCCTGCCGATCGGCACGCTCTACGACCCGTTCATCGCGCGCGGGCTCGATGCGCTCAACTACGCTTGCTACCAGGATGCGCGGTTCCTCCTGGTCGCCACCCCTTCAGGCATTTCGCTGGCACCCGAAGGTGGCGCACATCAGTCGATCGCGACGCCGCTGATCGGCCTGTCGCAAGACGGCCTCGCGGCGTTCGAGCCGGCCTACGCGGACGAGCTGGCCTGTCTCGTCGAGTGGGCGCTGGGCTATCTCCAGAACGACGGCGACGGCCACTCGGCAACCGGGTGGGATCGTGACGTCGAGGGCGGCGCCGTTTATCTGCGCTTGTCGACCCGCCCGCTGACCCAGCCGGACCGAAGCCTGGACGACGCCCATCGTAGGGCGATCGTCGACGGCGGCTATTGGCAACGTCCACCGGATCCCCGCACCCGGGTGGCGATCGCCTACCAGGGGGTGCTCGCCGCCGAGGCCCTGGCGGCGACGGCCATCCTCGACGAGGAGGACGAACCGGTGGCGCTGCTCGCCGTGACCTCCGCCGACCGGCTGAACGCTGGCTGGCACGCCGCCTTGCGGCGCGCTCAGACGACTGGCGATTGGCACAGCTCGCACGTCGAGAGCCTGCTCGGCGGGCTGCCGCACGACGCCAGCCTCGTCACGGTCGTCGACGGGCATCCGGCGACGCTGGGCTGGCTCGGCAGCGTCTGGGGCCATCGGGTGTTCCCGCTCGGCGTCGAGCATTTCGGGCAGTCGGGCGACACGATCGATCTTTACGCCCATCACCGCGTCGACCCGGAGGCCATCCTCGACGCCTGTGCACAAGCGCTGCTGTCGCGTCCGCGGCGCGGCTGACGCGTGACTTGGACCTTGGCATAGGGCGAATGTCGCGCTTCTACTGCACCGCGAAAGTCGACGATCCTGCGCAGCATGGAGGAGAGTTACGCCGGACTGGTCGCCCTAGCTGAGGGCTATCCCTACGACCTCCGCGAAGAGGCATTCACCTTTCGCGGTGGCGAGGCGCAGCCGTTCGACACCGACTTGCTGCTGGACCGGACCGCGTTCCTGGCGATCGGCTCCAATGCCGCGCCGCAGCGGCTGCTAGCCAAGTTCGGCCACGACGAGATCGTGCCGGTGATCCCGGCGCGACTGGCGGATCACGCCGTCGTCTACGCGGCGACCGTGACGGGCTACGGCTCGATCCCGGCCACCATCGTCGTCGCACCCGGCGCCGTGGCACTGGTGTCGGTCACGTTCCTGACCGACGGTCAGGTGGCAACGATGGACGAGAGCGAAGCCGTCGGCGAACGCTACGAGCGGATCGATCTGACGGAGGCTACGCAGATCGAGACCGGGCCGTTCGTCGGCCCCGTCGTCGCTTACCGCAGCCTGCTGGGCGCCTTGCTGGTCAACGACCAGCCGCTACGGCTCGCAGAGGTTCCGACCGTCGGCACGAAGTTCGGCGCCGCCTATCAAACGGGCGTGCTCGCGCTGCTGCACCTCACCTTCGCGCAGCCGGGCGAGGCCTATGCGAGCTTCGTCGGCGCGCTGGTCGGCTCGCCGGGCCGCCGCGAGGAAATCGCCAGCGCCCTGCGCCTCGGACTCCGAACGCCCGGTCACGCCCCGTGTCGGGCTCAAAAGCCGGAATCGGTCTCGGCCACGTAAGTGCACTCCGCCGACGTCGACGTTCGCCCGAGCACGTCGTTCCGGTGCGGGAAGCGGCCGAACCGTCGAATGACGTCGCGGTGGCGCTCGGCGTAGTCGGTGTAGACCGCATCGCCTAGAGCACCGATCAACGTCACCGCCCGATCCTGGTCGGCGAGCCGCTCGCTGTGCTCGAACGGTAGGTACAGGAAGTGCCGCTCGTCGATGCTCAGGTCCTGATCTTGTTGCTGCTCGATCGCCATCGCCGCCGCGGTCAGCGCCGCGTCGTCGAAGGCGAATGCGCGGGCCGTGCCGCGGAAGAGATTGCGCGGCAACTGGTCGAGCACGAGAACCTGTGCCAAGGCACCCTTGGGCGTGGCCGCCCAGCTGGCGAGGCCGCCGCCACAGGCTCTGTCTGGTAGATCGCCGAACCGCCGCCCGAGTTCGGCATCGACAGCGGCGTCGGCAACGAACCACGCCTCTCTGTCCAGCGTGCGAAACCAGTAGTCCAAGAGTTCCTCGAACTCGGTCATCACCACCTCCGCGGGTCGGTCTCGTGGCGCGGCGCCAACAATCGGGAGACCACAGGCCGCAGCAGAATGGGCAGCATGTAGATGGGGAACTGGGCGAGCCCCAGATACACCACGGTTGCCGGCTCGGCCGCAGGGCCCAGCGCCGCCACGACCACGCCGAAATTGCTGAAGCCGGTCAGCAGACCGAAGGTCAGCGCCATCCGCAGGCCCAGGAACACGAAGAGGAGACTGGTCGCCGCGAACAGGCCGAAGGCCAGGGCGAAGGCGCCGGCGAGACAGCGCAACACGAACCACGGATCGCCGATCAAGGCTGCCGTAACACCATCCATGACGGCGAGGCCGAACACCAACAAGACGACGACGACGATACCGTCGATCAGCGGTGCCGCATCGCGGATCGCCACCGCTCCGAGGATCCGACGGATCAAGGTCGCTGCCGCGGCGGCGCCGCCGATCAACAAAGCCAGCCGCAGCAGCAGCGATGGCGGCTCGACGGGTAGAGCGACACCGAGCAGCACGCCGGCGATGGCGGGAAGCGTGAACGGCACCAACGCGCTCGCGACCACCGCCGCAGCCAGGGTGAACGCTGCATCGAGGCCAAGCAACAACGCGAACGACGCTGCAGCGATGATCGGCGCGGACGCCGCGGTGAGGACCAGATGGTCGGCGAGAAACGGATCGACCGCCGCCGCAGCGACCGCGGGCACGACCAACAACGGTGCCACGACCAGCGCCCAAAGGACCGCCGCCGCGACTAACCAGCGGCGTTGCAGGCTGGCGAGGAGGCTGTTCGGTTCGATCCGCAAGACGGTCGCGAGCAACAACAACGCCATCGCGGGTGTCAGCAGTGGCCGGGCCAACGCCGCCGCCGGCGGGATCAACACACCGAGGAAGATCCCTGCAGCGAGAAACCCGGTAGCTCGGCGGCCGAGCCCCCCTAGGACGTGGTGCGCAGCGACCGCCGCCCGCGCCAAGATCACGCCTGCAATTCCCAGACATCGAGTTCGGCGAGCCGGCCCGGCAGGACGAACGTACCTTTGGCGTGCAGCGTCCACGACCCGGACGCCGCACGAAGCGTGTCACCGCTGACCAGTACGATGGTCTCGGCGAGCGGTGCCACATCCTTGCCGAGATCACACAAGCGCGACGCAGTGTTCACGGGATCGCCGACGATCGTGTAGTTCACGCGCGATCCGCCTCCGATCTCGCCGACCACGACCCGACCGGTGTGAACCCCGACCCGGAGCCGCAGCGGTGTCGCCGCCCGGGCATTGGCCGCCGCGAAAGACGTTGCGATACCGGCCGCTGCCCGCAGCGCTCGTTCGGCATGGTCACGTGCCGGATCCGGGGCACCCCAGAACGCCATGACACCGTCGCCGAGGAACTTGTCGACGGTACCGCCCTCCGCCTCGATCGCTCGGGCGACGATGTCCAGGTGGTCGTTGAGCAGGCGCGCCGTGGCCGCAGCGGTGAGGTTCTCGCTGAGCCGCGTGAAGCCCGTCAGGTCACTGAAAAGGATGGTCAGCTCGCGGGTCTCGAAGGGCGCCCTGCCGAGTGCCGGCTGCAAGAGTTGCATGACCAGCCGCCGCGGCAGAAACCGCGCAGCTTGCTCCAACGCGTGGCCCATGGACCGAAACGCCGTGGCGGCGTCGTCGATCTCACGCAGCCGGCTGGCCGGCAAGGCGCTGGTTGCGCGGAAGTCGAACCGCCCGGCGGCAACTGCGGCCGCCGCCAACCGCTGGACGCCACGAGCGAACAACCGACCGAGCACGAACGCGATGACGACCGCGACGACCGCCGACACGAGGCCTGCGACGAGACCACCGACGAGACGGTCGATCTCGAACGCCACATCGGATCGCTGGAAGTACGCGCCGACGACCAGTGGCGGCAGGCCAATGTCGGAAAGCCGCGCGTACAGGTAGACGTAGCGGACGCCGTCGACCACCGCGGAGCGCGCCTCCACCTGACCACCATCCCGCTCCGGTCGCGGCGCGCTCCAGATCGCGCGCAAGATCGGGTCCGAGAAACTCGCCACCGTCGGCAACACCCAGCCGCCTTCGGCCTCGTCTGCCGGCTCGCGGAGCGCGCGGTGGGCGAAGACCCGCTGATCGCCGTAGAGGACGAACGGTTCCTGGCCGCGGAACGTCGCAAGCCGCGGCAGCTCGGCCGAGAGCTGCCGAACGGTCACGAAGGCGGCGACATGTGCAACGATTTCGCCGTCCAGCTCGATCCCGCGGCCGACCGGCAAGGCGCTGCCGAACCCTTGCGGCCGAAACGGCGTTCCCCACGTCGTCGCGCGGCCGACCGATCGAAGCTCGTCCAGGGCCGCACTGTCGGCATTGACGGCATCGATGCTGAACAAGCCGAATTGGACGCGGCCATCGGCGTCGCGCCACGCACCAGCCCCTTCGTCGTCGGGCCGGATGTAGTAAAGCGCCGTCAAGGTGGGCTCGGTGACGATGAAAGCATGGAGCAGCCGGGCGATGTCCGTGCGATCGTCGGGGTCCACGTAGCCGTCCTCGACCAAAGAGGCGATCGCCTCGAGCTGCCTGACCGGCTCCTGCAGCTCGCGCTCGACGCGGAGTTGCATCGCATCGATGATCATGCGTGCGCGGGTTTGCAGGAGCTGGTCGGTGCTGCGCGCGGCCACCGCGCCGACCACGACCAGCACGGCGAGCGTCGCGATCAGCACCAGGGCACCGAAGGTCACGGCTAGCGCAACGCTGATCGGCCAACGCCGAGCGCGCCGGCCGGCAGGAACGGGCGGGTCTTGTCCCAAGGCTCTCCTGCTGCTCCGCTGGCTCTGCTAAGCCCTCGCCTAGCGTGCCGGCGACGGCCACACAATGCGGAGAGACCCGGACGATGATCCCGCGTTACAGCCGCCCGGCGATGGCTGAGCTGTTCGAGCCCGCCCGCAAGCTGGAGATCTGGCTCGACGTCGAACTCGCCGTTGCCGAGGCGATGGCGGCGCTCGACCTGCTACCGCGACGCCCGATCGCGGCACTCCGCGAGCATTGTGACCGGGAGCGCCCTCGGTTGATCGACCCCGCCCGGGTCGACCAGATCGAAGCGACGACGCGGCACGACGTCATCGCATTCCTCACCCACGTGGAAGCCGTGGTCGGCGACAACGCCCGCTTCCTCCATCTCGGGATGACGTCGTCCGATCTGCTGGACACGACATTGGCGATCCAGTTGGGCCAGGCTTCCGACCTGTTGCTCGCCGACGTCGACGACGTCCTGACGGCTTTGGAGATACGAGCCCGAGAGCACCGCCGCACGCCGTGCATCGGGAGGTCCCACGGGATCCACGCCGAACCGACGACCTTCGGCCTCAAGCTGCTCGGCCATCACGCCGAGTTCCAGCGCGGCCGACGACGGCTGACGGCCGCACGCGCCGAGGTCACGACCTGCGCGATTTCCGGCGCGGTCGGCACGTTCGCCAACATCGACCCGCGGGTCGAGGCGGCCGTCGCCGAACGATTCGGCCTCGCCGTCGAACCGGTGTCGACACAGGTCATCCCGCGCGACCGACACGCCGCGTTCGTTGCCGCGTTGGCGGTCGTGGCCAGCGGCATGGAGCGCTTGGCAGTGGAGATCCGCCACCTGCAGCGGACCGAAGTGCGCGAGGTGGAGGAAGCCTTCAGCCAGGGGCAGAAGGGCAGTTCCGCCATGCCTCACAAGCGCAACCCGGTTCTGAGCGAGAACCTGACCGGGCTCGCCCGGTTGGTGCGAGCGCAGGTGCAGCCGATGCTGGAGAACGTGGCGCTCTGGCACGAGCGCGACATCTCGCACAGCTCGGTCGAACGCGTTGCGGTTCCGGAAGCGTGCATCCTGCTGGACTTCGGCTTGGCGCGTCTCGCCACGCTGATCCGCGGCTTGGTCGTGTTCGAAGACCGGATGCAGGCCAACCTGGATGCGACCCACGGCCTCGTCCACTCGCAGCGCGTGCTGCTGGCGCTGACGGCGGCTGGCCTGCCGCGGCAGCGCGCCTACGAGATCGTGCAGCGGCATGCAATGGCGGCGTGGGAGCAAGGCGAAGCGCTGCAGGCGCTCCTCAGCGCCGACCCCGAGGTCACCGGCTACGTCGATCGTCCGGCGATCGCCGCGTTGTTCGATCTGGAGTACCACCTCGCACAGGTCGACGCGGTGTTCGACCGGGTGTTGGCCGACGCCTTGATCTGACCGGAGCATCGGCAAACCCTGCCAATGGGTGAATGCGACAACGTGTTATCAACCTTTACGCGAATTCGGTGAGTTCTTCTCTCCTCGAGACAGATTCTTTGGTGTAAGAATCCACGTCGTTCCATTAACTATGTGGAATAGAATGGTTATGGCTGTCGCGTCGGCGGATCGCATACGGAGGTGAAGGTGCGTCGTCCGTGGTTGTGGGCAAGCGCGTTGGCGTTGCTTCTGCTGGCGGCCATGCCGGCGGAAGCGAGGCGCTACGCTTCGATCGTCATCGACGCACAAACCGGCGCCGTCCTGCACGAAGAGCAAGCGGATCGCTGGGTGTATCCCGCGTCGCTCACGAAGATGATGACGCTCTACATGGCGTTCGAGGCGATCGAGGACGGGCGGTTGCGGCTCGATCAAGAGCTCCCGGTCTCGCGCGCTGCAGCCGCCAAGCCGCCCTCCAAGCTAGGCCTGCGGACGGGCCAGACGATCAGCGTGCGCAACACCATGCTTGCCTTGGTGACACGCTCGGCCAACGACGCGGCGGTCGTCCTTGGAGAAGCCATCGGCGGCACCGAGTCGGGCTTCGGCCGAATGATGACCAAACGCGCCCGCGCCCTCGGCTTGCGCAGCACCACCTTCCGCAACGCGTCGGGCTTGCCCAACACCGAACAGCGTACGACTGCCCGCGACATGGCCCGCCTCGGGCTCCGGCTGCAGCGCGACTTCCCCCAGTACTACGGCTACTTCTCCACGCGGAAATTCGCCTATGGCGGGCGGACCTACGGTAACCACAACCGCTTGCTCGGCAACTACCGCGGCACCGACGGGATCAAGACCGGATACATCCGCGCCTCCGGGTTCAATCTCGTGGCATCGGTCGAACGTGATGGCCGCCGGCTCATCGGCGTGGTGATCGGAGGTCGGACGGCGAAGAGCCGGAACGCCCACATGGTGGAGCTGTTGGACGCGGCGTTCACCGAGGCCGGTCGCCGTCCCGTGGTGTTCGCGGTCGGGCCAAGCCCGCTTCGGCCACGGATCGCCGCGGCGGCCAGCGCCGCTGGCGGCATGGTCGTCGCCGATCTCAGTCCGGGCGCCGGCGAAGCTAGAGGGCCGGGCTTGTTGATGCCGACGCTGCGTCCGGATGCCCAGGATCCGGTCCGTGCGGCGTCTGCCACCAATGCGCCTGCGCCCGGCCAGATCTCGCCGCTGCGCGTGGTCATCGCACCACAGATCAGCGGCGAAGGCGACCAAGTGGGCGCCACCACCAGGTCGAAGGCGGCCGTTCCCCCTCGGCAGCCGGCGACGTCGGTCGCAACCTTGGCCGCGGGGCGCAACTTCGGCATCCAGATCGGCGCCTTCAACTCGGCGACTGCCGCCCATCGGGCGGCCGAAGGTATCGTTGCCCACGCGAGCGACGCTTTGGCCGGCTCGTCACTCGAAGTCTCCGCTGTCGATCGAAACGGCGCGACGCTCTATCGAGCGCGCCGCATGGGCCTTGGCGAGAACATCGCCCGGCAGGTTTGCGATCGTCTCCTCTCCAGCGGTCGACCCTGCCTCGTGGTGTTCCGCGAAGGGCTGCAGGTGCAGACGCTGAGTGACGGTTGAGGCCGAGCGCACCGTCAGCCCGGCACCGTCTCTTCTGGTAACGCCAGCACGTGATCGGCGATCGCGCCGGCCGTCGTCGGCCACAGCGCCGCCCCCTCGGCACCGCTGAGGACGTGGCACAGCGCTCGCCGTAGCTGGCGGAGACGGAACGGCTGGCCGACGATGTAAGTGTGCAACGCGATGCCCATGACCAGCGGCTCGTGCTCGGCCTGCGCCGCCATCTCGTCGAACTGATCGACGATCATGTCAGCGAACTCGCTGGCGCCGACCTTTCGCGCGACGACCGCGGGAATGTCGTTCAGTTCTTGCGGATACGGAACGCTCAAGATCCGTCCCTCGCGAGTGCGCAGCCAAGTCGGCTGGTCGTCGTGGCACCAGTCGAGCAGATAGCGATATCCCGCCTCCTGCAGCAGATCGGGCGTCGCGTGGCTCTCGGCGATCCACGGGCCTAACCAGCCGGCTGGCGGACGACCCTCCTCGGCGACGATCCGCGCCGTAGCCTCCTCGATCAACGCCCGTTCGCCCGGCTCGTCGAACGCCGATTGGCGTTCCGCGTTGGTGCGCCCATGGCCGGCGATCTCGTCGCCCCGCGCGCGGAAGGCCGACACGACCGCTGGCGCGTGGTCGTACATTGCGCTGTTGACCAGTGCCGTCGTCGGCAACCGCAAATCGTCGAGCAGTTCCAGCAGGCGCCACACGCCGACCCGGTTCCCGTAGTCCCGCCAGGCATAGTTCAACACGTCGGGCGGCGGCCCGCCCGGCGCCAGCTCGGCACCAAGGCCCTCGCCGAAACTGAAGTGCTCGAGATTGACCCCGAGATAGAACGCCAGGCGCCGCCCATCGGGCCAAGCGTAATGCCGGCGCTCGGTGATCGGCGCGTAGGGGTAGCGGCCGTGGTCACGCATGGGCTCACTCGTGTTGGTCGCGAGCGAGATCGCCTGACGGGCCGAGCTGCGCAAGCGACCAAGGGTCACGCCGATCCGGGTGACCGCTTCGACCCGGCGTCAGCCCCTCGGCAGGCTGACGACCACCTGGAGACCGCCGCCCGGCCGGTCGGCGAGCCCGAGGTCACCACCGTGGGTGCGTGCGATGCTGCGGGCGATCGCCAGCCCCAGACCGGCGCCGCCGGTGTCGCGCGAACGCGACCGCTCCAGCCGATAGAAGGGCTCGAGGACCCGTTCCCTTTCCGCCTCGGGAATGCCGGGGCCGCGATCGAGGACCCGCAACTCCGCGCCGTCCGCCGCGCTCGACAACTGCAGCTCCACATCCGAGCCATCACCATAGCGCAGCGCATTGTCGAGCAGGTTCTGCACGAGACGGCGAAGCGCCACCGCTCGACCGATCACGACCTCACGCTCAGGACCGGTGTAGACGACTTGCGCACGGCCCTCGTTGGCGTCGTTGGCGTCGTCGACCACGGCCTGCAAGAGCCGCGCGAGGTCGAGCGACTGCACCGGTTCCCGATCCGCCTGTCCGCGGGCGTAGTCCAGCGTCCCCGTCAGCATGGCCTGCATCTCGTCGAGGTCGGCGATCGCCTTGCCCCGCTGCGCGGCGTCGTCGATGAGCTCGGCACGTAGCCGCAGCCGCGTCAGCATCGTGCGCAGGTCATGGCTGATCGCCGCCAGCATCATGGTCCGGTCATCGACCATCCGCCGCACCCGCTCCTGCATGCGGTTGAACGCACGTGTCGCTTGCCGCAGCTCGCCGCTACCGGAGACCGACATCGGTGGCGCGTCGACGTCGATGCCAAGCCGGTCGGCAGCGGCGGCGAAGCGCTGGAACGGCCGCGCCACGCGACGGCTTGCCCACAAGATGGCACCGAGCACGACTACCAGGGTCAGGCCCCAGAGCAACGCGCTGCGGACGATCCAACGCACCGATGTCGTGTCGGAAGCGACCAAAAACGTCAGATAGCCGCCCGTCTCCAGGGGCACGCTGATCGCCAGGCGCCGGAGCGATGGCGCCGGATCACGACGCCAGTCGGAACGTCGGCCAGCTTCGTCGTCGTCGCCGTGCCAGCGGACGACCGAGGCGTCGTCATCGTCGTCCGGGCCGTCGCGCCAGGACCGGGAGTGGTGTCGCGGCCGCCAGTCGTCGTGGCTGCTGACTGCGATCTCCCGACCGGCCAGCGAGCCGAGCGCTGCGCGGACCCGTGCCTCCGCTCGCCCGCTCACCGGTTCCCAGCCGTGGCGCGCGAGAAACGCCAAATCGACGCTCGGCCGCGCTCTGAAGAGCGGATTGCTGGACGCCGCCAGCACCAATCGCCGCTCGGAAGGTGCAGCGCGTTCGTAGAGCTTGGTCACTGCGACGATCTGCCGACCGGCGATGGGCAGAAGGTCACTGCGGTCGCCGCGGCGGTCGGCGACGAACAGCGCGACGGCCACCAGCTGCAGCAAGACCACGCCCATGATGGCGACGATCAGGATTCGCCAGACCAGGCTCATCGCCCCGCTAGCCCCGTGTCTCGCGGTGCACCGGCACCGCCAGGACGTAGCCGCCGCCGCGCACGGTCTTGATCAGTGTCGGTGCCTTGGGGTCGGGCTCGATCTTGCGCCGCAGTCGGCCGAGCTGAACGTCGATGCTGCGATCGAACGGACCGGGCTCACGACCACGGGTCAGGTCGAGGAGCTGGTCGCGGGACAGCACCCGTTGCGGCCGCTCGACGAAGGCCAGCAACAGCGCGTATTCGCCCGCCGTCAACGCCACCAGCACGTCGGCGCCGTCCCGCAGCTCACGGCGCTGCGGATCGAGACGCCACTCGGCGAAGCGCAACACCTCCTGGTCCGGCGGTTCGTCGGGCAGTGCCGGTGGCCGCACTTCGGTCGCTTGGACCCGGCGCAAGACGGCGCGAATCCGCGCCAACAGCTCGCGCGGGTTGAAGGGTTTGGGCAGATAGTCGTCGGCGCCGACCTCCAAACCGACGATCCGATCCGCCTCGTCACCGAGTGCGGTGAGCATGATGACCGGGAGTGCCGACGTCCGGCGGAGCTCCCGGCAGAGCGTCAGGCCGTCTTCGCCGGGCAGCATCAGATCGAGCACCACCAGATCGAACGCGCCGCCAGCTAGCGCCTCGGCCATCCCCGACCCGTCGGCGACCGCGTCGACCCGGTAGCCGTGCCGCTCCAAGAACCGCTGCAGCAACTGACGGATCTCGCGGTCGTCGTCGACGATCAGCAGGTGCGGACGCCCATTCATCCGGCCGATTTAGCAAGGACGGCGCGGCGGCGCTCGCTCCTTTCGGTAACGCTTGGCAACAGCCGGCGCCTGGCGCGACACGGTCGCCAATGGCTAGGCAACGAACAGCTCTGCGCCGACCGCGGCGGCGAGATCCGGGTCGGCGGACCCGTCCAGCACCAGGCGAGCACGTCCGTAGCGTGCATGGTCGGCGAGCCGCCGGCCCACCGACCCTCGCGCCGCCGCCTCGGCCGCAGCGCGAGGCAGCACGAACAGCCGGCAAGGCAGGATGTCCGCCCCGATGGTGAGTATCTCGTGCGGTGGCATTGCTAGGGCCTGGGTCCGAGTGAGCGGTCTGATCGCCACCAGGGCATCGTAGATGCTCCCATGATAGGCCTGGAGCGGCAGGCTCGTGAGGTTCGGTACCAGCCACCGCTTGGTCACATCGACGATCGGGCCAAGCTCGGTCCTGAGCATGTCTTGGCCGACGCGGCGCTCTGCCGTGGCGAACCCGAGATCGAGGAGGACAGGCCGGCGCGCTTCGGCCCGCTGCCCGAGTGTCGCACCGACGAGGCGAAGCCGATGGCGGTCGAGCGCGAGTAGCGCTTCCTCCAAGCGGCGGCTCCGGACCGCCAGCTCCAGGACCTCGCGGACCGCGTCCTGCTCCCACCGCGCCCGCACCAGGGTGGTCGGCGCACCGGCCCGCGTGGCGATCGGGTGGAAGGTCAGCGTGTCGGTGTCCATCAAAGCCGCTAGACGGCGATCGAACTCGGCATCGAGACTACCGACGGCCGCTTCAGCCTCGGCGGCGATCCTTTCGGCGATCGGACCGTCGCCGCCCATGGCTTGCGCTGGTAGCGCGATCGATGCGACCCGTGCGCCGACGGCCGACCATGCAGCGTCCGCGTCAGTCGCTGCTTCGGCACGCTCACCGAGCAGTCGCCGGTCGATCCGCGCCTGCAACCGCGCAGCCCGCCGATCGGCCTCGTCATGGTCCGCGCAAGCGAAGCAGACCACGAAATCGCCGGCTGCGGTGGTGGTGAAGACCTCGGACTCGCCCAGCTCTCCGAGGATCGTCTGCTCGCAAACCAAACCGATCCGGCGCTGCATTTTCGGCCACGCGTCGCCGGCGCGTTCGCGGGCCTTGGCAAGGCCGATCAGACGGACGTGGGCGCCGCCCAGGCGCCCACCCGAACGCCGGACCTCGTCGACCAGCCGCACCAACGCCGTTTCGGCGGCGGCGGAATCAGCCGTGTGGCTGGCGGCACCGTGCCCGGGTTCGCGCGATGACCAGGGCGTCAGCCGTACCAGCCAGCAAGCGATGCCGCCGGCCAGGCGGATCGGTGCGGCGCGAAACTGGGCGGGCGGGCCGATCGCGCCGTCGGGGCCGTTCGGCCAGACCGGATCGATCGACCAGTCGCGCCAGCCGTCACGGGCCAACCTCGAGCCGACCGATTGCCCGAACAGGACCGTCAGCGGCTGGCCCACACAGTCTTCCGTCGACCAACCCGTAGCATCGGCGAAGGACTGGTTGGCGGCCAGGACCCAAAGCCCGCGGTCGAGAACGAGCAGCGGATCGCTGACTTCCGCGGAAAGCCGCGTCAGCAGGGCCTGGGCGTCGTTCTGACCGCTCTCGGCGGTCGCTGCGGCGGTCTGGTCAGCCATTGGCGCACGTTCTGGCCGCCGGGATGGCAACCGAAGCGCGAATGTACCCCTTAGCCGTTCGCCGAAAAACGCTCAACGTCCGAGGGCGCACCCCAAGTCGCCCGCGAGATCTTGGATGAACTGCCACGCGACCCGCCCCGAGCGCCCGCCGCGGGTCGTTGCCCATTCGAGCGCCCGACGGTCGAGCTCCGCGCCGTCGATCACCAAGCCGAAATGCTCGGCGTAGCGCCGGACCATGGTGAGATAGACGTCCTGGGCGCAGCCATGGAAGCCCAGCCACAAGCCGAAGCGGTCAGAGAGCGAGACCTTCTCTTCGACGGATTCGCCGGGATGGATGGCCGTCTGGCGCTCGTTCTCGATCATCTGCCGCGGCATCAAATGTCGTCGGTTCGACGTGGCATAGAAAAGCACGTTGTCGGGCTTGCCCTCCAGACCGCCTTCGAGCACCGCCTTCAACGATTTGTAGCTGGTTTCGCCGACGTCGAACGAGAGGTCGTCGCAAAAGAGGATGCAGCGCCGGCGCTGACCAGCAAGCGCCTCCAAGAGGCGCGGCAGACCGTCGAGGTCCTCACGATGGACTTCGATCAACGCCAGCGCTCCGGGCCGCTCGGCATTCACAGCCGCGTGCACCGCCTTCACCAGCGAGCTCTTGCCCATACCGCGAGCGCCCCAAAGCAGCGCGTTGTTGGCCGGCAGCCCGGCGGCGAACCGTTGGGTATTGGCGGTCAGCACGTCGCGCACGTGGTCGATGCCCTGCAGCAGGTCGAGCGCCAAAGCGCGCACCGTGGCGACCGGCTTCAGCCGCGCCGTGTCGGCCTGCCAGACGAACGCATCGGCGGCGGCGAGATCCAGCGCCGGCGGATCGGCGAGTGGTCCCTCCAGGGCGCGGGCGATGCGCAGCAGCAACGGTGCCAGGGGGTGATCGACGGACATCGGCGCTTCCGAAACGGCGGTGGGGAGCAGGGTCATAGGCGAGGTGGCCAGCCGTTTGCAAACGGGCTGCCCGTGGCTATAGTCCGGCCACCTTTCGACCCCCAAGAACGATCAGGACACCCATGTTCATCTCGCCAGCCTATGCGCAGGAGGCGGCAGTCGCCGAGACGAGTTTCCTCGTCTCGCTGATGCCGCTGATCCTCATTTTCGCGGTGTTCTGGTTCTTGCTGATCCGGCCGCAACAGAAGCGGATGCGCGAGCACCGCGAAATGATCGCGGCGGTGAAGAAGAACGACAAGATCATCACGTCCGGTGGCATCTACGGTACGGTCGCGCGGGTCATCGATGACGCCGCCGTCGAGGTCGAGATCGCGCAGAACGTGAAGGTCAAACTGGCGCGGTCGACCATCAGTGACAACCTTACCCGTAGCGAGGCCGCGGCCGCGCCGAAGCCAGCCAACGACACCGGCGGCGGGCAGAAGAAGGGCTTCCTCGACAAGCTGTTGGGTAGGTAGGACCGCGATCGGTGCTGCGAATCGCGCCCTGGCAACTCGCTGCGATCGGCGGGCTGTGTCTGTTCGCCCTGATCCTGGCGATCCCCAATCTGTTCTCCCGGACGACGGTCGAGAGCTGGCCGTCCTGGGCGCCGCAAAGCCAGATCAACCTCGGCCTCGATCTCCAGGGCGGGTCGCATCTGCTGTTGGAAGTCGATCTCGACACGGTCGTTCAGGATCGGCTGGAAACCCTGGTCTCCGACATCCGCGTAGCGCTGCGGAGTGCCCGGGTGGTCTACCGCGGGCTCGGCGTGCGCGGCGACGCGGTGACCTTCCAGCTCGGTGATCCTGCCGACGCGGGCACGGTCCGCGAAGTTCTCGACGAGCTCAACCCGCGCGGCACGCCCGACCTGATCCGCGGCGGGCTGACGTTCGATCGTGAGTACGACGTCGCCATCGAGGGCTCGACGGTCACGCTGCGGATGAGCGAGGGCGGGCTCGAAGCCCTGGCCTCGTCGGTGCTCGACCAGTCGCTGGAGGTGGTCCGCCGCCGGATCGACGAGCTCGGCACCCGCGAACCGGTGATCCAACGCCAGGGCGAAGACCGCATTCTGCTACAGGTGCCCGGCGAGCGCGATCCACAGGCGCTGAAGCGGCTACTTGGCCAAACGGCGCGGCTCACGTTCCACATGGTCGACCTGTCGGCGACCGCCGACGAGGTCCGCGCCGGTGGCGGTCCGGCCGGGGTGATGCTCGTCCCGTCGATCGAGGAGACCGTCGATGGCACGCCCGAGACGGAGTGGGTGATCCGCCGCCGGGTCGAGGTCTCGGGCGAGAACCTGGTCGACGCTCAGCCGAGCTTCGACCAGAACCGCCCGGTCGTGTCGTTCCGTTTCGACACCACTGGCGCTCGGCAGTTCGGCGCCATCACCACCGAAAACGTCGGCCGCTTGTTCGCCATCGTGCTCGACGACCGGGTCATCTCGGCGCCGCGCATCCAGGAGCCCATCACGGGCGGCAGCGGCATCATCACCGGCAACTTCACCGTCGAAAGCGCCAACGAGCTGGCTCTCCTGCTCCGCGCCGGCGCTTTGCCGGCGCCTCTGACGGTGCTCGAGGAACGGACCGTCGGCCCGGATCTCGGCGCCGACAGTGTTGCTGCCGGCGAGATCGCCGGGATCATCGGCGTGCTGCTCGTGGCCGCCTTCATGATCCTCTACTATGGCATCTTCGGCGTCATCGCGGTCACCGCGTTGACCTTGAACCTGATCATGATCGTCGCGGCGTTGTCGGTACTGGGTGCCACGCTGACCTTGCCTGGCATTGCCGGCATGGTGTTGACGCTAGGCATGGCGGTCGACGCCAACGTCTTGATCTTCGAACGCATCCGCGAAGAAGCCGCCAACGGCCGCGGGCCGATCGGCGCGATCGATGCCGGCTTCGGCGGTGCCATCCGAACCATCATCGACAGCAACGTGACGACGCTGATCGCCGCCGCGTTGCTCTTTCAGTTCGGCTCGGGCCCGGTGAAAGGGTTCGCGGTGACCCTCTCCATCGGCATCGTCGCATCGATGTTCACCGCGATCGTCCTCACCCGGCTGCTCGTCAGCCTCTGGTACCAGCGGATGCGTCCCAAGGCGCTGCCGCTCTGAGCCAAATCGCCCGCCCCACCAGGAAAGGACCACCTTGCCCGCGCTGCGCTTCCTGAAGTCCACCCCCAAGGTCCCGTTCATGGCCTGGCGACGACCGGCGGCCATCGTCTCCGCGGTGCTGGTCGTGATGTCGCTCGCCCTCGCCTTCACCGCCGGCCTCAATCTCGGGATCGACTTCCGCGGCGGGACGCTGATGGAGGTGCGCACGCCCGAGCCCGCCGATCTCGGCACGCTCCGCAGCGAGCTTGGTGGCCTCGGCCTTGGCGAAGTCGCGCTTCAGGAGTTCGGTGCCCCAACCGACGTCCTGATCCGCATCGAACGGCAAAGCGCCGAGGACAGCAACGCCGAAGCCCTCGCCGTCGAGGCCGTCAAAGCCCGGCTGATCGAGATTTACGGTGACGAGGTCAGTTTCCGCCGCACGGAGTTCGTCGGGCCAAAGGTTTCGGGTGAGTTGTTCACTGCTGGCCTCATGGCGTTGGGCTTTGCGCTGGTCGCCATCCTCGTTTATGTCTGGTTCCGCTTCGAGTGGCAGTTCGGCGTCTGCGCAGTCATTGCTTTGTTTCACGACGTCGTGCTGACCATCGGGCTGTTCTCGCTGACGCGGCTGGAGTTCAATCTTGCGACGATTGCAGCTCTACTGACGATCGTCGGCTACTCCCTCAACGACACCGTGGTCATCTTCGATCGCATCCGCGAGAATCTGCGGCGCTACAAGAAGTTGCCGATGACGGAGTTGATCGACCGCAGCCTCAACGAAACACTCGCGCGGACGCTGGTCACCGGTGTCACCACCTTGCTGGCGCTCGTCGCGCTGTTCATCATCGCCGGCGGCGCGATCCGA
This sequence comes from Pseudomonadota bacterium, assembly GCA_039818825.1. Classification (GTDB taxonomy): domain Bacteria; phylum Pseudomonadota; class Alphaproteobacteria; order Geminicoccales; family Geminicoccaceae; genus JBCBTD01. The sequence continues at coordinate 29,895 of JBCBTD010000035.1, forward strand.
GGCTTTACGGTCGCGATGATCTGGGGCGTCATCGTCGGCACCTACTCGTCGCTGTTCGTCGCGGCACCGGTGCTGCTGGCCCTCAACCTGCGCCGTGAAGACGAGACCCCGACGAAGACCGCCGAAGCCGGCCCCTGACGACCGGTTCGGCACCGCGGAGGACCGGGCGGTGGAAATCACGCCGATGCAGCCGGGCGAGCGGCTGGTGATCCAGGGCTATGGCCGTGGCAGCTTCAAGCTCGCTGGCGGCGAGGTGGAGGGATCGATGCTGATCCAGGCCACGCGCTTCGAGCCCTGGCCAGTGGCGACCCCATCGGAACTCGCGACCGACCTTGCGCTGGCACCGCTGCGCGATCTCGCCGGCACCATCGACGTGCTGATCGTCGGCGTCGGTCCGCGCTTGGTCGCGATCGACCCCGCGCTCCGGCGCAATCTCCGCGAAGCCGGTATGGCTTGCGAAATCATGACGACGCCGGCCGCGTGCTCGACGTACAACGTGCTGGTTGCCGAGGATCGTCGCGTCGCCGCGGCGTTGATCGCCATGCCGCCCGGCTGACGCCCGCATCGCGGGGAGGCTGCGATGAACGTCGCCAAACTCTTCGAACGCGCCGCCGCGCGCAATGCGGCGGCACCCGCTTTGGCCCGCGGCACGCGGCCGATTTCGAGCTATGGCGACCTCGTGGACCGCGCCGCCCGGCTCGCAAGTGGTGTCACCGACACTCATGGCGTCCGGCCCGGCGACCGCCTGGCAGTCGTCATGAGCAACCACGAGCGCTACGTCGAGGTCATGCTGGCGTGCTGGTGGGGCGGGTTCGCTCCGGTGCCGATCAACGCCAAGCTGCACCCGACCGAAATCGCCTTTCTTTTGGAGGATGCGGGTGCCCGACTCGTCTTCACCGACACGAAGCTGTCGGACACCGCCGTTGCGGCCGTCGGCACCGTGGCGGCAGCACCGGCGATCGTCGACGTCGACCAGGCGGGCTACGGCGCCCTCGTTGCTACGACGCCGGCCGCGATGGTGGACCGGGCGGCAGATGACCTCGCCTGGCTCTTCTACACCAGCGGCACGACGGGTCGGCCCAAGGGTGCGATGATCACCCACCGCAACCTGCGGGCGATGACCTACGCCTACTTCATGAGCGTCGACCACATCGGGCCGACCGACGCGATCATCCACGCAGCGCCGCTCTCCCACGGCTCCGGCCTCTACATGCTGCCCCATGGTGCCGCGGGCGCCGTACAGGTCGTGCCCGACAGTGGCGGCTTCGAGGCCCGAGAGGTGTTCGACCTCCTGCCTCACTACCCAGGCACGACCATGTTCTGCGCGCCGACGATGGTCCGCCGCCTGACCGCGTTCAACGCGGAGGACGCTTGCGACACCCGGAACCTGAAGACGATCGTCTACGGCGGTGCGCCGATGTATCTGGCAGATTTGCAGGCGGCGGAGCGGGTGTTCGGCAACAAGCTGGCACAGATTTACGGCCAGGGCGAAAGCCCGATGACCATCACAGCGCTCGACAAGCACGGCCACGCCGCGGCCGGCCACCCACGCCACGTGGCGCGACTGCAGAGCGCTGGAACGGCGCAAGCCGTCTGTGACGTCGCGATCGGCGACGACACGGGTCGCGTTCTGCCGCCCGGCACCCTGGGCGAGATCATGGTGCGCGGCGACAGCGTCATCCCCGGCTATTGGCAGAACCCCGAAGCCACGGCCAAAGCCCAGCGCCGAGGCTGGTGGTGCACCGGCGACGTCGGCGTCATGGACGAAGACGGTTTCCTGACCCTGAAGGACCGCTCCAAGGACGTGGTCATCTCGGGCGGCTCGAACGTCTACCCGCGGGAGGTCGAAGAAGTCCTGCTCACCCATCCGGCGGTCCGCGAGGTGTCGGTGATCGGCCGGCCCGATCCGGAGTGGGGCGAGGTCGTGATCGCGATCGTGGTGCGGGGCGATGATGATGCGGACGAAGCCGCGCTCGACGCGCATTGCCTCGCCCACATCGCCCGCTTCAAGCGGCCAAAGGCATACGTGTTCGTCGATGAGCTGCCGAAGAGCGCCTACGGCAAGATCCTCAAGACCGAACTGCGCCGGCTGTACGGCTGAACGATCGGCCGTCGCAACGCGAGCGGGGGGCCGAAGCCCCCCGCGACGACTGTCGAACGGGCCGGATGCGTCAGCCCAAGCGCGCGCCTACCGCGGTCCAGTCGACCAGATGATCCAGCCACGCCTGCACGTAGTCGGGCCGGCGGTTGCGGTAGTCGAGGTAGTAGGCGTGCTCCCAGACGTCGATGCCCATCAGCGCCTTCTTGCCGTGCATCAGCGGATTTTCACCGTTGGGCGTCTTCATCACCGCCAGCTTGTCGCCGTCGAGAACGAGCCAGCCCCAGCCGGAGCCGAATTGGCTGACCGCGGCCGCCTTGAAATCCTCCTTGAGCTTGTCCAGCGAGCCGAAGTCGTTCTCGATCCGCTTGGCCAGCTCGCCCGTCGGCGGCGCGCCGTCCTTGGCCATGGTCGACCAGAAGAGATTGTGGTTCCAGTGCTGGCCGGCATTGTTGACGATGCCGGCATTGCCGGCCTTGAAGCCCTCGACGCAGACGGCGTCGAGGTCTTTGCCGGCGAGACCAGCGCCGTCGACCAGATTGTTGAGGTTCACCACGTAGGTGTTGTGGTGCTTGCCGTGGTGGAGTTCCAGGGTCTCGCGCCCCATGTAGGGCTCGAGGGCGTCGTGCGCGTAGGGCAGCGCCGGAAGTTCGAAAGCCATGGGTCCTCCCCGAGGGCGTTGAGGTTGTTACGCGGGGACAGATACGCGCGCCCACCAGGATGTCAAACCAAGGTCGGAGACCGGCTTGAACGCGCCCGCCGTTGCCCTGGACGATCCGCTGGGCGCGTTGCGCACCGCCGATCCCGACCGTTGTCTGCAGGTCGCTCTGGCGCGCAGCGGCGACCGCGCTGCCCTGCTCGCCCTCTACCTCCTAAACGTCGAACTTGCGCGGATCCCGGGCGCGGTCAACGAGCCGATGGCCGGCTTGATCCGCCTGCAATGGTGGCGCGATGCGCTCGCCAACACCGGTGGCGAGCGCCGCCACCCGGTGCTGTCACTGATCGCCGAAACCGGTCTGGCCGAGCGGTTGCCGGACGGCGTGCTCGACGGTCTCATCGCTGCGCGCGAGCGGGAACTCGACCCGACGCCGTTGCTCGAGCCCGCCGACCTCGAACCGCACGCTCGGGCGACCGCGGGCGCGCTCGCGGTCGCGACGGCGCACCTGATCGGCGCGAGCCCGGTGATCGAGAAGGCGCGGGTTGCCGGAACCGCCTATGGGATGCTCGGGATCATTCGCGCCATCCCATTCGTTGCCCGGCCCACCGGCAGCGCGCCCGCGACCCTCGCCGACCAAGCGCGGGCAGTGGCCGAGCGGACTGCCGCACTGCTACGAGAAGGCCACCCGTTCCGCGGCCGCGGCAATGCGCCATGCCTACTGCCGGCACTGTTCGCCCGTCAGGACCTCAGGCGACTGCGGGCACTCGACTACGACGTCTTCGACGGCCGCCTTCACCAACGACCACCCTGGACCGCGCTCAGCGCCCTCGCCGCGTCATTGACGGGGCGTTTCTAAAGGCAACACCAAACGGGCGATGCCTGGGGTCGGCGTTTTCCGTTCGCCAACGCGCGCCCGGATGGTAGCCGTCACCTGGCAGCAACCTGACCCGGTCTCGAAACGATGCGCCCACGGCACGTCGAAGGTCACAACGTCCATCGGATCGGCTGGCTGCGGGCGGCCGTCCTGGGTGCGAACGACGGCCTGGTGTCGACGGCCAGCATGATCGTCGGCGTTTCGGCGGCGGCGGCAGGTGCGGACGGCGTGCTGACCGCCGGGATCGCCGGCCTCGTTGCCGGCGCCATGGCCATGGCCGCCGGCGAGTACGTGTCCGTCAGCTCCCAGGCCGACGCGGAGAACGCCGACTTGGAGCGCGAGCGCCAGGAGTTGGCGACGCAACCGGCGTTCGAGCTGGACGAGCTTACCCGCAGCTTCGTCGATCGCGGAGTCGAGCCCGCCACGGCGCGGGACGTCGCGGCGCAGTTGACGGCCCACGACGCGCTCGCCGCCCATGCGCAGGAAGAGCTGGGCATCTCCGATGCGACGGCAGCCCGCCCACTGCAGGCGGCGATGGCCTCGGCCGCAGCGTTCACCGCCGGCGCCGCTTTGCCCCTGCTCACCATCCTCGCCATGCCTCGCGCCGCGTACATCCCCGCGGTGACGCTGTCGACGCTCGCGTTTCTCGGCGGCCTCGGCGCGTTGGGCGCGAAGGCCGGTGGCGCCAAGGTCGGGCGGGCGACGCTGCGGGTCATGTTCTGGGGGGCGATGGCCATGGCGTTGACGGCCTTGGTCGGCGCGCTCTTCGGTGCAGTGGTCTAGGGAGTCGTCCGCTTGTTCCGCGCCACCTGCACACCCTAGTCGATCGTCCAGACGTCCTTGCCGTCGACCAGGGCTTGCAGCTCGCCGATCGAGCGGCGTTGCGCCTGGCGCGATGCGACCGCGGCCTGCTCGAAGGTCGAGACCTCGGTCTGGAAGAGGACGCCAAGCGCCGTCACGTCCGTGCGCGCGACCAGCATCTGGGCCAATCGGTGATTGGCAGCGTCGTGGACGACGGCGTCGGCGACCTCGCCGTCCACACCAACGGTGAACGACACCAGATCGAACGTCTTCGGATCGAACCGGAGCCCCTTGCTTCCGTTGGCGTAGAGCAGCGGCTGGCCGGCGACGCACCAAAGCTGATTGTCCGCGGCGGATCGCTTGTCGGTGACGTGGGCGAACGCGCCGTCGTTGTAGACGATGCAGTTCTGCAGGATCTCGACGAAGCCGGTTCCGCGATGACCGTGTGCGGCTTTCAACACCTCGACCATCGGCGCCTGCGCGACGTCCGGCACCCTGGCAAAGAACGTGGCGCCAGCGCCAAGCACGTAGCTGCCGGCGTGCACCGGCCGATCGTTGGAGCCGCCTGGCGTCGAGACGGTCACCCGTCCGGTCGGGCTGGTCGGCGAGATCTGGCCCTTCGTCAGCCCGTAGATCTCGTTGTTGAACAGCATGTAGACGAGATCGACGTTGCGGCGCAGCAGGTGCAACAGGTGGTTGCCGCCGATCGACAGGCTGTCGCCGTCGCCCGACGCGATCCAAACGTCGAGGTCGGGATTGGCGAGCTTCGCCCCCGTCGCCACCGTCGCCGCCCGTCCGTGGATGGTGTGAAAGCCGAAGGTGTCGACGTAGTAGGGAAAGCGCGCCGCACAGCCGATACCGGAAACGAAGGCCGTGCGGTCGGGGTCGAGTCCCAGCTCCGCCAGGGTCTTGAGCACCGCCTTCAGAACGGCGTAATCGCCGCAACCGGGACACCAGCGCACCTCCATGTCGGAGGCGTAGTCCTTGGCCGTCCGCGCCGACGGGCGCTCGATGACCTCGCTCATCTCGGTCCTCCCACATCGAGCTCCGCACGCACCCGGTCCTTGATCTCCTCGACCCGGAACGGCCGGCCCGAGACCTTTCCGAGCGAGGCAACGGGGCGGCCGTAGCGGCCCTGCAACAAGAACGCGAGCTGACCCAGGTTCATCTCTGGAACGAGCACCTTGGGGAATGCAGCCAGCAGCTCGCCCAAGTTGGCGGGTGACGGATGCAGGCAGCGCAGGTGGATCTGGGCCACACGCCACCCCTCGGCGCGCAGCTCGTCCACCGCTTGGCCGAGCACGCCGCGGGTCGACCCCCAGCCGACCAACACCAGGTCGTCGCCGACCTCGCCCTGGAGCAACGCCTGTGGGGCCAAACCGTCGGCGACCGCCTCCACCCGCGCATGCCTGAGCTCGGTCATGGCCTGGTGGTTTGCCGGATCGTAGGACACGGCACCGGTCCCTTCCGCGCGCTCCAACCCGCCGATCCTGTGGCGCCCGCCCGGGGTGCCGACCGGGATCCATGGTCGCGCCAGGGTGTCCGGATCGTGCTGGAAGGACGACCGGCCGGCGACCGGCGCGCGCGGGATCGGCGCAACGTCCGCAACGTCGGGGATCCGCCAGGGCTCCGACGCGTTGGCCAGATAGCCGTCCGTCAAGAGGATCACCGGGGTCATATGAGTAACCGCGATGCGCACCGCTTCGATCGCCACCTCGAACGCATCGGCGGGGCTGGCCGCTGCCAGCACCGGAACCGGCGCGTCGGCGTTCCGGCCCAACACCGCCTGGAACAAGTCCGATTGCTCGGTCTTGGTCGGCAGGCCGGTGGACGGACCGCCGCGCTGCGCGTCGACGACGATCAACGGCAGCTCGCAGGCGATCGCCAAGCCCAGCATCTCGGTCTTGAGCGCCATCCCCGGACCGGACGTGCCGGTGACCCCGAGCTTGCCCGCCCACGACGCGCCGAGCGCCACGCCGATCGCCGCGATCTCGTCCTCCGCCTGAAAGACCTGCACCCCGTGGGCCGTCAGCCGCGCCAGCGCGTGGAGCATCGAGGACGCCGGCGTGATCGGGTAGGAGCCGTAAACCAGTTCGAGATCAGCGCGCGCGGCGCCGACCACCAGCCCCAAGCACAAGGCGTCAGCGCCGTTGATCGAGCGATAGCGTCCGGGCGGAAGCGGCGAGCCATGAACCGGTGCCAGGATCGGCTCGATCCGCCCCAGCTCCGCCGTCTCGCCGAAGGCATGGCCCGCGGCCAGAGCGAGGCCGTTGGCTTCCCGCAGGCTGGCATCGGTGAACTTCTGCTCGATCCAACGGCGGGCCGCAGCCAGATCACCCCCGGTCAGCCACAAGACCAGACCAAGCGTCCAAAAGTTCCGCGCGCGACCACCGTCGCGGGCCGAGACGCCGGCAGGTTTGACCGCCGCCAGGGTCGACTTCTGGATGTCGAGGGCGATCAGCCGGTAGCCGTCGAGCGATCCGTCGGTGAGCGGGTTCTCGGCGTAGCCGGCCTTGCGCAGGTTGCGCTCGACGAATGCGGCCTCGTCGACGATCACGGTTCCGCCGCGGCGGACTTCTTCCAGGTTCACCTGCAGCGCCGCAGGGTTCAACGCGACCAGCACGTCGACGACGTCACCGGCGGTACGGACGCGCTCGCGGCCGAGCTGGATTTGGAACGCCGACACGCCGTAGGTCGTGCCGGCCGGTGCGCGGATCTCCGCGGGAAAGTCGGGGAAGGTGGCCAGATCGGCGCCGGCGAGCGCGGCCGAAGCGGTGAAGCGTGACCCCGTCAGCTGGATACCGTCGCCGCTGTCACCAGCGAATCTGACGACCAGAGAGGGCCGGAGCCCACGCACTTCATCCATGATCCAATCTTGTCGACGCCGTGCCCGGCGCCGCGCCACCCAGTCGTTGCACCAACCCGAGGCACGTGGGCCACGGACCGGACCACTACCAGAGCCACGAACGTCGCAGCGTCAGCCCAAGGGTTCCAAGCCGCCTCGATACTGTTCGCCGCGGGCGACGTAGCGCTGGGCGCCGGCAACGACGCGCGCTGACTGTTCCGCGGTGACTTGGCGGACGACCTTCCCTGGCGCGCCCATCACCAGGCTGTCGTCGGGGATGGTTTTGTTCTCGGCGATCAGGGCCTTCGAACCAACGAGGCATCGCTCGCCGATGACGGCGCCGTTCAGCACGACGGCGGCGATGCCGATCAGGCTGCCGGCGCCGACGGTGCAACCGTGCAGCATCGCCAGATGACCGACCGTGACGTCTCGCTCGATCGTGAGCGGGTAGCCCGGATCGGTGTGCATCACGCAGCCCTCCTGCACGTTGCTGCCGGGGCCGATGGTGATCCATTCGTTGTCGCCGCGGATCACCGCTCCGAACCACACCGTGGCCCCGGCCATGACCCGGACCTTGCCGACCAGCACCGCGGTCGGCGCAACCCAGGCGGTCGGGTCGACTTCCGGGGTGATGCCGTCGAGAGCATAGAGCATGGCGGGCGTCCTTGATTGCAGGGCGTGCTTGCCAAGCCGGCCCGTATCGCGCAAGCCGCTTGCCGAGCTTGGATCGTTCCCAGGGAGGCATCCACCATGCGGATCGACGCCCGCGTCAAGGGCGCCTACGTCATTGCGCCGACCCCGTTCGCCGATGATGGCGCCGTCGACTTTGCCAGCGTCGACCGCCTCGTGGACGGCTACGCCGCTGCCGGTGCCAGCGGGATCACGATCCTCGGGATCATGGGCGAGGCGACCAAGCTCTTGGGGACCGAGAGCGACGCACTGGTGCGCCGCTTCCTGGACCGGGTCGACGGCCGGATGCCGGTGATCGTCGGCGTCAGCGCACCGGGCCTCGTGCCACTGGTGCAGCGCGCCCACGCCGCCATGGAGGCGGGTGCCGGCGGTGTGATGATCGCCTGCCCGCCGGGCCTGAAGACCGATGGTGCGGTCGAAGCTTACATGGTGGAAACGGCTACGGCTCTAGGCCCGGACGTGCCGATCTGTTTCCAGGACTACCCGTTGACCACCGGTGTCAACTTCGGTGTCGACACCTATCAGCGCGTGCTCGAGCGCTGTCCGTCGATCGTCATGTTCAAGCACGAGGATTGGCCGGGCCTGGCGAAGCTTGCCGAGATCCGCCGCCGGGAGAAGGCCGGTGCGGTTCGTCGCGTGTCGATCCTCACGGCGAACGGGGGCATGTTCCTCGCGTCCGAACTGCATCTCGGTGCCGACGGCTGCATGACCGGCTATGCGTTCGCCGAAGCGTTGGTAAGGATCTGCATCCTGTTCGACGAGGGCCGCAGTGAGGCAGCCGAAGACCTGTTCGACGCCCACCTGCCACTGATTCGCCTGGAGCAACAGCCCGGTGTCGGCCTCGCCGTCCGCAAGGAGATCTACCGCCGCCGCGGGCTGATCGCCTCCGCCGCGGTCCGCAAGCCGGGCCCCAAACTGGCGCCCAGCGACGTCCAAGAGATCGACCGCCAGCTGGCCCGCCTGGTGCGTCGTTTGAACCAGCTGGGCGAGCCGTTGCCGCCCGGCCTCGGCTGACCGTCCCTTCCTCGCCCCGGAGAACGAAATGCTGCGCCTTGCCACCCTGTCCCTACTGGCGCTGACACTGGCCGTGCCAGCCTTCGCCGACGATCGCCACGCGGGCTACTACTATCCGACGCCAGAAACGACGGAGGTTTACGAAGCGCGCACTGACGTCGACGCCGCCGCCGACCGCTCGGCGCGTATTGCCTTCGCTATCGAGATGACGGCCGGCATCATGTCGCGTCCCCACGCGCCGGACTACGCGTTGTTCGTCAAAGGCGCCGAAGCCGAGAAGCTGATCATCGTCGCGCTGCGCAACGGCGTGATCGACACGCTCTACCAGGGCCGCGCCCTGCTGGCGCTGCTGACGGGAATCGTGCGGGATACCGAGTTGTTCCGGGAAATGGGCGTGCAGGACTACTTCACGTTCTTCGACCTGGCCCGACTGCTCGGCTTCGAGCAGTTGACGATCTCGGACGGCCGCACCTGGGCGCATCAGGTCAAGTTCGAGTAGCCGGCCCGCGCCCGAAGCATACCGCCACGCTGCCCTGTCAGCGCGCCGCAACCGCCCCATGTCCGGGCGATGCGACAGGCTTCGACACCGCTGCAGATCGTCTGGTTCAAGCGTGACCTGCGCGTCCATGACCACGCGCCGCTGGCGGAGGCTGCGGTCCATGGACCGGTACTGCCGCTGTACGTCGTGGAGCCGAAGTTCTGGTGGTTGCCGGACAGCTCGGGCCGGCAGTGGCGGTTCGTCACGGAGAGTCTGGTCGAGCTCGACGCGGCCCTGCGCGAGCGTGGCTCGCGACTCGTCGTTCGTCGCGGTGATGCTGTCACGGTGCTGCGCAGCCTCTTGGACAGGTACGCCGTCGACGCGGTCTGGTCGCACCAGGAAACCGGCAACCGCTGGACCTTCGCCCGCGATCGGGCCGTCGCCGGCCTGTTGAGAGAGCACGGCGTACCGTGGCACGAACGGCGCCAGCACGGCGTCGTCCGTGGCTTGCGGCAGCGTGACGGCTGGGCCCGTCAGTGGGAGCGGCTGATGCGCGCGCCCGAGACGCAACCGCCTGCCATGTTGTCGGCACCGACCGTTTCCACAGACGCGCTGCCGTATGGCGACGCATTCGGCGACGACGACCCGCCTTTTCGCCAGACCGGCGGACGCATCGCCGGTCTGGCGTTGCTCGACGGGTTCTTCGGACCCCGCGGCCGCGACTACCGACGAGCGATGGCAACGCCGGTGGCGGCGTTCGATGCCTGCTCCAGGCTGTCTCCGCATCTGGCGTGGGGCACCTTGTCGGTGCGCGAAGTTCACGCACGGACCCTGACCATGTTGGATCGCGCCGACCTCGACGCGACGCAGCGCGCGAGCCTCACCTCGTTCCGCTCGCGGCTGCACTGGCACTGTCACTTCATTCAGAAGCTGGAAAGCGAGCCGGCGATCGAAACGACGCACTTCCACCGCGCCTACGACGCGCTCGACCGCACGGCCGACCCGACCAGGCTCGCCGCATTCGCTGCCGGGCGCACCGGCTATCCGTTCGTCGACGCGTCCCTGCGGGCCTTGGCCGCGCACGGCTGGATCAACTTCCGGGCGCGAGCGATGCTGGTCTCGTTCGCCAGCTACCATCTGTGGCTGGACTGGCGGGTGACGGGCCCGCTGCTGGCTCGTTGGTTCACCGACTTCGAGCCGGGCATCCACTGGTCACAGATGCAAATGCAATCCGGCACGACCGGCATCAACACCGTCCGCATCTACAACCCGCTCAAGCAGTCTATCGACCTCGACCCGGACGGTCGCTTCGTTCGTGCCTGGGTCCCGGAACTCGCCCGCCTCGACGAAAAGCTGCTGCACCAGCCGTGGCGGCGCGGGCTGGACGCAGCGCCCCTGGACTACCCGCCGCCACTGGTCGATCACGCCACTGCAGTCCGCACCGCCAAGGACCGAATCTTCGGTCTTCGCCGCGACCCGGCACATGCGGAGGAGGCCGACGCCGTGCAGACACGTCACGGCAGCCGACGCTCCGGCCTGCCGTCGACCAGCCGCGGCCCGCGCGCGCGAGCCGACGCTCCGAGCCGCCGGGCCAGCCGCCAACTGAGCCTCGATCTGTGAAGCGACGGGCCAACGACAAAGCCGACCTGCCGACCAAGACCTGTCCGGTCTGCCACCGACCGTTCGCTTGGCGGAAGAAGTGGGCACGGGCCTGGGCCGACGTCGTTTACTGCTCGGCTCGCTGCCGCCGGGGCGACAAAAGCGAGGGCGTCCGTCCAGCCGATCGCCGGTGACCCGTGAGGGTCTCGTCGTTGCGGCGGCGGCGTCAACGGGTGAGCGCGTGGATCAGGGCACCGGCGAGGCAGACCAGCACCCCCGCCGTCAGCGGCCCACGGAGAACGGGGTACCAGCGCGGCGCCAGGCCATCGCGGACCAAGCGGAAGTCGACCCGCAACACCAGGGCGAATGCGACCATCAGAAACGCGAACGGCCAAGGGAACGGAGTCAGCGCACCGACCCACGCGATCAACGCCGGCGCCACCGACAGCGCCAGCACCCGCCAGGTCCGATCGGCCGCCATCTCGCCGAGAATGCCGAAGCCCCATTGCACGCCGCCCACGAAGCTGGCGATCGCAAGGCCGTAGGCGATCAGCACGGCGTTCAGGAACGGGGCGTACACCGACGGCGCGAGCCACAAGGCGATGCTCGGCAAAACGAAAGGGACGAGGCCGGCAAAACCGAGGATGGCTGCCGCTGGCGGCACCGTGGTCGAGGACATCGCGCGCTCCCGGATCAAGGCAAGCGGCCGAGGGCCGCCGTCAGCAGGTCGAAAAAGCCGTCGGCGTCGACGCCGTCGAGTACCCGGCAATTGGGCGGCTGGCCGGTGGTGCCGCGCCAGTCAACGACGGTGCGGCCGGCACAGACGCCTTCGGTGACCACCTCGACGA
>JBCBTD010000036.1:0-41776 GCA_039818825.1 Pseudomonadota bacterium
GCGCATCGTGCCCGACTGTTGCGTGACGTTCGTGACGCCGGGCCGAAGGGAGGCAGGTCGTGGATCGTCGAGTGGCGTGAGCGGCCGGGAGTGCTCGGCTGGTGTGGCGTGTTTCCGCTCGAGCAGACCGGTGAGATCGAGATCGGCTATCGCTACGTGTCCTCGGCTTGGGGCCAGGGCGTGGCGACCGAGGCGGCTTGGCCGGTCCTCACGTTCGGCTTTGCCGTCATGGACCTGCAGCGGATCGTCGCCGTCACGCATCCCGCCAACCACGCGTCACAGCGTGTTCTCGCCAAGATCGGGCTCCGTCGCTGTGGCAACGGGTTTCACTACGGTCACGACCTGCCGTTCTTCGCCATTGACCGACCTGTCACACGACCATCACACTGGCCCTCTACCAACACGCTACCTTGGTAGGAGGGGTGACATGACGAAGATGCGTTTGCTGGCGACCACGGCGGTCGTCCTGTTGGCAGCCCAGACCTCGAAGGCGGATGCCGCGACCGAGGTCGTGTTCTGGCACGCCATGGGCGGTGAGCTGGGTGCCAAGGTCCAAGAGATGGTCGATGGCTTCAACGCCAGCCAGGACGTGTACGAGGTCCGTGCCGAGTACAAAGGCAACTACACCGACACGATGACCAGCGCCGTTGCCGCGTTCCGGGCCAACCAGCAGCCGCACGTCGTTCAAGTGTTCGAGGTCGGTACCGCCACGATGATGGCCGCTGAAGGCGCCGTCTATCCCGTCTATCAGTTGATGGCGGATGCAGACTTGCCGTTCGATCCGAGCGACTACCTCGCCAGTGTCGTTGGCTACTACACGACGCCGGACGGCGAGATGCTGTCGATGCCCTTCAACAGCTCCACGCCGGTTCTTTACTACAACAAGGCGCATTTCGAGCAGGCTGGTCTGGATCCTGACACGCCGCCGGCGACGTGGGCGGAGATGAGCGAGGCGATCGACCAGTTGCAGGCCGCCGGCATCCCGTGCGGCATCACCACCGGTTGGCAGAGCTGGGTGCAGATCGAGAACTTCTCGGCGTGGCACGACCAGCCGCTCGGGACCCTGGAGAACGGCTTCGCCGGCCTTGGAACCGAGCTCACCTTCAACCAGACGCCGGTCGTCGATCATATTGCCATGCTCGGCGATTGGCAGGACACCAAGAAGTTCGACTATGGTGGTCGCCGCTCCGACTCGGCGCCGAAGTTCTACGCCGGCGAGTGCACCTTCTACACCAATAGCTCTGCGGCCTATGCCGGTGTTGCCGCCAACGTCGACTTCGATTTCGGCATCGGCATGCTGCCGTATCACGACAACGTCGACGGCGCGCCGCAGAACTCGATCATCGGTGGCGCCACGTTGTGGGTGCTGCAAGGCCACGAGGCGGACGCGTACAAGGGCGTCGGTGAGTTCTTCAATTACCTGTCGTCGCCCGAGGTCCAAGCCGAGTGGCACCAGAGCACCGGCTATCTGCCGATCACCTATGCTGCCTACGAGCTGACCAAGGAGCAGGGGTTCTACGAAAAGAACCCGGGCACCGAGACGTCGATCCTGCAGATGACCTTGAACGAGCCGACCCCCAACTCGAAGGGGCTTCGCTTCGGCAGCTACGTCCAGATCCGCGACATCATCAACGAAGAACTGGAAGCCGTTTGGAGCGGCGCGAAGTCGGCGCAGCAAGCGCTCGACGACGCCGTCAGCCGCGGCAACGAGCTGTTGCGCCAATTCGAGCAGGACAACAGCTGAGCCCTTGCGATCGGGCCGGGGCGCTAGCTGAAGCGTCCCGGCCATCGTTGCTGTGGAAAAGCGCGCCACCTTCGACAACCGAGTGCTGGCCTACCTGTTGGTGGCGCCGCAGCTACTGATCACCTTCGTTTTCTTCATTTGGCCGGCGTCGCAAGCGCTGTGGACGTCGGTGCGCCGCGAGGACCCGTTCGGGTTGCGCAGCGAGTTCGTCGGCTTCGCCAACTTCGCGCGCCTGTTCGACGACCCGAGCTATCTAGCGTCGTTCCAGACCACCTTGATCTTCAGTGCCGCCGTCACGGCGCTCGTGCTCGGACTAGGCTTGCTCTTTGCGGCGATGGCCGATCGCATCATCCGCTACGCCACGGGCTATCGAACGCTGCTGATCTGGCCCTATGCCGTGGCGCCGGTGGTTGCCGGCGTTCTGTGGTTGTTCATGCTCAACCCCACGGTCGGCATCTTCGCCTATGCGTTGCAGGGGATTGGCGTGACATGGAACCATCAGCTCGACGGCAATCAGGCGATGCTGCTCGTCGTCCTGGCTGCGGCCTGGAAACAGGTGGCGTACAGTTTTCTGTTTTTTTTAGCTGCCTTACAGTCAATTCCGAAGAGTTTGGTTGAAGCTGCGGCAATCGATGGCGCCGGACCCGTCAAGCGATTCGGTACCATCGTCTTCCCGTTGATCGCGCCGACGTCGTTTTTTCTCCTCGTCGTGACCTTGGTCTATTCGTTCTTCGATACGTTCCCGATCATCGATGCCATCACCTCCGGCGGCCCGGCACGGGCGACGGAAATCCTCGTCTATCGGGTCTACCGCGACGGGTTCGTTGCGCTGGATCTCGGCAGCTCGGCCGCACAGAGCGTGATCTTGATGCTGATCGTCTCGGCGCTGACCGTCGTGCAGTTCCGCTACGTCGAGGCCCGGGTGCAATATCAATGATCGAGCGGACGCGAGTCCTCGATTGGATCGCGCATCTGACCGTGCTGGTCGGCATCGCCTTGTTGGCGTTTCCTCTGTGGCTGGCGTTCGTGGCGTCGACCCACCCGCCGGAGGCGCTGTTCAAGGCGCCTGTGCCGATCTGGCCCGGCGACCGCTTTTTCGAGAACTACCATGCGGTGTTGGTCCGCGGCGTCGACAGCGTTGGCGGCGCGCCGATCAGCGTCATGCTGGCGAATTCGCTGATCATGGCCGTGGCGATTGCCGTCGGCAAGATCGTCGTTTCGCTTCTGTCTGCATTTGCCATCGTCTATTTTCGGTTTCCGTTTCGGATGCTCTGTTTCTGGACGATCTTCTTGACGTTGATGTTGCCGGTAGAAGTGCGCATCCTACCGACCTATCAGGTGACGGCGGACCTGGGGCTGTTGAACAGCTACACCGGCTTGGTCCTGCCGATCATCGCCTCGGCCACGGCAACGTTCCTGCTCCGCCAGTTCTTCTTGACGGTGCCGGACGAGTTGGCCGAAGCGGCGCGGATCGACGGTGCCGGCCCGATGAAGTTCTTCTGGGACATCTTGTTGCCACTATCGCGCGTAAACATCGCGGCATTGTTCGTGATCATGTTCATCTTCGGTTGGAATCAGTATCTCTGGCCGCTCCTGATCACCACCGGCGATCAGATGACGACGATCGTCATGGGCATCAAACGGATGGCGACCGTGGCGGACTCGCAGCCGGTCTGGCACGAGGTGATGGCGGTCACCTGCTTGGCGCTGCTGCCACCGGTGGTGATCGTCGTGGCGATGCAGCGGTGGTTCGTCAAAGGGTTGATCGAGACGGAGAAATGACGTGGCGGACGTGAACGTCGTCGACGTGCACAAGGCATTCGGGCCGGTCGAGGTGCTGAAAGGCGTCGACGTCCACGTCGCCGACGGTGAGATGTTGGTGATCCTCGGCGCGTCGGGCTGCGGCAAGACCACGCTACTACGCCTGATTGCCGGCCTGGAGACGGTGACGAGCGGCAGTATCGCCATCGGCGGCCGTGTCGTGAACGACGTGGAGCCGAAGGACCGCGACATCGCCATGGTCTTCCAGAACTACGCGCTGTACCCGCACATGAAGGTCTACGACAACATGGCCTACGGTCTCCGCAATCGCGGCATCGCCGCGGCGGAGATCGACCGACGGGTGACGGACGCGGCGAACCTCTTGGGGCTGGGCGCATTGCTCGATCGTCGCCCGCGGCAACTTTCGGGCGGGCAACGGCAGCGGGTCGCGATGGGTCGCGCGATCGTCCGGGAGCCGGCGGCGTTCCTCTTCGACGAGCCGCTTTCGAACCTCGACGCCGCGCTCCGCTCGCAGATGCGCGTGGAGATCCGCCAGCTCCAGCAGCGGCTGCGGACCACGGGTGTGTTCGTCACCCACGACCAGGTCGAAGCGATGACCATGGCCGATCGGATCATGCTGATGCACCAGGGGCAGGTCGAACAGATCGGCGCGCCGATGGACCTGTATCGCCGGCCTGCAACCAGTTACGTGGCGACGTTCATCGGTTCGCCGCGGATGAATCTGCTCGACGGTCGTCTCGATGCCGCAGGTGCGGCGGTGGACGCTGCGGGCGTCCGGGTGGCGTTGCCGGTGCCGCGCGCCGATTGGGCCGGTCGACCGGTGAAGCTCGGATTGCGGCCGGAGGATCTGCGACCGGCGGCCGACGGCTACCCTGAGGCGTTCGTTCTGACCGTCAGGTTGGTCGAACGGCTCGGCGCGGATCAGGTGCTGTTCGGTGACATCGGTGGTGAGACGACGGTCCTCGTTCGCTTGCCCGGCAGCGCGGAGGTGACCGAGGGCACGAGCTTGCCGATTGCCGTTGCGCCTGACGCCATTCATCTGTTCGATGCGGTGTCCGGCCGGCGCGTCACGGACGTCGAGGTGGATGCTGCTGCCTGAGCAGCCCGGTCGGATGCGCGCTCCCCGCGCGCGGCCTCGCTCTGGCCTCGTGCCGTGCTACATGTGTCTCCTACCCCGTTGCGGACACATCCCGGATGCTTGCCTGGTTCGAGCGCCTGATCGACCCGTTCGCGCCGGCACCGAGCGGCGCCCCGCCGGCGTCGTTGGGCGCATTCTACTGGCACTACGTTCGCCAGGTGTGGCCGTGGATGCTGCTGATCATGGTGATCGGCGTGGCCGCGGCGTGGGTCGAAATCGCGCTCTTCCAGTTCCTCGGCCAGCTCGTCGATCTCGTCCGCGAAGCGTCCGATCCGGCGACCTTCTTTGCGACCCATGGCGCGACGCTGCTTTGGATGGCCTTCGTCGCGGTGATCCTGCGGCCGCTGGTGTTCGGGCTGCACGCCATCCTCATCAGCCTTGCGGTCACGCCTAGTTTCACCAACCTCATCCGCTGGCAGAACCACCGCTACGTGCTGCGGCAGAGCCTCGGTTACTTCCAGAACGATTTTGCCGGGCGAGTAGCCAGTCGGATCGTCCAGACGGGTCCGGCGCTTCGGGAATCGGTCGTCCAGGTCGTCGACGCGCTGTGGTTCACGGGGCTCTACACCCTTGGCGCGCTGGTGCTGTTCGCGGAACTCGACATCCGGTTGATCGCGCCGCTCCTACTGTGGCTGGCAGGCTTCGTGTTCGTCGTCGCGCGCTTCGTACCGAAGGTGAAGGCGAGGGCTGCGATCCTCTCGGGCGCTCGCTCGAGCCTGACCGGCCGGATCGTCGACAGCTACACCAACATCCAGACCGTCAAACTGTTCGCCCATGCCGAGTG
Source organism: Pseudomonadota bacterium (assembly GCA_039818825.1). Taxonomy (GTDB): domain Bacteria; phylum Pseudomonadota; class Alphaproteobacteria; order Geminicoccales; family Geminicoccaceae; genus JBCBTD01. Next base: position 5,449 of record JBCBTD010000036.1, read on the forward strand.
GGAAGAGGCCTACGCCCGGGAAGCGCTGGAGGACCACACCGACAAGTTCCGCGATCAGCAGCGGCTGCTGGTGGTCATGGAGCTCTCGATCTGGGCCTTGAACGGGCTGCTGATCGCCGCAACGGCCGGTCTCGCGTTGTGGCTGTGGAGCCAGGGGCTGATCAGCGTCGGCGCCATCGCTCTGGCGACCGGTCTGGTGATCCGGATCGTCAACATGAGCGGTTGGATCATGTGGGTGCTGACCGGCATCTTCGAGAACATCGGCATGGTACAAGAAGGCATGGAGACGATCGCCAGGCCTTACGACGTGGTCGACGCGCCGGGGGCGCCTGTGCTCCACGTCGATCGCGGCGAGATCGTGTTCGACCGCGTGACGTTCCACTACGGCAAGGGCGGTGGTGTCATCGAGGACTTGTCGCTGAGAATCGGCGCTGGCGAGAAAGTGGGCCTCGTCGGCCGGTCGGGGGCAGGTAAATCGACTTTGGTCAGCCTGTTGCTCCGCTTCCACGACCTCGAAGGCGGTCGCGTGTCGATCGACGGCCAGGACATAGCATCCGTGGCGCAGGAGAGCCTGCGCGCCAAAATCGGCATGGTCACCCAGGACCCGTCACTGTTGCATCGCTCGATCCTGGCGAACGTCCGCTACGGCAATCCCGACGCGGCCTTCGCCGAGGCCGAAGCGGCCGTCGCCAAGGCACATGCCGACGGGTTCGTGCCGGACTTGGTCGATGCCGACGGCCGTACGGGCTACGCCGCCCACGTCGGCGAGCGCGGCGTCAAGCTTTCGGGTGGCCAACGCCAGCGGATCGCCATCGCCCGGGCGTTGTTGAAGGATGCGCCGATCCTCGTCCTCGACGAGGCAACCTCCGCGCTCGACAGCGAGGTCGAAGCGGCGATCCAGGAGCAACTCGGTGCGATGTTTCAGTCGAAGACCGTGATCGCGATCGCCCACCGGCTGTCGACGATCGCGGCGATGGATCGGCTGGTCGTGATGGACGCTGGCCGCATCGTCGAGGAGGGAACCCACGAGTCGTTGTTGGCCGCGGGCGGTCTCTATGCCGACCTTTGGCATCGGCAGTCCGGCGGCTTTCTGGCACGCGAAGACGTTGCCGCGAATTGATGGAGCACCAGTGACCGAAATTCGTGTCGGTGAACTGAGGGTCCGCGACCGGGTGGGCATGGCGTCCGTCATCCGCGCGATCGCCATTCAGCTCATGGCACTGCCGGGCGCGGATGCGTCCCTGTTCGAGCGGATCACGCTGAGCCCGAAGCGGGTCGGGGTCATTCACGGCAAGTGCCGCTACCCGAAGCCCGCCAAAGGACGCGCACCCGGTGTCGAGCTCCGCGCCCAGGGCTACGTGGTCACCGCCGCCGTGCGTGCGGACCCGGGTGCCTATCCATGTGGGCTGGCACATTGGGGCGCCCTGGACGCGCCGCGGACCAAACAGGGTTGGCGCAGTGGGCCGGTCACGTACGGCTTCTGGACGCCGGAGGCGGCCGCAGGCTTCGTGCTCGCCCACGAGTTCGCCCACGTCGCGCTCCGCCAGAAATGGATCGCCGTGAAGAACACCGAGGCGGTGACCAACGCCGTTGCCGTCCACTGGTGCTCGCTCGCCGGCCTGCCGGTCTACGTCCGTGCGGCCGTGCCGCGAGGCAAGCTCGTGCCGCCGCACCGGGTGCTGGGCCTCGCCCAGCCGCGCCAGCTCTGGTTCTGGTGATCGGTCAGTGGTCCGGCGTCGATCCGGTGTCGAACAGGTCGACGACGTAGAAGACGACGCGTTCGTCGGTTTCGTTCGACCACCACTGCGCCAATCCATCGCCGTCGAAGGTCACGTCACCTCGTTGGCGAACGATCGGTTCCGCGCTGTCGCTCCGGTGCTCGATGACCTCGCCCTCCAGGATGTAGGTGATCGCCGGGCGGTCGGCGTGGCTGTGGATCGGGACGACGCCGCCCGGCTCCAGGACGAGAATGCGCGAGCGCAGCGCGCGGGTGGCGAGGAGGTCGTCGTCGGGATACTCGCGGCCAAGCGCGAGCGCGCCCTTCTCCTGGATCGACAGGCCGACGGGCGCGGCCGGGCCGACGAGACCTGCGATCTCGTCGGTCTCGGCGGCCAAGCTTGGCAGAGCGGTGGCAGCGAGGAGTGCGATGGCGACGGTGATGTGTTGCATGGCGACGACCCGTTCGGCTGAGTGGAACGCCACGGCAGCTAAGCGGGCCGAGCTTCGCCTTCAATCGCGCCCGGTGGAACGTGAGCGTCGCCCACGCGTGTGTGAGCGGAACACGGCGTCGGTGAGCGGCGAGGCGCCTTGGAAGTATGGTCGTAGTGGCGTGAGTCGAACACGCGACCCCCGCCGCCTGAAGGCGTTGCCTTCGGGAGTTGGTCGCGGCGTTACCGCACGCGATCATGCACGTCGTCGGTCTCGGCCTGGGCGATACCCGTCCCCGATCCCACGACCATCCGGCTGATCCGCTACGACCTGACCAAGGTCGTTGCCACGAGCAGCTGTTCGGCCGATTCGAGATTACCGTCCGTGCGGCTGACTATCGGACGACTATTGGCCCGATCGAGGCGAGACGAGAAGGTCATTGTCAAGAATGGCGGTCTGCCGGAGACGCGGTCGACAGCGCAGATGGATTGCAACCGGCGCCGGACGCTCGAGCCTCGCTGGGACCGGCTACCGAAGGGCGACGAGCCGACAACGATCAAGCTCACGGTGTCGAACTCCGGGTACGACTGTGTGCCGCGCCCGTGTCCGTCGCTGCCCCAAACGGGCGGGCCAGTGAGGCGTATCGGTGGCGATCGGCAAGCTGTGGCGGTTCTCCGACCGACACCGTCTGATGCCCTGGAAGGGACGCCCTCGAGCAGTACCGCTGCAACCTGAGGGTCAAGCGCCCCGCCATTGTTGGAGGCCCAGCCCGATCTCCATTCGCAACGCCTAGTATTGATCGACGAGACTGGCACCATCGCGACGACGGCACACCGCCGTGGCGCGGCGCGCGTGAGCACTGTCGCGCTGCCGTCCCCACAGACTTCGCAAGACAACCAACCTCTTGGCGGGTCACGGTGCCAAAGGCGGCCGCGACGACAATCGTCGATGGCGCGGCGCACGGTCCGGCGTTCAAGACCCACACCGAGCAAATCGTGGCCCCGAGACACGACCCCTGTGACATCTTCGTCATCGGCAAACCGCAACCGTACCGTGTTGCCGGCGTGCTCGAGGCCATCGAAGCAAGTGGCAAGTCGTCGTCCGCACACGATGGCGGTTGCCCAGCCCGCTGACGCTACACACTCTGCGGTCAGCGGCGATCAGCGCGATGTTCGTGCGACGGGCCAGAGGCAGACCTCAATCCGCCGGCTTCTGAGTTGGGGCCGCACCGTTGTCGGACCCGCCGTTCGGCATGACGTTGCTCGCGTAGAGCGCTGCTTGGACTCGGCTGGTGACGTTCAACTTGCGCATGATGTTTCGTACGTGGATTTTGACCGTGCTGATCTTCATGCCGAGCTTGTAGGCGATGATCTTGTTGGGCGCGCCGTGCCGAAGCAGTTCCAGGACCTCTGATTGCCGGGGGGTGAAGTCGACGCCTTGCGGCAGCGGCCCGGCGCGCAAGAGCGGTGGCGGGGCGTCGATGCCGTCGCCGGTCGAATCGTGGGCACCGGTCGAACCGTTGTCGTCCATCAGCACGTCCAACGGCACGAACGTCGCGCCGGCCCTGACCAGCTTCAGCGCATGCAGCGCGACCATCGCGTTGGTCGTCGTCGGAATGAAGCCCTGAATGTCGAACATGAGCGCGGCGGCTATGTCCTGCCGGTCGGCTGGCTCGCCCAGCACGATGATTGGTCTCTCGCCGGTCGTCCGGCGCATCGCCCGGAGGTCCTGGGCTACCCATTCGTCGCCGACCCTGTGCGAGCCGACACTGATGACCACCAGCGCGACGTCCTCGACGATCGGTTTCGGCAGGCGCCCGACCTCACTAGGATGGGTGACGGTCTCCAGACGAAACTCGCGCGCGACCGAGCGGAACAAACTGACGAGCGCCTCACGAAGCAGCGTACGCCGTTCGTAGAGCAGTAGCACGGGGCGATTGCTGGCGCGCGCGTCCACCGCCCCGGCGCGATCGTCGCCGTTCGTGGGTGTCTCTGCCGGCGGCCGCATTTCGTTCATCGATCGATGCGGCGTACGGCCAACCACCCCCAGCCTGGGCGCCCCATGTGCCTGCCCTCCTCCGAGCGTGCCAAATCGAAACTCGGTCGGCATCTTCGTCGAGCTCAGCTTATTATTGTATTTGTTTCATTTTCTTAAGAAGATTCAACTTCAAGTTGAGCACGCTTAGCTGTTGTTTTACTTTCGCGTCAGCGCACAACTATGGTCATTATGTACCAACTACGGTCGAGATCAACTCACTACAGGTCGTAGGCGGCCGCGGCGGCGCCGCATCGCGCTGCGGATGGAAGCATCCTGAGGTGTACACCCAAAGTGGTACACGTCACGTCTCGAATCAGCCGCGCACACGGCGGGACGAGGCCTCGGCACCGCGCGGCGGCGAAGCGCTGCGAAACTGCCGCCTCCTCCGTATCAGAGAGCATGGCGGCGCGGGGGAAGGCAGTCGGGCCGCCATCGGCAGCCTCCAGTCAAGGCGCGGAACCCGCGAACTGCGGCGCGCCCGGCTGGCTAAAGTCGTACTCCCATAGCGAGGATTGCCGCCAGCCTCGGCTACGTGAGAGCTTGGTAACCGTCGGGTGGACGAGGACACCGAGGCCCGAACCAGAACGCAACCGAGTGCGCGCGGAACAGGAGCGCGTCTTGCCAGTGGTCCGCGACCGAGCCGACGTGCTGGGAGGACGGTTGGATGACGAAGAGCGGGGCTGGTCCGGTCGGCGGATGCCTCCGGACGGTGGCGGCGCAAGCCACTCTGCTGCGGTGCGCTGCGTTGCGATGTGCCGCCAGCCGTCGCGTTCGGGTCGTTTTCGCCTCGACGGCCTTGGTACTCGGCGTGGTTGGGGTGGCTGCGGCGGCCCGGGCCGAGGACCGCCCGATGATCCTCGGTGATCGCCAACTCCACGGGATCACTGCAGCCGGCATCGACTTCTCTTCGACCGGCAATGCCTTTGCCTCAGGTCTGGGCCAACCAGCCTTTTCCGACACCAGCACCGACAACGCCGTTGCCCGCGCACAGGCGAGCGGCTTTGCCGACGCCATCGCCGTCGGCGCCGACGGCGCCAACAGCGCAAGCTTCCTGACGATCACCGGCAACGGCGCGATGGAAACGCACGTCATGGACTTCACGGCCGACGCCGTGAGCGATCCCAACGTCGTTGCCCAGACGTCGACCAGCGGTGTGCTGCGGCACGACGGGCAAACTACGGCCGGCCAAGGCCACGCAGTGGCGACGGCCCAGCAGAGCAACGCAACGGCGAGCCTCGGAGCGACACGCGGCGACGCGTCGATGCAATCGACGCTCAATGGCTTGGCGCAGAGCACCAGCCGCACCGCCGCCGCCGAAAGCCTGGCGTCGGGCTTCACCGAACTCCGCACGGGCAAGCACGAATCGACCGGTTGGATCACCGTCGACGGTAGCGGTGACGATGCGTTCAGTGCCACGGCCGCCACCATGGACGTGACCCATGGCACCAGGACCCTGAGCGTTACCGGCGCCGCCGAGGCCAGTGCCAGCGGTACCGCAGAGAGCAGTGCTTCGACCGTCGTTTGGGTCGGCCACCACCACCGCGCCAGTGCGGCCGTCGGTATCGGCACGGCAACCGCCAGCGGCACGGACGGCGAGAGCCTGGCGACGGACAGCTCGGGCAGCGGGACGTCTGTCGGCGGCACGGTGCTGCAGTCCACCAGCCGTACCACGTGGCAGGACGACACCACCGCTTTCGGTCCGGCCATGTCCGGCAGCTCGTCAACGACGACGGTGATTTCGATCGCGCCACCCACTTCGCCCTGAGGCGCTTCCTGCGGCAGCGCCGACCATCAGAGGCGGCACCGGTCGCCTCGAGCCACGAACGGAGGCACAGTTGGTCGACTTCGTCATCAATCGCCCGACGTTCCAGCCCACGAGTTCCATCGCACGCGGCACCGGCGGCAACGACATTCTCGGTCGCGCGTTGACGCCGATCGAGACGAGCGCGCTCGCGTTCCTGGTCGGCCTCGGCAACGATCGAAACGACGTTCTCGACGCGATCTTCCTCGGCCAGGTCGAGGGGCTGCCGCCGCCGGACGATACGCCGTTCGAGGGCAACCAGCGCTATTTCGGGCGCGGTGGCGACGACTACGTCGTCGACCTCTTGGGCAGCAACTCCGTGAACACGGAGACGCGCGACGACCGCTTGCTGCTCGGGTCCGGAAACGACCGGGTGTTCGACAGTGGTGGCAACAACCGGATCACCATCGAGGGCGGCAACAACATCCTGACGCTGGGCGCCGGCAACGACACCGTCCAGACGGGCACCGGCCGCGACAACGTCTTCATTCGCGGTGGCGACAACAGCGTGGTCGACCTTGGCGGCGACAACAGCATCACCACCCGCGATGGCGACGACACCATCACCACCGGCGCCGGCAACGACAACATCAACGCTTTCGACGGCAGGAACGTGATCGATGCCGGCGATGGTCGCAACATCGTGCGTGGCGGCGATGGCTTCGACGAGGTCAACGTCGGCGTCGGCAGTGACTTCGTCGACGTTCGTGGTGGCGACGACAGCGACACCGAGATCGTCGACCTGCCGTTCCTCGGCGTGGTGTTCGAGGCCAGCAACGTCGTCAACGACCGCGGCGGCTCAGACAACATCCGGGCGACGTCCGGGAGCAGCAGCAACGGTGACGACCTGGTCTTGTCGGATTTCGGCGGCGTGTTCGGCGACGACGTGATCGATCTGCGCGGCGGCGACAATCTGGTCGTCGACCTCGGCGGCAACGACCGGGTGACCACGCTCGACGGCGACGATATCGTCTTCACGTCGTTCGTTGCGGCCGGCGACGACATCATCGACACCGGCGAGGGCGACGACCTCGTCAATCCGGGCCTCGGCAACGACCGTGTGCGGGCCGGGCCGGGTCGCGATCAGATCGTCCTGGAGAACGACGGGGACGCCGACACGGTCGCCTACGAACTGGAAGACGTCACCTTCGCCACCGCCGACACCGACTTGGTGGTGGGGTTCGACGGCAGTGACGGCGCCGGCAATGCGATCGACATGTTCGACGTCAGCACCCTCGACGTCGACGCGTCGATGCTCTCGCTGGCGCCCGTGGGCCCGGGCTTCGGCGATCCGGCGATCCAGGATTTGTTGGTGCAGTGGGACACCGACGGCAATGGCGCACCCAACTTCTTCACCAGCGTCCTCGTCGACTTCGATTTCTCGACGCCGCTGACCTCGCTTGCCGACGACAGCTTCGTTTTCGACTCGTTGGTGGTGTGAGATGCGCGGATGCATCATGGGGGCGGCCACGGCAATCGGCGTCACTTTGGCGCTGCTGCAACCCCTGACCAACGACGCGCTCGCCGGTGACCGGGCCGTTCGCTCGCTCTTGGAGATGCGTCACGAGCGCGTCGTCCAACAGGAGTGGGACTTGAGCTGCGGGGCGGCGGCGCTGACGACCCTCTTGCGCTACCAGCACGGGATCGACGTCACCGAGCGCGAGGTCGCCGTCGGGCTGATTGCCCAAACCCGCTACGTCGAGAACCCGGCGGTGATCCGCCTTCGCCACGGCTTCTCGCTGCTCGACCTGAAACGGTTCGTCGACCGCCTCGGACTACAGGGCGTCGGTTTCGGACGCTTGGACGTCGATGACCTGGTGGAGCGCGCGCCGATCATCGTTCCGATCAGCAGCAACGGGTACAATCACTTCGTCGTTTTTCGCGGACGCTGGGGTAACCGCGTCCTCTTGGGCGACCCCGCTTTCGGCAATCGGACGATGACCGTCGACCGGTTCGAGCGGCTTTGGCTCGACTACGGCGACATCGGCCACGTCGGCTTCGTCGTCGCCAGTGCCGGCGGGAGCAGCCCGCCCGGTGCATTGAGTCCGGCGGAGCACCATTTCGTCATGCTCCGCTGATGCGGTTCCTCGAGGGTGCTCCTGGCGTGATCGCCGTCGGCACGGGGCTCGCGGTAATGGCGTATCAACCGGCCACGGCGGCCGACCCCGGCACCGCGGAGCTCTTGCGCCGGATCGAGGAACGCGACGCCGCCATCGCCCGGCTGGAAGCCCGCGTCGAGCTGTTGGAACGGCGGGCAGGGGCGCTACCCGAGCCTGCGCCGACACCGACACCGACGACGAGCGCGGCGGCCGCGGCCGCGGACACGGCCGTCGCTGCACCCGCCCCGACGCCCGGCGACGAGGCGCCGGGCGATCCGCGTGGCGACGCGACACGGCAGCCGGCGCCTGGGCAGGTCGAGGTCGATCCCGAGGCGGCAGAGCGGGCGCTGGAGCGAACGCTGGTGCTTTCCGGCGATCTCCTGCTGCCGCCCGGCCAGGTCGATGTGGAACCCTTCTTTCGCTACGCGCACGACGACTCGTCGGACGCGCTGCGCATCGTCTTCGTCGGCGGCAACGATGCGGTCACCGACGTGGTGCGGGTACGCGCCGACGAGTTTTCGGCGGGCGCCGGGGTGCGCGTCGGGTTGCCATACGGCTTCCAGGCCGAAGCGAGCCTGCCCTTCGACGTTACCCGCCGTCAGGTCACGCAGACCCTGCTGACGAACCGCGAAGACAACACGGCTGCCGGTATCGGCGACCTGCGGCTCGGCTTGGCGAAAACGCTGGTCCGGGAACGAGGCTGGGTCCCGGACGTCGTCGGACGCGTCTACTGGGACAGCAACACGGGCCGCGACGAGGTCGGCAACGTTCCACTCGATTCCGGCTTCAACGAGTTCGGTGTCTCGTTCAGCGCGCTGAAGCGACAGGATCCGCTGGCATTCGTCGGCCGATTTTCGTTCGAGCACAGCTTGTCCAACGACGGCATCCAACCGGGCAACCTGTTCGGTGCCGGCTTCAGCGCGGTGCTGGCGGCCAGCCCAGAGACCTCGATCAGCACCGGCATCGACATCGCCTACCGGGACGAACTGAACGTCAACGGCCGGGCGGTCCAAGGCTCTGATCAGAACCAGGCGACGATCAGCTTCGGCGTCTCCACCGTGCTGGGTCGCGGCACCTTCTTGAACGTGCGCTTCGGTGCCGGTCTGACCGAAGATTCGACCGACTACTTCGTGACGCTGGCGGTGCCGTTCCGGTTTACCGCTTGGTGAATGCCGCACCTTACGGCGGGCCGACAACATGCTTCGAAGGGAGACTGGTCGTGCGTAACCTCGTGCTGCTGACCGTAGGCGCCATCGTCGGTGTCGCCGGTGCCGCTCAGGCGGCGACACTCACCTACTCGATCGCCGGCTTTGCGACAGGGACGCTGGGCAGCGCGGCGTTCGTCGACGAACCGTTGGCGTTCACCGGCACCGCGGCGATCGACCCAGGTGCTGTCGACCTCGACGTGCCTCTGCCTGGCTACGACGTCATGGTCGACCGTGCGGCCTTCCAGTTCGGTGGGCTGACGGTACCGATCCTCGACGAGGTTCAGCTCAGCTACCAAACGGTTCCGCTGAGCGATGTCTCGTTCTTCTTCGTCGACACGTTCGACGGCGGGCTCTTCACCGGCGACGAGTTCGGCGGGTTGATGAGCCGTGGCACGACCGACGTGGTCGGCTCGTTCGCTGGCGTCATCACCGACTCCGAGGTCATGAGCTCGGCGGCCGGCATCACGACACCCTTGGGTGGGCTGGTCTTCGACGACATGACCCTCTTGACCTACACCCAGCTCGTCCCGGTGCCTGTGGCGCTGCCGCTCCTCGTGACCGGGCTCGCCGGGCTGTTGGCTTGGCGCCGGGTAGCGGCAATGCGGGCCTGAGGCGACGCGCGCCCCGAGGGAGCGCGCGCCCCGCCGTTCCTCTCCGTTCGGAGCGGCGGGGCAGACCTCGTCAGGCGATGGGGATGACGAAATCGAAGGTCAGGTCGGCGACGGTTTCCAGGGTCTCGAAACCGCCCTGCTCAGGGCCCGAGATTTCGTTCAACTCGGTGACAGCGATCTCGGCGCCGTCGTCGCCGTCGGCCACACGCTGGTTCTCGACGAACCATGCCTCGCGGATGATGCCAGGTGCGAATGCGTCGAGGTTCGCGACAGCGTCAGCGACCTCTGGTGGCGTGACCAGTTGCAGCGTGTCGGCATCGGTGATGAAGTAAAGAAAGAAGTCGATGCCGTCCGGATCGGCCGGGTTGTCTGGGATCGCGTCGAGTGCATTGATCGCACCGTCGCCCACCCCTTCGCCGTCCGGCGGCTCGCCGTCGAGGCCCGCTCCCAGGTTCGTGTCGCCACTGGAACCCGTGTCCTCGAGCTCCGCGAACAGCGCGTCGCGGTCTGACTCCAGCAACGGGTTGAAGATGATGACGTTGCCAGTGACGTCGTCACGGACGACTTCCGCGTTCTCGTCGAATACGCGGACCACGACGACGTTGAGGTCGACGGTGAGCAGAGTGCCGACAGCAGCCGCGTCCAGGATCGCTTGGTTGGCGTCGAGAACGAGGTCGTTGGTCAGGTTCTTCAGCGCCGCGATCTCGCCGTCGATGGCGTCGCCTGGGTCGTTGCCGCTTTGCTGGTTGTCGTCGGGCGGGCTCGACGGGTTCGGGTTCTGCTCTTCCGCAAAAGTGAACGGATCGCCGTTCTCGTCGATACCGTCGAACCGGTTCGGGGCCTCCGACGTCCACGCGAACGCCGTGCTGCCCGTCGCATCAACGACGTAGACGACGTTGATCTGTTGGGTGACGACTTCTGGCTCCGGTACGACCGGGTCGTTCCCTGCGGCGAGCGATTCCGAGAACGAGAACGCGCCCAGCGAGCTGACCTGCGCGAACGTGTCAGTCTCCGCCAGGTTGTTCTCGAACTCGATGGCGTCCGCAGACGCTTCGGCCGTCGCCAGCGAGCCTTCCAAGTTCACGCTCGAATTGACGACCTTGTTGACCGTGAGGTCGACCATCTTCTCGATGTCGACGGTCTTCAAGACGTTGGTGTCGAAAGTCACGATACCCATGCTGCGTCCTCCCGCATCGCGCGACACGGCGACGAGCGCGGCGCGATCGTCGAGCGTCGCTGGGTCCGAAGGCGTTTCACGATGGAGTAAGTGTCACGAACGACGGCGGCGCAGCAATTCGGCCAAGCGAGGTGCGTCCGAAGCATGAGGCCGGGGCGGTGCGTGCCGGTTGCTGACGCCCTGGCCGCCGGGCGTCATCGCCCGGCGGCTCCGACGAGCATCGCCAGATTGACGAGGGTGTAAGCCCAGCGGTCAGCCGATGAGATCGAAATCCTGGATCGCCAGCTCATCCAGCCGATAGAACGACAAGGTGGCACCTTCGACGGTGAGGGTAAGCCACCCGCCGCGGTAGGACACCTCGCTGTCGAGATCATTCAGTCGGCCGTCGCTTCGATCGTCGAGGGCCTGGAACAGCGCCGCATCGATGACCAGCCGATCCTCGCCGGTCGAGAAGTCGTACACCTTGTCGGCACCGGCCGCGTCGCGCATGTCGAACCGGTCCGCACCGGCCTGCCCGTAGAGCCGGTCGTCGCCTTCACCGCCGATCAGCCAGTCGTCGCCACCGTCGCCGCGCAGATAGTCGTTCCCGCCGCCACCGACCAACCAGTCGTCGCCGTTGCCGCCGTAGAGGTAGTCATTGCCGTCGCCGCCATCGAGCTCGTCGGCGCCGTCGTGGCCGTAGAGGCGGTCGCGGCCACCTTCGCCCAAGAGGATGTCGTCGCCGCCCCGACCGTAGAGAGAGTCGTTGTCGTCGCCGGCGGCCATGTGCTCGGCGGCGTCGCTACCGCGTAGGCTGTCGCGACCGCTGCTGCCGGTCACGGCGAGCCGATCCTGTGTCTCCGGCGCGGGCGGCGCCGTGGTCGTGATCGTCAGCCAAGCGTGCGCATGGCCGCCATGGCCATCGTCGATACCGTAGGCAACGCGCTCCACACCGGCCACGTCCGCCGTGTAGACGAGCGTTCCGTTGGCACCCAGACTCAAGGTGCCGAGCTGCGCCTCGCCGACCCATGAGATGACGAGTGAATCGCCATCGGCGTCAGCGTCATTGGCCAGCGGCGCCAGCGAGATCATGTCGCCGACCTCCGCCACCGCTTGGTCGTCGAGAGCCGTAGGCGGCGAATTGGCTGGTGGCGGCACGGCGTCGACGAGGGCCAGGATGGCACTCAGGGCGTAGTCGGTATCGCCAAAGCGAAGGGTCTCGACGTTGGTGACGAGGTCAGTGCCGTCGCGGCCGTCGAGCTGATGGGTGACGAGCAACCGGCCATCGTTCCAAAGGCCGAACCGATAGGCACCGATGACGTCGCCGTAGATCGCAATGTCGGCGCCGGCGCCGCCATCGAGCTGATCATTGCCGCCGGCACCGACCAGGACGTCATCGCCGGCGCCGCCCCGCAGATCGTTGTCGACCTCGTTGCCGACCATCCTGTCGGCATGGGCACTACCGATGCCATTCTCGATGATGGCGCCGAACGCGATCGCCACGTTTTGCTTCGGATTGCCGGGTCGAAACGAAATGCCGACGTCACTGAACGACCCTTCGACCAAGCTCAGGTTCGCTCCGACCAATTGGTTCGAGAGATTGATGGTATCGATGCCGCCAGCATCCCAAATCGTGAGCAAGTTTTCGTCACGGCTGGCGAAGCTGTAGACGTCGTCACCGGCGCGGGTCGCCATATTCGCGCCGTATAGATGCTGTATTGCCAGTACATCATACAACATTGGGGTCGATGGACGGCCCATGATTCCCGCGTGCGGGGCATACGCCATCACTGTGTATTGGTTCGTATTGTGGTCGTCGGGCAGCCTTTGGCTACCGTCGAAAGGGTGTTCCAACCCGAGCGCATGACCGATCTCGTGCGTCCAGAGGTCGAAGATGTAGGTTCCTGGCAGCATGTCCGCCGGATCGATCGAAGTGAGAACGGCGCTCAGCCATACGTCACCGCCGGATGCCGAGGTCGAGGGCAAGTAGGCCGCGCCGATGGCACCCATATCGGCCACGGCGCCGCTCATTCCGGCGCGGATGGTGCCAGCTTCATAGGTGTCGTCGCCGACCTTTACGAAGCCTATGTCCGCCACGTCTGCCCACGCCGCCAGCGCAAGCTCGAACCCCACCTGCTCGGCGGGCGTCAGCCCACGGTAGTCCGGATCGTTGGCGAAGCCGTAGTTGAAGCGGCTGTCGGCGTCTGGAAAGCTGTAGGTGATCTGGATGCCGTCCGCCGGCCCGCCATCGGCCCACTTCCGTGTGTTGGTGATCGCGTCGATACGGAGGTCGCCGGTGTTGACCACACGCTCGGTTGGGCTGCCGTGATACGGACTGACCATGAAGACATGCTCCACACTAGAGTTGTGTGCAGCATGTGCTATCAATGGTTGTAGAACGCTGAAGAGAATTTGTTCTTAGTTTTTACGTCAATCGATGCTTACGAATTTACACTTACTTTCGATGGCGCCCAACGCCGGAAGCGGGGACGCCAGCGGTCGAGCGGCGGGCGAAGAAAAACCCCGCGCGGGGCGCGGGGCAGGGGATCGGACCAGCCGTTTCGGGTCGAGCGCGGGCCGGGCTGGACGGGCTCACGCGCTCCGCAGGAGCGTCGTCCTGGGCAGCTCAGCCGCCGCCACCACCGCCACCGCCGCCGTTGTCGCCGGCAGCCAGCGCCTCGGAGAACGAGAATGCGCCGAGCGAGCTCACCTGGGCGAAGGAGTCGGTCTCGGCGAGGTTGTTGGAGAAGTCGATGGCGTCCGCCGAAGCTTCGGCCGTGGCGAGGTAGCCCGTGATGGTCACGGTCGAGTCGACCGTCTTGTTCACCACAAGGTCGACGGTTTTGTCGATGTCGACGAATTTGACGACGTTGGTGTCGAAGTCGACCATCCCGGCGGCGGTGATGCCGTCGAGGTCGCCGGCGCCGAGGACGAGCGGCTCGCCGGCGAGCGCGTTACCCGAAAGCGCCAGGAAAGACGCGGCCGCCAGGCCCGTCAGGGTTTTGGTCATCGGATCGAACTCCCAGTCTGGTTGACGATCGGCACAGGCGGGTGCCGATGTCGTTGGTTGGTCTGGTTCACGGGCCGGTCGGCGGAACGAAGCCGCCGTTGCCCGCGGCCAGCGCCTCGGAGAACGAGTAGGCGCCCGACGAGCTGACCTGTGCGAACGAGTCGGTCTCGGCGAGGTTGTTCGAGAATTCGATAGCGTCAGCCGATGCTTCGGCGGTCGCCAGGTACCCGTCGACGTCGACGTCGGAAAACACCGTCTTGTTCACGGTCAGATCGACGGTCTTGTCGATGTCGACGATCTTGAGGACGTTGGTGTCAAAGTTGACCGTGCCAGCGGCCGTCACCTGGTCCAGTTGTTCGGCACCCAACACCAGCTCATCTGCTGCTGCCATTGTCGCGCCAGCGAACATCACGGCGCCCCCCAGCGCCACGAACGTCAAGCGATGCATGTCCATCCTCCGCGAAGTTCTTGTCCTGTGCATGAGCGATGACTGGTTCGAGTAACACAGCGACAATCAACTCGAAGCGCCATCTGGTGCATTTTGAATAGAATTGTTGCAGAGGTTCAATGCTCCAAAAAGCGTTACTCCTTACGACGGACTCGCCTTTGGACCGCGCCATGCGGGTCGCTAGGGTAGGTTGCGGCAAGCCAGGCAACGGCCAGAAGGGGGCGGAGATGCTGGTGACGCCCGCGACGCCGCTTCGATCCGTGGCGCCGGGAGCAGGTCGCGGTGACGTCAGGCGCAGGTGGCATCTCGGATCTTCGGCAACACCGCCGCCTGAATGAGCTGCCCGTGACGCGTTTGGTGGTACTCCAAACGACACCTCGCGGGGCGGCGACCGAGCATGATCGGTAGCGAGGCCAAGCCGGCACCGTTAGGTGAATTGCCCGCAGCAATCGCCCACACGCAAGTCGAGTGAAGTACGTGGGCACGCCGGCGCCAGCCGAGGTGGGCGAGCGGCTTGGGGCCGGACCGCTACCGCGTGCATGTCCAGTTCGCCATCGGCAACGACATTCAATGGCTGCGATGGATCCCACTGGGTCGGCTTCTCCCCGGTTCGCCGAAGGATGAACCGGGTAGTGACGCTGGCGAACAACTACGGCACGAGGCAACGGTCGAGGACGGGTTCTTGCTTTTCGCGACGCCAGCGACGCAGGTGCTGTACGAGGCAGCGCCGGACGAGAGCCCGAGCCGGTTCGAAGTGCAGAAGAAGATGGTCCAGCAGATCTCTTGGCGCGCGGCGTAAGCATGCCTCGACCCGCTGAGCCAGCGGGTCCTGTGTTCGGCCTTGGTGCCGCCGGCGCTCCACGGGTTCGTCGGCTCCCGCAGCGCGCAGCGAGCGATCAGCGAAGCCGAGGTGCAATCGCCTGGCGCAACGCGGCCTCGGTGTACGGTGGCGGCGCATTGTTCTCGGTCGCGTAGTGGTAGAGTGCGGCGTGGGCGATCATCGACAAGGGTGCCAAGATGAGCAGCATGACGAACAGCGCTGCGCCCAAGATCGGCGGAACGATCAAGGTGGTTTCCGCACCGGCGTACGCCATCACGAGCATCATGGTGCCACCGAGTACGAACATGCAGATGCCGACGATGCCGCGAATGCCGATGTTGACGACCAGGAACTCCCCCCAGACGTCTCTCAGCAAGCTAGTCGATCGGCGGACCGACCTGATCGGGCCTGCGTTCTCGGCGATGATGACCGGCAGCACGAAGAACGTGGCGACGGCCCAGGCAAGACCTGCGAACATCGATACGAACCGGGTGATGGCCGGCCCGCGTGATTCGATGATCGAGAGGAGAATGCCCACGGTCGTCACGATCAGCGACCAGCCCAAGATGGCGGGAAGCCGCCGAACGGCCACGCCGATCCCGTAGCCGAACCCGGCCTCTTCACCGCGAAAGATCCGGAGCACACAGGCCAGCAAGGCGACGTTGAAGAACGTGGAGATGCTGTAAATGCAGAAGTACACGACGAGGAACGCGACGAACGCCACTGTTTGGACGATCGTGGCCTCGGCGGCTTCGTCGTTGGGCTGCTGACCTCGAGTCTCGCTGGCGGGCGCGGTTGCCGTGGAAGGCGTAGCCGGCGTCGCAGCCACCGACGCGGCTTCGTCGACGACGTCCGACAGGTCGCCCGGTGCGAGGATGTGCGTCCTCAGCCCGACGTCGATGGCGCCCGCGACGACGCCGGCGAAGAACCCACCGACGACGAGCAGAGTCAGTAGCGGAAAGACCAGCAACCATTTGTGACTGCCGAGGACTTGCAACGACTGCTTGGTGATGACCCAGCCGGAACCCAAGCGTCTGAACATCGATGTTCTACCTCAAATCGGCGTGTTGGATGCAACGGAACGGTGTCGTGTGAGTGTATTGGCGACGAACGCGTCCAGAAAGCCAGAATTGCTTCGGGCCGCCGTTGGTCGATCTTCGATGCGAGGCCACGACGCTGAGCAACGGCGTCGTGGCCGAAACAACGATCAGCTGCGCGGTGCGTATGCCCATGCTGACCGGTGTGGTCGGGTTGCCTGCCGCCAGACGGTCGTCGACGTCACCCTCACTTGTACGCCACCGCCGCACTCGACGGTCCTTCCAGCGGGATCACCTCGAAGCGCGTGAAGCCTGCCTCGCTGCACCAGCCCTCGAATTCGGCGCCGGTATAGTCGAAGGCATCGCCGAACTCGATCAGCATGTTGAGCGAGAGGAAAAGGCCGAAGGTGTTCGTGCGCCGCGCGTCGTCGATGATCGCCTCTATGACGACGAAGGCGCCGCCCGCCGGCAAGGCGTCGTAGGCCTTCTTCACCAGGAGCTTCTTTTTCTCCAGGTTCCAGTCGTGGAGGATCATACCCATCGTGATCACGTCGGCGGGTGGCAGCGATTCGGCGAAGAAGTCGCGTGCTACCGCTTCGATCCGATCGCCGAGGTCTGCCGCGTCGATCTTCCGCTTGGCGATCTCGGTCACCACCGGCAGATCGACCGTGGTGCATCGAAGGTGCGGGTGACGGGCAGCGACCAGCCGCGTCAGCAGGGCATCGGCGCCGCCGATGTCGGTCAGGGTCTGGTAGCGTTCGAACGGAAAGACCTCGGCCAGTTTCTCGAAGTTGCGGATCGACGCGCCGTTCATCGCCTCCATGAAAGCTTCGAGCCGCGCCGGCTCGGCGTAGAGCGTCTCGAAGAAGGGCGTCTCGGCGCGCTTCGTCTCGTTCTGGGCCTTGCCGGTTTGGACGGCTTCGGTGAAATCGGCCCAGAAGCGGTAGTTGCGCCGCTCCCAGAGTTCGATGATGCCGCCGACGTAGCTCGGTTGGTTGCGATCGAGGAACGCCGCGGTCGTGGGCGTGTTCTGGTAGCGGGCACCCTCGCCGTCGCCCTCGCGGCCGAGCAGGTCGACCGAGACCAAGAGGTCCAGAAAGTCCATCGCCGGCCGGCGGACCAGACCGAACTCGGCGACGATAGCGTCGAGTGTCATCGGACCTCGGGCGAGGCGCGTGTACAGTCCGAGGCCGACCGCGGAAAGCAGTGCCTTCGAGACACCATAGCCGCTGGCGATCTGCATGATGTGGGTCGGGTCGGGCGCGGCCATGGCGGGTTCCTGGTCGATGTTCCGGCGTGTTCGGCCGGCCGCGCCTCTTCGGGCGTGCGCGATGCGCGACCTTGCACGCGTGGTGCGGTGCCATGCAACCGCGCGCGCCACGAGCCATTGCCGCCGCAGCATCGGGGCCTTAGCTTCCGGCCCAACGGAAGCGGGGAGGAGGCTGATGGCCGACGTGGAGATTGCTTGTGCGGCCGATCTCCGTTTGCAGCTCGGGGAAGGCCCGGTCTGGGACGTAGCGACCGCGAAGCTCTGGTTCGTCGACATCCCCCAAGGGCGGATCCACGCGTTCGATCCGGAAACCGGCGGCATCGAGCATTGGGACGTCGGCGAGCCGATCGGTTGCTTGGCACTGCGTGAAGCAGGTGGCGCGCTCTTGGCGCTGAAGAGCGGCTTTTGGACGTTCGATTTCGCGTCCGGCGTCAAGACGCAGCTGCACGACCCGGAACCGGAGCTGGCGAACAACCGCTTCAACGACGGCACGACCGACCGCCAGGGCCGCTTCTGGGCCGGGTCGATGATGACGGCGAAGCCGGCGGCGGCCGACGGCAGCTTCTACCGCGTGGACCATGACCTGGCCTGCCGGCGTTGGCGTGCCGGCTACTACACGACCAACGGTCTCGCCTTCAGTCCCGACGGCCGGCAGATGTTCCACTCGGACTCGCACCCCGACGTGCAGACCGTGTGGGTGAGCGACTATCACCCGGAGGAAGGCTGGCCGCTGGCGCCGCGGCCGTTGTTCGATTGCCGGCAAGTGGCGGGCCGTCCGGACGGCGGCACGGTGGATGCCGCAGGCTGCTACTGGATGGCCGGCGTCAGCGGCTGGCAACTCTACCGGATCACGCCCCAGGGTCGGCTCGATCGCACCATCGACATGCCGGTCGAGCGGCCGTCGAAACCGATGTTCGGCGGGCCGAACCTCGACGTGCTCTACGTCACCTCGATCGGTGAGGGTCTGACACCCGGGACGGAAGCCCAGCAGCCCCAGGCGGGCAGCCTCTTCGCCCTGACCGGCCTCGGGGTGCAGGGTGTGCCCGAGATGCGTTTTCAAGGCTGAAAGACGGACGATGACCAAGATCCTGCTCACCGGTGCCGCTGGCGGCGTCGCCCAGATGATCCGGCCGCTCTTGCGTGAGGCCTATGACCACCTCGTCTTGAGCGACGTGGCGCCGGTCGCCGGTCTCGCGCCGGGTGAGCGGTTCGTCGAGGCGGACCTGACCGACATCGACGCGGTTCGCACCGCTTGCCACGGGGTGAACGGCATCATTCACCTGGGTGGCCAGTCGGTCGAGGCACACTGGCCGACGGTGCTGCAATCCAACGTCGTCGGGCTTTGGAATCTGTTCGAGGCGGCCCGGCTCGAGGGCGTGCCCAGGGTCGTGTTCGCGAGTTCGAATCACGCCATCGGTTTCTACGGCCGCGAACGGCGGATCGGGGTCGATCACCGGGTCCGCCCGGACGGGCTCTACGGCGTCAGCAAGGCGTTCGGCGAAGGGCTCGGCTCGCTCTATGCCGACAAGTACGCCATGCGCGTGCTCAGCCTTCGCATCGGCCACGTCGCTTTTGCGCCGGCCGACGTCCGACGCCTCTCGATCTGGCTGCACCCTGACGACCTCGTGCAGCTCTGCCGCATCGGGCTGGAGCATCCAGACCTCAGGAACGAGGTGTTCTGGGGAGCGTCCGACAACACTCGGAGCTGGTGGGACAACGAGCCGGCCTTCCGCTTCGGCTACCGTCCCAGGCACCGCTCGGAGGACCAAGCCGAGCACGCCTACGCCGAGCAGGCGAAGCTGGCCGTCGATCCGGTGGCCGAGCGCTTCCAGGGCGGGCCGTTCTGCTCTCAAGCCGGCTACGTCGAGCCGCAGGACTGAGGTCACGCCGCCGCTGCGCCTCGGGGTTCGCACGCGGCGAGGCGCGGTCGTAGCGCCCGGTGCCTTCGCCGGTCGGTTGCGCTAGACAGGTTGGCTCAACGAATCGTCGAAGACGATCAAGGGGGCAACCATGTGCAACGTCTACGCAAGTACCGACCCGGCCGACTACGAGTCGACGGCCCGATCGATCCGCCTGCATGGCATGGTCACCAGCATCCGCCTGGAGCGGCGGTTCTGGGCCATTCTCGAACGGATGGCCGCGAACGAAGGGTTGAGTGTGCCGCAACTGGTCACCGTGCTGCACGACGAGGTGCTGGAGAAGCAGGGCGAAATCGCCAACTTCACGTCGTTTCTGCGGGTGACCTGCACGACTTATCTGAGCTTCGCCGTACCCGAGCCAGTGCCAGGGCAGGCAGCAGCGTCCTGACGCTGTAGTAGCCGCCTGCTACCCGCCGCTGGCGCCGCCGCGCTAGTTTCGAACGAGATCAGGGAGAAACGGATTGGCGAAGCTGATCCACGTGATGGTCAGGGTCTGCGACCTCGACCGGTCGATCGCGTTCTACCGAGTCGCCTTCGGGCTGGAGGTTGCCGAGCGCTTCGACTTCGACGGCTTCACGCTCGTCTACCTGCGCAACGACGGCACCGACGTCGAGGTCGAGCTGACCTGGAACGCCGATCGCACGACCGACTACGCGCTTGGTGACGGCTACGGTCACCTTGCCTTCGCGGTCGATGATCTCGAGTCCGAACATCGCCGCTTCGTCGAGGCCGGCTTGGCACCACGCGACATCGTCGCGTTTCAGCCTGGCGGCAAGCTGCTCGCCCGCTTCTTTTTCGTCCAGGACCCGGACGGCTACCAGATCGAGGTGCTGCAGCGCCACGGCCGCTACGGCTGAGCTGGTGGCCGGTGGGTGTTGCGATCAGGGGGGAAGGTGACGTCATGGCGAAGTACGTATTGGACCGTCGGTTGTTCCTGCGGCGGTCGGGCACCGCGGTTCTGGCCATCGGCGCCGGCGGGATGGCCGTGTTCAGGGACCCCTCGGGCGCCTGGGCGATCACCCTCGACCACCTCGATGCGTCGACCGCCGAGACGTTGCTGCAGCTCGCCCGCGTGCTCTATCCGCACGATCAACTGGGTGACATGTACTACGCCGTTGTCGTCGAGGCGCTCGACGGTGCTGCCGAAGGCGACGCCGAGGCCCAGGAACAGCTGGTGAGCGGCGTCGCGCGACTCGACGCGGCCGCCGGCGGTCGCTTCGTCGACCTCGACCCCGAACACCGAACCGCGGTGGTGGCCGAACAGATCGGTGATCCGCTCGTCCAGAAGGTGCGCGGCACCGCCGTGGTCGAACTCTACAACAACCCGCTGGTCTGGCCGGTCTTCGGCTACGAGGGCAGCTCCGCCGACGAGGGCGGCTACATCGACCGTGGATTCCAGGATTTGGGCTGGTTGGACGCTCCCTCCGCCGAGGCGAGCCCACCGGCCTATCGCGGTTGAGGGGGAGGGTATCATGGCAGCACCTTACGACCTCACGGACGACGGCGTCGTCGTCGTCATCGGTAGCGGCGCCGGCGGTGGCACCTTGGCCAACGCGCTTGCGCAGAAGGGCATCGACGTCGTTCTGCTGGAGGCCGGCAACCGCGAGGAACCGTCGACGTTCGTCAACGACGAGTGGGCGAGCTTTCTTCAGCTCTCGTGGCTCGACCCACGCGAGGCCACGGGCAGTTGGCGCGTTGCCCGCGATTTCCCGAACCTGCCGGCGTGGATCTGCAAGACCGTGGGCGGCAGCACGACCCATTGGGCGGGCGCATCGCTGCGCTTTCAGGAGCACGAGTTCAAGGCACGCACGACCTACGGCGACGTCGCCGGCGCGACCTTGCTGGATTGGCCGCTCGAACTCGCCGAGCTCGAGCCCTACTACGAGGCCGCCGAAGACCGGATGGGCGTGACCCGCACCCATGGCATTCCGGGACTGCCGGGGAACAACAACTTCATGGTGATGTATGCCGGCGCCATGAAGCTCGGCTACAACGACTGCAATACCGGGCGGATGGCGATCAACAGCCAACCACGCGATGGCCGTACCTCTTGCCAGCAGCTCGGCTTCTGCTTCCAGGGCTGCAAGACCGCGGCGAAGTGGTCGACGCTCTACACCGAAATCCCGGCAGCGATCGCAACCGGCAAGTGTGAGCTGCGGATCGATGCGCAGGCGCTGCAAATCCAGCACGACGCCAGCGGCAAGGTGACGGGCGTGCTCTACGCCGACGCGGACGGCAACCAGCAACACCAGAAGGCGCGGGCCGTCTGCGTTGCCGGCAACTCCATCGAGAGCCCACGGCTGCTGCTCAATTCGGCCTCGGCCCAGTTCCCGGACGGTCTCGCCAACGGCTCGGGCCAGGTGGGGCGCAACTACATGCGGCACATGACCGGCAGCGTGTATGCCGCCTTTGCCGAGCCGGTGCGGATGCATCGCGGCACGACGATGGCCGGCATCATCACCGACGAGAGCCGCAATGATCCCACCCGTGGCTTCGTCGGCGGATACGAGATGGAGACCCTGGCTCTGGGCCTGCCGTTCATGGCGGCGTTCCTCGATCCTGGGGCGTGGGGCAGGGACTTCACGCGGAAGATGGACCAGTACGCGAACATGGCGGGCATGTGGTTGGTCGGCGAGGACATGCCCCAGACCGGCAACGCCGTGACCTTGCACGCCGAGACGCGGGACGCGCACGGCCTACCGATCCCCGACGTGCATTTCGACGACCACGCGAACGACGTCGCCATGCGGACCCACGCGTTCGCCCAGGGTCGGGCGGTCTACGAAGCGGCCGGTGCCGTCGACGTCTACGACACGCCGCCCTATCCCTCGACGCACAATCTCGGCACCAACCGGATGAGCGAGCGCGCCGAGGACGGGGTCGTCAACCGCTGGGGCCAGGCCCACGAGGTGGCGAACCTGTTCGTCTCCGACGGCTCGGTCTTCACCACGGGTGGCGCCGAGAACCCGACGCTGACGATCGTCGCTTTGGCGCTGCGCCAGGCCGACTACATGGCAGAGCAGATGGGTTCAGGGGCGATCTGACCGCGTGAGTTCTCGCAGCGCATGATGAGTTTCTCGAAGCTGCAGGTTGGCGGATGCAAGCTCGACAGCCGAAGTCGGCCTGAAGCGGTCGTCCCGCAACGGTCTGCAGAGGCCGGCTTTGAGCCCACTTCGACCGATGCTGCGGTTTGCGCAAATGGCCGTTCTTGGGATTCGTCGGCGCTTCGAGTAACCTGCTCCCCGGAGTGTCCTCGTTCGGAAGTTAGGCCTGCTCCAGGGATCACATCAGCTGAGGAACAGACTAACCGGAAAGCGCAGACGTTTCCGGGGAGCAGATCATAGGCCAATTGCTGGTTGCTGCTCCATGACAATCGGCCGACTATCCACAAGACCCGTTCCAAGGGAGCCCAAGAAGCACCATCGCGCAAACAACGAGCTTCGTGCCGATTGTAAGCCTTAACCCGACACAGCAGGAATCCTAGGAAATGCTCGCTCATCCGTTTATCGTCATTTGATTGTAAAATGATACAAATAGTTGTAAGAAAGGAAATTTGATGAATGAAGTTTCGTTTGGAGACCTTGGCTATGAGGCGTTCAATCCCTTTGAGCTACCTCAAGAACATCAATCTCCGAAAATCCCCCTCTTAGGTGGAAAGGGAGGCCCTAAACCAAGTGATAACTTCATGATGTTCCGCCTCGGCGGAACAGAGAATCCAATAACGGATCTTACCGAAGTTGCTCCTGACATTGCCGGCGACCAAAACGAACCGGACGTTCATGTCAGCTTGTCGATGATGGCCTTTCACATCGCCAATTCATTCGTGAAGAGCATTGATGCAACCTCTAGAGCTACCCTTAGGTTGGACTTAGGAAAGGACAAATCATCGAATTCACCCCTCGAGCCGCTATTCTGGTCAGTAGCAGCGGGTTTGGATCTTTACGAGCACGTTCGGTCCGGCTCGAACAGCGACAAACCAAAAGAAATGAGTGACAATTTTACTGAGACTTTTCGGCGACGCCCAGTGGAAATTCCAGGCGGACTCGGGCAACTTAGGCTAGAAGTTATTGCCCATCCCGAGAAGCCTTGGTGGCGAAAAGCCCTAAGTGGCATAGGTCAAGACCAGAATCTGAAGAAGATCGTAAGCAGCGTTGGCTTTCCGGGCATCGCCTTGGACGCAGTCAAACTGATTGACGAAATGATTGGCCAGTTTGAGTCCAATTCGGCAACTCCAATAATACAAAGCCGACCACTGACACTCGCTTTTTCGGAAGCAGCAAAGTCTGATTATACCGGAGATCTTGATGCGGTAAGAATTGGCTGTGTTTCCCCCGGATATTACGTTCTTTTGAAGGGCCACGATGCTAAGCAGTTAAGGGATGATCCCCCGCTTTTTCTTGGCCACACCGGTCACCTTGTTTCAAAGTCGGTGTGGGGTGGCGACAAAGGCAATGTCGAAAAAAGCTCTGCTCCGTACGCTGACATTACATATGCTGTCGTGCGAATTAGAGCGCGAGGGACCAAACTCGGGGGGCTATGAGTCTTGTCACTTAGTTCGTCCTTGGACCTGACAATTGTAGGTGCAAAAGAGCCAAAACCCGACGGTGGCGCATGCTTCCCGTCTTGGGTTGTCGCCCGTTTGAACAACCATGCGGCGATACTTGAGCTACCCCAAGATGGCACCATCGGGCGGTTGCTTGAAAAGCGCGAATTAATTGTACAGAGCCTCACAAACACGGCCACCATCCCACAAAGTGATCTTGAAGATTTTTCAAGGAGCCTCGGTGGCGTACTAATCAATGGAGCAATCGGGCCCCTCTATGGTGAGGGAAGAACAGGCGGTATACGAATAAATCTATTAATCAACGACTGTGACCTGCAGCTGATACCCTGGGAGTACATGTGCGGTCCTGGTGACATGCCAATACCAGACGTCGAACGTTCGATTGCCAGAATTGTTCCGTGTCGTTCTATCCCTGTTAAAAATCAAGGCAGGGAAACACTTAGGGTCCTCCTAGCTGTATCTCGCGAGCCAAACGATGGGAATGTTCCAATTGACGAAATGAGGGCAGTGCTTGAGCGAAAGTTTAAGCTGCGCATGCCACGTAACAAAGTCGAACTGGTTGTCTGTTCCGCGTCGAACAGACAAGACTTTAGCAATGCTGTGACTGAGGCTGATGATAACTGGGATGTGATTCATTTCTTGGGGCATGGAGAGGTGCAGACCGGATCATCTCAATCAATAGGCATGTTGCGATTGGCCGATGACACAGGAACCGTTGAACACATGAGTTCTATGCAATTCGCGACGATGGTCGCTGCAGCGAAAACTCGCCTAGTGGTCTTGACTGCCTGCAATTCTGGTGAAGCTGCCGTCGCAGCTCCATTTTCGAACATAGCATTTACAACTGTTTCCATGGGCGTTCCTGCTGCTGTTGCAAATCAAATGGCCGTCCCGGCAGACACAGTTGCGGAGTTTTGCGGAGGAGTTTACGACTCTCTACTTCAAAACGGTGATATCGACTTGGCAGTCAGTTCCGGACGCCAGCGAAGCTTTACTACCTTGGCCCGTGGAGACGTAGACAACGCGGCTGTTGAGTGGGGCATTCCTATACTTTATCGAGCGCCCGGCGCTGAGATACTCTTCCCGGAGTTTGCTGCTTAATGGCTTATATTCACCGTTTTATCCCGAGCGATAATGCCAACTCGGGTCATGGGATGAACCAATCATCTGACAGAATGAGAGTTGGAGTTTGGGATCTAGAGGTAAATGCAGGATTTCTCCTTGAAATACTGAATGAGTTGAATGATTGTCAAAGCGAATTCAGATTTGAGATGATTGACGGCTCCGTTCCGCGCTCAATTACATTTGGCGGTGAATCAACTTTGGACTGGGCTCGAAAACGTCTCGGTCCAAAAGTTGTGGGCAAAGAAGAATCGTTGCGCAAGAATATAGTTGCGGGAAACGTCTATGTGCTTGGTCAAGAGGCAATCAAGGACTTCGGGCTAGATTTGGTTGTTCTCTTTACTAAGTGGATGATCGCCGACGTTCATGACGAAAAAGTTATTTGGAATTACTTCAGCGTGTCGGAGAGAAAGTGCGTCATAGTATCAGCGGCAGATGTCCGTGAATTCGCGCAAAAAGCAAACAGAAGATTTGAGGTTGCACTGGCTTCGATGATGATTTCTCAGTTGGTTGTTGAGCTGCATCCCGATAAGGTTGGTTTTTACAGGGAATGTCGAGGATGCATGTTGGATTTCAACGAGACGCGGGTGACGCTCGTCGACACTTTCGATCGTTTGGAGTTTGAACCTGAGCGCCTAGAAACCATTCCAGAGCCGACAAGATCAGCGGCGGAGAAGATGACATCGGTTTTGCGCGAAACTCCACGACCCTGATTGTGAGATGAGATTTCCCAAACTGATAACCGTCAGGTCATTGGAGTTTAGCTGATATGAGTTGGGCTCGCCCAATCCATCATCGGGCGAACTGGCCTTGTAAGGCTCTAGCTGTTGCTGGTCAGGTATCCGCCACTTTCGGACCTTCGTCGCGATCAGATGAATGACCGGAAAGTCCGCAAAGCCGTCGTCGCGGCGATCTGCGCTTATGCCGGCTCCCCTTCCAAAGCCGAAGAATGCCGCCCGCTTAGCCCTCCCGTAGCCGAACAGATCCAACCGGCAGAATGGCTCATCGATCAGAAGGCCCGCGCGTTCGCGCCTTCCACGTAGCGATTCACGTACTGCGCCACGTAGTCATGGTCGACGTAGTCCGAATAGGCGTCGGCGAGGCGCTTGGTGATCGGTCCCCAGACTTCGCCCTCCTCGCCCAGGTGCACGCCGTTGATGCTGACGATCGGGCAGAGGCAGAGCGAGGTGGAGGTGAGGAAGGCTTCGTCGGCGTTGTAGGCGTCGTAGAGGTCGATGTCCGTCTCGCGCACCTCGATGTCCGCCGCGCGCGCGAGGTCCATCACCGTAGCGCGGCTCACGCCCGGCAGCACGTAGCGCTCGTGCGGCGTCAGCAACGCGCCGTCGCGGACGACGAAGACGTTGGAGCCGAGGCCTTCGCAGAGATTGCCGTTGACGTCGAGGAGCACCGCCCAGGCCTCGGGATCGACGCTTTGCACCTCGTGGTCGGCGACGATCAGGTTGAGGTAGTTGTGGGTCTTGGCGCGCGGCGTGAGCGACGAGGGCGGCGTGCGCCGATGCGAGGGCACCACCACCCGCATGCCTTCTTTGAACAGTTTGGCGCGCTTGGCGAGCGGCAGTGGGATGCACTCGAGCACGACGTTGGGTCCGTGGTCCTCCAGCCCGTCGCCTTCGACCTCGCGCACACCGCGGCTGATCCGCTGACCGACCCAATAGTCGTCATCTGCACCGAGCAGGTGGCGGTTGCGCTCGAACAGCTCTTCGGTCAGCGCGCCCATCCGCTCGGGCCCGAGCCCCGGGTCGATGCGCAGGTACTTGAGCGAGCGGTAAAGCCGGTCGACGTGCTCCTTCACCTTGAACAGCCGATGGCCGAAGCTGCGGGTCATGTCGAAGCAGCCGTCGCCGTAGATCCAGCTCTTGTCGCGGAACGGGATGCGGACCTCGCGCTCCGGCATGAACGCGCCGTTGAACCAAGCCACGCGTTCGTTCGTCAGTTGCTGCGCCATCACCCCTCCCGCGGGCCGCTGCCGTTGGCCCTTGCGTCGTTTGCACGGCGTTGTGACTCTCGGGGCCGGCGATGTCGAGATCGGGGCCGGTAGAGAGCGCGACAAGGCGCTTTCCGTCAGGTAATGTGCCGGTCATCGGCTTGAGCAGCGGGAGCGGACGAGCGATGGCGGACGAGGCGACGGATCACGTGCGACCGGCAACGGGTACGGCACCGGGGATGGGCGCGCTGCTGCACGAAGCCGGGGTGACGTTTCGGGTCTGGGCGCCGCACGCCCGGAGCGTCGTCGTCGCCGGCGACTTCAACGCCTGGTCGACGACTGCCAATCCGCTGGCGCACGAGGCGCACGGCTATTGGTCGGGTGACGTCGCCGGCGCCGTCGCCGGTCAGAAGTATCGCTTCGTCATCGACGGCCCGGCGGGCGAGGTCTGGCGCAAGGACCCCTATGGCCGCGACGTCGATCACTCCAACGGCAACTCGATCATCGTCGATCCCGCCGCCGCCGGAAGCCCGGGCGCGGGCTTCGACATGCCCCCCTGGCACGAGCTGGTGATCTACGAGATGCACGTCGGCACCTACAACGATACGCCCGGCGGCCCGCCCGGCGATCTGCGCACCGCGATCGAGAACCTGGACCATCTGGTGGAACTCGGCGTCAACGCAGTCCAGCTGATGCCGTGCGCGGAGTTTCCCGGCGCCTATTCCTGGGGCTACAACCCCAGCGACATCTTCGCTGTCGAGACCGACTATGGCGGCACGGCCGGATTGCGGGCCTTCATCGAAGCGGCTCATGCCAGGGGCATCGCCGTCATCATCGACGTCGTCTACAACCACCTCGGCCCGTCCGACCTCGACCTCTGGCAGTTCGACGGCTGGGGTGATCAGGGCGGCGGCATCTACTTCTACAACGACTGGCGAGCGGGAACCCCCTGGGGCCACACCCGGCCGGACTACGGGCGCGGCGAGGTCCGCCAGCTGTTGCGCGACAACGCGCTCTACTGGCTCGACACGTTCGGCGCCGACGGCCTGCGCTGGGACATGACGCTCTACATCCGCTCGGTCCACGGCAACGTCCGTGACGCCGGGCAGTGGCTCGAAGCCGGGTGGACGTTGATGCGATGGATCAACGACGACATCAACGCGCGAAGCCCGTGGAAGATCAGCATCGCCGAGGACCTCCAGGACGACCCGAAGGTGACGCGCTCGACCTTCGACGGCGGCGCCGGCTTCGATTCGCAATGGGCCGCGAATTTCGTTCACCCGGTGCGGGAGACCCTCGTCCTCACCCACGATTCCGACCGCAGCATGTGGGCGATCCGCGACGCGATCACCAGCTCGTTCGACGGTGAAGCGTTGAAGCGCGTGATCTACACCGAGTCCCACGACGAAGTGGCGAACGGGCGGGCCCGGCTGCCGCACGACATCGACGTCGGCGATCCCGGAAGCTGGTACGCCCGCAAGCGCTCGACTCTCGGCGCGGCGCTGGTCTTCACCGCGCCGGGCATCCCGATGCTGTTCCAGGGCCAGGAGTTCCTGGAGGACGAGTGGTTCCGCGACGTCGACCCGCTGGATTGGCAGAAGAAGGAGCGCTTCGAAGGCGTGTTCCAGCTCTACCGCGATCTGGTGCGCCTCCGCCGCAACTGGTGGGACGACAGCCGCGGCCTGCGGGGGCCGCACGTGCACGTCTTCCACGTCAACGACGTCGACAAGGTGGTGGCCTTCCATCGTTGGGAGCGGGGCGGGCCTGGCGACGACGTCGTGGTCGTGTTGAGTTTCGCCAATCGCGCTCACGACGGTTACCACCTGGGCCTGCCGCATGCTGGCCACTGGCGGTTGCGCCTCAACAGCGACTGGCGCGGCTACGGCGACGACTACGGCGACCATCCGAGCTACGACGTCGGCGCCACCGACACGCCGTTGGACGGCCTCGGCGCGAGCGGCGCCGTCGGCCTCGGCCCCTACAGCGCGGTCGTCCTCAGCTACGCCGGTTGAAGGCGTCAGCCGGCCGCCGCTTCGACCGTTCGCCCACGCACTGGCCATCGCCGGCCCGGCCGTCCATCATGGGGACGATCGATGGGGGGACGTTCCAGGTGGATGGGGGCACTGATCGGGCGGCGCTCGGCGATCCCAGCGGACGTTGGCTTGCGCTCGGCATGGGTGAGCCGCGCGCCCGGGTTCGCTCGTGATCGAGGTGGCACCCGGTCTGCGCCTCGACGAACGTGACCTCGTTTGGCGCTTCCTCAGGGCTTCAGGGCCGGGCGGCCAGAACGTCAACAAGGTCGAAACGGCCGTGCAGCTCCGCTTCGACGTGATGCACAACGCCGCCCTTTCCGATCGGGTCAAAGCACGCCTCCGGACCTTGGCGGGTCGGCGCATGACCGCTGACGGTACGCTCGTTCTGGTCGCGCGACGCTTCCGAACCCAGGAGCAGAACCGGGCGGACGCGCTGGCCCGGCTTACGGAGCTGCTACGTGAGGCGGCCGTCGTCGAACGGCCACGGCGGCCGACCCGCCCGACGCGGTCGAGCCAACGGCGACGCCTCGAAGCCAAAACGGCGCGCAGCACGGTGAAGCGGACCCGGCAACGGCCCGGCGCCGAGGACTGAGGCGATGGCCGACGTCGATCGCCAGGAGACCGCCCTCGAAGCACGGCCCGGCTTCGTCCGAGGGCTTCGCGCGTTGGCGCCCGGCGTCGCGCTTTGCTTCGTCATCGCCTTCGCTGCAACGTTTCTCTCGGAGCACTACGGCGGGCCGGTGATGCTGTTCGCCCTGCTGCTCGGCATGGCGCTGCATTTCCTGTCGCAGGAGGGCGCCGCGGTCGAAGGGATCGAATTCTCCGCGCGCCGGCTGTTGCGGATCGGGATCGCCCTGCTCGGCGCGCGGATCACCGTCGACGACATCACGGCGCTGGGCGCCGGGCCGGCACTGCTGGTCGTTGCCTGCGTCTGCACCACGTTGCTGACCGGCCTGCTCCTCGCCACCGTCGCCGGGCGCGGCTGGCGGTTCGGCATCCTCGTCGGCGGTTCCGTCGGCATCTGCGGCGCCTCCGCCGCCTTGGCGATCAGCGCGGTGCTGCCGCCGAACGAGCGGCTGGAGCGCGACACGCTCTTCACCGTCGTCGCGGTGACCGCGCTCAGCACACTGGCGATGATCGTCTATCCCGTCGTCTACGCGGCCGCCGGTTTCGACGACGTCGGCATCGGCATCCTGCTTGGCGCCACGATCCACGACGTCGCGCAGGTCGTCGGTGCGGGCTACGCGGTCAGCGAGACCACCGGTGACGTCGCGACCTACGTCAAGCTGTTGCGTGTCGCGCTGCTGCCGGCGGTCGTGGTCGTCCTTGCGTTGGTGCTGACGCGGACGTCCGGTCGAACGGCGGCGCCGTTGCCGTGGTTCGCGGTTGCCTTCTTCGGGCTGATGCTCATCAACAGTGCTGGCTGGGTGCCAGCTGCCGTCGTCGGCGTGCTCAACGACCTGTCGCGGTGGCTGTTGGTGGTGGCGATCGTCGCCTTGGGCTTGAAGACGTCACTGCAGGCGATGGCGGCGCTCGGGTGGGGGCACCTCGCCGTGGTGGTCGGAACCACTCTCGCCCTGGCGAGCCTTGCAACGACGGTCGCCTTCGCCCTTTGGGCCTGATCTCCGGCGCTTGACCTTCCAGTTGCTGGAAGGTTCATCCTCCAGGCTCTGATCTAGGAGAAGCGCTTTGGATCTTGCCGTTCCGACGGCAGTAACGGGGGGCGCCAGCACGGTGCGCCTGGACGTCACCGGCATGACCTGCACTGGCTGTGCGCGGCGCGTGTCGGCGGCGCTGCAAGCCGTGCCGGGGGTGTCAGCGGTGGACGTCAACCCGGCGCTCGACCGCGCCGAAATCGCCTTCGACCCGTTGGTCGCAACGCCGCGCGATTGCGTTGGAGCCGTTACGACCGCGGGCTTCGGCGTCCGCGAGGCGACGACCCGACTGGACGTCGGCGGCATGACCTGTGCTGCTTGCGCCGATGGCGTCCGACGTGCTGTCGAAGATCTGTCCGGCGTCCTGGACGTCGACGTCAACCTGGCGCTCGACCGGGTGGACGTTCGGCACGTCGCCGGTGCCTGGTCGGTCGATGTTCTGATCGAAGCGATCGAGGCAGCCGGCTACACGGCCAAAGTGACTGGGGTCGCGGCCGGCGTGGTCGATGGCAAAGCTGGCCAGGGTCAAGCCCGAGAGGGTCGTCGCGATCGGCTCGATCTGGCGCTCGCCACCGGGCTGACCTTGCCGCTGGTGGCGCCGATGCTGCTCATGCCGTTCGGCGTCCAGGCGCATTTGCCGCCATGGTGGGAGCTGGCGCTGGCGACGCCTGTGCAGTTCTGGGTCGGCCGCAGGTTCTATGTGGCGGCGTGGCAAGCGATCCGCAGAGGCGCCGGCAACATGGACCAGCTCGTCGTCCTCGGGACGACCGCGGCGTACGTGTACAGTCTCGCCCTGGTCGCCATCGCCGGCGCGGCGACAACCGGTCACCTCTACGTCGAAGCTGCGGCCGTGGTGATCACCCTGGTCTTGGTCGGCAAGGCGCTGGAGGGTCGGGCGAAGCGCTCGGCCGCGTCGGCGCTGCGCGCGTTGATGGCGCTGCGCCCGGATCGCGCGCGCGTTCTGCGCGCCGGCCACGAGGTCGAGGTCGGGATCGCCGAGATTGCCGTGGGCGATGTCGTCGTCGTTCGCCCCGGTGAGCGGGTGGCTGTGGACGGACCGATCGTTCGGGGCGAGAGCGAGCTGGACGAGAGCCTCATCACCGGCGAAAGCCTTCCGGTCGCGCGACGGACCGGCGACCGTGTGGTGGCCGGCGCCATCAACGGCTCCGGCCTCTTGCGGGTCCGTACGGAGCGCATCGGCGACGACACGACGCTGGCGCGGATCGGCGAGCTGGTTGCCCACGCGCAGACCGGGAAAGCGCCGATCCAGCGTCTCGTGGACCGGGTCAGCACGGTGTTCGTCCCGGCCGTACTGGCGTTGGCGGTGGTAACGTTCGGCGGGTGGCTGGCTATCGGCGGCGGTTTCGAGATGGCGCTGGTGGCTGCCGTCGCGGTCTTGGTCGTCGCCTGTCCTTGCGCGTTGGGCCTCGCCACCCCGACGGCGCTGGTCGCCGGGACCGGTGCGGCTGCGCGCTCTGGCGTGCTGATCCGGGACATCGAGACCTTGGAACGCGCCCACGACATCGACACCGTGGTGCTCGACAAGACCGGTACCTTGACCATGGGTACGCCCAGCTTGCGGCAGACGTTGCCTGTGGAAAGCGAAGACGCGGACGAGCTGCTGCGCTTGGTCGCCTCGGCGCAGCGCGGCAGCGAGCACCCGCTCGGCAAGGCGCTGGTCGCCGCTGCCAACTCCCGCTCGTTGGCACTCGGTGAGCCGGAGGCGTTCGAGGCGACGGCCGGGCAGGGGATAGAGGTCGAGATCGATGGCCGTGCCCTGCGG
Source organism: Pseudomonadota bacterium (assembly GCA_039818825.1). Taxonomy (GTDB): domain Bacteria; phylum Pseudomonadota; class Alphaproteobacteria; order Geminicoccales; family Geminicoccaceae; genus JBCBTD01. The sequence continues at coordinate 38,115 of JBCBTD010000036.1, forward strand.
GTCGGCCGCCCGGCGTTCGTCGCTGCCGACGTGCCACCGGTTGTCTCTGCGGCGGCGGCCGCGTGGGAGGCCGAAGGGGCGACGGTGGTCTACGCGGCGGCTGGTGACCGGCTGCTGGGCGCCCTCGCTCTGGCCGACGTGGTGCGCCCGGACGCCGCTGCTGCCGTCGCGCGGTTACACCAGCGGGGCGTGGGAACCGTGCTGCTGACCGGCGACAACGCCCGGGCGGCGGCATGGATCGCCGACGAGGTCGGGATCGCCGACGTCCGCGCCGACGTCCCTCCCGAAGGAAAAACCGCGGTGATCGCAGAGCTTCAGGCCGAGGGCCGTCGCGTCGCGATGGTCGGTGACGGCGTGAACGACGCGCCAGCGCTGGCGCAGGCCGATCTCGGAATGGCGATGGGCTCGGGCACCGACGTCGCGCGCGCGGCCGCCGGTGTGACCTTGATGCGTCCGGCACTCACGCTCGTCCCAGCGGCGCTCGACATCGCCGCCCGGACCAGGGCGAAGATCCGCCAGAACCTCTTCTGGGCTTTCGCCTACAACGTCTGCGCCCTGCCGGTGGCTGCGCTCGGCCTTCTCAGCCCGGCCGTCGCCGGCGCTGCCATGGCCTGCTCCAGCGTCAGCGTCGTCGCCAGCGCGTTGTTGTTGAAGCGATGGCGGCCGGACGTGTCGGCGAGCCGGCCATGAAGATCGGCGAAGCCGCCCGGCGCAGTGGCCTGCCGACCAAAACGATCCGCTTCTACGAGCAGATCGGCCTCATCGGCGGCCGGGGCCGCGAAGCGAACGGCTACCGGGTCTACGACACCGCCGACGTCCACCGGCTGCGGTTCGTGGCGCGCGCGCGGGCACTCGGGTTCAGCGTCGAGCAGTGCCGCGAGCTACTGGCGCTGTACGCCGACCGAGACCGGGCCAGCGCCGACGTGAAGGCCTTGGCGTTGGCCCACGTCGACCAGATCGACGGCCGGATCGCAGAGCTACGAGCCATGAAGGTGACGTTGCTCGGCCTCGCCGAACGCTGCCACGGCGACGAGCGACCGGATTGCCCGATCCTGGAGGAGCTGGCCGCCGACCGCTAACGCGCCGGTCAGTGCGCACTGAACACCAACACCTGGATCGGCAGGAACAGCGCCTGGACCCGCAAGAGCAGCGCATGGACGAGGCCGACGGTGTCGACCATGTGCAGGAACAGCCACGTTCCGAGGCTGAGGCCGCCTTCGGCCAGGCGGTCGTGGTTGTTGGTGTAGGCGTTGGCGACGCACTTGCTGCCGGGCGGGATGGCGTCGGTGCCGCCGGCGTACAGCGGCTCCAGGGTAGCGACCACGGTGCCGGTCTGCGCGCGGTCGGCAAGCTCGACGAGCTGGTCGCTGGGACGGAACTGACCAGCGGGGATCACCTCCTGCAGGTCGGTAATGACCATCGGCACGACGGTGAACGGCAGCGACAAGCACGCGATCTCGGCGACCATGCCGGGTTCGATCACTTGGGTGGCGAGCTGGCCGAAACCCGCCTGGAAGCGGCCACGCACGACCGCCGTAGGGATCAGGATGCCGGCCGGTCGGAGCACGGGGCTGACGATGTCGCCCGGCTGAAGGGCGAACTGCTCGACCCGGCCGTCGATCAGTGCGCTCACGGAGGTCTTGTCCAATGCGACCTCGGCCTGCTCGAGCGCCGCTTCCGCCGTCGCTCGTTGTGCCGGAAGCAGCGTCGAGATGTGCGTCTCGACCGCGTGTTGATTGGCCAGCGCTGCGTCGACACCACCTTGGCGGCTGGCGACGATGTTCTCGAGCTGACGCAGTTCGCGCTCACTGACCACGTCGGAGTTCCGCGCGACCAGGTCGCGCTTCAGGTCCAGTTCGTCGATGGCCTGCTCCAAGCGGCCATCCGCCTCGCGGACCTGACCTTTCGCGGTTTCGAGCTCGAACTGTGCCACGGCGACGGCAGCTTCCACTTCGGCGACCGCCTGCTGCGCCGTGACGACCGCGGCGCGTTCCGCCGTGTCGTCGAGGGTGAAGAGCATGTCGCCTGCCGCCACCGTCTGACCGTTCCTGACGAAAACCTCGGTCACCCGTCCGGACGATTCCGGCAGGATGGTCACCGTGCGGAAGAACGACGTCACGTTGGTCGTCGACGGGTGGAAGTAGAAAATCACCGCGATCAGCGACACGGTCAGCAGGAAGCAGGCGCTGATCCCCCAGCGCAGCTCGTACCAGACCGAGAACAGGGTGATCTCCTGACCGATCCGTTTGCCTTGGGCGTAGCGGCGATAAAGGTAGTCGGGGAAGATCGTCAGCGCCGAGCAGAACAGCAGCTCAAACATCGGTGCGGCCATCCGTCGAGGTGGCGCGTTCGAGCGAGCGGGCGATCGAGTTGAGTGGCGTCATGAAGTCGGGCAGCTGCACGGCCGCAAGCAGCAACGCCGCCACCCAGAAGAGGTTGTTGTGGGTGAACAGCGCCAACAGACCGAGAATTCCGATCAGCAGAAACTGATTGCTGTGGGCGCGGTGCGCCATCCGCTCGGGCAGGGCGTGCAAGCGTAGATAGAGATTGCCGATCACCAACGTGAAAACGACGAGGAAGACGACGACGCAGACCAGCAGCACGTCGGTAGCGCCCGGAGCAGTGATGAAGCCCGGGAGATGGTCGGGGGCAAGTTCATGGACGCCGCTTTCCACGGGCGCTTCTCCTCGCTCGGCAATGAATGGCGAGCGTCATAGACGACTGCCGCCGGATCAACCAGCGCGGACAGCGACGTCTGGACGTGGGGCTGCGCCTGTCAAAGGTGCAGATGACGTTCGACGCGATCGCGTTCGGCTCGCAGACGCTCCGTCGTGCCGGTCCAGACGACCTGGCCACGTTCGAGGACCACGTGACGCGCGGCGAGGCGCAGCAGGTCCTCGACGTTCTTGTCGATGATCAGGATCGCCAGACCAGCGTCGGCGAGCCGGGTCAGGCATTGCCAGATCTCTTCGCGGACCAGCGGTGCCAGCCCCTCGGTGGCCTCGTCGAGCACGAGGAGCCGGGGGTTGGTCATCAGCGCCCGGCCGACGGCGAGCATTTGCTGTTCGCCGCCCGAGAGATGGGCGCCGCGGTGGTGCCGGCGTTCGGCGAGTGCCGGGAACAGCTCGAAGACGGTGTCCAGGGTCCACGGTGCGGCGCGGCCGGCATCCGCGCGGCGGGCTGTCGCGATCAGGTTCTCCACGACAGTCAATTTCGGGAAGACCTGCCGGCCTTCCGGCACCAGACCCAGACCCGCGCGAGCGATCCGGTGCGGCGCCGCAGCGGTCAGATCGATGCCGTCGACAGAGACACGCCCTGCGGTCGGCCGCAGCAGCCCCATGATCGCGCGGACGGTGGTCGTCTTGCCCATGCCGTTGCGCCCCATCAGGGTGACGACCTCACCGGCTCCGACCCACAGCTCCACGCCGAACAGAACGCGGGCAGCGCCATAGCCGGCATCGAGCCCTTCGACGGCCAACAGGCTCATGCGGCCTGATCGCCGAGATAGGCGGCGCGCACCGTGGGGTCGGCGCGGACGGCGGCCGGGTCGCCGGTGGCGACGATCCGCCCGGCGACGCCAAACGACACGCCAAAGGCCGGGCCGAACACGGCCGGCAAGTAGGGCGCGAACAACAGAAAAAGCCAAATCGCCAAAAAAGAGC